>CANLTI010000036.1 GCA_947494095.1 uncultured Pseudomonadales bacterium
AGTCATGGCCTCCGCGATTGACGATGACTATAGAGCAAAAATTCTACTATCTGCCTGATTATTACTAGGAGGCCCTGTACCAGGCATCATAATTGGTTGGTTGTGGATGGCGCTTTGCTAGAATCAAAAAGATAACTGTTACTCAAGCGCAGGCACTATCGCCTCTTGAGTGACAGAGCTACGCCTTAACAAACTCTTGCTGGTAATTAAACCACCGGCCCACTAGCGCTTTAACAACTTCGGGTTGGCGGGTTAATAATGTTTTTGCCACGGAATGAATACGTTCAATCATGGCGCTATCGCGCTGTAAATTGGCTAGTCTAAAATGCATGTCGCCTGTTTGTTGGGTGCCCAGTAGCTCGCCTGGGCCACGTAGCTCTAAGTCTTTTTCGGCAATCACAAAACCATCGTTAGAGTGACGTAATACCTCTAAGCGCGAGCGGCCCTGTTTGGATAGCGGGTGGCCATACAATAATACGCAGTGGCTAGCGCGGCTGCCGCGGCCCACGCGGCCGCGAATTTGATGTAATTGCGCTAAGCCTAAACGCTCGGGGTTTTCGATAATCATTAAGCTGGAGTTAGGTACATCAACGCCAACTTCTATCACGGTGGTGGCGACTAATAAATGTAAATGTCCGTCTTTAAATTGTTGCATAACGGCTTCTTTTTCGCGGCTTTTTAGGCGGCCGTGCACTAAGCCTATTTTTAGCTCAGGGGCTTCGGCTTGTAGCAGCTCCCAGGTTTTTTCGGCGGCAACGGCCGCTAGGCTTTCGGAGTCTTCTACTAATGTGCATACCCAATAAGCTTGCTGGCCGCCGGCACAAGCGGCGCGCACGCGCTCAATAATTTGTGGGCGTTTACTCTGGTTGATCATAACGGTGTTAATGGGTGTGCGCCCAGGCGGTAGCTCGTCAATCACTGAGAGCTCTAAATCGGCGTAGGCGGTCATCGCTAAAGTACGTGGAATAGGTGTGGCTGTCATGACTAGCTGATGAGGGCAATGGGCACCGCCTTTTTTGCGCAGCGCTAAACGTTGTTGCACACCAAAGCGGTGTTGCTCGTCAATAATTACAAGCCCCAGGTTTTTAAAAATGACATTGTCTTCAAATAAAGCATGTGTGCCCACGGCCATATTCGCTTCGCCGCTGTGTAGCTGCTCGAGTGCTTTACGCTTTTGGCTAGCCGTTACTTTACCGGCTAGCCACGCCACTTTAAAGCCTAATGCGCTGAGCCAATTATCAAAATTATTGCGGTGCTGCTCGGCGAGGATTTCGGTGGGGGCGACGATGGCGGCTTGGTAATTATTGCCTAATGCGCACAGTGCGCTAAGGGCAGCGACTAATGTTTTACCTGAGCCCACATCGCCTTGCACTAAGCGATGCATAGGGGCGTGGGTATTGAGGTCTTGTTCTATTTCGTGGAGTACACGTATTTGTGCGCCCGTTAAGTTAAAGGGGAGTGTTTTAAGCAGTGCTTGTTTGAGTGCGTTATCGGCCGGTAGTGCTGGCGCTGGGTCTTGATGCTCGGTGAGGCGAGTTTGTTGCACGGCTAAGTTGTGGGCTAATAGCTCTTCAAAGGCTAGGCGCTGCAGGTATAAATGAGTGCCCATCATCAGGCTATTAATGTCGGCGTTAGCCGGTGGATTGTGGGCAAGGTGCAGTGCTTGGCTTAACGTGCAGTGATTGAAGTGTGCGCTGACTTCAATGGGGAGTAGCTCGGTGGGTGGGCTGCTATCTAAGCAATCGAGTGCTTGGTGCATTAATAAGCCAATACGCTTTTGGGTTAAGCCCTCGGTGAGTGGGTACACTGGCGTTAGAGTGTCTTGTAAACCTTGCATATCATCTATCGAGGCGACGCTTTGATATTCTGGGTGGTACATTTCTAGCCCCAGTGCGCCGGGGCGAGGTTCACCATAACAGCGTAAGCAGCTACCCACGGCCAATTGCTTTTGCTGCGCGGCGGTAAAAAAGTAAAAGCGCAACACTACTTGGCCGGTATCGTCGGCAAGGTTAACGACCAAGCTGCGCTTTTTGCCCAGCACAATTTGGCTGCTGGTAATACTGCCTTGTATCACTGCTGGTTGTAGCGCTTGCAGTTCGCTCATATCGGCAATGCGCGTGCGATCGGCATAGCGTGCAGGCAGGTGGAAGAGTAAGTCTTGTACGGTGTTTAAATGCAGTTTGGCTAAAGTGGCGCCAAGCTTTGCACCTACCCCCTTGAGTGCGCTGACGGGGATATTATGTAGGGCGATCTGGTTCGCGCTAGGTTGGGTGGGTTCGCCGCTCACGTGATGGCCTCTTTAGCTGTTAAGTATTGGGCTGTTGGTTATTGGGTTATTTGTAACTGTCGACAACCGCTTGCCTTAAAACATCAATGGCTTTATGCCTAGGAAAACTAGCGCGCCATGCCATGCCTACGGCACGCGTTGGTGTAATATCGGCAAAGGGGCGCGTTGTGAGCAATGAGTTGCTTTTATCGGTGGCCGATTGCGGCAAGATCGTAATGCCATAACCCGATGCCACCATGTGCTTGAGGGTTTCGAGCGAGCTGCCTTCGGCGGCGGTGCGAATCAGGCCGTTAGGGTCTGCCGCTTGTTCGCGCAAATTGGGTAAAGCCTCTAGTACTTGATCTCTAAAACAGTGCCCCTCGCCGAGTAATAATACATTTTGGTCGTTAAGTTGCGCCGATGTAATACTCGTGCTTTGGGCCAGTGGGTGGTCGCACGCTAACAGTACCACAAAGGGTTCTTCGTAAAGTTGCTGGGTCAGTACATCGGGCTCGGTAAAAGGCAGTGCAACAATAATGGCGTCTAGCTCGCCTTGGCGAATGCGTTTGCGTAAGGTGGCGGTATAGGTTTCGTCTACGTAGAGCGGCATTTTAGGAGCCGCTTTGCGAATGGCCGGGATAATGCGCGGGATTAAATAAGGCCCGATGGTAAAAATAGCACCCAGGCGCAGTGGCTCGCTCAGATGATCTTGGCTACTGCTGGCAATATCTTTTATGGTATTAACTTGCTCTAATACTTTTTGTGCCTGTTGAACGATTTGCTCGCCCACAGGGGTTGGGTATACGCTCGACTTAGAGCGCTCAAAAATGGCGGTATGCAGTTCTTCTTCTAAGCGCTTTACGGCAACACTGAGAGTCGGTTGTGCAACATGGCAGCGCTCGGCGGCACGGCCAAAGTGCTGCTCTTGTGCAAGGGTTACAATATAGCGCAGTTCGGTGAGTGTCATAAATGGGTTCCGGCTTGATGAGCAATTTCAATGTTGTTATTGTGTAACTATTCTGAGCTGCTGAAATTCGGGCGCAGCTGCTTAAATCGAACGCTAATGAATCTTGACTGGGCCGTCAAGCCATCTATGGTCGTTAATAAGCGCTCTCGATAGCTGACTCCTCGACTTTATGCTCCTGCAAAGTCTAATCTCGCATATCCTTACCGGGTGCGCTGCCTAACCCTTGCTTTCCCTGCAAGGCCAGGCGCTTAAATGCCCCAAAAATTACCCATCAGCACCCTGTCAAAAGGAGTTTGCTAGTTTGGCCGAATAGTTACGTTATTGTTACTGCTATTAATTGTTGTATTTTAATAGATTTTGATGGATTTTTGAAATGACAAATTTAAGCACTGCTTCACAAAAGACGATGATGAAAAAAACTGATGCACATGTTAAGGAGGGGTCGGCTGTAATATTTGCAGGCGCAGGTGACCTAGCGCAGCGTGCGATTGCCGACCTGCAAGCCATGCACTATACCGGTGCAATAACAGCCGTTGCTCGCAGTACTCAGGTGATTGCTGGTGCCGAGTGTATGCAAGGCGATTTACTGGACGCGCAAACAGTTGCAGCAATTGATGCATTACAGCCTAGCGTGATTGTGGTTACGCTAGTGCCTAATGGCAGTGGTGAACACGGTTATCAAAAAGGTTATATCGCGCCGCTGCAAGCGTTGTTAGAGCGTTTAACCCAGCACCAAGACGGTAATGAAGGCGGCAATAGCGCGCAATCGAGCCCTTTTATTATATTTGCCTCTAGTACTGGGGTTTACCATCAAACCGACGGTAGCTGGGTGGATGAGTGTAGCGAGACGCACCCAGCGCACTTTAGTGGGCAGTGTATGCTACAAGCCGAGCAGCTATTAGAGCGCAGCGCTTTACCCTATTGCAGTGTACGTTTTGGTGGTATTTATGGCCCAGGGCGTGACTTTTTAATTAAACAGGTGCAAGCCGGCCATGGTGGTGGGCCAGAATTCACTAATCGTATTCATCAGCATGATGCAGGCCGTTGCTTAAGCTTTTTGGTGCAACAGGTATTGCAAGGCCGTGTACTGCCTAAGGTATTGCTTGGCTGCGATAGCGCCCCGGTTAGCTCGCAAACGGTTAGGCAGTTTATTGCACAGCAATTAGGGCTTGCCAGTGATGCGTTAACGCCCTCGGCGAGTGGGCGCGGCGGCAATAAGCGCTGCAGCAATAAAGCGTTGTTAGCATTGGGTTTTGAATTGGATTACCCCAGTTTTGAGCAGGGGTATGGAGGGGTGAGCGGGCTAAAGTCAGTAAGCCCAGGCAGTCAATGAGTGTCGGCACTTGCTTGGCGCAGGTGCCGACACTCATTGAGTCGCCCTTCATCTAAAAGCTAAATGGTAACTATTCAGTTCGGCTGATGAACCTCATCTCATAGGGTGCTGATGGATTATTTTCTGGGCATTTAAGTGCCGGGAGCGCTTATATAGCGACCAGCCCCAGCATGGATGCGTGGGGGTAGACTTTGCACCTGCACTAGGGATATGCAAGATTAGACTTTGCAGGAGCACAAAGTCGAGGAGCACAAAGTCGCAGATGGCTTGAGCGGCCCAGTAAATGATTCATTAGCGCCTAATTTTGGGACCCTGAATAGTTACGCTAAATAAAGGTTTATATTAGCGCTTAGTTTAATGAAATTGAGAGCTTTTTAAATACTTCGGCGTTAGGAAATCCATCGGCGACTAAGGCATTTTTAAGTTGATATTGCTGCATGGCCTTGCGTGTTTTTGGCCCCCAAATACCATCGGGTTTACCTATTTTATAGCCTTGCTCTAAGAGTTGTTGCTGCAGGGCTTTAAGGTGTTTGTTGGTAAAGGGGTGCGGTTCGGCGCTGTAGTTGCTTAGTCCATGGTCTATACCGGCGAGCTGGTCGGCGAGTAAGCCTACAGCGAGTGCGTAATTTTGTGAGTAATTCCATTTTAAAATAATCGAAAAGTTAGCGTATACCAAAAAGGCCGGGCCTAAATTCCCAGAGGGTAGAATAAGCTTGGCTTGCGTATCGTAATTAGATAGTGGGCGCTGGTAGGTTTTAGTGATGCCGAGTTTTTTAAAATGGCTTAATGGGTATTTATTGCCTATAACCACTTGAGCAAAATCAAAATCTTTAGGTAGCTCAACAGTGCGGCCCCAAATTTCTTCTTTATTCCAGCCAATCTTGTTTAAATAATTAGCGGCTGATGTGAGTGCATCGGGTAGGCTGCCCCATACGTTGAGCTTGCCATCACCATCGCCATCAACCCCGTAAGTAATCAGTGTGGTCGGCATAAATTGCATATGCCCCATGGCGCCAGCCCAAGAGCCCAGTAATTGATCGGGCTGAATACGACCGTCATCTAATAGGGTGAATATATTAAAAAGCTCTTGGGTAAAGTATTGGCTGCGGCGCTTGTCGCAGGCGAGGGTGGCTAGTGCATTTAAGGTTTTTATCTTACCTTTGTAGCCGCCGTAGTTTGTCTCGAGCCCCCAAAACGCCACAATATAGCGCGCAGGTACGCCGTATTGGCGGGCTAACTTATCCAGCAAAACCGAATGCTCAGCCAGCATGCGCTTACCGGTTTTAATGCGATATTCACTCATGCGCTTAGTGGCATAGCCAATAAAACTTTCGGTAAACTCTGGCTGGCTGCGGTCGAGCTTTATCACGCGTTCAAGGGGTTCAAGTGTGCCGATAATGTTATGCGTAATAAATTTAGAAAACCCTTTATTGGCTGCCTGCTCACGTAGATTTCCCCGGCACTGCTCAAAGGGGGTGTCAACGACAGGTGGCGCTTGAGGCAAAAGCTCTTGAGATAAAAGCTCTTGAGATAAAAGCGCTGGGCTGGAGGTTAGTAGCGTCACGCCACACAGGCTCAGTAAAAACGACAGTCGTAGAGATGAAAATATCATGGCTAGGCACAAAAAGCGGAATTGAAAAACGATAGTAGCGTAAACGGGCTGTACGTAGAAGCGTTCGCTGCAGGTTTAGCCTAAAACATCGATCAACCACTACAAAGAGCCGAAATTGGACGGAGACCCTAAGGTCACTATCCAAACATTACACGGTATGGCTACAGGCTTGGACGAGTAGATCGCAAGCCTAATCGTTTAGCTTGCGACTAATGAATGACAGACAGCAATTTAGGGTTGGTGACCAAGTTACGTACACCGTGAGCATGATCTTCATTAAATATGTTGTCATTACACCACTGCCCGACTGAATTGATGTCTACCACGGCGACTTTAGGTCTTACGCTCCAGCTGACTTGCAATGTAGAGGCTTTTTCGTTGTATGAAGGTCCAGTTGTCGAGCCTAAATATTCAATGGGTACACCCATGTTGTTGGGTATATTGGGCGCTTGATGATAACCATTAGCCTTATTGACTTTTGCTAACTCTTTAAAATCAAGCGCGGTGCTATCATTAGCTAGCACCATTACTTGCCCTTCTACTCTCAGAGCTGGATTCATGGTGCTGTCAGTCAAGCAAGCGCCTAGCGTTGGTCCTGGGGTAATCTGAGCAGATGAATATACGTAGTGTACTTCTATTGTATCGCCTGATTGTAATGCGGCGCCTTTGGCTGCACATATTTTGTTTTGCACAGGTTTCATTTGAGCATCGGTCAATTGACCATCGTAAACAAATCCAGTATTTGAGCCTTTACCATCACCATTTCCAGCGTAAGTGGTGAATTCGCCACCTGCATGCTCTGCGTTTTTGTGGAAGTGGATATTACATAGATTGAGCTGGCTACGGTTTGGTGCCATTGAAAAGCTGCGTAAATTTAATCCATAATCCTGATCAATATCACGAGGCGATTGAGGCCCAAATCCTTTGCCATTTGTGTTGGCCTCTAGAGCGGCTCTTTGTTTGGTGACAATACTATCGTTGACTGCTTCGGCGATTACTGGTGCACTAAATATCAATGCGCTCGATATGGCCAAAGTCAGTAAATTATTTTTGCTTAATGGTCTTGTTAGTTGCATTTTCATTCCTCATTAAATAAAAGATGTCATTATTCAGTCAAGCTGAAAAACAGCACCTTACTTGTGCTGATGGATTATTTTCTGGGCCTTTAAGCGCCGAGCCTTGCAGGCAAAGCAAGGGTTAGGCTGCGCACCTGCATAGGGATATGCAAGATTAGACTTTGCAGGCGCATAAAGTCGAGGGGCACAAGGCCGCAGATGGCCTGAGAGCCTTTGAATAGTTACACCAAAAGCGGGTTACAAAGTCACCTTGAAAGTTGGGTTAAGTGGGCCAAAGCGCATGAGCAGTATGCGTCTTATTGGTTGCTCACTACCGTCATTGGTGCGGTGATTTGTTGGCGGTAAGTTTAAAGTTGCAGCGATTATAAAGCACACATTATGTTGAAATGCCGGCTCATTAGCGCATGCATTGCTCGATGGCTGGTTGGGTATAGCGCTTCATTATTAAATAAGTGTGATTGAGTCTTAATTTTTGCAGATTAAAATAATCCCTGTGATTTAGATTGGCGCTCGTGAGTGCAGAATGAGTTAGTATCTGTATAACCATAATAAATGTCAATATGACTATAAAAAACCCAAAAGCCCCTATGCTACAATTTTTAGACTGAAGTAAGCTCGTTATGAGTCTACGAATGTGCATTTTGAGGGTGGGCAAGATTCTATCAGGTGGAACGAATGAAGCAATCTTTTGGCCTTGCGCCACAAAAACTCTTATCGGTGATGCTTATCGGCAGTACTTTAGCGGCCTGTGGCGGTGGTAGTACGACATCTACATCACCCACGGCCTCTAGCCAAGTGTCAATGTCTTCGGCGGCACCTACCAGCTCATCGATGCCACCTGTTATCTCATCTATCGCCTCTAGCAGCAGCGTTGCACCTAGCTCGTCTAGTCAGCCACCGGTTATTGTTAGCAGTAGTATCGCCTCTAGCTCTAGTGCAGTACCTCAGTCGTCTGCTTCTAGCTTAGCGAGCTCAAGCATAGCAAATTCAAGCATGGCGTCTTCTAGTGTAGGCAATTTAGGTGCCGGTACTCTACTTGATAGTGATGGTACATTTACCAATGGGCAGGCACTATTTGCCGGTAATGTTGATGCGTCACTCAATGCTTCTTTTGCATGGGATGGCGAAGTGAATGTGACTATCCCTACAGCTTCTGCAGAAACTTGGCATGCGCAGTTGTCACATGGCCTAGGGCTGACTCAAGATGAGCAATACACTATTTGCTTTCGCATTAAAGCGAGTGCTGAGCGCACCATGGGCTTTAATATTGACCAAGGCGGTAGCCCAGGTTATGCCTCGTTATTGAGTACCGATGCTCAAGCCCTTGACCTTACAACAAGCTATCAAAATATACAGCATACCTTTACAGCGGTCATGACCGATACTTCGGCACGTTTCACCATGAGCTTTGGCGTGTTAGCTGGCGATGCTGTTGCTAACGTGCAAGTCGATGATATAGGCGTGTACGCAGGTGCGGCCTGTGGCGACCCCAGTCAAACACCTGCTGCGGCAGTGGGTAGTGGCAGTGATAACATTGTAGGCGTGCCAGCAATTACAACCGAAGGTAATCAAGTGTTGTTTGGCGGCAAGCATGGAAGTATTGCGGGTATGAGCTTGTTTTGGTCAAGCCATGGCGACGGCAGTAAATTTTATAACCAAAACGTGGTTGAGAAATTATCTGACGATTGGGATGCAAAGCTTATTCGGGCCGCTATGGGTATTAATGAGGGCGACGGCTACTTAAATAACCCCGGTGCTAACAAAGCGCGTGTTGAAGATATTGTGCAGCAGGCTATTGCCAATGATATGTACGTGATTATTGATTGGCATACCCATGATGCCGAAGAGCATCCGGCTAACTTAGCCCCTGAGTTTTTTGCCGAGATGGCGACCACTTATGGCGCTAATAATCATGTCATTTACGAAATATACAACGAGCCTGATTGCTCCAACGGTCTTTCAGGTGAGGATTGTGGCTGGGATGAAAAAACGACGTGGGCAGAAATCAAAGCGTACGCCTTGCCGGTGATTAAGGCCATTCGCGCCATTGATCCCGACAACTTAATTGTTGTGGGCACGCCTTATTATTCACAGTTTGTAGATGAAGCGTCAGAAAACCCCATTGTTGCAGCAGACTTCCCAAGTAACGCAGCCTACGCTGATAACATTGCTTACACTTTGCATTTTTATGCGGGTTCACATAAACAGCAAGAGCGTAATCGCGCTATTACTGCACTTAAAAATGGTATCCCATTGTTTGTTACCGAGTGGGGCTCTGTGGGTGCAAGTGGCGATGGCGCGTTTGATAAAGTGGAGTCTGATACGTGGATGGAATTTCTTTATGATAACAACATTAGCCATGCTAACTGGTCTATTAGTGATAAGTCAGAAGGTGCCTCAATATTAAAGCCTGGCTCTAACGGCGCTAACGGTTGGAATGAAAGCGATTTAACCGAAACTGGTTTGTATGTAAAAGGTAAAATCAAAAACTGGTAAGCATGAGTATTGACCAGTATTAGCAATAAAAAAGGCCGCTCAGTAATGAGCGGCCTTTTTTATTAACTGTAAATTTGGTAACTATTCAGAGGTGCCGAAATTGGGCACTAATGAATCATTGATTGGGCCGCTCAAGTCATTTGCGACTTTGTGCTCCTCGACTTTATACGCCTGCAAAGTCTAATCTTGCATATCCCTAGTGCAGGCGTACTGTCTACCCCTTACTTTCCTTGCAAGGCCCGGCGCTTAAAGACCCAGAAAATAATCCATTAGCACCCTATGAGGTGAGGTTTGTCAGCTGAGCTGAATAGTTACAAAAAAGGAGCCCAAAGGCTCCCTTTTACCATGACTTAAACTTACGCGTTGTAAGTAGAAGAAGAGGTATCGCCGCCGCGGCCTGTCCAGTTGGTGTGGAAGAACTCACCGCGTGGCTTGTCGGTTCGCTCATAAGTGTGGGCACCGAAGTAGTCGCGCTGCGCTTGCAGTAAATTAGCCGGTAAGCGCGCTGTGCGGTAGCCGTCAAAGTAGTTGAGCGCAGCCATTAAGCAAGGCGTAGGCACGCCGTTAGTGATAGTGGCTACTGCCACGTTACGCCAGCCTTGCTGTGCGTTAATCACGATGTCTTTAAAGTAGTCATCTAATAATAGGTTGCTAAGTTCAGGGTTTTTATCAAAAGCGTTTTTGATATCGCCTAAGAAAGCCGAGCGAATGATACAACCGCCACGCCACATCATAGCAATGCCGCCGTAGTTTAAGTTCCAGCCAAACTCTTTAGCCGCTTCACGCATTAAGGTGTAGCCCTGCGCATAAGAAACAATCTTAGAGGCCAATACCGCTTGGCGAAGGTCTTCGATGAATGCAACTTTGTCGCCAGTAAAAGACTTGGTTGGGCCAGACAATACTTTAGAGGCTGCAACGCGCTCTTCTTTAAGTGCCGAAATACAGCGGGCAAATACAGACTCAGCAATCAAGGTTAAAGGTACGCCTAAATCAAGGGCGATAACGCCAGTCCATTTGCCAGTACCTTTTTGGCCTGCAGTGTCTAAAATTTTCTCAACTAATGGCTCGCCGTCTTTGTCTTTATACGCCATGATATCGCGAGTAATTTCAACCAAGTAAGAATCGAGCTCGGTGTTGTTCCACTCGGCAAAAACTGTGTGAATTTCGTCGGCACTCATGCCAACCACTTCTTTCATGACTTGGTAGGCTTCACACAATAGTTGCATGTCGCCATATTCAATACCGTTGTGCACCATTTTAACAAAATGACCAGCACCGTTTTCGCCAACGTAGTCACAGCAAGGTGAGCCATCTTCAACTTTAGCCGAAATGTTTTGGAAGATGGGCTTAACGCCTTCCCATGCTTCTAATGAGCCGCCAGGCATAATTGATGGACCGGTGAGCGCGCCTTCTTCACCACCAGAAACACCGGCGCCCACAAAATGAATGCCTTTTTCGCTCAAGTATTTTTCGCGACGGATAGTATCAGGGTAGTGAGTGTTGCCGCCATCAATAATGATGTCGCCTTCGTCCAATAATGGAAGCAAAGATTCAATTGTTGCATCGACGGGGGCGCCCGCTTTTACCATGATCATGATTTTGCGTGGCTTAGCCAAAGATTGAACGAGCTCTTCTACCGAGTAGGCACCGCGAATACTTTGACCTGCTGCACGACCTTCGACAAAGTTTTTGACTTTTTCGGTTGAGCGGTTGTAAGCAGTAACGGTGAAGCCCTTGCTGGCCATGTTCAAAACGAGGTTTTCGCCCATAACGGCAAGGCCGATTAGGCCGATATCTGATAATTCTTTCATAATGGTCCGAAGGTGCCTTTGAAAAAGGTGGATGGTTGTGGTGCAAATGAGTGCACGCGCTTTATCTAGGGGGCAAATGCTGACCCGCAGAATACTCAAGAAGCCGGTGCTCACGGCCTACCCGACGGGCGAAGAAGATACCACTTTTTGCGGCGCGAGGGAATTCCAGCGCTCTTGAAAAGCGGTCTTTTCACCGTATTTTAACCTTTAGCCTGTACTTTTTAATGAACATGGTGTTTTTTTAGAGGCTTTGTTCGGGGGGGTAAAAAACGTAAATAATAGCTTTTGTTGGCTCTTATTCGGTGCGCGATAATATTATCGTGGTGCGGCGTAGGGGCTAAAGCGGTATTGCGATTTTACTATCGCACTGAAAGAGGTGGGCTTAGGATACTCTGCACGAATAGAGTGCTTAAATGGAGTACTTAAATAGAGCACCTAAATAGAGTGCTTAAGTGGGGCCGTTGAAGCGAACTGTTGAATAGAGCTGTTGAATAGAGCGTGGAAGCCGTTTTGGCATGGCGGGCTTGAATGGCAGGCTTGTGAATTGTGAGTTTAATCGTGAGTCTTTATGCGAGAGTGAAGCTTCACTATTTGGCAATTATTCATCACAGGCTAAGGCGAGCGGCACGTGTAAATGTTAAGCTGCTTGCTTTTTTAAGGTAGGCAATAGAGGCAGTCATACTGCTATATCGCCGTCTATCACTGTGAGCACACTATGAATTTACAACAAGCCCTACAAGATTTAACCAATCGCCTTGACAAGGCCCGCCGTAAGCACGCTGCCGCTACATTGCGCGAAGATATCCCTATGATACGCCAATTTGAGCGTGACATTAAAAAGTACGAAGCAGAGCTTGCCGCTAACAAAGAGCTAAAAACACGCGAAACCGGCTCTAAGGCGCAAGCGATTAAAGCCATGCCATTTAACCGTGCGCTGACCAAGCAAGAGCAAGCCGATATGGGCAAACTCAAAAAGCAGGTAAGAGGCATTGTGGTTGTACACCCACTCACAGCGGTAGGCCGAGAGGTCGGTGTGAGTACTGTGACCGGTTTTGCGCCTAAAGCCTTTTAGTGAGCGGCTTTTTCAACGTATTGGCGCTGACTCTCATTAAAACGGGCTCGGTGTGAGTTGGCCAAGAGCGCTATTTGGCCGGAACCTTATATTGCTTGAGAGAAGCTTGCCCAACAATTGCGCCATTCGTCGCCTAATAGTCAAATCGCACTTAAGTTTTTTGCTCTAAGCACGATTAGGCCATTGCCGCGCATATTCGCATCCTTTAAAGTAGCGTCATTACTCATGGGCGTGACATGTCTGCGCCTATACCCACTGCCAATCTTGTAGCAAACGCAGTATTTGCTGTGTTTGTATCGAGGTGGCTTGCCTTAGGGCTTTCTTCTTCTTTCTTAATTTATATTTTGAGTATAAAGCTACGGAGCTATTTATGAAGTTTGGTCATTTTGATGACGCTGCTCGCGAGTATGTGATCACTAACCCGCGTACACCTTACCCTTGGATCAACTACCTGGGTAACGAAGATTACTTTTCCTTGGTATCGAATACCGGCGGTGGTTATACTTTTTATAAAGATGCAAAATTCCGTCGCTTAACCCGCTACCGCTACAACAACGTACCGGTTGATAATGGCGGTAAGTACTTTTATATCAACGACGGTGGCGATGTTTGGAATCCAGGCTGGAAACCCACTAAAACTGAGCTAGACAACTACAGCTGTCGTCATGGCATGAGCTATACCAAAATCGCTGGTGAGCGCAATGGCATCTGTGCCGAGGTTACTCAGTTTATTCCGTTAAAAAGCTGGTGTGAAGTTCAGCGCGTTAAGCTTAAAAACACCAGCACCGAGACTAAAAAATTCAAATTTTTCTCGTTTATTGAGTGGTGTTTGTGGAACGCAGAAGACGACATGCAAAACTTGCAGCGTAACTTCTCAACCGGTGAAGTCGAAGTAAAAGGCTCAACTATTTACCACAAAACCGAATTTAAAGAGCGTCGTAATCATTACGCGTTTTATAATGTTAATGCTCCCATTGACGGCTTTGATACTGACCGCGACATTTGGAAAGGCACTTATAACGATTTTGATCGCCCAGATGCAGTATTTGAAGGTAAGCCGCGCAACTCTGTTGCACACGGCTGGTCGCCTTGTGGTTCACATTATATCGAAGTAGAGCTTGCTCCAGGCGAAGAAAAAAGCTTTGTTTTTACTTTGGGCTACATCGAAGTAGAGCCAGAAGATAAATGGGAAAGCAAAGGCGTTATCAATAAAGCTCCTGCCGAAGCATTAATGGCGCGTTTTGATACCGATGCAAAAGTAGATGCTGAGTTACAAAAATTAGCCGATTACTGGGAAGGTTTGTTAAGTACCATTCAAGTCGATACCGGTGATGACCGCATTGACCGTTCGGTAAATATCTGGAACCAGTACCAGTGTATGGTGACTTTTAACATGAGTCGCTCTGCTTCATTTTTTGAAACAGGTATTGGCCGTGGCATGGGCTTCCGTGACTCTAACCAAGACCTGATTGGTTTTGTACATCAAGCGCCTGAGCGTGCCCGTGAGCGCATTATCGATATTGCTTCAACGCAGTTTGAAGATGGTTCGGCCTATCATCAATATCAGCCACTAACTAAGCGTGGTAATGCTAACGTAGGTGGCGACTTTAACGATGATCCGTTGTGGCTAATCCTTTCAACGACCGATTACATTAAAGAGTCTGGCGATTACAGTATTCTTGATGAAATGGTGCCTTACGATAACGATGACACTAAAGCGACCACACACTTCGAGCATTTGAAGCGTTCGTTTATGCATACTGTTAACAACTTAGGCCCGCACAACTTACCGTTAATTGGCCGTGCTGATTGGAATGATTGCTTAAACCTTAACTGTTTTAGTGATAACCCCAACGACTCGTTCCAAACCACTGGCAACAAAAAAGGCTTTACAGCCGAGTCATTAATGATTGCTGGCCAATTTGTGCTTTACGGTAAAGAGTTTATTAAACTTTGCCAGGACATTGGTAAAAATGATGAAGCCGCAACCGCGCAAGTCCATGTTGATAACATGATTGCAGCTGTTAAAAAAGACGGTTGGGATGGTGAGTGGTATTTACGTGCCTATGATTACTACGGCAAAAAAATCGGTAGTGAAGAAAACGAAGAAGGCAAAATCTTCATTGAGTCACAAGGTTTTTGTGGCATGGCCGGTATCGGCCTAGAAGATGGCTTGGTGCATAAGTCAATGGACTCGGTTAAAGAGCATTTAGATTGCGAGTACGGTATTGTGCTACAGCAACCTGCGTTTACTAAGTACTATATTGAGTACGGTGAAATATCGACTTACCCTGCAGGCTACAAAGAAAACGCCGGTATTTTTTGTCACAACAACCCATGGATCATGATTGCAGAAACCTTAATTGGTAATGGCGATCGCGCTTTTGATTACTGGGCCAAAATCACACCAGCCTTCTTAGAAGACATCAGTGATTTACATAAAGTTGAACCTTATGTTTACGCGCAAATGATCGCAGGTAAAGATGCTTTTAAACCAGGCGAAGCCAAAAACTCTTGGTTAACCGGCACGGCAGCATGGAACTTTGCGGCCATTACCCAGTACATTTTAGGTGTTAAGCCAGATTATGCTGGCCTTGGTGTAAATCCTTGTATCCCTAAAGATTGGGACGGCTTTAACTTTAGCCGTAAGTTCCGTGGCGCAACCTATAATATCGTTGTTACAAACCCCGATCACGTGAGCAAAGGCGTGAAGTCTTTAATTGTGAACGGTACTGCGGTAGAAGGTTTTATAGTGCCGACTCAGCCCGAAGGCACGACGGTTGATGTCCAACTTATAATGGGTTAATTATTTAACGTATTTTAATGAGTATTAAAAACCCGCTTCGGCGGGTTTTTTTATGGGTGTGTTTTAGTGTTTTTTATCCATAGTCATAACGCCGCTTTAAATCAATTGTCACTATTCAGAGGTGCGGAAATCGGCGCTCACGAATCATTTGCCGGTCCCTCAACGTCAGGTGCTGTTTTCAGCTTGGCTAAATAGTTACGCGATTGAGTCAGTGTATCATGACTAAGCAGTACTTTTTTGCATACGTATTCATCTGGCTTTGATTTAGATAGGTGTGCTTTGCTGCGCAGTAAAATCATTTAAAAATAAAGTGAACGGTTTCAATTACTTATTGCGTTTTTTTATACGCTAGTAGCTTTAATGGCGAGCTGTATTGTGGTTGCTGGTACTTTTACTGACTTTTTACAGGACTGGATATCATGAGCTTGTCATATTGCAGTTGTAGTTTTTAGGCGCCGACAAACTACAGCACTAAAAACTAAAGCAAAATTTATTTTAAGAGAAGACTATGGACACCATTAATATAGCAAAAAAAATAGCTTTTTTAGCTATTGTAGCGAGTATAGCGGGTTGCTCTAATGATACTAAAACGGAATATGTAGAGGTCATTAAAGAAGTTGAAGTAGAGGCTAAGGCTGATACAGTCACAGATGATTCTATTGCCAGTAGTATTGATCTAGGCCCGTTTAAATGTGTAGCGCAAGAGCTTGCCGAAAATACTGAAAAAGATTGCCGGTTATACATTAAAGGCTCGATGAATAGCTGGTCATCGCGGCCAGAAGCACAGCTGCATTATCAAGGCGATGGTCAGTATATTGCTTTGTTTAGTATGCAGCCTGGGTCCTACTCTTTTAAAATTGCCGACCCTGACTGGAGTGCCGAGCGCGATTTAGCCATTGGCAAAGAGGTATCGAGTGAGGTGCAATTTGATACCGCCATGGATTTACAGCGAAAATATGATGACTTTGAAAATCAGAATATGGATATCACCGTCACAGGTGATGAAGATCAGGTTTATCATTTTACACTCGATGCATCGCAAGGCATTAATACGCCGAGTTTATTGATCGAAAATATTAGTGCTACCGATGCCGATAACCTGTCTCAATCTTTGTATTTAGTGGGTACTTTTAACAACTGGACTCACTCTAAAGATACCGAATTTGTATATAAAGGTGCGGGTACTTATGAGGCTGTTGTTAACTTTGTAGAGGCGGGAACTATTGCGTTTAATGTGCATCAAGGCGATGCCGAGTCTCTAGTTTATGGCTCACTTGATAATAAACACATTAATTTACAAGAGGCGATATCTGTTTTAACGACGTTTCCAGGTGGCAAAATGTCGGCCAAGGTTACAGCAGGGACTTATGTATTTAGTGTGTCGGTGTTGGGTGATCGGCAACAAGCAATACCGCTATCGATGAAAAAGATAAGAGCGGTAACTGGCCATGACACTATTACCGGGGTGAATGTGGCGACTAACCTAACCGCTGATGGTAGTTATGCGGCTGAGACTTACGATTGGGTTACCCAAGGTGATATGAATGTGACACTGACCAACGATACCACTCAAGCGCCTGCCACTAAACGCCAACTGGCGAGCGCTGAGGGTGTAGGCCGTTACAGTGTAACGCTGACAACTAACCGAGATACACCGTTAGTAGCAAGTGCTGGCCACGATGTAGATGTTATTGCCCTTGAAAAGGCGAATAATATTATTTTGATGATTGGTGACGGTATGGGATACCCACAAATAGCGGTAACCAGTGCGTATAAGGGTGAGGCGTTATTTTTAGAGTCTGGTAAGCACCGTGGCGACATTAAAACCGCTAGCGCAGATACTTTAGGCCATGAAGATTTACCCGAGACCGGCGTGCATTACTACACCGACTCTGCCGCGGCCGCAACGGCCATGGCCACGGGCCGTAAAACAAATTCGGGGACTATTTCGCAAGCTCAGCCAGGCAATGGCGCTGATTTAGAGACTATTTTAGAGTATGCCAAAAGCCTGGGTAAATCGGTGGGTGTTGTTGCTACATCGCACTGTGTGCATGCTACACCGGCAAGCTTTGCAGCCCACGGCCCTAGCCGAAATGACTTTGCGGCTTTATCGGCCAGCATGTACGGCGAGGTTAAACCGAATGTGACCTTATGCGGCAGTAAATTAGTGGATCAGGTTGATATCATTAGTACCGAAGCGGCAAAGGCAAATTATACGCTTGTTAAAAATAAAACAGACTTAGCTACGGCTTTAGCCGTGTTGCCTGCAGCAGACCCAAAGGCCGAAATATTATTTGCAGGTATATTTGGCGAAAATGAAATACCTTATGTATTGGCCAATGACAGCCAGAAAAGTTATGAGGCGCAAGATATTCCGCAGCTCAATGAAATGGCCGCCGCCGCGATTGAGGTTTTATCTAAAAACCCTAATGGTTTTGTGTTAATGATTGAAGGTTCGCAAATTGATTTTGCTGGCCATATTAATGATACGCAGCGTGTTATTTATGAAACCTTGGCGTTTGATAAAACGGTTGAAGAGGTCGTCACTTGGGCCGAGCAACGTACAGATACCATGGTGTTGGTGACGGCAGATCATGAAACTGGCGGCTTGCAGCTTAGTAAAAGTAATGGTGCCGGTAAAGTGCCTGAGGTGACTTGGTTATGGGGGAGTCATACTAATGTTGATGTGCCTATTGCGTCGTGGGGCAATATTAATACGCATGCTTTTGTTGGGCGGGCAGTAGAAAACACGGCTATTTATAATGTTATGCGTGGGGCCTTAGGGGCGAGGCAATAATAGTTTGTCCAATTAGACGTAGGCTTCTGCTTTCTCGGCAAGGCGCTCGAAGGGGCGCATGCCGGGGCATGTAACGCTTTGAGCAACACAGCAGAGGAAGTAGAAAACACGTATTATTGGATCATGTATTTTTTCCTCGCCCCTTAGATGCACAATAAATAATATTGGTAACTATCATAGGTACGCCAATCGGATGCTTATAAACCATTGGCTGGGCCGCTCAAGCCCTCTACGTCTAATTAAACTATTATTGCCTCGCCCCTTATGCGCAATAAAATGCGTATAAGGGGCTGCGTTTTTAAAAATTAATGATCGTTGAAGTGATTTCTTGCGTTTCGGTTTGTAGTGATAACTTAATTGTACCGTTAGCCCAGTCAATATCAATTTGCCCGTAATTACTTCCTGATTTATTAATGATATGACGATCTGCAGTCGATACGCGACTTAAATTAGTCGGTACCTTACCCACTTGCCCTGTTGGGATATCAGCGCCCTCGGGTGCGCAATTTCCCCAGGCGCCATCAACCCCCGCACCACGACTATCTACCTCGGTATAACACCAAGGCGTATTTTGGCCCTGAGTAATGCAGCGATCGTACGTTGTGCCAGAGGCCTTAAAAGGAAATTTGCACGCTTTATTGTAATTGCCATCACCCTTGTCATCAGCCCAAATACGTAAACGATTGGGGTTGGCGATATCATAGGGCCAGTTTTGTCCAAAGCCTGATGCGGTGATTTCGTATACTGTGGCTTGTGCGCCATAAGTTGGACTGGCAGGAATTGATTTTTCTAACAGTTCACCCCAGTGTTGATCGCCACTGACAAAAATAATATGTTTAGTTTTACCGCTATTAATAGCTTGTTGAGCTAAGCGTAATAATTTTTCTCGTTGTTGTGGTATTTCTGCCCACGATTCATAGCTTGTGCCTGAGGCATTATCTTCGTTTAAGCGATTAATGGCCGTATTAAATTTTTGACCATTACCGTAAGCGCAATAACTGCTTAAGCGACGCTTGCGATGTAATGGCGGTAACACCTGAATGCCTGAGGCAATTATTTTTATTTGTGAGGGTTTGGCGAGCTCTTTTTCTAACCAAGCCCACTGCGTATCACCCAATACGGTAGAGTTATCACCTTGGCAAGTACCATAATTTCTAAAAGTAGGTGAGCGAAAATAGCGAGCATCAAGCATAATAGAGTGTACTTTTTTACCGCTAGGGCCTTGCATGACAGCGCTGTAAATACCCTCTTGTTGGCTATAGCGGATATCAGATTTCGGAATGTCAAAGTGTCGCAAAAATTGTTGCTGACTTTCTTTGCGTTTGCTGTAATTATTACCTGCATTATTAGCACCAAAATCATGATCATCCCATGTGGCCAATACTGGAATGTTAGCATCTAAAAAATTTCGGTAATCACTATTTCGTTTTTTATTGTCATATTTGTCTTGCATCACATTCATACTTGTTGTGTCTGCATAGATGTTGTCGCCTAACCACATAAATAAATCGGGTTTAGCCTCTATAATACGGCTCATAGTTTGACTCATGGTGCCTTGGGTTTTAAAGCACGACCCTACGGCAACCCTTTGTATTAATTCGTTTTCTTTTGGTTGAATATGCGATAAAAAACCAGTAGCCTGATCATCACTATGACAATCTTCTCGATTGGTACCACTACTGTCGGTATAACACCAAAAATCACCATAAGTTAATGTACTGCAACCGTGAAAAGTTTCAGAGGCGTATTGGCTGGTCGCCGAGCACTGATTGCCCGATGCGGTTATTTGCCTAGGGATGGTTTCCTCGCGTACGTTGCCCCAACTACTACCGTCAATAGGTTTTTTTAAATAACACCATTGTGTATTGCCGTTATCTTTATTTGTTGTCCCTTTATATTGATTGCCTTTATAGCTAAAGGGTTGCTTGCACTGCTCGTAATGTACCTCGGGTGCGGCTGAAGCTGGCAGGCTATATATGGCAGCAATAAATAATGATAAATTAGTTAATGATTTTATGTGTTTTTCGTTTTGACGTAAAAAGTATCTTAATGTCATGAAGTGTACTCTCTTTTGCTTGATAACATGGATGAATACACACGATAGCGATTATATATGACTGATTTTTTAAAGGCCTAAAATATAAGCATATAATAAATTCTGAATAAGCAGCTATGTAATCGGGCTTGTAAGCAGTGCTAAAATGCTGGCAAAAAATAATGGGATTACACAAAGCATGAATATAACTCTTACGGCCGCGGTGAGGGTTTTGCTTATTATGATAAGAGAGCCTCTGAAGGTTGTGATATTGCCATAGCCGTTGTGGCTTTAGTGACCAAGCGCTAGCGCAAAAAATTGACAGTAATTAGAGTAATTGTCGGTCATAGTAGTGTCTTTGTGACGTGAGCTGTGTATTGAGCGATAGTAGCGTTAGATATCTTTTTATCATTGAATAGAAATTAATATGCCTAATCTCCTTTACATTGCTGGCATAGTTGCTGTTGTATGGCTTTGGCGTGAAGGTAGGTTGCCGGGGTTTGGACGCTCAGGCGCTTATGATGAGCAGGGGGGATGCGGCGGTATTAGTATTTACCTTTAATGGCTGCGGTCAACCTTGCGAAGCGAGTGTTAAAGAGCTTGAGTGCAGGGGTGTGCCTTTCCAAGAGTTGATGGTAGAGCCTAACGACCAAAGCTCGCCAAGTTGTAAGCGATTGCGTAAAGAATTGAGTGGTGAAGGTGTGGATTATGTGGGAGTTGACGTTGAAGAAAGTGGCGAGTTTGATGTGATGACCCAAACCCTAGAAATAGGTGGTTAGGGACGAGGAAAAAATACATTATCCAATAATACTTGTTTTCTGCTTCCTCTCCTGCGTTGCTCAAAGCGTTACATGCCCCGGCATGCGCCCTTTCGAGCGCCTTGCCGAGAAAACAGAACTCTACGTCTAATTGGATAAACTATTATTGCCTCGCCCCTTACCTCACAACATGGGTGGGATATACGCGCGTTAAGGGTGTAACGCTATCGCCATTAAAAAAGCCAATAACTAAGTGGCTATTAGCTGGCCCTACGACGATAGCTGTACAAAGCTTGGGTGCGGCTTGTGCGACATTGCGTTTAGCTTACTATTGCTGACCAATTGACCAATTGACCAATTGACCAATTGACCAATTGACCAATTGACCAATTGACCAATTGACCCCTTGATAGTCTTCAAGTTTGCCATCAGCGGTTGCTTGTTTTATGAGTGTTGCGCGGGTTAAAAAATAAAAATCGCAGTTATTGTAGCGATTAACGCCATTAACAAAAGCACAATACAATTTTATTACTCAGTTGGCCTTAAATATGGTTTAATTCGCAATAATCTAAATAATAAAAGATTTGTAGATGTATGGCACAAGTACGTGATGGGTTTCAAAGCCGGCTTGGTTTTGTATTAGCCGCTGCTGGCGCAGCAGTGGGTTTGGGTAATATCTGGGGTTTTCCTACGCAAGCGGCCAATCATGGCGGCGGCGCATTTTTACTCGTTTATTTTATTGTCATATTCTTATTGGCGCTACCTGCGCTATATACCGAGCTTTACCTAGGTCACAAGGCACAAGCTAACCCGGTAAAAGCACTCGGCGATGCATGGCAAAATACAAACCGCAAAGTAGGCGCAGCCGCCGGTTATATTGGCCTTGCGGGGGCTGTGGTTATGCTGAGCTTTTATTCAATAGTCGCAGGTTGGATGCTGTCATATGCTATTGAGCCTGTCGCTACCTTTGTGGGGCTTAAAAGTGTTAGCGAGTTTTTACACAGTGACTCGGTTATGCGTAATTTCGTATTTACGCCGCTTATGCTTATTTTAACTGCCAGTATTATTCTGAAGGGGGTTAAGTCTGGTATTGAAAAGTGGTCGCGTCGCTTAATGCCGTTGCTACTGATATTACTGATGAGTTTGATTGCTTACATTGCTACCCTTGAAGGTGCAAGTGAAGGCTTTGCGGCTTATTTAGTGCCTGATTTTAGCCAAATACTTGACCCTAACTTAATTATTGCTGCAATGGGGCAGGCGTTTTTTTCGCTTTCATTGGGTGTGGGCTGCATGATGATTTACGGCTCTTACTTGCAGCCCGATGCTAATTTACCCAAGCTTACAGCAAGCGTAGCCTTGCTTGATACTACAGTGGCGTTTTTAGCGGGTTTATTGATTATTCCGGCAATTTATGTAGCGCAGTATAACGGTGTTGAAGTCTTTAATGATGGTAAATTAATAGGGGAGGGGCAACTTATTTTTGCTATTTTACCTGCGTTATTTAATACCATGGGTGATATTGGCTTAGTGGTTGGCTTATTGTTTTTTGTATTAATGTCGATAGCATCGGTAACCTCGACGATTTCGACAACCGAAATTCCTGTTGCTTTTTTAGTTGAAAACCATAAAGTAAACCGTACCGCTGCTACGTGGGCGGTCAGCTTAGTGGTACTTGTATGCGCAAGTGCGATTATATTAAATTTTGATTGGTTATTCGGCTTGGTTATTATGCTGTTTACCCAGTATCAATTACCGCTTATGGGCCTATTTTACTTTATAACGGTAGGCTGGATGTGGCAGCGCGGTAACGCATTACATCAAGCCAGCGCTGGTGCGCATTACTGGTTTGCCCAATATATTCGCTTTGTATGTCCAGTATTAATGACCTTAGTTTTTGCAAGTGTCGCGTTTGGCTAATATTACATGGCTTCTGTTATACAGCTGAGCCGCAAAAATTCTATGATAGCGACAAACTGCGTTCGCACCAAAAATGCCTAGGCTGCTTGGTTACAGGGTCGATAAATTTGAGATCTTTTGCTAACAATTGCAAAGGGGCGACATAATTATCGGCCGATTGCGGTTGTAGTTTTGGATAGTATTTATCATTGAGTATAGGCCAACCGAGTGTTTGCATATGCAAGCGCAATTGATGCGTTTTACCGGTGACAGGGCTAAGTTCAAATAACGCCCTTTGCGTTTTGGTGCATTGCTGTAAGCACTTTATAGTAGAGTGGCTATTGGCAGGCCCTTCGGTAATAGCCATGCGAAACTTAGGTGTGGCCTGTGTGATATGGTTTTTAACCACCCATTGCTGGCCTGCTAGCCCCTTGGTCGCCCCTATGCTTGCTATCGCTTGATACGTTTTTTGAATGTTGCGTGTCTCAAATAAGTGATGGTATAAGTGGCGTGTGGCAGGGTTAACCGAAAACATCACTAACCCTGCGGTCACTCGATCTAAGCGATGCACAGCCTGTAAAGCCGCAATGTCTGTGCTGCATCGCAATCGGTTTTGAAGGCATTCATTCACATAAGCACCGCCTGGCGTTACGGCTAAAAAATGGGGCTTATAGGCAACTAAAATATGTTGATCTTGAAATATAATCGCCTCTTTAAAGGGAATAGTGGGTTCGCTCTCGACTTCTCTGTAATAGTAAATACGCTGTTGTGCTTTAAATGGAGATTGCGCTGTTATAGCTGCGCCGTTGTGGTAATGCACCTTACCGTCGGTAATACGCTGCTGCCAAGTACTCGCATCAATATAAGGGAATTTAAGAATTAAATATTCCAATACCGTCGCCACACCGGGGTTGGTTTGCGGTAAGCTTAGCTTTGAAGGTTGCGTGGAAATGGCCATTTAGCGGTCCAAATTTTGGACTATAGCATGTACTTATAAGGCGGTAGGTTTTATCTCAAAAAGAGCGTCAGTAAAACCTAGCATTAATATGAAAGCAGTAGTGTAATATAAAAGCAGTAGGGGCGAAATGAAAACAGAGAGTATTACGGTGAGCCTTGCTCAAATTTCTGTATTTAAAGGCGATGTGCAAAAAAACTTAACGATGCATCTTGAGTTGATTGCTCAGTCTGCACGGCATAATGCAGATGTTATTGTTTTCCCTGAATTGTCGCTTATAGGGTATGAGTTAGAGCTTATGAAAATGCGGGTGCTGCAACCTAATGATGCCGTTATCAGTGAGTTATCAAAAGCGGCAGTGATGCATAATATGGTTGTTATTGCTGGGTGTCCGCTACCTGGTGGGCGCTCTAATAACCCGCTATTGAGTCATAGCGAAAAGCCCAGTATTGGCGCTATTATTGCACTGCCCTCGGGTGATGTGGAGTTTTATAACAAACAATATTTACATGAGGGTGAAGATGTTTTTTGCTCTGCTGGTAGCCAAAATTATTCATTGAGTATCAAGGGCTTTAAATTGGGTTTGGCTATATGTGCTGATTTTGTCAACCCACAGCATGCCGCTGATATGGCTACGCTGAACGTTGATGCTTACCTCGTGAGTGCACTTATATCGACTTCGGGGTTTGATATAGATGCGGGTATTTTATCGAATATTGCCGCACAGTATAAAACCCCCGTGCTACTGGCTAACTATGCGAGTGAAACCGGCGGTTATCTTGCGTGTGGTAAAAGTAGCGCGTGGGATACGAGCGGGCAGTTAATCACTCTGGCAAAAAGTACTGAAGTGGGTATTTTTGTGTGTCATGTTAGCCGGTGCGGCAAAGTGGCTAGCATGGCAATACCTGAGTGATTTACGGTGTGCCCTTAATGATCGGCTAGCCCTGCAATGGCGCTATCAAAAATGCTGTTATCTTGAGAGGCGATACTGATCATCATGGCGCCTTCTAATAATGAAATAGTTTTAATCGCTGATTGCTTGGCTTGCAGTTTATTGGTGGGCTCGTGATATAAATAGGCTTGCTCTAGCCAGGCAAGATTTTGGCTGAAAAAGCGTTTTATTTCAGTGCGCACGGGCTGGGGTAAAATATCGGCCTCGGCACCTAATAGCCCACAGAGGCACATTTTTTGGTCGTGATGTAAGGCTTGCTTAAACTGCGCCACAAAAACAGCAATGGGATTATTACCCGCATTATGTAGGGTTTTAACATCACCGAGTGCGAGTATGAAATTATTGGTGTATTGCTTGGCAAGCTCGGCGCCTAAATCGGCTTTAGTGGGGAAGTGATAATGCACGCTAGCGCTTTTTATTCCCACCTCTTTGGCTAACTCTCTAAAGCTAAAATTATTGTAGCCACCTTCGCGCACTCTATTTTGCGCTGCTTGCAGTAGCTCTTCTTTTTTTGTCATAGCGCCCTCGCTTAATGATGTACGCCATTATCGGATTGTGAATAATGGTTGACAAGGGTTATTATACACGCCAACACTGCCTATCAGTAGATAGTTTAATAGCCTATTCGAGAAGTATATGCAAACGTCAAATATTATCATTGGAGGCGGGCTTGCTGGCCTCTTAACCGCTTGGCATTTAGAACAAAAAGGCTTGCCGTATATATTATTAGAGGCAAAGCCGCAGTTGGGCGGACGAATTTTAGGGGCTAAAAGCGACACCTTGGGACACTCTCATGACCTAGGGCCGACGTGGGTCTTCCCGCATCAGCACCATATTCAACGCTTACTCACTGAGCTAGGGTTGCCTTATGATGAGCAGTACACTCAGGGTGATGCCTTGTTTCAAAAGCCGGGCAGTCAAGGCGCTACGCGTACAGCGGGTGCTGGCGTTATGAGTATGTACCGTGTGCGCGGTGGCATGATGCGCCTTATTGATATGCTTTATAGTCGGCTTAATAGTCAGAATATAAAAACCAGTCATCCCGTTATTCATACCACTCGAGGTGATGGCTGTTGGGTTGTGGCGGCCCAAAATGATGATGAAAGGCTAACTTTTGAGGCGCAGAACCTTATTTTGGCGTTGCCGCCTCGTATGATTACCCAGCACTTAACGCCTAAGTATTGGGCCTCCTCTGGTCTGATTCGTGACTTAGAGCAAGTGCCTACCTGGATGGCTGCTCAAGCAAAGTTTGTGAGTACTTATGCATCGCCTTTTTGGCGTGCGCAGGGGTTGTCGGGGCAGGCGTTTAGCCAGCAAGGGCCCATGCAAGAAATGCATGATGCCTGTGCTTTTGGTGTTTGTGATGTTACTGATGATGTAGATGTGGACGTTAGCGCATTGTTTGGCTTTGTGGGTGTGTCGGCGAGTCATCGTGCCCAATTTACTGAGGCGCAAATTAAACAAGCATGCTTAGCGCAAATTGAGCAATTGTATGGTGCGCAAGCGGCACCGGCTCAGGCGGTGTTTTATAAAGATTGGGCCGCCGATCAATACGTGGCTGCGAAGCGCGATATTAGCGAGCGGCCAGCGCACCCGCATTTTGCATTAAGCCGCCACCAAAAAGAGCTAGCGCAAAAAAACCTCTATTTAGCCGGTAGTGAGTTTGCCGATATTGATGCGGGGTACCTCGAGGGTGCAGTGTGCGCCGTTAATGCATTTATCGATACGCTAGAGCCAGCACGTAAAGCGCCTTTATAGGTGCTAGTACTTAAAACAGCTTGACAGAATACGTGCGCCCACCTAATCTACCTACCAGTAGGTAGATTTTGTTAAAGACTTTAAATCACTCAGAGAAATAATAATGAAAATTTATGATGTTGAGAACTTTCCTAACCCCCTGCGCGTGCGTATCGCTTTAGCTGAAAAAAACGCGACTGATCAGGCGACTTTTATACCTGTTGATTTAATGAAGGGGCAGCACCGTACACCGGAGTTTTTGGCTAAAAACCCTGCCGGTGGCGTGCCTATTTTAGAGTTGGATGATGGCACATTTATTTCTGAGTGTTCAGCGATTATTGAATATATTGACCATACTTTTGCAGGCCCGTCTTTAACTGGCGATACGCCTAAAAGCCGTGCTGTTGTTAGCATGATGCAGCGCCGCGCCGAGTCAATGGTATTAGATGCTGTAGCCACTTACTTTCACCATGCCACCGATGGTTTAGGCCCAGAGCTTGAACTTTATCAAAATAACGAATGGGGCCAAAAGCAAAAAGACAAAGCCTTGGCGGGTTTGGTTTATTTTGATTCGGTCTTGGCTAATAGCCCTTATGTTGCTGGCTCAGCGTTTACCGTAGCCGATATTACATTGCATGCAGGTTTAGTCTTTGCAGGTTTTGCACAAATTGCGGTGCCTAGCGAATTAACGCATTTAATTGCATGGCAAGCGCGCATTGCCAGCCGCTCAAGCATTGCGGCATAATTTTTGTATTTAAAATACGTATTAAAAAAACAGTAACTATTCAGCTCAGCTGACAACCTCATCTGATAGGGTGCTGATGGATTATTTTCTGGGCATTTAAGCGCCGGGCCTTGCAGGGAAAGCAAGGGTTAGACAGTGCACCTGCATAGGGATATGCAAGATTAGACTTTGCAGGAGCACAAAGTCGCAGATGGCTTGAGCGGCCCAGTCAATGATTCATTAGCGCCCAATTTCGGTACCCCTGAATAGTTACGAAAAACATATTATTTTTGATCTATCAATAGTAGGTGCCCAACATGAAAATTGCCGCCGATTTTAGCCAGCGTGAAATCGTTCATAGCCAAACTTTACCTTGGGTGCCTTCGCCAATGACGGGGGTTGATCGGCGTGCCCTTGATCGTGTGGGCGATGAAGTTGCTCGGGCCACCACCGTTGTGCGTTATGCACCCGGTAGTCAATTCTCGCCGCATACTCATGCAGGCGGCGAAGAGTTTATTGTGCTTGAAGGGGTGTTTCAGGATGAGCATGGCGACTTTCCGACAGGCTCTTATATTCGCAACCCACCAACCTCTAGCCATACGCCAGGCTCTAAAGAGGGTTGTGTAATTATGGTCAAGCTTTGGCAGTTTCAACCCGAAGACAGAACGCATGTACGCCTGCAAATGAATGCCATGGGCAAAGTGACACTGCCTAATGCGCCCGGCGTAGAGGTAACGCCTTTGTACAAAGATGCTATTGAGGAGGTGGTTTTATATCACTTTATGCCTAATGCATTACTTAATTTTATCGCACTCGACGGCGCAGAATTATTTGTACTTGAAGGTGATATAACAGAGCAACACGATCAGCTTACCCGCCATAGTTGGGCTCGATTACCTATGCATCATACCGTGGCTATAACGGCCGGTGCTAAGGGCGCCAAAGTGTGGGTAAAAACAGGCCATTTAAAAGATGTCGACAGTCAAATTGAGCGTGTTAGCCGAGCGTAGGGTAATACGTGATAATGTGCACAGAAAATTATGTGCAAAGACTTTATTGAGCGCTAGTTGGTAAATAGGTATAGACATAATAAAAAAGCCTTACGCACTTGGGTGCGTAAGGCTTTTTTATTGGCTTGGCGTAAAGCTTTGTTGCTTTTTTGGTGCACTTCACCTTTGTGGAGTAACGGGTTTAGCGCTACGGTATTGCGTATGGGTGTTAATGTTACGATGAATTTTTTACTCTTTTTACCGCGTTTCGCTTTTTTGGCCATGATTATCCTTTAATACAAATAACTTGCTTGAGTGTGTGGTGTATTTTGACAAGATCACTTTGGTTACTCATGACATCGTCTATATTTTTGTAGGCGGCCGGTATTTCGTCAATGACACGGCTGTCCTTTCGGCATTCTACCCCTTGAGTTTGGGCGATAAGGTCATCGCGGGTAAATTGTTGGCGGGCGGCGCTGCGGCTCATTTTACGCCCTGCGCCATGGCTGCATGAGCAAAAACTTTGGGCATTACCCAGCCCGCTGACAATAAAAGATTTAGCCCCCATACTGCCAGGAATAATACCCAGCTCACCTTGTTGCGCGCTAATAGCGCCCTTGCGAGTAATGTGTAGGGTTTCGCCAAAATGCTGCTCAGTGCTTACATAGTTATGGTGGCAATTAATAGCCTCTTGCTGCAAGGTAAACTCGGGTAAAAAAGGGGCAATGGCACGCAGTGCTAATGCCATCATTTCCATGCGGTTAACCCGTGCATATTGCTGCGCCCAATTAACGGCCGTTAAATAATCGGTAAAATCAGTTTGCCCGCTATCAAACCATGCTAAGTTTTTATCGACTAATTTGCGGTCACGATTTTCGATTTGCTTGCGGGCGCGATCGGTAAAATAACTGCCAATAGCGTTGCCAATACCTCGGCTACCCGAGTGCAGCATGAGCCATACAAAGCCACCTTCATCAATGCACAGTTCAATAAAGTGATTGCCACTGCCAAGCGTTGCCATTTGGGTAACCCAAAGTGTGTCGGGTTTTTTGAGGTGCTTTTTAAGCTCGGGCCTAGCGGCAAAAATAGATTCAATACCCGGCGCCAGTTTTTTGCACGCTGCCTCACGGGCGCTAATACGTTTATGGGCGCCTAAACCTACAGGTATTGCGCGCTCTATGGCACTGCGCATAGGGGCTAAATTATCGGGGAGCTGTGTGGCCCTTAACGATAATTGTACAGCATTCATACCGCAGCCAATATCCACGCCTACAGCGGCGGGAATAATAGCATTGCGCGTGGGTATTACCGAGCCGACTGTTGCGCCAATACCTACATGTACATCGGGCATGGCAGCAATATGCGGTCCCACAATGGGTAAGCTTGCGGTATTTTTGAGTTGAGTTATAGCTTTGGGGTGTATGTCGTGGGTGTACACCTTGATGGGCACGTCACCCTTTGTGTTGTTGGCATTAAATTCTACATAAACAGGCATGTTGTATCCTTCGCATTCGCGAATAGTATTAGATGCCTTTAGGTGGAATGTGTTTGTTTTGTAATACTGGCTATAAATAAGAGCGCAGTGCTAAAAACAAAAAAGCCCCGGGGTTGCCGGGGCTTTTCATTTGTTTTATATGGTCATATAAAACAAATGCATTAACCGGCCTAAAAGCGTTGCGTCTTTTAGGCCTAGAAGCATAAAAGACTAAGAGTGTGTTCTCGCGTTTAAATAAGTCATTTTTACTCCTCTATTATGTGCATCAATGGATGTATGCGCTAATTGGCTGCTAGCCTAAGAAATACTGGCTAGTCGATTTATGGTGCGGCACTTTAACGCTTTTTATTATTCTGTCAATAAGCTATTTTAAAAAATGACTACAGATGAGACTATTTTAAATGCGATGTTGATGTGCGCGCCAAAGCACTTTAGTCCTTCGGTTGTTGGGCTGGCCAGCAATGAGCGCGATAAAATATTTAGCCTATTAAAAACTAAAAACGATATTTTTTTACTCGCACAGCTGTCCATAGTGTGTAACTATTGCTGTGTGTCTTAATATGTTATTAATCAGTGTATGGAGATGCTGCTAGGGGCAAGCTATCGATTCTCATGTTATAGGGTTGTACTTTGCGTACTCTTAACAGTGCGTAAGCCGATGTTGTGCAGTGCATCCACCCAACAACTAATTAAGTAAAGTTTAATTAGTTGTTGGGTGGATATGCATGGCGTACCTTGGTTTTATGCATGCTATTACCTTTGGGTATCGTTAACTTTTTGCGATGCTCTGCGAAGAATAAAAATAATGAATGTATTTAAGAGGTGTTTTATGTTGAGTTTTTTAAAGCTAACTAAACCCGCATTAGGCTTTGGCCATGGGTTGTGGCAGTAGCGCGGTTGAACAAAGTAAAATTGATAATACCCATACCGAGTATGAGATAGAGCAAAGGCCCATAGGGATTATTGCCGATGACGGTGTCGAGGTGCCGCTGGGTCAAACTGTTATGTTAAAGGGGCGCATTGTGGGCTCGCCTATTGGTGATCGTTTTGTGGTGCGCTGGAAAGACCCGAATACACAGGCGCCATTAACGGGTGAAAGCTATACGCCAACTATCGCTTTTAGCGATATAGCTGGCAGTGTGCGTAGTTTTAATGCACCAAATAATGTGACAGGCATAAATCAGTATTGGGCGATTGATCCTGAAGCTATGGGTAGGCCTTCGGAGTTTCACCAACGTATGTACGGCAATCAAACGCAACTGGCTGACCCTGCATTAACGTATACCTTTAAAGGAAGCACCACAAATGCTTACTTGCAGGCCAATTTTGAAGGTGATGTTTTTAGCATCCCTTATAGCGCTAATGCCGGCTTACATATATCGCGTATTGAAATGGACATCAACCAAACAGAAGTCGCTAGTGCAAAAACATTTACCATTGGCGGGCAAGCGTTTTTAGCCGGCCCTGGGGCGCCGAGTGTGGCGGCGGGGCAGCTAACCACGCAGCGCAACGATACCGAGCTGCTGCCGGCTTTAAATATTGCCTTTGATATTACACAAAACCAAAAAATACGTTTAGCGTATTCATCGAATATGAGTAACCATAATGCCGATATGCTGGCCGGTGGTGTTTCGGTTAATCGCATATTAGGTTGCGGTTTAAAAACCGATACTGGTGAAGTGATTTTTTGTGCAACAGCGGCGAGTGCCGTAGGTAACCCCAGCCTTGAGCCATGGTGCACCACCAATATGGATGTGAGCTGGGAATGGTACTTTAGTGACTTGGCGATGCTGAGTGCTGCTGCCTTTACCTATGACTACGACTCTCTTATTAACCGAGCAACGTGGGAAGGCCCTAATATTGCAGATTCAGACGGCGTAGTGCGCGGTTGGGATATCGCGAGTAACCAACTTAAGGCTACCGTCACCACAAGTGGTTTTGTCAACGGGGCTGGCGGTGGTCGTACTCAGGGTATTGAGCTGGGTTATCAGCAAGAGCTTGATGATATTATTGAAAATACACCGCTATCGGGTTTGGGCTGGTAATTAAATTATACGTGGTCGCCTTCGAAGTCGGGCATTCCCGATTACTACGGTAAAGCGTTACCGCTTGGGCAAAACTCTGAGCATGTATTTAACCTTGTAGGCTTTTATGAAAACCATGGCTGGGAGGCTCGCATTGCTTATAATTATCGTTCAGAGCGCTATATGAGCCAGCAAGTTGTGGCGCCGCTAGCACCCCTTGCCCGTACTGCTAAAGCGCAAGGCTTTTTAGATATGTCGGTGCGTTATAGCCCGCTAGATAACCTGACTTTATCGTTGCAGGCACACCAATGTGCTCGAAGAGCAATATTTGCAATGGGAAGACCTAGTGGATAAGCGTATATACAGCGAGCGCCGCATTACCTTTGGTGTGCAGTATCGGCTTTAATACGGTTTGATAGGTTGTATATTATGAATTAACGCGACTGTTGCCCAGGCTTGCCTGGGCTTTTTATGGCCTGTATTTTTTATGGGTGCGGTTTTAATGGTTTATTGCCTTGATATCACAGTAAATGTGATAAGTTTGTTTATTTTATTTGATAAGATATTATGATTAAAAATGAGTGTTGCTTATAGTCATTCGATGGGCCTATTCTAAGGTTTTTCATTAAAGGCTGTCATGTTACATTGAGATGTTTGTGTGCCTGTTGTGTTTTTTATGATGTTAAACAACATTGGTATCGCTCTTGATTAAGGGTAGCTATTTAGCTCAGCTGATAAACCTCATTTGATAGGGTGCTGATGGATTATTTTCTGGGTATTTAAGCGCCGGGCCTTGCAGGGGAAGTAAGGTTTAAACAATGTAAGAGCACATTCTCGAGAGCGCATTGTCGAGAGCGCTTATATAGCGACCGCCCCAGCATGGATGCGTGGGGGGTAGACTTTGCATGAGCGCAAAGTCGCAGATGGCTGGAGCGGCCCAGTCAATGATTCATTAGGGCCCAATTTCGGTAACTCTCAATAGCTACGATTAATTTTTAATATTCCTAAAGTGAAGGTGAATGGTATGCGAAAAAAACAAAGTAGGGTGATGAGTAAGAGCCTTAATGATTCCATCTTAAATGGTCAGATCAGCGTTAATGCGCTGGGTGTTTCAGCTGAATTCAAGCATAAAACCTTGTGGCTGACGACGGCGGTAATATTGGCTGCATCAACGCATACAGTGGCTATTGCGCAGCCCGGCACCGACGTTGAAGAGGTGATTGTGGTAGGTTCACGTAGCGCAAAGCCGCGTACTGCCTCTGATTCACCAGTACCTGTGGATGTATTTAGCAGTGAAGATTTATCCCGTGTTGGTGGTGGAGCTGATATTACCGACAGTTTAAATGCACTTGTGCCTTCTTACTTGGCGTCACCTGCAACGGGCGATGGCAGCGCTTTTGTGCGGCCCACATCATTGCGCGGTTTAGCGTCTGATCAAACATTGGTGTTGGTCAATGGTAGTCGCAGGCATCGCTCATCATTAGTTCAGCTTTTTGCGCCGGCGGCTAATAATGGTTCGCATGGTACTGATATTGCCATGATCCCGGGTATTGCTTTAAAGAATATTGAAGTGTTACGCGATGGCGCTGCTGCGCAATACGGCTCGGATGCGATTGCCGGCGTGATTAACTTTCAATTAAAAGATGCCGCCGAAGGTGGCAGTGTAGAGGCTACTTACGGCAATCACTTTGAAGGCGAAAGCAGCTGGAAGTTGGCGGCCAATGCGGGTTTGGCTCTAGGTACCGAGGGTTTTATTAACCTATCGCTTGAAACTAATGATAATGAAGCGTTATCGCGTGGCCGACAAAATCCTGGTGCGCAAACGTTGATTGATAATGGAGTAGACGGGGTAGGTGGCGATGCGGTATTTGGTGATGCGCCTTTAGTGCAAACCTGGGGTCGGCCCGAAACCAGCGGCACGCGTTTTGTATTTAATGCCGGTTACGAGCTGAGCGATACCATGTCGCTGTTCAGTTTTGGTAATTATGCTAAAACTAACGGGCGTTATCGCTTTTTTTATCGCGACCCCAATAATAGTGACTTAGCTGAATCTTTAGCAAAAGGTGCTACCAATCTTGCGCGTGAAACCGCAGCAGGCTACACGCCTTATTTAGATGGTGAGCAAACTGATTACAGCCTTGTATTAGGCTTAAAGGGCGAGTTTCAAAATGAAACAACGTATAGTGCTAGCTTAAGCAGCGGCGCTAACGCGTTAGATTACACGCTCAATAATAGTTTAAATGGCGATGCAGATTTAGTGGGCACCAATGCCGTGCGCGTTTTTAATACCGGTGACTACGAGCAAGAAGAGTTTAATATTAATGTCGATTTTGGCACGCAATTAAATAGCGATTTATTTTTAGCTTATGGCGCTGAATACCGTGACGAAACCTTCACCCAAAAAAGTGGTGACCAAGCAGCGTATACCGGTGGCGGTGTGAGTGGCTTGGCCGGTACTCGTCCTGAAGATGCTGGCAAATACAGCCGCGATAACTACGCGGTGTATGTTGACCTAGAGCAAGAGGCAACCGACGCGTTATTAATGCAGTATGCAGTGCGTTACGAAGACTTTTCTGATTTTGGTGGAACCACCAACTGGAAAATTGCGAGTCGTTATCGTGTAACTGATACATTTGCATTGCGCGGTGCCATTTCGACAGGCTTTCATGCACCTACACCCGGACAGGCAAATTTACGCAGTACTACCACAACAATTAACGGTAGTAACCAAGTGGTTGATGTTGGGCTTTTACCGGCCGATAGCCCTGAGGTGGCCAGTTTAGGCGGCAAAGCACTGACCGAAGAGGTCGCGACTAACTATAGTTTTGGCTTTACGGCGGACCTTTTTGATGCCACCACACTGGCGATTGATGCCTACCGTATAGAAGTTGATGGCCGTATTTATCGTGCTGAAATTGACTCTGTTTCTTTTTACACCAATGCGTTAGATATTTTGCATCAAGGTGTTGATGTGGTATTAACGTCGGGTGTGGAGTGGGGAAATGATTACATTACCGATTGGGTGTTTGCTTATACGTACGGCTCTGTAGAAGTGGAGGGTAATAGCCTTGTTAATGGTACGCAAGTGGTCAGCGATGATTTTGTAGAAGATATTGAAAACAATTACCCCAATGATAAATTTACTTTTTCAGCGACCACAGCCTTTAGTGACAATATTAGCGTGTTGGCCCGTATTCGTTACATTGGCGACCATTATGATGAGCGTGGCACCATTGCGGGAACGCCTTCAGCAGCGGGCCCTGTGAATGTTTCTCAGCAAGTTGATGCCGTTATGTATACCGACTTGGAGGTCAGTTATTCACCGAATATGAGTTGGACAGTGACGTTAGGTGGCTCTAATATTTTTGATGAATACCCCGATGAAATCGAAGATGAACAGGGCGTTGCTAACCGTATTAGTGTAGGTTTGCCTTACCCTCGACGCAGTGTTGCTAACTACGAAGGTGGTTATTGGTACGGTAAAGTGACTTATCAATTTTAGCAATGGCTTATTAGGCTCTAGCGGTACATTATTCCATTAAGTGCCGTTAGGGTTGTTTGCATATCCTTATGCTGATAGTTATTTGGCTATATTGATCTAATATTAGCCGTCTACCTCTTCGTGTCTTGGTTGGCAAAATTTAGTGGCGCGGCCTGATCGTCGGTTTTATTTTAAGCAATGATCGTGCTTTAGACCCTGCTTAGACTGCTTTCAATATCAGAAACCTTACGGCGTGCTAATGCAAGGTTGGCCTTGCCTTTATCAAGGACTAAATAAATAAAGAGTCCTTCATTGGTGATGCTTGGACGAATGATATGCAGTTGGTCAGATAGGGTAATTAAAATATCTTCAATACCGCCCTTAATGCCGAGTGATTCCATTGTATGTAATTTGGCTTTAACCACATTGCTATTGCCGGCAGCTGCAAGCTCTAAGTCTACCCCGCCACCTTGCGAGCCAAGTATCATACCTGATGTATAATCTACGATTGCACAGCCTAAGGCACCATCAATATTTATTAGCGTGTCTAGTGTATCTTTAATATTGCTCATATATTATACCTGCGTTATTATTTTTTGGTGGAAGCATTATTTTATTGTTTTAATTGAATCAAATAATGTTTATTTGGGATGCTACAAACTATTACTATAGGCGTCGGTGATTTCTTGCGATAAGCGTTTTATGATTAAGCGCACACTGGCAATATTCATTTGTTTACCCGTTGACAGCGTCAAGACAAACTCGGTTGTACTGAGTTTTAGCCCTACAAGAGCAAAGTTACCCGCTTCGGTTTCAATAAAGTTAATGTTAAATCCTTTGCCGAGTATTTGATTGGATACGGCATTAGCAACGGCATATAGAGTGCTAGTTGTAGCGGCGAGTTTATCCTCTTCAATGGAGGCGGCACCATTAAGGATATGGCAAACCGAAAAACCGTCGACGGTTGTTAGTGAGATAATCTCTATGTCGGGATTTTTTTTGATGTAGGCATTGCCAATAGGCTTGAAGTTTTCTTTTAAATACTCACACGCTTTCATCTGGGGTGGCCTCTTGTGATGCGCTATTTAAGCTGTCGAATAATTCAAGGAGTATTAGGCTTGATTCAATATCTCTTGGATCTATCGGTATGATGGGTGCGACTATTGCGTGACTGCACAATGAGTGCTCTATGGCGCTAATCATGGCGTCTAGACTTTGTGGCGTCGCTTGTTCGCAATGACTAATACCCACCAAAATTGGTGTGTATGATTGCGGTGATCTAAAATGGCCTAGAATAGACTCAAACATCTCAGCATTAAAGCCAGTGCCGTGCTTTACTAGTATCAATAGCCCCCATAAACCTTGATTTACCATATCCCATAAAAAGGCGTAGCGCTTTTGGCCTGGCAGCCCATATAACCCCAAGGCCATGTCACTGTCGAGCATTAAGCGCCCATAATCTATACCCACAGTGGTAAATTCTTTGCCAATATCCACTGATGATTGTACGTCTGTCTCAAAAGGAGAGATATCACTAATTGTTCGGATGAGTTGGGTTTTGCCTGAGCCTACCTCGCCAACAATGGCAAGTTTTTGATAATTTTTAATCATAATTTACGCATTCATTTTTACTGAGCCAACAAAACGTTTTAATGCTTGACTAAATCGGCTTTTCATGCCTTCGTCTTTATTTTGATGATTGGCAATAGGTTTTGTATGCACATTCATTATTGCTTGACTCGCATACGTGAGTAATTTTAAGTTATCTAGTAGCGTTATATTTTTTAATAAAGTGGCCTCATTAGAAAAATAAGCATTAGCGCGTAAATTGTCGAGTGTTTTAGGCCCTGTTGATAATGCTGAGCATAATCGTGTTATGTCTCTGGTTAACTCTACTTGCGTGGATCGCGGCCATGCTTTTAATTGAAAAGCACTGCTTTTAATCGTGTGCTGATAGTTTTTTGGGGGTATTTGTTTTTTGGGTGAGGCTCGTTCTGCGGTTGGATTTTTTGAATAATCTGAATGGCTAGGTGATTTTATTGTTAATGTACTGGTGAGGTCAAACGTTATATCGCAGTGCTGATGTATTTTGTTGATGACTTCTTTTTGAAAGGCTGTACCAGCAGATACTAAACGCATGCTCCAGTCTGGAAATAAGCACTCGTCACCTTTGCAGTTTAATACAATTGAGAAATCCCTATGGCGTGGGTCGCGACTTATTTTATGTATTAACTTTGCAATTTCTTCCGCGTTACCTTCTAAAAATTGAAAAATAGTAACGCCTGAAAATAAAATAACGCCTGTGATGCCTAGGCTTTTATTTTTTTTACGCGAGTTATTCACTATTTTCAGTATTTCTGACGAGTAGCTTGTATCAGATAAGTCAATATTCAATTTACTTGTGTAGCCCACTCGTTTCATAGATACCTCGTATTCAATGACCTCTATAGTCAGACCCTTATACAGTAAGTTAAGTATTAGTTTTAATTAATCTGTTATATATTTAACTTCATTAAAGTCTTAGGTGGTTGGTGGTTTATTTTAATGCCAAAGCAGTAGTTGTCAATATCGGTGGCGATAGTGTTTTTGCGTTTTGAGATGAAGCTCTATTAATTTAGGTATAAATATGCTTATTTCATTAATGGCTGATTCCTTTTTATTGACTATCTTCATATCAAAGGCCTAGCACGGTTGTTTTTTAGACTGCCTTTATGAGTATTGTTTTTTTGCTGTTTTTGTTCTCGTATTTAATTTTTAGGTGCCTGGCGATGACTTTGCCATCTACGCTAAAGCACTTTTTAATGCTGCGGCTTGGATTGTGATAGCGTACCAATATTTTACTCGCTGTCATATTGTATGTTTGTAAAAGCACGTAAAATTTGTATACGTAGGCTATTTTTTATATTGACAAAAAGGAGAGGCTTTAAAGAGTATTTTGTATCCTTATTATGACTGCTGTGCATTGCCTAACGTGTGGTATCTGGTTTTGAGCCTTGGATTTAACGCTTGTTAGTCAGTCGTAGGCTATAGTGCTAATTGATTGGGTATGAGGGAGGGCTAAATGGCGGGTGTTGTTTATTGGGGGGGGGAGTTTGTAGTTTAGAGCTTGTATTTTAAACTGATTGGCGTGAGGTATCATTTTTAAAGTGCGTAATAATAGTACGTACTGATATGTGCTTGAGCTGCGTCAGGTTATTACGGCTGCAAAACCATAAAGGCCATCAGCAGGGTTTGATGGCCACACTGAGCTTATACGGGAAAAATATTGGGCTCGTTTTTTTTAGCTGATTTTGCCGCTTTTTTTTCTTTTGCCGTTAAGAGTGGTTTTTTCTTGGCGTTTTTTTTACTGTCTTGCCCTTTGTTCATGATGTGTTTACCTTGTGTAAGGGGCGAGGTAATAATAGTTTGTCCAATTAGACGTAGGGTTCTGTTTTCTCGGCAAGGCGCTCGAAGGGGCGCATGCCGGGGCATGTAACGCTTTGAGCAACGCAGTAGAGGAAGCAGCAAACAAGTATTATTGGATAATGTATTTTTTCCTCGCCCCTAATGTCATAAACCTAGGGTTACTGGCGTGTTGCTATTGAGTGACTTGTCTAGTCGTCCCTGAATAGTTGCGTTTAACCTAAGGACGGGCGCCCGCCACCGAGACGTAACGAGCTGCTTGAGTATGGCCCTATCTATAGTGAATTGATAGCAATAACCGTCTCGGTGCGGTTTGCGGGGCTTATAGTGGTTGGATGGCTTGCTGTAGGCTATCGATGTTGATGACCTTGCCTTCTTTGACCAATAAAATTAACGCTTCACCGGTACACAGCTGATCAAAATTGGGTTGCATAATAATGCGACCTTGGTCAAAGTAACCGAGAGGTGTGCCAACGGCTTGCTGGATGCAGGCTGTCACTAAGCTGCCCCAGCTAGCATTTTTAAAAGTACAGGCTATTTTATGCAGTGAGTCGCCATGGGCTTCGAATAAGTCTTCGAGTACGCGCTCGGTGCCTGGATGCGACAGTGCACGTGCGACCATGCCGGGGTAGGCGCGTATAGGGCGAATAACGGCCTTGGCGCCCAAGGCAAGAAAGCGCTGGCGATTATCATCTAATACGGCTTCGACAATAATATTAGTGTTTGGGTTGATCTCTACAATGCGAGATAAAAGATCAAATGTGAGGCTGTCTGATAAGCTGTTGTAGGCATCGCGCGCGAGGATAATAATGTGTTTGGCTTTTTCGAGATTGATGTGATTAATAATCACGCCATCTTCTGCCATGCCTGTGCGATGAATAACCTTTAGGGATGATAGTGAGTCGGGTAGACCTTTGGGGTATTTGCGGGTTAAGAGCTGAATGGGCATGTCAGCGAGTGCTGGTGTGGCTTTTATTTCTGTGATGAGCCTTTGTAGGTAGCGCTCGGTATCGTTGTTTGGGGTGTTGATAATTTGAATATGATTGGCCATGTCGGCAAACTCCCATAAACCTTTGATTTTTTTGCTGGTTGCAAGCAGCTTCCAGTCAATTGTTTCTGCGATGATGAGTGATAATAGTGAAATAGAAAATACGTACATGGTGATAATAGTCACCGTGCGGCCTGCGAAGGTGCTCGCACTATAATCGCCATAGCCCACAGTGGTGAGTGTTGTAAATGACAGCCAAATAGCATCACCTAGTGTAATTTGTTCAAATACCATCATCGCGGCGGTATTGATGGCAATAAAAAATATCAGCAATAGTACCAATCTAAAAATTCGCTTAAAAATATTACCCGATAGGTGCTTTGTTAAACGCCGTCGTCTATGAGTTTTTAATAATGTTAATAGAAACAGCATATGTAATAACCTTTACTGCCGAAGTGAATTGTAAGATGTAAGATCAAAAGCTGTGATTAAAGTACCACAATAGCTCACCGTATATCATAATCCCAGTCTATCCAAGTGGATGAGTGCTATGCCGAATAGTTTGTCGTTAATATTTTTTGATAGGCTCAAAAACTACCAATAGTGAAACCTAATGATAGCTATTTAGAGGCGCTAAAGCTGGCTGTTAATGAATCTTTTATTGGAGCTATAATCACTGCGCTCGCTAACTGTCCTTGTATTGTATAACCCTTCTTTACTTGCAAGGCCTCGCTCCTTAAGCGCACAATAAGCGCACAATAAGTACCAATTATTACTGTTTGGGCAATGTACTAGGTAGCACTTTTAATACTCAGTAGGCTTATGCCCATAAAAATAAACAACCCGCCGCTGATTAGCTGGAACCATTGCGCGTTTTTAGGTTTTGCAAAAAAGGCTTTAGCCCTTTGTGCTAAATAACCATAAGTAGATAGCGAAACAAATGAAAAGAGCATAAATATTAACGTCATCACTGAAAATTGTAAAAAAAGTGGCTGCTGAGTGTTTAAAAATTGAGGAAACAGTGCCGCAAAAAATATAATAGGCTTGGGGTTTGTGATTGCTATTAGCATGCCCTCTTTAAAGTAATACGTGAGAGGCTGCTGCTTTTTATTGGATACTTGGGATGGTACGGCTTGTATTTTTTGGCTTGCGTGTATTTGCTTAATACCCAAAAACACTAAATAGCAAGCGCCCACAATTTTAACAGCCATAAACACAGCTGATGATGCTAATAGTAGCGCGCTCAGCCCCGTGATAGAGAGGCTAGATAATAAGAATAGGCCCAGCATATTCCCCAATGCCGAAATAACCACACTTTTAACCCCGTTGATCGCGCCATTATAAATGGCTAAAAATACAGCCGGACCGGGGCTGATAATGTAAAAAAATGATACGGCGCTATAAAGTATTAGAGTGTCATAACTCATTATTGACCCTTAAAATAAGTACTGTTGTTTGTCTGTTGCGGCCTTTTACGCCGTTGAGGTGGTTAAACTTGTATGGTTGAGGCTAAAGTCGCGAGGTAGTTAAGTTGTAACGTGGTTTAAGAGGCGAGGCAATAAGAGTTGGTCCAATTAGGCGCATGCCGGGGCCTGTAACTCTTCGAGCAACGCAGCAGAGGAGACGGGGAACAAGTATTATTGGATAAAGTATTTTTTCCTCGCCCCTAAGTATCACGCTTGGGTTCAACTTAAAGGTGCATGGCTAAATTGAGTTTACCACAACATTGTGCTTTTTTGGCGGTGAGAGGAGACCCCTTGTTTTGGCTCATAAGCTGACCGCGCAAGTGCTTTGAAGGCGTATTCTACCGCCGATTATTTTGGCGCGCAGGCACGCTCATATATTGATTGTGGTGTTGGCTTGTATTGAATTGGCCTGTCTGCCGGGTTAGCGTTGTTAGGCTCAATCGTTTACGCCGGCTTAGCGAAGTGTGGTATAACGCGCCATCAGTAATTATCGAATACTCCCATTACGGAATGAATTTATGAATGTCACCATTGACGGGTATGTGAGCTATACCTGCAGTTATTGTGCGCAAGCGTACAATACTGAAGCCAAGGCCTTAGTTTTTAAAGAAGATACCAGTCCAGAGGCTCAGGAAGACGACTATATACGCTACCTTACTGAGCTAAAGGCACCCTGTAAGTCATGCGGTACATCTATGCAGCTAGGCCTAGATGTATGGGAGTACCCAGAGTCTATTGCTAACTATGCCTATCATTCGGATAAGGGCATTAAAGCCATTGATTGCGAGTTTACTATCGAGCACTATTTTGATGATACCGCTACCAAAGGCAGTCGCTATCAAGTGCCGGGCAAGGATATATATGCGCAGGAGCGGGTAGATGATGGTGGCGACATTGATGAAACAGTATACAACGAAGATACTGGTAAGGAGGTCTATCAAGACCGGTATGATGATGAGGAATAACGCCTTTTTGTAGGTGGCTCGAATGAGTTGCCACAACAGTGCGCACTTAGGCGTGCTGCGACATGTGTGTAAAAGTATAAAAGAGGAGGGAATCACTCATTAGCCTTAAATACGAGAAAGTGAGTCCCTGCCCCCGTTATTGTCTCGAGTTTAGGCAATAGCCCAACCGCATAAGCCCAGCAATACTATATTTGCTAATACAGCGATTAAATAAAAATAGCTTCTTGGGCTTGGGTTTTTTTCTGTTGATATAGCGTAATACAAAATCATGTGAATGACTCTAGATATTGCCATTACCCAAATTACGATACCTGCCCACAAAGCATCAACGCCCACCAATATAGCTAAAAACGAGGCGCCAAGCATTACGGTAAGGTTTTCTAAGGAATTAGCAAATGTTCTGTTTGAGCGGAATACAAATGAACTGTGGCTTAGGGATTCATCTATTTTGCCTGGAATAGCGCCTGGCTGTGAAGCCTTGGATTGTGCTGCTACAAGGCTTTGTACTATAACCGTGAGTACAATTGTTAATATGCCCCAAAAAGCGACTGAATAAGACTCTAACATAAATATAAATACCTTTTTGTTGAATATACCTAACAGTTTATTGGCTGGTATTCAGGCATATTAACGCCTGTTCCTCTATTATTATTTTACAGTAACGATCATTACCATAACCATCATTACGGTGCTCAAGCTATTAAGCTAGAGTGTAAGCGGGCGTTAGTACGATTATTCCAATGAATAGATCAATATTATGGTTACTTTCTTTGGGTCGTATCTATCTGTTGTGGTCAACCCATCTAGCTAGCTTAGAGGCGAGAAAATATCAAAAATGATGGGTTTACCAGCAATGATTTGCTCGAATTTTGAACTAAAACTCACTTATGTGCGCTAGAGCCAATTTTATTCTATTTACTATTTATAATTGGGGCATTGGCTGTTGATTGTTCCACGCGATTAACGGTGCTACACAGTAGTTGGAACAAAGGCTAGCTGCAGCTAGCGAAAATGTACTTCGAGGTATTTTATGCACAAGCTCTCAATTAAACAGTTAGTGGTTAGCCACTGGCGCTCATTATTACTAGGTACTGCATCGGTGGCGCTATCGGCGTGTTCAGGTGGTAGTCAGCCGCCCAAGGCGAGCTCTAGCGTCGCGCAACCGGTGAGCAGTGTGGCGTCATCTTCTGTGCCATCGACTGTACCATCGAGTAGTGCGATGGCTTCGTCTAGCGACCCTATCATGAGTTCGGTAAGTAGTATGAGTAGTGTCGATAGAGTAAGCAGCTCTGTTGCGCCCTCGTCGGCTACCACTAGCAGCGCAGCGCCTTCTTATGCGTGGACCATTGAAAAAATTGACTGTGACTTTGATGATGGCTTTAGCGGCGATGCGATGGTGCTATTTGATGGCTCGGGAAATTTTGATGGCAACTTTTTTAACAAAACATTCACAAATGCCGAGTACGCAAACCTCTCTCGCCCAGGCAACTCTGCCGATTACACCTTAACCTCTAATCTGGTCAAAGACGGCACCTGTGGCTGGGATATACAGCAAGGTACATGGCTGAAAAAAATTGTGCATGATAATGGCATGAATCAGCACTCTAATGGCTGGAGCCGTTTAGGTTTTGCCAATGGTCGCACCATTGGCGATATCGAAAGTATTGTGCTTGAGCTGCGTATTAACAGCAATTTAAGCAATATCCCCTCTAAGCAAGATTTGTTAGATACCCTAGTACCGGCTATTACCGCTGATCAGGTAGATCAATTAGATAACGGTAAATTTAACTTGGCGATTACGTTAGGTGACCCCGATGCTAGTGGCTCTGAGATTCGTGCTGAGGCGTATCTCGAAATTGACCAAGACTTTTACCGCGACGAATGGGTGCGTGTCACTATTCCTAAAGATACCTTGTATTTTTGGAAGGATGCCAACTGGCAAAAAACGCCCGTCGATGCAGCGACGGCTTATTTAACAACACCAACGCGTATTGCTTTAAACCCAGAAACCAAAGGCAGCGGCTTAGCGCCCACTCATGGCTATACGGTGCGCGATTTTTACGGGTACAGTAAGTGGGGTAATAACCCACCTAACCCTAAGCCACAAGAAGACTTTAAAGAGATGAATATCTCTATTCGTACCTTTGAAATTCGTTTTGATACAGCCACCATGGCATCTAGCAGCTCGGCACCGGTTGTTGCATCGTCGAGCATGGCAAGTTCAAGTGCACCAGCGCCTAGCGGCCCAACCGATCAAGCGCGTATGGCGGCGGGCGAGGCACTTTATAGTAGCCCTAATAGCTGTGCGCTTTGCCATGGCGCTAATGGCGATGGCGAGAGTGCTCAGGTTGTTAAAAAAGCAATTAACAATGCCCCCGATACTGCCACTGCATATAACCAAATGTTAGAAATCATTAAAAATGGCGGTGGTGGTGGCATGCCCGCTTGCAAACCTGTAGGCGATTGTGCCGAGCAATTGACTGATTATGTTTGGGGCGCGTTAAACATGAATACATTACCTGCTGCGGGTGGAGCTAGCTCTTCTGGCTCTGGTGATAGCGGCGGTAGTGGTAATGCGGCAGGTGACTTTAGTGAAAACTTTGATGCTGTCTCGGGCACGACTTTGCCTGCCGGGTTGGCATTTGAAGATTGTGACAATGGCGGTAGCTCCTTCAATATTACAGGCGGCGCACTAGAGGTGACATCGGGCTCTAATTGTGGGGGCTGGGTTAATTTAAAAGCACTCGAAAACAGAGCCTCTGCCTATGTTAAATTTGATGCCACCTTAGTGAGTGGAACACAGGGCAATAAGTGGTTTATGTTGGTGGGCAACGGCGATTATACCGCCCTTAAACAAGAGTCTATGCGTTTGCGTATTTTTAATAATGATTTGTTAGTATGGAATGTTGGCAACTTTGGCGATACCCTGTCTCCCGAAATATTCTCGCCGGGTGCCGATGCCACCACGAGTGCTTACAGTGTTGGCGATTCTTCTTGTTTTGAGCTTTTTTATGATAACGATGCAAACGTTATGCGTATGTGGAAAGACGGTGTAGCACTGACGGGTTTAGAAATGACCGGTACGCGAGGGCCCTTTCAAGATCGCTGGTATAATTCTTTTTCGGATAACTTTACCCCCGATGTGCGCCACGTGCATTTAGGTTGGGGCGGTAGCCAAGGCGCAACCATGCGTTACGATAATATTACCGTGAGCAAAACACGCGTGGGCTGTAATTAAGCCAGCGCTCATGTTTAATTTTAATATTTAATTTAAGTGTTTAAAGTATGTGGTTATTTGTAAAATAATAGGCATATTTTAATACTCTTTTAAAAGGCCTCTCGCGCAAGCGGGGGGCTTTTTTTGTGTTGAGCCTATCTTTGTAAATGTGTAACTATTCAGCCGAGCCAAAAAAACCTCTTAACAGGGTGCTGATGGGTTATTTTCTGGGCATTTAAACGCCGGGAGCGCTTATATAGCGACCATGGATGGCTTGAGCGGCCCAGCAAATGATTCATTAGTGCCCGATTTACGCACCTCTGAATAGTTACGTAAATGTTTAATTAAAATCAGGGGTAAAAATCAATGCTGTTTATGAGGGTGCCTTTGATATCTCGTCCCGCACGATGACTCTTTTCAAAAGCGCCGTAAAATCATCCCTGATGGCTCCACTCGGCATCCTGCCTCAAAGGCTTTGAAAAGAGTCACCGTACGAGCCTGACGGGTGTTTTCGTTGGTGGGTCGGTAGTGCAGGGGGAGTGTGACGACAGGTAAAAGCGAGCTGTTATTGTAAGTATCCTGTTGTGATATTTCGCCCCGCGCGATGATTCTTTTCAAAATTCCCGTCAAATCATCCCTGATGGCTCTACTTTGCATCTTGCCTCATTTGAAAAAACTACCGTACGGGCCTGACGGGTGTTTTAGCAGTGATTATGTGACGACAGACAAAAATCGAGTGTCTTTTTTAAGTGATTTAGTGGTTTATTAAATTTCCGTTTTTATATTTGGTTGTTATTAAAACGAATGTCTGTCCCGGCTGGTTTATTAAATTAATGTGTTATCGGTAACTGTTTTAACGTGGCGACACGCTAATCAATAAAGCTTAGTGTCATTTTGTTTTGCCATATCAGCACCTTAATTTTTTGAGGTCATTATCTCTTATTAAAGTACCCGGTTTTATTAGACCAGAACATTGCACCGAAAAATATAATGAATAAAATATCGGAAAGAGCATGCAATTTTTGGCGGTCGATACGAGGATCTTTGATATCTGAGAAATGCTTGATGATATCAATGGGCGCTTTTTTTGATGAGATGAGTAGATCCGGTGTTGTTGGTGACAGTCAATAACGCAGTAACCCACCTAAATTCGTCTAATGCGGCCCTATTGTGTCGCTATTTAAGTGGGAGGGCTCTAGGTATGTCACTATAGGTAGTGCTGTTTAATTTTTTGCTGTATTGAACTCGGTGAATAATATGTTAATGTTGTCGCGCTAACCGTCAAGACCTATCTTGCATAGCTTTGGCTCAGCTCACGCGCGAACTTGGTGGCTAGTATCCTTAGGCGCATAATTTCTATAGTAAGAGGTAAATCGTGAAGATTCTACATATCCAATATGCGGGTGATTTTTCGGAAGCATACAATCGTCTTATAAAAAATGATGGGAAGGAGAATTATTATGGGCAAAAATATTCCGTAAATTCCGTTGTGCAACAAGCTAGAAGCAATATAAATGTTATGGTACTGACATTAAAAACAGAAGGCTATAGAGTTGAACTAGAGAATAATCTCATTGCGGTCGGGATGAATACACATAAAACCGACTATACATTAATAGAAAATGAAATATCACAATTTTCTCCTAATGCCGTTATTTTACGGACTCCAGATTACAGCATTTTGAGGTTCTTAAGGAAGCGTCAAATAAATACACTCCCCGTATTTGCTGATTCTTTTGATAATGTTCCCATTTGGAAAGTAAAGACGAAACTAAGAAATTTTATGCTGGCAAGGGAGTTGAAATCTAAGTCTATAGAGTGGGTTGCAAACCATCAAATAAACGCAGCCAAATCATTAAAAAACCTGGGGGTAAATTCCAGCAAAATATTGCCGTATGATTGGGAACACTCTGACAATCCGTAAAACTGGAAAAAGAATATATCAAATGACTTAACTGAAAATAAAATAGTTATTTTTTATGCAGGTACAATATCTCACTCAAAAGGGATTTTTGATTTAGTGTGTGCAATGAGCGAGTTACATAAATCCGGCAGAGATTTTATACTGAAAATTGCGGGGAAAGGTGAAGGAGAGAAGCTTATTAATTTTGCTGCCGAACTGGGAATCCGCAGTAAAATTGAGATGCTAGGATTAATAGACCATGAAGAAGTGGTTTCTAATATGAATAAATCTGATGTTGTAGTTGTGCCAAGTCGTCACTCATGTCCAGAAGGTTTGCCGATGACGATTATGGAAAGTTTAATGGTGCACACCCCTGTAGTCGCATCAGACCATCCAATGTTTATTGGGCGTGTTGGTTTGAGGGGAAGCGTCGTTTTCTTTAGAGAGAAGGATTCAGTAGATTTAAGTGAAAAAATTGTATCAATTTGTAGTAATTTGGATGCCTACAAGAAGATGAGCGAAAATGCAAAACTAGAATGGCAAGATTTAAATCTAAAATTAAAATGGGCGGAAATGATAAATCAGTGGATCTCTAACCCAAGCGTTGATTTATCCCAATTCGCCTTGAGTGCTTCTGATCACTAGCGATCGATAGCATTATAAGCATTTCGCAAGCCCCAACTTCAATGCTATAAATCAGTATTGCAACTTATTTTTTAACGTAAGTTTTTAATAATATCGGACGCATCGTTAGGTGCTATTTTACAGGGGTAGGAGTATGACATGGCTAAGAAAAGACATGTATTTAGTACTAAAACGAGTGCCTGCCCCGCGTTTCCCTTGAAAAAAATACCGTACAGGCCTGACGGGTGTTTTAGTTGGTGGGTCGGTAGTGGTTATGTGACGACAGGCATGCAAAAAGCGCGGAAAAAAATGTCGCACTGACTACGTTTGTTATAACTTAGCCGGTCACCGGTGTGCACAGCTCCAAAAGAATACCTGATGGTGCACGGACATAAGAAACTACCTGTCCCCAAGGTTTTTCCTGCGGAGCCTTTAGCTCTTTTGCGCCATTCTCCAGTGCGGATGCATGAATTACACTAACATCGGGTGTTACTAGAGCGATCTCAATACCTAACGGTTGATCAGAGGCTGAGCCATTAACATAGCCACCACTAAAATTAGAGGCGCCTAGTTCGTGAGACGCAAAAGCCAGCGTAGTTTCGCCGGTATCCAGCTCACCGTAATCCCCCTCTTCGGTGACAAACTTACGTACCATTCCAAATGCTTTTTCAAAAAATGAAATCGCTTCGTTTACATCTGATACGTAAGCGATGGTATATCCAAATTTGACCATTGAACTGTCCGTGTGACTAGCCGTTACTGGCTTTGTTATATTTAGACCGATTTAAGATCAATTGCCGACTCCAACCTATTTTTAAATGTAGCTATACACTCCTTATTTATAGAGTGAATTAAGCTCTCAATATCCTCACCTGTACGCTCAGATCGAAGCATTATTGTATATGTGTCCTCGGAGCCTTGTCGGACTCCATTTTTTAAAACGCCTTCATAGGTCAGATAGCGTCGAACTAGCTGGTACAGAGTAATATTGTAGATTTCCCCCATAGTCGTTGTAAGCTTTTTAAACACGGCGTTACCAGATAAAACCGATGGCATTTTTGCGTACTTTTCATTTGCTATAGAGCAAGACGTAAGCATTCTAGATAATAAATAGAAATCAGATTCATTATCTATGCTTTCATATTTTATCAAAGAAGCCCTATCCAACCGATCTAGCATTAAATTAGTTAGCTCTCCTGCCGACTGAATATTTTGTTTACTCTGTGTAGAAGCGCAGCCAGCCATGCAAACAAGGAGAATATATAATAGATGTTTCATGCTAAATCTCGATAAAATATAACATTTGAATCCCCGTCGCAGCGGCGCAATATACAGCGAAGGGGTATTTTTATTGAATATTGACCAAACTATCCTTCAGCCCTTACAGTGTCAAGCGTAGATCAAAATTTTCGCAGTACGGCTTTATGTATAACGTCTTAGCGACGGGTATCTACTTTTAGTTCAGCGGCCTTAACGTGATGTAAACCGCTGTTTTATTGACCTTAAATCAATTGCCTTGGCAGTTCCCCAGTTATGCGTCGCCCCGATGCATAATACGTTTTTAGGTAATAGTCATTATCCGGTTTATCTTGCACTGAAGTCATAGCGGGCTGATGGGTTTTTTTGGGGTATTGAAGCGCCGAAAAATGAGTGCCTGTCACAGCTGGCTATATCTTGTCCCGCACGATGAATCTTTTCAAAAGCGCCGTAAAATCATCCCTGATGGCTCCACTCGGCATCCTGCCTCAAAGGCTTTGAAAAGAGTCACCGTACGAGCCTAACGGGTGTTTTAGTTGGTGGGTCGGTAGTGGCTGGGGGAGTGTGATGGCAGGCAAAAAGCGAGTGCCTGTTCTTGTAAGTGGTTTTGGCTATATTTTAATATCTGATATTTTTATGTCATAGACCCGTAAATTATTGATCACGGTGTATAAAGCGCTCGTTTTAACGGGTGAAGATAAATGCACAGATAAAAGTTATGAGCATCGACGTGAATAAATAGAGCGCCTGTCACAGCTGGTTATATCTCGTCCCGCACGATGAATCTTTTCAAAAACGCCGTAAAATCATCCCTGATGGCTCCACTCGGCATCCTGCCTCAAAGGCTTTGAAAAGAATCACCGTACGGGCCTGACGAGTGTTTTAGTTAGTGGGTGGCAGTAGCTGGGGGAGTGTGATGACGGGCAAAAAGTGGGTGCCTGTTCTTGTAAGTAGTTTAGTGGGTTATTAAGTTTTCGTTTTTATACTTGGTTGTTATTAAAATGAGCGCCTGTCCAGCTGGTTATCATAATTATTTTTTATACAGAATAGTATTTGTTACTTTATCAAGTTCAGCTTGTATGGATGGCCAGTTACTTTCATTAGTTTTAGGTTCAGTAAAAACTCTAATGAAATACCTTAACGACTGATAAATATTTAGCTTATCCCCGCACTCAGAAATATGCTTAGCTTCATAATTCCCCTCATAGTCTTTGACCAAAAGTTGTATCTCGGTTTTACTAATATCTTTAAATGCATTATCTGTCATTATGTCGATGATATATTCATCGCTATTAAATGTATCTTTCAGGATATTTTTAAGTTCATTCCTTATGCTACAAACAAGATTTTTATCTATCCCCTCTTTTATTGTTCCTGATTTATAAAACTTTGCCTCATATAACTTATTCCAAGGCTTTCTATCAATAATTCCGTTTATCAAACCTTCGGCAACTTCGATGTCACAAAGTAATTTAGGTACTGATTCATTTATAAAATAGTCATCAGAATTATCTAAGTAGAAATCCTGAAGCAGGTCTAAATTATCTCTCTCGCAATTTTTCTCAAGGTTATATAGCTTGGTAATAAGTTCACTTTTGCCTTTAGCTACAATTAAATCACAAGCCTTTGATAGCATGGCAGAAAAAGCGCGATTAGTTTTGTGAAAATAAACCTGACTAAATAAGTTCATTCTTGAAAAAACAAATTCAGATATTGAATCGAGTGAGCTTTCTTTAAATGCCAAACAGACCCTGTTTTTTTTGACGACAGGGATTACTGACATTAACAGGCGTTCAATATTGTATATCCCACACTTAACACCGGAAAAATAACTATCTCTTAAAAGGTAATCCATTCTATCTGAGTCAATCGGACTGGAAGATATTAACGACGAAAAAAGAGGAAGTATATTATAGCTATTATTTTCAAATTCAAATAAAATTTCTGATTTTTTATAATTCGATTCAATTAAAGATATAATATTATCAATATTTATTTTTTCAGTAAGACCAAAATAAGTAAGATCAACATCAGTAAGATAAACATCTGATATTATTTTCTTAATGAAAAGTAGAGAAATATGTTTATGTGTAACGCTATCCTCGTCATCAATTAAATCATAGATGTCCTTATGCTCATCTCCAATATATTCAATCAGTTGATTTTTATTCATTAAAAATGAATCAAATTGATGCGACATTGGTCCATGCCCTACATCATGTAGTAAAGCGGCCAAACGTAACTCTTGAATTTTTATGTTTGGAATTTTTTCTATATGCTTAAAAAGTAAATCGTCGGGGTATTTAGCTTTATATCTATGAGAGTTCAAAACTAGATTTTCATATATTTTATAAGATATATGCATTACGCCTAACGAGTGTTCAAAACGGCTATGCATCGCAGATGGAAAGACTTTATAAAGAAAGGTATTTTGTTTTACTGTTCGTAATCGCTGAAAAAGTCGATGATTAATGACATTTTTTTCAAAACAAGTAATTCTAATTGTTCCATGTATAGGGTCTAAAATTTTTCCAATTAGTAAAGTATCAAAATTCATAATTTAACACTATTAATAGTTGTAAAATTTGAATCCCCGTCGCAGCGACGCAATATACAGCCAAGGGGTATTTTTATTGAATATTGACCAATCTATCCTTCAGCCCTTACAGCATCAAGATTAGATAAAAATCTTCGCAGTACGGCTGTATACATAACGTCTTAGCGACGGCCATCTACTTTTGGATCAACGGCCTTAACGTGATGTAAGCCGCTATTTTTATTGATCTTAAATCGACGGCCTGTCCCAGCTGGTCCCGTTTTGCTTTACTAAATAAGATCGCGTAGCCGCACAAATGGCTTGCCTGTTTCGGCTGCACGACGGACCTTCTTAGCTAGAACGCTCTTAAAGCCGATTTTTTTTATTAGCATATCACTCAAATCTAGGCCGTCCATGCAAACAAGGCTGTTACCTCGACCAAACGCGTGTAACCCCTCGTCAGTGAAGCCCAGGGCCTCCTAGTAATAGTTAGCCAATTTGTTTAATATTCGCCCGCCGTTATAGCCCTGAGTGATAATTAAGTG
>CANLTI010000037.1 GCA_947494095.1 uncultured Pseudomonadales bacterium
TGCAACTGCTCTACGGTATTAATACAGCGACTGCCAATGCTTGGCAAGTTAAACACAATAATGCGAGCTTCTTCGTTATGCAATTCCACTTTATCGTTTTGTACGATAAGCTTTTGCCCAAAAGCGTGCGTCCAACCATGGCCTAGGCCAATATTATCGGGGTTACTGCTTTTGTATTTACGCTCCCACGCTAAAGGCAGAGGGCCCTCAAGGTTAAAGTCGGTCAGTGGTAAAATTTCTTCGCCTGTCACAAGGCTAATGGGTTCGCCGCCTTGGCAGGTTTTATTATCTGCGCTACAGGTGTCACCATTTTTATTTTTACCGGGCTCGCCGGTCTGGCTATCGCCTTTTGTACCGTCTTGGCTTGCTGTGTCTTGGGAGGCTTTGCTTTGGTCATTACCGCCTTGCTTATTTTGTTGCTTTTTAAAGCTCTCATTTTTGGGCGGGTTTTTTTCTAGGGTTTGTTTTTTAGGAAACTTAACCTTTTCTTTAACAATTTTATCGAGCTTACCCGTCACGCTTTTGCGGAGCATTTTTTGCTCGCCTAAACGGGTGAATTTTTTTAAGTGCCTGGCTAGGTTTTTAAATAAAGAGGCGTGTCGCATTTTGGCGGCAACTTGCGCAGCATTACCGGCACCGCCGGTGGTGAGCGCGAGGATAGCGCCTAAAATAATATCAAATGCGGCAGAGCCAACAATTTTGGCTGTTTCAACGCGGGACTGTGCCTTGGCGTAATCAACGGCAAAGCTGAGCAACAGTTTTGCCGTTTCGGCATCATCCATAACAAAGGCCATTATGCGATAGGCCTCCATCATTTGTTGCGCTAGTGCCTTAGGTGTTATCCCAAATATCGCGGCAAAGTCTTCTGTGTTTTTTTCATTAAGGCTATCAAAAAACGCAGCTTCATCGCCCTCAATGTATTTTTGCCAGCCGGCCTCAATGGCATTTATGTCACTTTGAATTTTCATCCACATGGCTTTGCCGCCTAACTCTAGCGCCTCGCCTGCAAATTCAAAAATACCCACAGCTCCCTCACCCACACCGGTTAAAAAAGCACCGGTCAAAATCAAACCTTGGGTGAGCCAATCCTCTTGGGCTAGCCGTGCATCTTGGCTGTCTTTATCGGCGCGTTCGGCGGTAATAATGCTGTCGAGTACCGCTTTAATATCGGTGCGCGTAGCGACCATTTCATCCGTAACATCACGGCCAATTTCATACGTAACCGAGGCGCCAGGGGCAAGAAACGTGTTGACCCACTGCCCTTCAAAATTAAACAAGCCAGTACCTTCATAGCCATCGGCAGAAAACGATAAAGGCGCCCGTTTTGTGTAAGGTTTACCATTGGGATAGCACAGCATGACACCCGCATGATGAGTTTCATTGTCATCTTCTGGTGTAATGGGGGTAACGGCAATCCCTTCGCCAATTTCAGTCATGATTACTCCGTGGCGTATTTTTATTATCAGTGGTTGAATTAAATGCTTGCGTCATTGCAGGTTTTTTGTGCCGTTTGCACGGCATTAACAGCCGTGTTTACAGCCGTGTTTACAATAATAGCCGCCGAGCGAGAAGCGTTATCTGCAGAGCATAAAATAAGCGACGCGCCTTGGCTTGGCGATGTGGCGCTGGACTCCAGCATGGCTTGTGCCGCAAGCCCTATTAAAAATGCTCCAGCCGCTGCACCTGTATCACCTAGGCAGTCGGCGGGGTGCTCGGTGGTGTATTGCTCGGCAAGCTGAGGCTGATTGCGAATAATTGTGACACCCAACTCTTTAGACCAATAATGCTCGCCATTCATACTACTATAAACGGCTGCAATAGGGGCACCTTGATAACCGCTTAGCGCTGAGCGTGTCGCTTGCGCTAGGCCTTCACCAAAATACGGTTCATCGCTATAGAGGTGTCCTGGCTCTTTGCTATTACCCGCCGGTAATAGGCGTATGGCCTGCCCATTATGCTGCAAAGCGAGCGCGGGGTTTTTAGTTAACAAAATAAATGCTGCGCCTTCACCGGGCACAAAACCATCTGTTGCCACACCATGTTTGATACGTGCTTGCGATAATAGCGCTCGTAAAAGCTCTGGCCGCTGAAAACTATCAACGCCGCCAATCAATACCGCAGGCACATCATCTTGACTCAAAAGGGTTTGCGCCATTTGTAAGGTACCCAATGCACCCGGGCGCCCGGTATGCAACAAACGGCTCAAGCCCTTATTAATGGGTAAGCCTGTTTGGATAATTAAATCAGATAAAAAATGCTCGGGTAACTGGTCGGGCTGCTGCGTGTACTTTTCGGGGCAAGATAAGAGCAAAGGCACAGGCTGTTCATCGCTATAGCCTGCCATCGCCTCAACCATGGGTAAGTGGGCCAGCCGCAATAAATGCTCATGCCAGCGGCTATAAGCGCCTAACAAAAAGACGGCATCGTCAATTTCAGGCAATATGGACTCGGGCACCAACGCCATTTTAACCGGCAATAATGGCGACCCTTCTCCGCCTTGTGGCGCGGCATAGTTCGAATCTTCATAGCCGCTAATGCTTGCCCGTACCGCCGCATAATTTGCTTTAGCGCCCTGCCCAATGGCACTCAACATACCCAGCTTGGAGATGTACATTTTTGCGGTGTTCATAACTTCCTTTATTGACGCTAGTATTGACGCTAAATATTTAAACAGGCACTTTAGGACAGGCACTTTAGGATAGGCACGCGGCTTATCATCGCGGGTCTATTTGCCACTGGCTTTAGCTAGTCACCCTAATAGCAATGCTGCAAGTGACGCAAACGCAAGGCCATACTATGAGCCACCCAAGGCTACCGACCACTGCGTTTAGCTTGCACTACATTAACTTGCACTACAAAGAGATACACCGACCCCAAAACCCGCCGAGCATAAACATAGCATGCTAATAGCTTCTAGCTATTAATGCAACTTGGATTTGGCGCGCAAAATAAGCAGGCAGGGCGCAACCGCGCAAGCAACTGGTTTCGATAGACGATACCGCCTTTTACAACATCACAACGCGCTGCGTAAGGCGTAGTTTTTTTGTGTAGCTATGATAAATTCAACGGCAAAAGCTACGAACATAGACGTAGCTGCACTATTGGCTTGCTCCTGCGCGCCTAGTATTAGTACATCCGTGTACGTTGATCGAGCAACGTATTCAGCTATTAAGCTCCATATTTGCTATCTAAATCTGCGCCTATGAGTCATGAGCAAACACCTTCACCTTGTCATCAAACTCAACCCCAAAGAGGGCCCCAATGGTCTGCCAGAGGAGTACTAGAGCGCTTAAATATCGACATTGAGCCTGGCTATTGCAAACACAGTGTCAGAATAGTTGTCACCCCCTTGTCGGCTTGTGGCATAAATCACAAAAAAATACACTCACCCTAAATAATCATTAAAAAACCCCAAATCGTCAGCCAAAAGCCGCCCGCGTCATCTATTCAGGGCCTTAGAACGCAGGATGCCGACTAGAGCCTACAGGGAAGTACTTGCCGCGTGCCTTGAATGGGTGACGCGGGTGGCGCCCCGATCAAATCCAACTAAACCCAACCCAACCCACAAAGCACAAAGCACAAAGCACAAAGCACAAAGCACAAAGCACAAAGCACAAAGCACAAAGCACAAAGCACAAAGCACAAAAACATATACTCACTATAAATAACCATTAAAAAAACCGTCATGTCATATTAATTTTTGAGCGCTTTAATAACCACTGACTTAAAATTAGACGCGGGTCTAGCTTATGCTCGGCTAATACATTGACTTCAGAAAAGTAAGCTAAAAGGTAACTATTCAGTCAAGTTAACAAATCCCTCTTGGCAGGGTGCTGATGGGTTATTTTTTGGGCATTTAAGCGCAGTAAGAAACTTAGTTATCGAGAAGTGAAATCACAGTGCTTGGGGTGCCTGAAAGAGTTAAATGATTTAATGGTGCAATATAGCTCCACCAACAATTTAAAAAAAAGCCCCTTAACGGCGGCCGTTAAGGGGCTTTTTTGAGATTTTTTTGCTGTTGGTCAATATTTGTCAATGATGCGCTATCTCGTAATCGCTAAACAAAGCGACTCGTCGATCGAGCTAGCCCATCATCTTTGCGGCAATATCATCGAGCGCTTCGCACGACGCTAAAACATTATCAACAGTGGCATCGGCTGTTTCGGGGTCTAGGTGTAAGCCTTCAAACAGCTTATTTGGGATAGGTACAGGAAACCGCGAACCTATGCCCTTGCGGGCAAGTAGCTGCTCGGCCACAAACAGTAAATGCGCGTACTCGGCGTGCTCGCCTTGATAATTAGGGTTAAATTGCTGCCTTAAGGCGGTGATTACCTCGTTTGGCATACTCCATGTTTCGAGCAGCCAGCTAGAAATTTGACAGCTACTTACCCCCACCACACTTTGCTCTACGGCATGGCTTTGAATATGGGGGTTGGCCTCTAGGTGGCGACTGATATTGGTGTAATACGGCGGGAACACCTCAGCCAAAACAAGATGGCCAAGATTACATAACAAACCGGCTAAATAAGACATGCCGAATGCCGGCCTATGTTCTCGGGGAATGCTCGTTACCAAGCCCTCGACCACCGCTGCCACACAAATAGCATGCTGCCAATAAGCCGCTATTTGTTTTTGGTTCATAACACTGGTACTCATGGTTTTACCCAGCGCCAAGCCAAGCGCCAAATTAAGCACCATATCAAAGCCCAATACACGCACAATGGCATCGTGGACCGACTTGATTTTGCCTGGTGCCGAGTAATAAGGCGAAGCCGCCCAGCTAACCACCTGGGCGGCCAATGATGGGTCTAGCTCGACTATATCGGTTAAATCGCTAATATCGGCTTCGGGGTTAGCTCGCAATTTAATAATGCGCCGTGCGGTATCGGGTAAAGGCGGGAGCTCTAGAGTGTCTTCTAGGCGTTGTTTAATGCGCAGCTGTGTAAAGCGCTGTACCGAGGCTGATATTTGCGCGCCATCGCCAGCATTTGATGCCAGTAGCTCCGGTGCCCGCGAGGCAATACTGGCCACATTAGCGGCAGTTACCATGGCGCAAAAAACCTCGCGCTTTACCTCAAGCATTTGCTCATGATCGCCGGTTTCTAGCCACAAGGTGCCAAACTCGAGTAATGCGCTATCGACCAGCGTAATATTTTTTTGCCATTGCGGTATCGCTGGGACGGCGGTTAAGCCCACCTTAGCGAGTGTGTCTGCAAGCTCTTCTTGGCTCACCGCTTTAAGGTTGCGACTAAACTCATTAGCAACAGCATCCAGATCTAGAATGCTGTTCCAGGGTAGTAGCACCTGCACCCAGCCTTTACTGTCTTTGAGCAAGAGTGATTTAACCAAACACGCTTGCACGCTGGCGGCCACTGGCTGCTTAGGAAGGGATTCGCGTAGCTCATAATGAATATTATTGGTTTCCAGCATGTGCAAAATACTAGCAGGCAATGGCATAGGGTACCCCTTCACTAATTAATCTATACCTTAAAATATAGCGCCCTGAGTGATTAAAAAACAACCACTCATCGGCTAAAACAGCTAATCAAAATGTCCTTATAACCTAAGCTGTTATTGCAAGGGCTGTTTGGCTAAAACGCCTACTAATACTGCCAAAACAGTTATTAAAGCCTGCAAATACTGCATTTAAAGTATTAAGTGCAGTCTAAAGGGCGAGGCCGTAATCACCTATCCAATTAGTCGTAGTGTTCTGTTTTTCGGCACGACGCTCAAAGGGGCGTAGCCTGGGCATGCAAGGCTTTGAGCCGCGCATCGGGGCAGGAGCCCCTTATTAGACAGTGCAGGCGCATAATATCGAGGAGGGGAAGCACAAAACACGTATTATTGGGTAATGTATTTCTTTCTCGCCCTTAAGGGCACCGGCGCATACTTAAAAACTTGGGCGCGTCTTGGGTTTACCACTACTTGGGTTGACCGCTACTTGGGTTGACCACTAACTACAGGTGCACCGCGCTCGCGGTACAGGCAATTCACCTGATGCTTAAGCCACTAAACCCTTTATTTTGTAAGGTTTAATCGCTTTTAAAGGCAGTTGCGTAAGGTTTGAAAATATCTATCGCACTTACTTGATTTTTGGTAGTCTGACCACCAAGATTAGCGAATAAGCAAAGCCGCTTTTTAAAAGCTGCTGCTACTACGCTTTTTAATGATTTTTATTATCTAGGAGCACGACCATGCAACAGGCCTATTCTGCCAGTTCCGTTAAACACGTTGAGACCCACAAAGTCTTACGCAATACTTACAGCCTGCTATCTGTCACCTTGTTAGTCAGCGCCATCTCTGCGTCTATAGGCATGGCAATTGGCTTATCCCATATTATGGGTATGGTACTTTCTTTTGGTGCCATTGGTGTTTTGTGGTTTGTTTTACCTAAAGTAGCTAACTCATCTAAAGGCATTTTGGCGGTTTTTGCCGTTGCCGCAATGCTCGGTGCAGGCCTTGCCCCTACACTTAGCTACTACATGGGCACCGCAAATGGCGGCATGATTATTATGCAAGCGCTTGGCGGTACTGCACTGGTGTTTTTTGCTTTATCAGGCTATGTACTCACTACCCGCAAAGATTTTAGCTTTATGGGTGGCTTTTTGATGGTTGGCCTTATTACTGTTGTTGTAGCCAGCTTGGCGTTTATGGTGTTGGGCTTATTTGGTGTTCATATGCCTGCTGCCAGCCTAGCCATTAGCGCTGTCGTTGTTTTATTGATGTCGGGCTTTATTTTGTATGACACAAGCGCCATCATTAACGGCGGCGAAACCAACTATATTATGGCAACCGTTCGCTTGTATTTAGATATTCTCAACTTGTTTACCGCATTGTTACACCTTTTAGGCTTTTTAAACGACGACTAAACTGCCCTGCTGTAAACATTAAAAACCGCCCGTTTTACGGGCGGTTTTTTTATGCGTATCATTCGCCTTTTTATCATTGCGAGTCGCTTATTATGCTTTTTACCCTTGTTATTCATGCCGCTCCGCATTCGCTACTGGGAAGCACGGCTTATAACGCGTATCAATTTGCGCAGTGCCTACTCCAAGAAGGCCACAGTATTCATCGCCTCTTTTTTTACGGCGAAGGCGTGCACAACCTCAATGCACAAGCCATTACCCCCCAAGGGGAGTTTGACCTGCCGGCCGCCTGGCAGGCTCTTATTACGCAGTATCAGCTCGATAGCGTAGTGTGTATTGCCGCAGCACTTAGGCGCGGTGTATTAGACGACAACGAGCAAAGACGCCACCAAACAGCGCAGCGCGCACTGGCAAATAACCTGCTCGATGGCAGCGAACTTAGCGGCTTAGGCCAGCTGATTGATGCGACCGCCCACAGTGATCGCACCATTACATTTGCCTAGCCACATCTACATCTAATAACACCTATTCTAATAACACCTACGCTAACGACACCTACGCCTAGCAATACCTACAACCCTATCGGAAGCCCTTAATGGAAGCCCAAACACATATCGCGCAATATGATTTACTCTTTATTTTTAGCCACAGCCCCTACGGCAGTAGCTTGGGCCGCGAAGGCCTAGAGGCGGCATTGGCTGCCGGTGCCTTTGACCAAAATATGGCTATTATTTTTATGGGTGAGGGTTTATGGCAGCTCAAAAGCGAGCAAGATACTGCCAGCGCACAACGTAAAAACCATCAAAAAATGACCAGCGCGCTGCCCATGTTTGGGATTGACGCACTTTACGCACAAGCCAGCGGGCTCGATGAGCGACAACTCGACCTTAGCGATTTTTATCTAGCGGCTAAACCCGTTAGCGATGCGACTATTGGCGTGCTTATTCGCCAAGCCAAACAAGTACTGAGCTTTTAATGACATTACATATTGTTAGCCAAAACAACCCTCTCGCTCTTAAAAACTGCCTCGCGGTGGCCGCCGCTGATGATGCTTTGATGTTTATTAACGATGGCGTGTATGCGCTTGCCACCCATGCAGCACTGGCAAAGCGCCCGCTCATTTATGCCTTAGAAGAGGACATCAAAGCCCGGGGCTTAACCCTGAGCCAAACAGTAAACCGTATTCATTACCGTCAATTTGTGGCACTAAGCTGTGAATACAACCCGGTACAAAGTTGGTATTAAATACAAACGATTATTAGATAAAAAAGGCTATGAGATAACAGCCGGAATTCAATCGATAAAACGTATAAGTGAATACGCATGAGTGATATTAACGCGCCGCTAGACCCTGAAGGTTTTTTGTTACATTTAGAAGACTGGACCCCTGAAATCGCCCAGCACATTGCCCAACAAGAAGGCATTACCCTGACACCCGCACACTGGGAGATTATTACCAGCTTACAAACATTTTATAAAACGTTTGACCTAGCGCCCGCCATGCGGCCGCTCAGTAAATACATTGCCAGCACTTTAGGCAAAGAAAAGTCAGGCAGTATTTATTTGCTGAAGTTATTTCCCGGTAGCCCAGCCAAATATGGCGCCAAGATTGCTGGCCTACCCAAACCCGAAAACTGCCTGTAAAACTGCCGCCCATACAGTCAAAACTGGGCTGCGTTACGGTTGAGGGTGGGTACTTCACGTATGTTTATAAGGCGGTGTAATAGGCAGCGCAAAATAAAAGCACGCGCCTTTTGACTCTTCAGACTCTAGCCATAAACGGCCGCCGTGCTGAGCCACTATTTTTTGCACTATGCTTAAACCAATGCCCGTACCGCCGCCATACTCATTACGACCATGTAAGCGTTTAAACACATCAAATATTTTTACTTGATAATCTTGAGGCACACCAATACCGTCATCTTTAACACTAAAAATCACCTCGCCACGTGCTTTGTGGCAATTTATCGCAATATTTTTTTCGGTATTATCATTGTATTTCATTGCGTTGGTTATTAGGTTTCTAAACACTTCGGCCACTCTTACTTTGTCGCAGTATACGGTCGCTAAAGGCGCCTCTAGGCTCACATAAACATTTAGCTCTTCTAGGCGTGGTAATAAAGACTCTAAAACATCAACTACCACAGTATCAACATCTACCTCACCAAACGCCAGCTCGGTTTTACCTAAACGCGAAAAACTCAATAAATCACTAATTAAGCGCTCCATGTGGCAGGTTAAACGGGTAATACTATGCAGCATATTACGCCCATCTACATCCAAAATATTGGCATAGTCCTCGTGTAAAAAAGTTGCATAATTTGAAATGCCGCGCAGCGGCTCTTTTAAATCGTGGCTGGCAATGTGGGCAAAATCATCGAGCTCTTTATTTGAGCGCTTTAACGCTTCTGTTTTTTCTAGGTTATCTTGTTGCAGCAGTGTTTCATCGGTCGAGTCCCATAACACCCCTCGGGCGCGAACAATGCGGTTGGTATCATCTAAAAAATAGCGGTATTTACCGGTCACCCAAATTACGCGACCAAACGCCGTGAGCATTCGGCAGCAAAACTCCGTTACCTCAAGCGTTTGCTTGGCAAGCTCGTCCACTAAACGCACCTCGGCTAGGTCATGTGGGTGTATATACTCGGCTAAACCTTCTACCTCGCCCGAAAAACTGCCCTCTTGCATATCTAATATTTTATAAATATTCGCACTCCAGCGAATCAAATTATTTGATCTGCGCCACTCCCAACTGCCCAATCCCGAGGCATCTAACCCCAAAGCAATTAATTCATTGCGCTGATCCAAATGCTGTTTTTGATCTAGACGCTCTTGCAGGTTATTAAAAACAATCACAGCGCCCATATTTTTATTGTGATCGGCTAATAAGGGGGTACATACGTACTCGACCGGTAAACAACTACCATTTTGGTGCGTAAAATACGCATCACCTGTACGCGTGCTTTGCCCTAAAGAGCAAGCTTTAAAAATAGGGTCACTATCATTGCGATCGGCCGTAAATACCGCGCTATAAAAATTTTTATGTAATAACGCAGCCTCGCTATACCCTAAAATAGTACACGCGGCCAAATTAATATACGTTACGCAGCCACGCGTATCGACGCCACACACACCCTCGCCTAAATTAGCCATGAGTAAACGCAGTTGGTTTTCGCTGTCTCTGAGTGACTGCTGACTTTTAATGCGCTCAGATATATCGGCGATCAGCACTAACGTGCGCACCGCGCCCCCCCACATCACCGATGAAAAAGTCACCTCGACGGGTAGGTAGTGTGTATTCAGACCTACTATATTAGCCATTAATATAATCGGTAGCGGCTCGGTATTTTTTGTTGACTCACGCTCTAATAGTTGCGCTACTAACTCTAAATCGCAATCGGGCAAGACCTCTTTAAGACAGGTATGACCCACCACCAATGCCATCACGCGCTGAGCCATTTGATTGGAATATGTAATCACCCCGTCACCATCGACCACCAGCAACGACAACGGCATTGCCTCGATGACACCGTTGAGCGTTTGCGCCTGCTTGCGCCGCTCGGTCATATCTTCAGCGACACCCAAAATATAACGCGCCTTACCCTTAGCATCTAAAATCAAACATTTACGTGTATACAGCCAGCGCTGGCCTATCGAGCTATTGACTACCTCTTCGCCCACCTCGAGTACACCGCCACGCGCTAAAAGCTGGTCCTCTTGTGCTGTACGGCGCTGCGCATCAGCCCGCGAAAAAAAATCATAGGCTGTTTTGCCTTCATATTCACTCGGGTGCATACCCAGCACCCGCTCTACATGATGATTAACACGGAGATATTTTCTTGTTATTACATCTTTAACAAAAACAAATAACGGTATATTTTCAAAAATAGTATCTAAAAATATACGCTCTTCTTCGAGTATTTTAGAGTGCTCTGTAACCGCCTGCTCTAATGATTCGGCACTCACCAGTGCACTTAAAATTAACAGCGTAAATAACGTCATTAATATCAACAACAGCACCGTAATGGGTAATAATGTATTTTGTAATTGATAATCAAGCCATAGCGGGTCATAAAATGCACTAAGGCGCCACCTGCGGTCGCCCACTTGCAGCCACTGCTCAAACGCAATAGCATGAGGCAATGCCGTTAAACGCACTATATCGCCGGCCCCAAACAACCTTTGCCCCGAGTCTTCATCGTCAATTTTAAAGCCGTGGTAACGGCCGGCATATTGCAAGCCAACCCCATACGATAAACTCGCCATATCAATGACCGCAGCCAATAACCTTGAGCGATCATCAGCAAATAACTGATGCACTAAAATCACAACTGGCGAGACCGCAACCTGTGTGGCCTCGCCGGCATGCGTATCGGTATCTAAACCGGCATCAACATCAACCAAGGCATACCACTGCGGGCGCTCGGCGGCGGCTTGCAAGGCGTGTAGGCCACGCGCATTACGGGCTAAGGGTATGCGTTTAATCGAGTCAAACGCTTTAACCGGATAAGTGTGCGAAATATAATAATTAGTCATTTTTTTATTATTATATTGAGCCGTCAGTAATGCAGTCGCAAAATAGGGCAGCTCATGGTTAAGCGCTTGTTGGGCTAAAAAGGCTTTTTTGGCGGTGGCGGCGTACAGCGTATCAATGTGTGTTTTATCGCTCATCAAAAAAAAGCGAAGAGTTTGCATTTGCTGATAAACAGTGTGAATGCGATCGCTGAGTCTATGCGCGCTTTGAGCCAATAATGTTTTTTGTTCAAAAGACATATGCACTTTAAGCTGATGATACAGCACGCCATAGCAAATGGCCGACACACAAAACAAACCCAACACCGGTATAACAATTTTTAATTTACGGCTAAAACCCACTAATGGGTTGTCTATGGCAATCAGCAAAACACAAGGCACTACAATCGCCACCCCACACAGATTACCCCAGAATAAACTCACAGCAATATCAAAGACAGGCAGTGTCGCATCGCCCGCGTACAGCCATAGCGCCGGCAACAGACACGCCACGCATAATACGGCAGGAAACACCCCCGCCATCATCATTAAACGCCATAACTGCGCACCATGAGTAAACACCCACAGGCCATCAACGCAAAAAAAACGTACCCATTTAGCGGCTAAATAAGCCTGTAGTACCGGTACAAACACTAGACTACTGACTAAAAAAACATGCGCTAAAAAAACAGCATCGAGATCAGAGGTATAGGGGTCATTAAAAAGACTATTAAGGCTTAAACGCTGACTGGTAACGTAAGCAAGTAACCCCCCGAGCATCACCGATAACGCATGAAGGTTGCCCCGCAACAGCAGCAGTGCCACAGCCACACCAGAGGCCGGCCAAAAGACACTTTGGTAACTCGCTGATGGTGCAAAATCAATACTCAGTGATACACAGCCGCAATACAGCAGGGCCGCAAGCAACACCTCTACAGCCTTAGGTGTGAGAGCATGCAAGGCAATGCGCTGGGTAACCGATGTGACAATAGCGATAAAGCGTATTGTTAATTTATTGATTGGCATAAACCCAACACCGTTTTTAGCACCGCCAATAACAGGCTACGGCTTGGGGTTAATCAGCGGATAACGCTTAAAAAATGCGGGCCAGCCATCTTTGACCGATGAGGGTTTGCCAAAATAAAACCCCTGTAGTAAATCACACCCTACGTTAGAGGCCAACGATAATTCGGCTTGTGTTTCGACCCCTTCGGCAATAATGTCGAGCCCTAAGCTATGACCTAATGCCGTTACAGCGCTAATCACTTTTTTATTGCGTGAGTCGCGTGCGTTATCTAAAAAGAAGTGTTTATCAATTTTAAGGGTGTCCAGCGGCAACTTTGTTAGATACGCCATTGAGCTATACCCTGTGCCAAAATCATCTACCGCTATGCGCAAGCCTTTATCGTGTAAACGGTTAAGTAACGCCACGCTGCGCTCTGGGTGAAGCATGAGCGTGGACTCCGTAATTTCTAATTCAACCCGTGTAGGGTCTACTTGATGCTGAGCAATAGAATCCTCTACCGAGCGCGTAATCGATTTACTGTAGCAATAGTTAGCCGGAATATTCAAACATAAATCGGCACTAATATTACTGTCGGCGAGTTTTTTAGCTTGGCTAAAAGACTCAAAAAATAGCCAATCATGAAAAGGCTCGGCCAAGCCTAATCGGTCGATCATTTCAATCAATTCTAGCGCATAAACCTCGTAATCGTTTCTTGGCCAACGGCTCAATACCTCTAATCGCTTGAGGTCGTAACCGTGCGTACTCACGATAGGCTGAAAGACCAACGCCAAGTCACCATTGGCAATAGCCTTAGGCAAATCACGCTCTAATACCTGCTGGCGCGTCCATTCGCGTTTGTACTTTTCAGAAAAGCTAACAAAACTCAGGTCATCGCTGCGCTTGGCTCGCTGCAAAGCCTCCTCGGCTTGCTTTAGTAGGTCGTCGCCGCTACTGGCCGTATCCGGAAAAATAGATATTCCAATGGATATTTTTATTGTTTGATTTTTACCGTCGACTAAAATGGGCTGCTCAATGGCCTCTATCAATTTTTGTGCGATTTTATTGCACATATCGACTTCTAATTGCTCGAGTAAAATAGCAAATTCATCGGCACCTAAACGTGCAGGGCTATCAGTGGCGCGGCAATTTTTACGAATACGGGCGGCAACTTCTTGCAATATCGCATCGCCATGCTCTTGCCCATAGCCGTCATTGAGTGGTTTAAATTTATTAATATCAATATGCAAAATGGCGCATTTTTGGTTGTAGCGATTGCAGCGGTGAATGGCTTGACCCAAGCGGTTGATTAGTAAGCTGCGGTTTAATAAACCCGTTAAGGCGTCATAGTGCGCAAGGCGTGTTAATTGTTTTTGTAAGTTTGCCGTTTGTAATGCACTACGGATGGCACCATACAATCTTGTGGCATCGACATCACTTTTAACCAAATAATCTTGCGCGCCGCTTTGTAGCATTTCGACGGCGGTCTCCTCATCGCCCTCACCGGTTAATACAATAACAGGCAGTAATTCGGCTGCGTATTCATGCCTAATATTTTTAAGCACTTGCAAGCCATTCTCACCTGGCAATTGATAATCTAAGATGCAACAGCATGGATTGTACTGGTCAATAATCGCTTCAATATTTAAGCCGTCGTTGCGCTCGACAACTAAAGGAAACTCATTTTTGTACTTTTTAAGGTAGCGCTTATAGGCTTTGCGGTCATCTGGATTGTCATCGATGATTAAAATGGGGCGCTCTTGCTCGAGTGTATCGCTCATTCAGTGGCCTCAAAACACGACAAAGGTAAACGTGCAGTATGCAGCCAAAAGGCAATAATATGATCGATAGCCTGCATAAAGCCTACTGTACTTAGCGGTTTTGTCACAAAGGCATTTGCGCCCGCTTGATAGCTGCGCTGAATATCAAGTGGAGCATCAGAAGTTGTAAACATAACAACTGGTACATACCGCAGACTCTGACGAAGACTTTGCAGAAGGCTAACACCATCTTTTCCCGGTAGATTAATATCCAAAAGCAATAAGCCCACCATTGACTGCCTGGAGGTTTGAGCAGTTAAGTACTCTAAGGCTTTTTCAGCCCGTGCAAAATGAACTAGCGGGTTGGCCACCTCAAGGCGGCGCAACGATCGTTTGAGCGCCAGTACATCATCATCGCTATCGTCCACCACGCAAATCAAAGGCATTTGATAACTGACTTGCTCCTCTCCCCTTATCACTCGTGTAATCCTCAACCCAATCCAGCCTATAAAACCCATCAATGAAAATATGGCGCCTTAATTGAGCATAGTTGATGACTTAAAAGCTGCAACACGCGCTAGGCTAAAGCCACTATTTAGCTGCGCTTTACGTTACAATAATAATGGCTAATCCAGCCCACAGACAGCCCACAAAGAAGGTATCCACATGACCCAAGATGAGTTAAAACAAGCCGTTGCTCAAGCCGCCTTACACTATATTGCGCCTAAGCTTACGCCTACGAGTATTTTGGGTATTGGTACAGGCTCTACGGCCAATTTTTTTATCGATGGTCTTGCGGCTTATAAGTCACAATTTGCCGCCGCAGTTGCCAGCTCTGAAGCCAGTGCTCAGCGCTTAGCGGCACTGGGTATTAAAGTGCTTGATCTCAATGAAGTGAGTGGCCTCAGCTTATATATTGACGGCGCCGACGAATGCAATGAACATCTTGAGATGATCAAAGGCGGTGGCGCGGCACTCACACGCGAAAAAATAGTCGCCGCCACAGCCGACGAATTTGTTTGCATTGCTGATAACAGCAAAATGGTCACGACCTTAGGGCGTTTCCCTCTACCTGTCGAAGTCATCCCCATGGCGCGCGCATACGCGACACGCGAGCTCGAAAAACTAGGGGCCACAGTGGTGTATCGCCAGGGCGTTATCACCGATAATAACGCCGTCATTTTAGATGTGCACGGCCTCACCATTACCGAGGCCAAAGCCCTCGAGGCACGCATCAATCAAATTGCCGGCGTCATTACCAATGGTTTATTTGCTGCACGCCCAGCCAATGTATTACTTTTAGGCACCCCTACAGGCGTTAAGACCCTATACGCTAAAGCGCCTCATGCATAGCACCCTTGCTCAGTTTTACCCAGAGCGCACGCATCTTCATATACTCATAACACCGATGATTATGCTAGAATTGTGACCCATTTTTAGACGCGCCATGTTGCTGGTGCGATTTGTTCGGTGCGCCGCAGCTTAAGTGCCTCACCGCTTTTCAATTAACAATAGATGTAGGTAACCATATGTGCGCGGAAAAAACCTCTCTCGACAAGAGCAAAATCAAATTTGTATTGTTAGAGGGTGTTCATCAATCAGCTGTTGATACCTTACACGACGCTGGCTATACCAATATCGACTACCTCAAAACGGCACTCACCGATAAAGAGCTAATCGAACGCGTCAAAGATGCGCACTTTGTTGGCTTGCGCTCGCGCACACAACTCACACGCGCCGTCTTTGAAAAAGCCGAAAAACTCATTGCCGTAGGCTGCTTTTGTATTGGCACCAACCAAGTCGACTTACAAGCTGCGCAAGAGCACGGCGTTGCCGTTTTTAACGCCCCCTACTCCAACACCCGCAGTGTTGCCGAGCTTGTTATTGCAGAGGCTATTTTATTATTGCGTGGTATTCCCACTAAAAATGCAGGCTGTCATCGCGGCGAATGGTTAAAGTCAGCGGCGGGCTCTTATGAAATACGCGGTAAAACACTTGGCCTAGTGGGTTACGGCTCTATTGGCTCACAAGTTAGCGTATTGGCCGAAGCCCTCGGCATGCGCGTTATATTTTGCGATGTTGTTAACAAGCTACCGATGGGCAATGCCACCCAAGTAGCCAACCTTAAAAAATTACTCGCCGAAGCTGATATCGTTAGCTTACACGTTCCCGAAATTGCCGACACTAAAGACATGATGGGCGCAAAACAATTTGCCCAAATGAAAAAAGGCGCCATCTTTATTAATGCCGCACGTGGCACCGTGGTCGAGATTGACGCATTAGCTGCAGCCTTAGATAGTGGCCACTTAGCCGGTGCAGCTATCGATGTATTCCCTGTAGAACCCAAAGGCAATGACGATGAGTTTGTCAGCCCACTGCGCGCTTTTGACAACTGCATTCTTACCCCGCATATCGGCGGATCAACCGCTGAAGCACAAGAAAACATAGGCTTAGAAGTCGCCAGCAAACTGGTAAAATACTCTGACAACGGCACCACCACCAGCTCGGTTAACTTCCCTGAAGTGGCGCTACCCATACAAACCAATACGCACCGCTTATTGCACGTACACAGTAATGAGCCGGGTATGCTGGTCGCTATTAACCAAATTTTTAGCAGCAACAATATCAATATTAGCGGCCAGTACCTGCAAACCAATGAAAGCGTAGGCTATGTTGTCGTCGACGCTGCCAACTACAAAGAGGAAGTCCTAGAGCAATTACGTAATATTCCAGGCACTATCCGTTGCCGCGTATTGCTTTAATCGCACATAGGCCAAGGCTCTATCACAGTCAACCCAAAAGAGGCCTTAGCGCCTCTTTTTTTACGTCTAAAATACATTACCGCGAGGCCAAGACATGGATTACCTCTTTAAGCAACACTTTAAAGTACGCGACTACGAATGCGACTTACAAGGCATTGTCAATAATAGTGTTTATCAAAATTACCTCGAGCATGCACGGCATGAATTTTTACTCAGCAAAGACATCCACTTTGCCGAACTCGCCCGCCAAGGCGTTAACCTCGTTGTGACCCGGGCCGAACTGGACTATAAAGCCTCACTCAGAAGCGGAGATTGTTTTTGGATTGGTGTTAACCACACCCCTAAAGGCGCCTTACGAGGGGTATTTAGCCAAAATATTTATAAAGATAACGGCGCCAACAAGACAACCCTAGTGCTCAATAGCGCATTTACCTGGGCCGCCATTAGCCCCGAGGGCAAGCCACTCAAAGCTCAACACATTATCGACAAACTGCACCGGGACTAAACCGCACCAAAGCAACACAGTGCTTTAGCAGTCTGGGGCTAGAGTATTTAGCAAGCCGCGAGCTCGAAGACCGGCTTAGCGCTTGCTTTGGCTCGCTAAAAAGCGCCCAACAGCATCAACCAGCGGCTGGCGAAACTCCGCTGACTCATTCACCAGATGATGTTTAGCATTTTTGATCTCGACACACTGTATGTTGCGTACCTTGGCCTTAATCGCTGGTACGTTATAGCGCCAATCAACCACGCTATCGCCATCACCTTGTACTAATAAAGCCGGAATATTCAGCGGTTTTTGCTGCTCAAAACTATTGGCCCATTTGCGCATAGCCGCCACCCAGCGCACAGACAGATGCCTTGCCTGTAAAATATCATCAGTCGCTAAAAAGTGATTGAATGTCTCGTCATGCGAATTGACCACAAAGGATCGGGTTATGGTGCTAGTGAGTGGTGAAAATAACGTATAAGCCACATTCACCCAAGGCCAACGCGCCGGTCGCACCAACGGCGCCAGTAAAATAAGCCCCTCATAGGGCTGCCTTCCGCGCTGCGCAGCCAAAAAGCAATGGTTTAATATCACGGCGCCACCAGTGCTCTGACCCAAGCCATACGCAGGCCCTTGCATACGCGGCTTAAAATACCGCACGCAATCAGCGAGTACCGCCGCATAGCTGTCAAAACTATCAATCACCGTTGCCTCACCATCACTCAAGCCATGGCCAGGCAAGTCTATCGCCACGACCGAGTACCCTTGATCCAACAAATAGCGAACGGCAGGCTGATATAAACCGACATGGTCAAATAAACCGTGCACAACAAATACTGTGCCCTTAGCTTCATTTAGACGCCAATAGTGCGTTGCAATACGCCCCAGACGCCCTACTTTGCCCTCGGGTATACGATAGCCACAATAATACTCAACCGCCAACCCCTTTAAAGTATATAAAAAGCCGTAATACTCCAAATAACTATACAGCGCAGGCAAATCAGTATTTGTAGTGCGACACATACGATCTAACGAAAATGCACTAAACGTTTTTTGTAATCTTAAAAGGCTATGACGATCAAACATGAAATAGAACACAACAATGAAATAACGGACTAGGGTAATACTCTTATGCTTTTTTGCCTAGCCCAAAGAGGCTATTTTTAGGTAAGCGTCATGTAATTGCACAATAACTCCTCCTCACACGTGACTTCGCTGTGTAAATAGGGCACAGCCAACCACTAGAAAAAGCGAGCAATGAATGCTAGAACAACTAAACACCTATAACAACCCAAGCAATATACAAATCACACAATAATAATCGCCAACGATTCCTTAGCATAGCATAACAATCAATCATCTTTGTTTTATCAAAACCTTTTTTATCAAAAACTTTGCTTTATCAAGACCTGCCACCGCTAACACGAACCCATATTTAAGGCATTGCATATGGCTCACTTAAAGACACCCCTAAATGTTAACACGCTAACATAATACCCCATGAAATAATTAAATGGAATAAATCTATTAACGCACCCACCAATGCAAATCGCTACTCTCTGCACTGCGCTCGCCTTTAGTTCAATTATAGTACGGCTGATAAGTTTCCAATAACACATACACTGCGCACACACTACCCATCACCCAACAACCGTACTAATACTTACGCATCACATAATAGACACCTACTCTATAATGCTTTCTCATCAGACAACCGCGACAAAAATATTAATGCACCCACTGTACTCACAACAACTTATAACTAAAAATTTAAGTTAGTTGACTAATAAATAGCGAAAAGATCTATTAATTCTATCAAACCTTATAGCTCACCCACCCCCCTACAATAAGCCTTTCCTTTATAGGGACGAGGTAGTAATAGTTTACACAATGAGACGTAGCGTTCTGCTTTTCGGCAAGGCGCTCGAAGCTGCGTAGCCTGGACATGTAACACTTTGAGCAACGCATAGGGGCAAGACCCCTTATTAGATATTGCACCTGCATAAGGGTATGCAAGATTAGACTTTGCAGGAGCATAATATCGAGAAAGGAAGGACAAAAAAGTATTATTGAATAATGTATTTCTTCCCCACCTCTTATAAGGCAAGCATCCATATAAAACTTAAAACATTCGCTTTAAATAAATCACATCACGCAGCACTTTAATCCACGCCCCTTGAGACACTGCGCATCTTTTCATCTTAATCATTTGGCGACTTATTATTTACTTTAAGTTCCCATTAAAAATAATACATTTTATTTTTGTGTGATCGGATCGAGCATACTTTTAATTTTTAGTACTACCAAACAAACCAATGGCATATCATTTTGTTGCACTGTGAATAATTAATGAACGACAGTGACAAAAACTCCCAATATAAATAAAATAAATAGGGTAGCAATATGAAACACAGATCGACAACGTATGCTTTATTATTACTAACGATGCTTTTTAATACTCCTGTACTAGCTGCTTCATGGCCTAACAGCACGTTTTCGAATTTAGATTACGGGCTCTATTGGTTTGGTACTGGTGATAATTATCAAAAAGCCAGCCCCGGCAGTACTAACCCTTATTACAACAAAAACAAAAAAACGATTATCTATATTCATGGCTGGCTTAAAGATAGCTCGGTCAATAAAGCACGAGTATCTTTTGATGTAAGCTCACTCGGTGGGCCCGAAAAAAATATCGCTGAAGACTGGATTAATGCAGGCTACAATGTAGGTATCTTATATTGGAATCAGTTTTCAGATGAAGATGAAGTTAAAGATGCCGAAGCAAAAATTTGGACAACACAGGGGCCTAAAGCGATGCGCTGGAAACGCTTAGATGGCAGCTACGCCGACGCCCCTACAGACAACAATGTCACCCAATTATTGTATAACAACCTCATCGCCAACATTGCCGACTTTCAAGGCCCTGAACTACGCATCGCCGGACACTCTCTGGGAAATCAATTAGCGCTGACAATTTCTGACGCTTTACTTAGCGATGTACAAAACAACAAGCTATCACCCAAGCTACTCCCTCAACGCATTGCGCTATTAGACTATTTTTATTCTAATGGCGGAAAAGCCTATCTCGGTAATGCATGGGTCGGTGAGGAGTCACGCGATATCGCCAGCCGCTTAATCAATAACGATACCGCCATTGAAGCATATCGCACTAGCGTTTCGACAAGCAGCTTGTTAGCCGGTGATGCCAACAATGCACTCATTGATATTGTTGCTTTTACCGAAATTAAACCTTGGTATTTTGCCCCATGGGATATCGGCAAAAAACACACCGCTGCGCGGTGGTATTACTTTTGGTCTTTCTCGTTTGACTCACCCATAATTAAAGGGACCAATGATGATGGCGCAACAGCCAGTACTAGCACCCGCAGAATAAAAGAGCTTATGCAAAGTACACAAAAACTTGTCCAGCGTGGAGGCGTATGGACAAAGACGCCTGGTGATGACCAATTCACCTACAAAAAAAAATAAACATACAACACATTGAACAGGTAATTACCCAATAAAAGGCCTCAGCGTAAAACCTGAGGCTTTTTATTGGGCCTTCAAGTAAAGTATTAGACTTTAACCATATCGACATGAGCAATGCCATCTTCATTGTACTCTTCACTTACCGCCTCAAACCCTAGCGAGCAATAAAATGTATTTAAGTACACTTGAGCCCCAATTTTAATACCCATCGAGGGGAATTTGTACTCAGTAAAGCGAATCGCCTCCTCCATTAGCGAGCGGCCTATTGTTAATTTTCTGAATTTTTTTACTGTCATTACGCGCCCTATAGACGGCTGTTTATATTTAATACCGGGATCCACCACGCGCACATACGCGACTAACTCATTGTTGAGTGAGACAACCAAGTGCCATGAAGCAAGATCCATATCATCGGTCTCTTGATACGCGCATTGTTGCTCAACAACAAACACCGCCTCTCGAGATTTTATAATTTCGAATACCTCTAATGCGCTCAACGACTCTAGGCGAGACCACCTAAACTGTAACTGCATGCATACTTACCTTGAATAAAATAAATGTTAGAGTAAAACGACAAAGACACGTGATTTTATATGACATGTGGTCTCAAGCCTATAACGCCAACAACTCGCCAGCGACCGCTCAAACACTCACATGCTCAGCGGCTTTTAGGACTTTTGGTGATTTTTATACCGGCATCGACGTCAAATAAGTGGCTGTACACAGCATGATTCATCGCTTACCCTCACGTTTTAGTGGACTATTATAGCCTTGAGGCCTTGTTAAGGGTTATCACGCCCGCCTCAACACGGCATAATAGGGCCGATAGCACCATACTTTGCAACCGTCAGAATAAGAGAAGACCCATGGGAAGAACCTACGAAAACCGCAAGGCCTCTATGGCCAAAACCGGCGCAATGAAAACCAAGCTTTACTCTAAGTACGGCAAAGAAATTTACGTGTGCGCTAAAAACGGTGGCTTTGACCCCAGCGCAAACCTCAGCTTGCGTCGTTTAATTGAAAAAGCCAAAAAAGAACAAGTGCCTAGCCATGTGATCGATAAAGCCATAGATAAGGCCAAAGGTGGTGGCGGTGAAGACTTTGTCACGGTGCGCTTTGAAGGCTTTGGCCCCAGTAATTGCATGGTCATTGTCGATTGCTTAACCGACAACAACAACCGCACCTTTGGTGATGTGCGCACGTGCTTTAACAAGGCCAAGGCCAAATTAGGCGCACAAGGTTCAGTTGCGCACATGTTTGATCACCGCGCAGTATTAACCTTTAAGCACGATGATGAAGACGGCGTCTTAGAAGTACTTATGGAGCAAGACGTTGATGTATCGGATATTCAAAGCGAAGATGGCAATGTCACGGTGCTCACCCCGCAAAACGACTTTTTCAAGGCCAAAACCGCAATCATCGAAGCCTTTGGCGAGGTGACTTTTGACGTAGAAGAAATCACCTTTATCCCGCAATTGCATACCGAGTTAAAAGCCGAAGACGTTGAAGTGTTTGATAAATTTTTAGAGCTACTCAACGATTGTGATGACGTGCAAGAGGTGTATCACAACGCCGAACTGCCTGACGAATAAACCACCGCACCCTTTAGCTGCGGCTTTGGTGGGCTTTGGCTGGACCTACAAACCCGCCCAATAGAATGTCGGTGTTTAGCGTGCAAGACACCCAACCCCAGCATGGACGCGCGCGGGGTAAATTTGCAAATGATAGGCACAAATAGGCGCTGTACAAACACACTTAGGGGCGAGGCAATAATAGTTTGTCCAATTAGACGTAGGTTTCTGTTTTCTCGGCAAGGCGCTCGAAGGGGCGCATGCCTGGGCATGTAACGCTTTGAGCAACACAGCAGAGGAAGTAGAAAACACGTATTATTGGATCATGTATTTTTTCCTCGCCCCTTAACAAACACATCTCACTCAATGCAGTAAAGTTGCACTCATACCGCCGGCCATCAGTGGCGATGTAACAACCTCTAGCGAACGCTTAGGCTGCTCGGCAACAGCCGTCATACTGTCTTTTTCTGCCAGTTCAATCACTTTATATTGCTCACCTAAAAACGTATTCAGGTGCAATGGCCCTGCATTAAAACACTGCACATCAAGCATTGCCAATCGCTCTAGCAATTCCATCGCTTTTTGAAAATCACCCTCAGCAATGGCTAGCTGAATAAGAAACTCTACGGGCTTACACAAATGTATTGCGCTAAAGGCATCATTAACACTGCACTCGCTGCGTAACTGGGCAATATCAAACGCCGAGTGTAAAAACAATGTGGCCGCCTCAATGCGGCATTGCATGTACGCCTTTACACCGCGGCGCATAACCTCAGCCCAGTGATTAAACGCTTGAGTTTCGCTACCACATATTTGCTTAGCATGATAAGCGCAAAAATATTGAGACTTCATAGGGCCACCCTATTCTTTAGAGTAAATAATTGAACATCAATGCACCGAGCCACTCGCTTTTTGAGGCGCACTTGATAACCACAATCAAATACTAATGATTATCATTTACTATTGCAAGTGTTTATCACACCTTTTACGTCGCTTTCTTGCAAAGCTCGTCCCTAAATACCCAGAAAATAACCCATCGGCACCCTGTTAAAAGGGGGGGTTTGGTTCGGCTGAATAGTTACAAGCGAACAAACAAAAAATGTGACAAACCATACGCGCAAATCAACACAGGCGCACAATTTAAATACTCAAGAAGAGGTATATTAACTCATCAAGAGAGACTCGCGAATAACCGCCAACACTAGAGCAATGAGAGCGAAAAATGATCAGTGGTAGTTTTATTAAATGTGGAATACTCGCCGGATGTATGATTATTAGTGGCTGCAACAGTACATCAAGCGACGAGGCGGGAGACTCTGAACCCAATACCACGCCGTCAAATGAATCATCATCCAGCGACAGCGATAATAGCGGTTTCAACTCTAGCAACCGCTTAGTTATCAGTACTCGGCATCCTAGTGAAAACGCCACTCGCATTGCTTCGACTACAACGCTGACACTGGAATTCAATAAAGCTATTTTAGCCGAGAGCTTTAATGACCAATTTATCACACTCAGCTATGACAATAAGCAAGTCGCTGGCACCTTAGCGCACAATGTAAACCGCCTAACCTTTACGCCCTCAGCACCCTTGCCACTGAATACGCAATTTACCGTTAACATTGATGGCAATATTATGTCGCAAGACGGGCTATCGGGCAGCCCCTTAAGCTGGCAGTTTACCACGGCGGGCGATATGGGCACGACACCGCAAGCCGCCACGGCCTGTATGGATGACCGTGATATTCGCATGCTCGAGAGCGTTAATAAAGCACGCAGCCAAAGCCGCACCTGCGGTGGCGATATGATGCCTGCAACCACACCATTACGCTGGAACTGCCTCGTCGAGGAAGCGGCGCAAATTCACTCTGATGATATGGCCAATAATAACTTTTTTGAGCACAGCGGCAGTGATGGCAGCAATACGGGCGACCGCTTAGATCGCGTTGGTTACAACTACCGAGGCTGGGGCGAGAACATTGCCGCAGGCCAAAGAGATGTCGCCACTGTTATGCAAGGCTGGCTAGATAGCCCTGGCCACTGCCGTAACTTAATGTCAGCTCGCCACCAAGAATTTGGCCTAGGCTACGCGCTCAATAACAACGCTGACTACACTCACTACTGGACACAAAAATTTGCCTCGCCTCAATAGTCTCAGTGGCGCGCTATTGAAAACAAGAGATACCCGCAATGCCTTGCGCGTAATGCGCAATGGCGGTGTCGTAATCGGTGAGTTTAAGCCCGCCTAAGGCGTAAACAGGCAGCTGCGCTTTACTGATTAAACGGGCAAACGCCGGCCACCCCAACGGCGTACTTGTCGGGTGCGAGCTTGTGGCATTAACAGGAGATAAATAGGCTGCACAAGCAAATTGCGCGGCCTGCATGAGCTGATCGGCATTATGGCAAGAGGCTGTAAAGATGTACCGCGCTTGCTGATGCGTACCGGTATTGGTCTTGAGCTTGGTATTGCCGAGCAAAGCCACCAAAGCAAGATGCCTGGCACACACATGAATAGCTGTAAACGTTTGGCAACGCTCGTGTAGCCATTGATTGTGCTTGTTCACCAAGTGTGTCGAGTTAATCCAGATTGGGCAGGCCACCGCTGGCTTGAACATCGACTGCGCGGATAGCAATTGCTGATACACCCAAGTAATATCTTCAAAAGGCAATTGAGGTGAACGCAGCTGTATGCCATCGGCGCCGCGAGCTACAGCGTTAATGCAAAACTCAAGAACTTGCTCTTTATGGCCAGTAGAAGGCGTAATTGCCATAACGCGCGGTAGTGTTAGCGCGCTAACAATGGGCGCATTAGCGGCAGGAAAAGCATATTCGGTCAGTTGCGATAGAGGCACCCACTCAAGCGGCTGCCCTTCTTGGCCTTTGGGCTCTCCGTTAAAATCAGTCACCAGCCAAACATCCAGCAATACCTGTTTATCGCCATAGTCGTGCTGTATTTGAATCAGCGCTGTGGTGCTAACCACATGAATATCCAACTCTTCTAAAAGCTCACGCGTTAAGGCTTGGGTGAGTGTTTCGCCAGCCTCTACCTTACCGCCCGGGAATTCCCATAAGCCGCCTTGGTGTTGATGTGAGGCACGCTTTGCCAGTAACACCTGACCCTCTTTGACAATAGCGCCCACCGCAACATGAACCACTTTTATTGCTTGGGCTGCTCTAGGTATGTTTACGTCAGGAGTCATTAGCTACGATATTCCGCATTGATCGTCACGTAATCGTGCGATAAGTCAGAGGTCCATACCTCATCACAACTGTGACCACGGCCCAGCTCAATACGCACAGTAAATTCAGCATGGTCAACAACGCCTTGGCCTTGCGCCTCGGTATAGTCGGCTGCTCGCTCACCGGCACTCACAATACACACATCATCCAAATACACATTCACCTTACGGGTATCTAAACTGGGCACACCCGCATAGCCAATAGCACACACTATGCGCCCCCAATTAGGGTCTGAGGCAAATAGCGCGGTTTTGACCAACGGCGAATGTGCAATGGCGTAGGCCACCTTTAAGCACTCGTCTTTACTGCCACCTTGTTCAACACGCACACTAATACACTTAGTCGCGCCTTCGCCATCGCGTACAATGGCTAGGGCCAATTGACGGTGCACATCACACACAGCAGATAACAGCTTATTGTACAACTCGCCAATCGGAGTACTCAGCATAGGAAACCCCGCTTGACCTGTGGCGATTAAGATACAAGAGTCATTGGTTGATGTATCGCCATCAATACTAATGCGGTTAAATGATTGGTCGGCCGCTATCTTTACCATATTATCTAATAGCGGTTGCGCCACTACGGCATCGGTGGCGATATACGCTAGCATGGTGGCCATATTAGGCCTGATCATACCGGCCCCCTTAGCAATACCCGTTACCGATATAACCTCACCGTCGTGCTCAAACTGTACACTTGCGCCTTTTGGCCGAGTATCGGTTGTCATAATGGCTTGGCCGGCTGCCGCCCAACCCTCGAATGAGAGCGCTTGTAGCGCTTGCCCTAATGCGGCAATTATTTTGTCGACCGGTAAATACTCACCAATAACGCCCGTAGAAAACGGCACGACTTGACGCGCAGCAATGGCTACGCCGGCTTCGTCATGCGCAACCTGCGCCAATGCCGCGCAACAGCGCTGGGCATCGGCGAGGCCTCGCTCACCGGTACACGCATTGGCGTTACCCGAGTTAATCAGCAAGTAACGCACGTCGCCACTATCAATATGCTTACGGCCCACAATCACTGGCGCTGCACAAAAAGCATTTTGCGTAAATACACCCGCGACTGTCGAACCTTCAGCGGCAGCCATCACAACAATATCCGTGCGATTAGGGTATTTAACCCCTGCCGCTGCCGTTCCCAGCGCTAACCCCGCAATAGGGTGCATTTGAGGCCAAACCTGCTCACCAACTGCCATAACTTACACCTTTTTAACGCTGCGATTAAGCTAACTTACCATGACACGCTTTGTACTTTTTACCCGAGCCACAAGGACAAGCATCATTGCGGCCTAACTTGGGGCCGGCGCGCATAGGAGTTTGAGTAGGGGCTTCTGGTGCGGGCTCTTGCGGTGCATTTAACGCCGAAGCGTCATCATGCTGCAATTGCTGATTGCGCATCGCCTGCTCAGCATCCATTCGGCGCTGCGCTTCCATCATGTGCATTTGCTCTTCGGTCATAGGCTCGACTTTAAAGAGCACTCGCGTCACATCATGCTTGAGCGTACCGAGCATATCGTTAAACAACTCAAAAGCTTCGCGTTTGTATTCTTGCTTGGGGTTTTTTTGTGCGTACGCGCGCAAACCAATACCTTGGCGCAATTGATCCATGCTTTGTAAGTGCTCTTTCCATAGGTTATCAAGCACATGCAGCATGAGTTGTTTTTCGAGACCCCGCATCACGCCGTCTAAACGTGCGCATTTTTGCTGATAATGCTCATCCATGGCTGCAATGATTTTTTTGCGCAACGGCTCTTCATACAGTTTTTTATCTTCGTTTAGCCACTGACCAATAGCCAAGTCAACACCAAAGTCTGCTTTTAGAATTTCTTCTAGCGCTGGCACATCCCATTGCTCAACAATCGATTGCGGCGGAATGTGGTTAGAAATGATTTCGCCAATCACCTCTTCGCGAATTCCTGCAATCGCATCTTCGATAGTGTCCATTTCTAGTAGGTCGTTGCGCTGTGTATAAATGACTTGACGCTGATCATTAGCGACATCATCGTATTCGAGCAGCTGCTTACGAAAATCAAAGTTGCGCCCTTCTACTTTACGCTGAGCTTTTTCGATGGCGCGCGTCACCATTTTCGCCTCAATGGCTTCGCCCTTTTCCATGCCGAGCGAGCTCATCATATTGCGCACGCGATCAGAGGCAAATATGCGCATGAGGTTATCATCAAGCGATAAATAAAAGCGTGACATCCCAGGGTCACCTTGACGCCCAGCACGACCACGCAACTGATTATCAATACGACGTGACTCGTGTCGCTCGGTACCTATAATATGCAAACCGCCACCGGCTTTAACTTGCTCGTTGCGCACCTTCCACTGCGCTTTAAGCTCTTCTATTTGCTCGGGTGTAGGGTTGTCGATTTTTTCGACATCAGCTTCCCAGCTACCACCGAGCTTAATATCTGTACCACGGCCGGCCATGTTGGTAGCCACGGTAATAGCACCCGGACGCCCAGCCTGAGCAATAATATCAGCTTCGCGGGCATGCTGCTTAGCATTGAGTACTTCGTGCTTAATGCCGGCTTTATTAAACCGCAATGATATTTCTTCAGAGCTTTCGACAGAGGCAGTACCCACCAAAATAGGAACGCCCTTATCTTGCAGCTCTTTAACCTGTTTAACAATCGCGTCGTACTTTTCACTGACTGAAAGGTAAATAAGGTCGTTAAAATCTTGTCTGGCAATCTGTTTATTTGTAGGGATAACCACAACATCAAGATCGTAAATTTGACGAAACTCCACAGACTCAGTATCAGCCGTACCGGTCATACCCGACAATTTATTGTATAAACGGAAGTAATTTTGAAAGGTGGTAGAGGCCAATGTTTGACTTTCATTTTGAATAGCCACCCCTTCTTTGGCCTCAATAGCTTGATGCAAACCTTCAGACAAACGGCGACCCGGCATAGTCCGCCCGGTATGCTCATCAATAAGAATAATTTGATCATCTTGCACCATATATTCCACATCATTACTGTAAAGCTTATGGGCTTTGAGTGATGTATGTACGTGATGCAATAAATTTAAATTACTGGCAGAGTAAAGGCTGTCGCTTTCTGTCATCAACTTGTTATTGACCAACCATTTTTCAACAAGCTCATGACCTTCTTCGGTCAACTCTATTTGACGGCCTTTTTCATCGATCATGTAGTGGCCTTTTTCGGCCAAACGACACACTGGGGGCTTAGCCGAGGCATCAACCACCACAAGATCTTTATTCTGATCGCCCGCTTGCTCTAGCGCCTCATTAATACTGCAAGGCTTTTTCTGCCCTTCTAATTGGATTTTTGAGAATTGAATTTTTTCGTTGCGCTCACCCTGAGAATCGGCGACAGGCTTTAAAGTGGGTGTCAGTACGTTCATGACACGGTAAAGCTCTGAGCTGTCTTCTGCCGCACCCGAGATAATCAAAGGCGTACGCGCCTCATCAATCAAAATGGAGTCAACCTCATCCACCACCGCAAAGTTTAGCGGGCGCTGCATGCGATCTTCTTTGCGCAAGACCATGTTGTCACGCAAGTAATCAAAGCCAAATTCATTATTAGTGCCGTAGGTAATATCGGCATTGTAAGCATCGCGCTTTTCTTCTTGCGGTTGCATAGAGGCAATCACACCAACAGTTAAACCCAACGCTTCATAAAGTGGACGCATCCATTCTGCATCGCGTCTGGCTAGGTAATCGTTAACAGTCACCAAATGTGCGCCAGTACCAGGAATTGCGTTCAGATACACAGCAAGTGTCGCCATGAGGGTTTTACCTTCACCGGTACGCATTTCGGCAATGCGCCCTTCATGCAAAGTAATACCGCCAATAAGCTGTACATCATAATGACGCATACCCATCACACGGCTACTCGCCTCGCGACACACCGCAAAAGCCTCGGGCAATAAGGTATCTAAGGTTTCGCCGCCTTGATGGCGCGAGCGAAACGCTTGGGTTTTGCCTTTTAACTCTTCATCGCTTAACGCTTTAGTCTCCTCTTCAAGCACATTAATTTTTTTAACGAGTTTGCGCATGCGCTTAAGCTCGCGATCATTTTTAGAGCCAAATAAGAGTTTGAAAATATTCAGAGTCATAGCAGTAACTTTAGTGTGTAAGCCGCCAATAGCTGGCAAAACTTGGGGTTTTTATGGGGTACATCGAGGTTTTTAAAGGCCTAAATGACCGAATTATATATGGAGCAAGAAAACAAAAACGCAATAGCGCGTGGTTGTACTCAGCAGAGGGATCAGCGGCTTGCGCGGCGAATATAAGAGGCGGGGTCGACAGCGCGACCGTGCTTATAGACTTCAAAATGAACATGAGGACCTGTGGAGCGACCACTGGATCCCATCAAGGCAATAAGCTGCCCTTTTTTTACAACATCACCTGCTTTTACAAGGTTTTCTTTGCAATGAGCATAGCGGGTTTTAAAACCATTGCCGTGGTTTATTTCGACTAGGTTGCCATAACCGTAGCGCTCGGCAGACCATGTCACAACACCGGCGGCTACAGCGACAATATCACTGCCGTTTTTGCCTGCAAAATCAACGCCGCCATGCCATGCCACTTTACCACTAAAGGGATCTGTACGACGGCCATAATGGGAAGACAAGTAGCCTTTAGTAATAGGCCGGCCCGCAACAAAAATTGATTCTTGTACTTTTTGATTGGCCATCAATGCTTCTAGCGTTTGTAGCTGATGCTGCCTGTCATCAATTTTAAAGGCTAGACCATCGATCATATCCATGAAAGTGGAGACTTCAAAATTGTGATTATCTAACTCCTGCGATGGGCCACCTAACGCTGGCGGCTGCGTGAAATCAAACTCACCGGGCTCAATTTTTGCGGTCATCATCATGCGCTCGCCCAATGCATCTAAACGTACCAAACGCGCTTGTAACTCAGCCACGCGTAACGTTAATGCGGCGAGTTTATTTTGAGCTTGCTGACGTGTTTTTTCGACCTCTTCTTGCTGGGCAGAGAGTGTTTGTTGCCACGTTTTAGACACTTCAGGGGTAAGAATACTATGACTGCTTTTTACACTCCACTGCAAGGCCATTAAGGTGACAGCGGCAATGGGTAGCGCTAACAAACAAGCAAGCAAAATCGTCTTAGACCAAAAGCCCAAAGTGATTGTTTTTGTACCGCCGTGGCGCTTGCTAATTAAAATGAGTTTCACAAATGTACTTTTTGTATTGATTTAATATGAGTTTTTAGTATAAATAAGGTTTATTGTTAACATAAAAACAAACCGAGCGATCGAAAAACAAACAAGATAGGCAAAATTTAAGCAATTGTGAATAATAATGCTATTTAGGTCCGCCGATATTGTGCTCACAAGAATATGTCATACAAAAGGCAAAAAGCCAACTCTTGATGAGATGGCTTTTTGCCTTTTGCGGGCATTTTTCTTGTACGCTTAAGTAAGCTTATACCATTATTACCCAAATTCTACCTTATCTGCCCCTGTGTTAAAAATACAACAGGCCATGACTAAGGGGCGAGGCAATAATAGTTTGTCCAATTAGACGTAGGTTTCTGTTTTCTCGGCAAGGCGCTCGAAGGGGCGCATGCCTGGGCATGTAACGCTTTGAGCAACACAGCAGAGGAAGTAGAAAACACGTACTATTGGATCATGTATTTTTTCCTCGCCCCTAATACAACAAGCAGCAACTAATACAGCACGAGCAGCTAATGCAACAAGAGTGACTAATCCAAGTAAGGGTGACTAGGGTCACCCTTAAAAGCTCGGCTACCAAGACTACTAAAGGCCAGCCATCACTGAAGGTTAAGCCACCGCTAAAGGCTTTTGATAGGCAATCGGTGACTCTTGGTTTTCTTCAAAGGTTGCAACCTCCCAAGCATCGGGCTGGCGAAGTAGCTCACGCAAGACAAGATTGTTTAGGCCGTGGCCTGACTTAAACGCCTTAAACTCACCAATTAAAGTATTACCTAGCAAATACAAGTCGCCTATCGCGTCTAATATTTTGTGCTTAACAAACTCATCTTCATAGCGCAATCCATCTTCATTCACGATACGGTATTTATCGACAACAATGGCGTTATCAACACTGCCACCTTTTGCCAATCCTTTTGACCTTAGATATTCTATTTCATGCATAAAACCAAAAGTGCGTGCACGCGAGATCTCTTTAACAAACGACGTGCTCGAAAAATCAACGACAGCGTCTAACTTTTTGCCTTTAAAAACAGGGTGGTCAAAATCAATAGTAAAAGACACCTTAAAACCATCAAAAGGCAGTAATGTGGCCACTTTATCGCCATCGGTCACGGTGATTTCTTTTTTAATACGAATGAATTTTTTAGCCGCAGACTGCTCCAAAATACCGGCCGACTGAATTAAAAAGACAAACGGACCTGCACTACCATCCATAATCGGTACTTCAGCAGCACTTAAATCAACAATCGCGTTATCAATACCAAGCCCAGCCATAGCAGACAGCAGATGCTCAACCGTGGATACACGAACATCACCTTTCATTAGCGTCGTTGATAATGTGGTATCACCAACATTGGTCGCTTTGGCCTCTATTTCAACAATGGGGTCCAGATCGACGCGACGAAAGACAATACCGCTATCGACTGGCGCTGGGCGCAATGTTAAATATATTTTTTGCCCAGTATGCAAGCCAACGCCAGTCGCGCGGATTTCATTTTTAAGCGTTCGCTGTTTAATCATTAAAACATATTCCTGTTAGCGGTAATCAATATTACAGCTAGATATTAGGCTTGCTCTGCGCAGCCTGTTTTTCATTATATATGGGTAGTGAGTATGCCGCCCCAACCATGAATTCAAACTGAATATGCACGCGCAAACCAAGCGCATGCATACAGTGCGCAGGTTATTGTGGCGCCGAGAGCTCTCAGTATCGCTTAGCTCATACCCATATCTATACACATGCACATACAAGTTTGAAACAAAAACACCCCACCTGAAAACAGGTAGGGTGACATTGTAATGGCGCGGGGAACAGCCTCCGTGCAACGCCAATTGAATGCGGTCTTACAAAGTAGCGCTAGTTTAAACTAAAAGCGCTGGGTTGAGCACTGTAAAAATGCCCGTTAGTCGGCTTGGCGACGCAAAAAGGCAGGAATATCCAGATATTCCATATCGCGTGCCTTTTCGTCTAACTTAGGTGCGGCGCTCGAATTTTGATTGCGCATAACCGTTGGCTTATCGAGCACAGCGTAGTTTAAGCCACCATCAGCGGTGCGCGTGTTATCGACTACTTTTTCTGGCTTTGCGGCTTCTTCTTGCGCTGCGACAGCACCTAAACCGGTAGCGACTACGGTCACTTTGAGTGTATCTGTCATTTCTGGGTCAATCACTGTGCCCACAACAACGGTCGCATCACCCGAGGCAAATTCCTCAATGGTATCGCCCACCTCGTTAAACTCACCCAGCGACAAATCCATACCGGCGGTAATATTGACCAAAATACCACGCGCGCCATGAAGGTTAACATCTTCTAGTAATGGGCTGCGTATTGCAGCTTCAGCGGCTTCACGAGCACGGTTCTCACCTTTCCCAATACCGCTACCCATCATTGCCATACCCATTTCGCTCATGACTGTACGCACATCTGCAAAATCCACGTTAATCATACCTGGGCGAATAATTAAATCAGCAATGCCCTGTACAGCGCCCAGCAATACATCATTGGCAGCTTTAAAAGCATCAATAAGACTCGTGCTTTTACCTAACACCGAGAGCAGCTTTTCATTAGGGATTGTAATTAACGAATCAACGCGATCTTTTAATTGCTTAATGCCTTCATCGGCAATTGCCATACGCTTTCGGCCTTCAAATGGAAAGGGCCGGGTGACCACTGCCACAGTTAATATGCCGAGCTCACGAGCTACCTCGGCAACTACCGGCGCAGCACCAGTACCGGTACCACCACCCATGCCAGCTGTAATAAATACCATATCAGCGCCTTGCAATGTTTCCGCAATGCGCTCGCGATCTTCCATTGCAGCCTCGCGCCCCACATTGGGGTTAGCGCCAGCACCTAAACCTTTTGTTAAGTGACCGCCTAATTGCACAACCGTTTCAGCGCTCACATTTTTAAGGGCTTGAGCATCGGTATTTGCGCAAATAAAATCAACACCTTCTACTTGCTGCTCAATCATATGGCGTACAGCATTACCGCCACCACCGCCAATACCCACGACTTTAATAACCGCGTTTTGCGGTATGTTATCTACCAGTTCAAACATAGTTTTCCCCTATTGTTCCCCAGCTTAAATTTACCAGACAAAACTAGACATTCTAGTTTGTTATAAATTCATTCTTTATTATTAGTCATCTTAAGTATGCATTGTTTTTTGATTTCTATTTTATCCAATGCGACCGTTATTTTTCATTACCGTGTTCTTTAATTCGCGACTGCCTCAATAATTTTAGGCTACATAGCGCTTACGCGCTCTGCTTTATAAATTACGCTGAAACCAACCTTTTACACGGGTCCAAGTGCTATCTGATGGCTCGAATGTTTCTGAGCCACCGGCATTACCCTGCTGCTTTAAACCATACTGCAATAAGCCAACGCCTGTAGAGTAAATAGGATTATTGACAATATCTCTCAGCCCTGTAATATTTTGCGGAGAGCCTAAGCGCACAGGCATATGAAATATTTCCTCCGCCAACTCAACAACACCTTCCATTTTGGCAGTGCCACCAGTCAATACAATACCTGCCGGCAGCATATCTTCAAAACCACTGCGTCTAAGTTCTGCTAGAACCAAGGTAAATAACTCTTCATACCGCGGCTCGACCACCTCTGCCAGCGCTTGGCGCGATAAGTCACGCGGTGGACGCTCACCAACACTAGGGACTTTAATTGTCTCTTCTGCGCCCGCTAACTTAGCCAGCGCACAGGCATATTTTATTTTAATATCTTCTGCGTGCTGGGTCGGTGTACGCAAGGCCATTGCGATATCGTTAGTCACCTGATCACCCGCAATAGGGATAACACCTGTATGACGAATTGACCCTTCAGTAAATATCGCAATATCTGTTGTGCCACCACCAATATCGACCATGCAGACACCGAGCTCTTTTTCGTCTTCAGTCAGTACGGCATAGCTTGAAGCTAATTGCTCCAAAATAATGTCATCGACATCAAGGCCACAACGCCGAATGCACTTCTCAATATTTTGTGCGGCATTCACCGCACAAGTCACTAGATGAACTTTAGCCTCCAAACGCACACCCGACATACCTAAAGGCTCTTTGACACCACCTTGATCATCGATACGGTATTCTTGTGGCAAGATATGTAAAATACGCTGATCTGCCGGTATTGCGACTGCTTGAGCCGCATCAATGACCCGCTCAATATCTTGTGAAAAAACTTCGCGGTCTTTGATTGCAACAATACCATGCGAGTTTAAGCTGCGAATATGACTGCCAGCTATACCAGCATACACTGAGTGTATTTGACACCCAGCCATAAGCTCGGCCTCTTCAACGGCACGCTGTATTGACTGCACGGTCGAATCAATATTGACCACTACGCCTTTTTTAAGACCACTAGAGCGATGCGAGCCAATACCAACTATCGATAGCTCACCCTCAGGCGAAAGCTCTCCGACTATTGCTACAACTTTTGATGTACCAATATCGAGCCCTACAATCATTTTATTACCACCGGACTGCGCCATTACCTGTGCCTCAAAAATCAACTTGGCTATTTATTAGCCATTATCACTCTGCGCGGCAATTTTTGCTCGCTTAATGTTATTTGTATAACGTTATAACTGATTTTTACTTTCGTTCATTCGCCTTGGTTAGTTTCGTTTACCTGCCGGCTCCGCCATTTTATATATCAGTATTACTTTAACTATCATTTTACATGAGTGGCCACATCAACTCTGCACGATATTGACGCTAACCGCTGTGCGAGACTCCAATCAAGACCGCGCAATTTTTGACCAACGCTATCTATACACCTTCCGCACTCTCTAAATCTCTGGCCATTCAATAACGACTGACTGTCTAATTTCTGTAACCTCTGTAATGTCTAACAACAGTACCCGCTACTGGCTATCAATTGCGACTACAGGGTTTTGCTTCCAACTGATGGCAAACCCTTGTTTATATCGCATATCGACAGCTTCTATATGGGCGGCATGATGGTTTAAATCGTGCTGCAACACCCGCATTAGGCGCTGTAGCTTCTCTATTGAGTCATCTCGCCCTAACTTTATGGCCACCGCTGGGGCAATGGTTAAAGACCATGCCAAAGTATTATCCAACTCCAATACTAAAGGTGCAAAGTTATATTCATTTAACAACTTTGCCATTAGAACATATTGTTGCATTACACGTTCGGTATATCGATCATCCGCCCTCAATAAAGGTAGATGATTTAATTCGGTTTTGTTACTTAAATTAACAATTTCGCCTCTTAAATTTAAAAAACCTTGATTATTCCAACGTGCAATCGGTTGTTGCTCGGTAATTTTTATTAATAACGTATCTGGCCACTGCCTTGCTACCACCGCCCGATCAATCCAAGGGTGCTTTTCTAGGTGGCTTTTTAACGCCATTATATCCAATTCTAAAAATGTATTACTGAGCTTTTCAGCCACCAAAGCTTCGACATGGGCTTGCGAGGCGTATTTGAAGTCACCTTGAATACTGACATTTGCAATTGGCTTATTAGTATACTCTTGTATTATTTTTAATGGCTCAATCTTGTAGACACTCCAGACCATCAAGCCTAATAAACCCATTACAGCCAAGGCACTGCTTAGCGCTTTCCACGGCACTTTATATCTTGCTCGCACTTTACTTGTCGCTTTGCGCTTTTTAGGGCTGGCTCCACGCGTAGGCTTAACCGCAGCCCAAAAAACACTCAATTTAAGCCTCCAATACCTGAGAGGCAATACGCAACATTAAGTCTTCAAAAGATAGGCCTGCCGCCTCGGCGGCCATAGGTACTAGCGAATGCGTCGTTAAACCAGGCGTCGTATTAACTTCTAACAAATAAAATTTTCCGTCGCGATCAGCCATGATATCAACTCGACCCCAGCCAGTAGCACCCACGGCACTAAACGCACTCAATGCCAGCTGAGACAATAAGGCTTCATCATCGCTATTTAAACCGCAAGGGCAAAGGTATTGCGTATCATCCGCCAAATATTTTGCATTGAAGTCATAAAACGCACTATTAGCCTCTAATTTAATCGCCGGCAAAGCTACCCCATCTAATATGGCGACCGTATATTCAGCACCAACAATAAATTGCTCCGCCAAAACGCTCATATCATATCGGGCTGCGTCATTATAAGCTTGCTCTAGACTCTCAGCATTATTAACACGACTCATACCAATACTAGAGCCTTCATGGGCAGGCTTAACCATGGCCTCCCCCCCCAAATAGTCAATTGCCTCCTGCCAATTGGTACTCTGAGTTAACGTCAAAAACCGCGGCGTAGGTAAATTGATACCGCACCACAGCTGTTTAGTACGCAATTTATCCATACACAACGCAGAAGCCAATACCCCGCTTCCGGTGTAGGGGATATTTAAGCTTTCCAATAAGCCTTGAATTTTTCCGTCTTCGCCACCCACACCATGCAAAGCAATAAAAGCGCCGCTCAGCGAGGCATTTTGTAACTGCTCAATAAAAGGAGACTGAGTGTCAACAGCTAACACCTTCACGCCTTGTGCCTGTAATGCCTCTATAGCGCACGAACCACTTTGCAAAGAAATTTCTCTTTCCGCTGAAGTTCCGCCATACAGGACTGCAATCGTTTTAAGTGATGAAACCACCTCGCTATTATTTAAAGGTGATAGAGTGCCTCTGTAATGATTAACCCATGTTTTTTGCTCAGTCATTGGTCAACCCCACATCACTGCGCTTATCGGTTTCTGAGTCCATTAAACGTGTTAAGGTTATATCGAGAGTCGTCGCTAAGGTGCCTACATTACCGGCCCCTTGGGTAATAACAATATCACCCGGCTTGATAATTTTTTGCAGCACTTCAGGCACCTGCTCTATGCCTTCAACAAACACAGGCTCGACAAAACCGCGAGCCCGAATACTGCGACTTAAATGCCGGCCATCAGCACTTGCAATCACAGCCTCACCAGCGCTGTATACCTCGAGTAAAATTAATTGATCAACCGAAGACAGTACGTCAATGAAATCCTCGAATAAATCGCGTGTGCGGGTATAGCGGTGAGGCTGATAAATCATCACTAATCGACGACTTGGCCAACCCTCACGAATAGCGGCAATCGTTGCGGCAACCTCGCGTGGATGATGACCGTAATCATCCACTAGCATAGCCGTGGTTATGGTAGGGGTGACTGTCTCTGAGATATCCGGCAATGCATATTCGCCATATATTTCAAAGCGGCGCCCAACGCCTGCAAATTCTTTTAAACCTTTTGCAATAGCCTGAACATCCAAACCCTCCTCTAAACTAACCGCTAGCGCTGCGGTTGCATTTAAAATATTGTGCTTACCAGGCAAGTTAACCTGCAAGCACAAGGGTTCATTTTGGTGCGGCGTTTTCACTTTAAAGGTCTGCGACTTAGCTGTTTGCACAACATCAAAGGCTTGATAGTCACACGCTTCACCAAAGCCATAGGTGATTATTGAGCGTGACACTTTAGGCAAAATACTTTGCACAATATCATCATCACCACACACAACAGCTAAACCATAAAAAGGCAAATTATGCAAAAACTCAATAAACGTTTGTTTGAGTTTTTCAAAATCTCCGCCATAGGTCTCCATATGATCGGCATCAATATTAGTTACAATCGATACCATTGGCTGCAAGTGTAAAAATGAAGCGTCACTTTCATCCGCCTCAGCAAGCAAGTAGCGACTTGCACCTAATTGCGCATTACAACCGGCGCTATTTAATAGCCCGCCAATGACAAATGTAGGGTCCTGCCCGGCCGCTGCAAAAATAGCGGCCAACAAACTCGTGGTTGTGGTTTTACCATGAGTGCCTGCGACTGCAATCCCGTGCCGGTAACGCATAAGCTCAGCAAGCATTTCTGCGCGCCTTACAACAGGTATACGTGCTTTTTTTGCCGCTGCAACTTCAGGGTTCTCATGATTAATTGCACTAGAGTTAACAACAACATCAACCCCTTCTATATTGCTCGCATCATGACCAATAAACACTTTAACGCCCATACCCGCCAAGCGGGCCGTTGTCTTTGACGCCTTCACATCAGAACCAGAAATATCGTAACCTTGGTTTAACAATACTTCGGCGATGCCGCTCATTCCCGCGCCACCTATGCCAATAAAATGAATGCGGCGAATTCTGCGCATTTCTGGCGTTTGGTAAATACTAATATCAGACATTTAAATACTCCGCACAATACCGACTGACCTTTTGCGTAGCGGTTTGCTTTTTATTAGGTTGGCCTAAATCACTTCCACTGTCGATACGATCACTTTGCATCAGTGCTAAATTGGCCATTTCTTTTAATTTAGCGTGGTTAGGTAAAAGCTGTTGTAATTGCTGCGCTAGGTGCTGCGCTGTCAATTCAGATTCGGGGCACAATATAGCGGCGCCCTTATCACTCAACCAGCGCGCATTGGCTGTTTGGTGGTCATCGATGGCATAAGGGAAAGGCACAAGTATCGATGCTGCACCAATCGCGGCCAGCTCTGCAATAGTTAAAGCGCCAGCGCGGCAAATGACTAAATCAGCCGCTGCAATGTGCTCGGCAACATTGCCAATAAATTCAGGTAGCTCTACATTAAATAACGGCCTATGGGCCTGTAAGGTTTGATAGGCTTCAAGCGCTTGCTGCCGTGTGGCAGCACCCGATTGATGCACAATATGAATAGGCATTGTTTCGGGTAACAGCGCTAATGCCGCGGGCACAACTTGATTGAGGGCTCGGGCGCCCAAGCTACCACCGAGCACTAAAACATTAAACGTGCTCTTTTGAGTCGCAAAGCGCAGCTCAGGCAATGGTTGCTGATAAAATGCTTCGCGAACCGGGTTGCCCACAAAGACGCCTTTATTTAAGGCGCCTGGAAATCCGCATAAAACATGCTGTGCTAATTTAGCCAATATTTTATTTGTGCTGCCGGGTGTTGCATTTTGCTCGTGCACAATTAATGCGATACCCAATAAGCGTGCAGCAATACCCCCTGGACCCGCAGCATAGCCACCCATACCCAAAACAACATTCGGTTGAATTGACTGAATAATATGCCGTGCCTGTATTATGGCTTTTGCTATAGCAAAGGGACCGGTAATAAAACTAAGCAGCGACTTTCCTCGCAACCCCGCAATCTCAATAATATGCAAAGGGATATTATTCTCAGGCACCACTTTGGCTTCTATGCCGCGAGCAGTCCCAATCCAATGCACCTCAACGCCCAGCGCTTGCAAATGCTTAGCAACCGCCAAAGCAGGAAACACATGCCCACCAGTGCCTCCAGCCATAATTAATATTTTAGGGGATACCTCTGACTGTGCATGAGCCGTTTTGTTACTCATCATTCAACTCCCAACCCAAACGTAAAACCAGTGCAATTAATGCTGTACACACAAGTAAGCTACTACCCCCAGAGCTCACAAACGGCAGCGTTAAACCTTTAGTTGGCAGTAAACCAGACGCTACCCCCATATTAATAAACGCTTGTGCGCTAAATAGCATTGCGACACCCATAGCGCAGTAACTCGCAAAAAAGGCCTCTTGCTGATGCGCTTTAAAAGCAAGTAACAAAATACGCCATACCAATACGACAAAGCAGGCAACTAAAACTAAAGCACCGATTAAACCAAACTCTTCAGCGACAATTGAAAAAATAAAATCAGTATGCGCCTCGGGTAAAAAAAATAATTTCTGCAAACTATTGCCCAAGCCCAAACCAAACCATTCACCGCGCCCAAACGCAATCAACGATTGCACTAACTGGTAACCACTAGAAAACTGATCGGCCCAAGGGTCTAAAAAGGTCACAAGGCGCTGCCAACGATAAGGTGAAGCCACTGCCATAAAAACTAAACCCGCAATCGCTAATAACGCCAAAAAAACAAACCGCAATATAGGAACGCCCGCCATAAACATCATGGCTCCAGCGGTAATACATAAAACAACAGAGCTGCCAAAATCAGGCTCAAGTAATAATAAAAGCACAAAGGCACCCAAAATAACGAGCAGCTTTAGAAATGCGCTCCAGCCATTTTTGAATTCAAAAGTACGGCGACTTAAAAAGCTCGCAAAAAATACAATAAAACAAATCTTTGCCGCTTCGGAAGCTTGGATTGTAAAAGGCCCTACACCCAGCCAGCGACGACTACCATTAACCATCTTCCCTACCCCAGGGATAAGGACTGCCACAAGTAAAGCAATACCAACAATCAAAAAAACAATACCCAGACGATTCCAGATTTGACTCGGAAAACTAAGAATCATCACAGCACCCACCAGGGAAATGCATAAATAAAGGCCGTGACGCTTGAAGAAAAACCACGGGTCTTTATAGCTATGTGCGGCCAAATCAATAGAGGCTGACAAAATCATCACCAAACCAAAAGACATTAATGCCAACACAACGGTTAACAAATACCAATCGAGACGCGCGAGATTTTCGCCCCAACCAGCACTATCTAGTGCATGCTGCCTATTGAAAAAGGAAGAGCTCATGCAGTAATCTCTTTGACTGCACGAGTGAAAAGCTCACCTCGCTGTTCAAAATTTTTGAACATATCCAAACTGGCGCATGCCGGCGACAATAAAACCACATCACCACGGCTCGCCTGCATGTGTGCAAGTTTAACCGCTTCTGGCAAAGTGTTTGCTGACGACACGCACAGTGTTGCAATATTGTGATTGATGAGAGCTTTAATTGTGTCGCCATCTTTACCGATAACAACAACACTTTTAGCATAGGCTTGTAATGCTGGTAGCAACGGTAAAAAATCTGCGCCTTTACCATCACCACCTAAAATAATATGTATATTTTTTTGGGTCGCTAAGCCTTCTAACGCCGCAACAGCCGCTCCAACATTTGTTGCTTTTGAGTCATTAATATAATCGATCCCAGCGCTATGCATAACACGCTCGCAACGATGCGCAAGACCTGAGAACTGTTTAAGTGCCATAAGGCAAAGTTCAATTGGAAGGCCTGCTGCCTCTGCAATAGCCAAAGCTGCGCAAGCATTCATTATGTTGTGCTTACCGGCTATTTTTAACTCATTAACAGGTATTAGGACATTTAAGCCTCTCACCAAATGGCCTTCACTGCAGCCATAATCTTTTAGGTCTGGTGCGCCTGCTGTAAAACACACACGCTTGACACCATCAGCAATCGGCGGCTCAGTGAGAGGATCTTGTTTATTGACCACAACGGTTTTGGCACCGAAAGCTATACGCTGCTTTGTGAGCGCATACTCTATAAAACTCTCATAGCGATCCATATGGTCGGCACTGACATTCAAAATAGTCGCTACAACGGGCTTAAGTGATGATGTACTTTCAAGCTGAAAGCTCGATAACTCTAGAACATATAGCTCAATATCAGCGCTCAGTGCTTGCAATACTGGCAGGCCAATATTGCCTGCAACTTGCACGGATATATTGGCAGCCTTGGCCATTTCACCTACCAGCGTGGTGACTGTAGACTTACCATTTGAACCGGTAATCGCAATAACAGGCGCCTTTACGGCGCGGGCAAATAACTCTATATCACCAATGACCGGCACGCCTGCGGCTATCGCCTTTTGAATAATCGCCATTTTACGCGACATGCCAGGGCTAATAATAATTTCTTGTGCGTGTAAAAATAGCTCTTCATCTAGAGCACCTAACTCGAGCGCTAGATGCGGTAAATCTTGTTTCACTTGTTGTATATTCGGCGGGCTCGTTCGCGTATCGCAGGCAACAACATTAGCGCCTTGTGCCAATAAATAACGAGCAGCCGAAACACCCGACAAACCAAGACCAACGACTAAAGTATATTTATTTGTAGCAATTAAGCTCACATCAGCTCCCAGTATAGCTTTAGATTAGCGCAACTTAAGCGTCGCCAAACCCAATAAAACCAGCATGACGGTAATAATCCAAAAACGGACAATAACACGTGGCTCCGGCCAACCTTTTAATTCAAAATGATGATGCAATGGCGCCATTCTAAAGATTCTTCGCCCAGTCAATTTAAAACTACCAACTTGTAAAATAACCGATACAGTCTCCATCACAAAAACACCGGACATAACAAAGAAGACAAGTTCATGACGTACGATAATCGCAATCACACCGAGCGCACCACCAAGCGCTAACGCACCAACATCACCCATAAAAACTTGCGCGGGGTATGTGTTAAACCATAAAAACCCTAAGCCTGCCCCCGCTAATGCGGCACAAAAAACGATTAATTCGCCCGCGCCAGCAATGTAAGGAACATGTAAATAAGCTGCGTATTTAGCATTGCCGACTAGATATGCAATAATGCCTAATGCCGCGCCAACCATGACGGTCGGCATAATCGCCAATCCATCTAGACCATCGGTTAAATTAACAGCATTAGAGCTACCTACCACCACAAAATACACAACCAACAAATAAGCCGGCCCAAGATTAATAGCGATATCTTTAAAAAAAGGAATAAACAGCTGTGTTTCTGCGGGAGTTTGAGCGGTTGCATATAAAAAAGCCGCTACAATAAAAGCCGCCGTTGATTGCCAAAAATACTTCCACTTGGCCGCTAAACCTTTGGAGTTTTTTTCTACGACTTTACGATAGTCATCCACCCAGCCTATGGCACCGTATGAAAAGGTAACGAACAAGACAGCCCACACATAACGATTAGTCAGATCAGACCAGAGAAACACGCTGACGCCTATCGCAAATAAAATCAATGCGCCGCCCATTGTCGGCGTACCTTGCTTACTTAAGTGGCTTTGCGGGCCGTCACTGCGCACCGATTGACCTATTTGCAAGGAGACGAGCTTGCGAATAAACCAAGGCCCTAAAAACAAACAAATACTTAAAGATGTTAATACACCCAAAATGCCGCGCAATGATAAATAGCGCACAACATCAAGAGCACTAAAATGCGGCTGTAATAACTCCGCCAACCAAACTAACATGCGTTTTGCTCCTTATAATGCTCAGCCAATAGCGGTATGAGTTGATCAATACCTGCGCTACGTGAGCCTTTGAATAATATCGTGGCATCATACGCTAAGTATTGACTTAGCCATTGAGCAGCACTTTTTAAATCTTGAAAGATATTTGTGCTATTAAAAGATTCGGCCGCCAATGCTGCCAAATCACCAATAGCCACTACGTGTGTAATACCTTGCTCTAAAGCATATAGGCCCATAGCGGTATGCTCTACAGCCTCACCACAACCTAACTCACCCATATTACCTAACACTAAAATCGTTTTATGGTTAGCACTAACATTATGACTTTTTTGATTGGCTAGAAAATCAATTGCTGCGCGTACCGAGGCCGGGTTGGCATTGTAGGCATCATTAATTAAAGTCGCTTTTTGTGCTGGATATAAAGGCGCTATTAACTCCATGCGACCTTTTTCGCCGCGGTAACGCGCAAGGCCGCGACTGATTGTATTCAAATCAATACCCGCCGCTAATGCGCACGCTGCCGCTGCCAAAGCATTCGCAACAAAATGCCCACCCAGCACATTCAATGATACGGCTTGTTGCTGAGCGTCGAAATGCATTGTAAATTGGCAAGCACCTTGCGCATTGCACTGAATATCAGTGGCATAAACTACAGGTATCAGCCTTTCAGGTTGTACCGGCCGCGCACTAAAGCCTATTTGCTTGAGCGCTTGTGTTTGGGCCATATACTGAGAAGCATAAGCATCGTCACAATTAATAATGGCTGTTTTTTGGCTGCAAGCATTATTGTTAAGCGCATCATAAATTTTACCCTTCTCTGATGCGATGGTTTCGATACTACCAAACCCCCCTACATGTGCAGCGCGCACATTATTCACCAAAGCAATATCTGGCTTAGCCATTTGCGCTAAAGATGCTATTTCACCAACGCCACTTGCACCGATTTCAATCACGGCATAATCATGACTAGGCAAAAGCTTATTCAACGTTAAAGGTACGCCGATATGGTTATTGTAATTGCCTTGCGTCGCTAATGTGCTGCCGGATAATTCAAAGATATGACGCAACAGCCCTTTAACAGATGTTTTGCCGCAACTGCCGGTAATAGCAACCAGTACGCCATTAAAGTGCTCACGAAAAAGCCCCGCAATAAGGCCTAAAGCAACTGTAGTATCGTCAACTAACAACTGGGGCACCGCGCAGTGCTCTACTTGCTGATCGGTCACAATCGCGCAAGCCCCCGCTAAAATCGCTTGCTCAATAAACCTATGGCCGTCAAAATTATCACCTCGCAAGGCAACAAATAAATCACCTTTTTGAAGTTTACGCGTATCTGTTGAAATATTATAAAATTCGCAATCGCTGATAAGCGAGTTATGTAAATTGTTGTTTGCTATTTCATGATACAAAAGAGAAAGCTTCATATCACCCCTTCTTTTTTGTTCACTTTAGTATTTGTTAAACGCCCTAAAGCAGCCAACACCGCCGTTGCAACATCGGCATCACTAAACGGTTTTTTGATATTGCCAATAATTTGAAATTGCTCATGCCCCTTGCCTGCAATTAACACACAATCACCTATTTGGGCATGGCTCAAGGCATACTCTATAGCCTCTTTACGATCAGCAATAATATAAGCCTCGCGCTCACACCCTTGTGCTATGTCAGCTAAAATATTATTGGGATCTTCGCTTCTTGGGTTATCGCTCGTAAGTACGACCTCATCGGCTAGCTCTTGTGCAATAGCCCCCATAAGCGCGCGCTTTCGCTTATCACGATCGCCACCGCAACCAAACACTACCCACAAACGGCCAGTAGCATGTGCCCTTAAAGCTAACAATGTTTGCTTTAAGGCATCTGGCGTATGCGCAAAATCAATCACCACTTGAATCTGTTCACTCATCGCTAACGGCTGCATACGCCCCAGGACGGGCTCTAAATGTGCGATTGCTGCCACAACACGCTTAAAATCAGCGCCTTCAACAACAGCCGCACAAATTGCGGCTAAACAATTGTAAACATTAAATTCACCATAAAAAGGGGAGTTGACTGTTGCACTCCCCCAAGGAGATACAACATCAAAAGAGGTACCTGTACGTGTAGCCTGAATGTTTTTAGCTATTACGCTGCGAGCATTTAAAAAATTTTTATCGTTGTTTAATCCGTAATACAACACCTGAGCACACTTAACATCGCCTATCATTGTTTGCGCAAAAGGATCATCGGCATTAACAATACAAGTGGTCACGCTTGGCATCAAAAATAAGCGCTTTTTAGCCTCTGCATACGCGGCTAATGTCTGGTGATAATCTAAATGATCTTGCGTAAGATTTGTGAAAATAGCAGTTTTAATCGGTAGGCCTGCCACCCGCTGCTGATCCAACCCATGCGATGAAATTTCCATCGTGACGGCGCTCACTTGGGCATCTTTAAAGCTGGCCATTGCTTTGTAATTCGTCAAAATATCGGGGGTTGTCATGCCTGTTGATAAAGGTTGTTCACCATAGATACCGACACCTAATGTTCCTATGGTTGCCACTTGGTTGTGCGATTTTGCGGCCAATAATAATTGCGCCACCAATGAAACCAGCGTGCTTTTACCATTAGTGCCCGTTACGCCTATTATAGGGGGCAATATGCCTGATTGCTGATAGCGCAGTTGCGCTAATGCTTGTAATTGATGCGATAAATCAGGCACACCAATAATAGGCACCGTTTGATCTATATTGTCTCTATACGTAATAGATAATTCGGCATGGCCATTAACGTTGGTTTTTGCTTCGCACAAAATAGCGCGTGCGCCAGCGCGTATTGCCGGCTCAATAAAATTATCGCCACCCAAGCACACAAATACATCGCCCTGTGCTATTAAGCGACTATCTAAACGCAAATCACCAACAGCAAGGTTGGCGACAGCTTCGGGTAATTGATGAGGCTCCAATAAGGCTGCCAAAGTCATATTTTTCATCGTCGTGCTACCTGCTTAACGTCTTCGGCGTGCTGGCTATTATTCGGTGGAACATTTAATAATCGCAATGAGCTATCGGTGACACTCGCAAATACAGGTGCCGCCGCCTCGCCACCATAGTAATGGCCGCTGGTCGGCTCGTTAATTACAACTACAGTCACTACTCGCGGGTCATTAGCAGGTGCCATGCCGGCAAATGTCGCAACATATCTATCGTCGGCATAGCCATTTGCACCTACCTTATGTGCTGTTCCCGTTTTACCGGCTGTCAAGTAAGCACTGGTTTGTGCGCGTGTTGCGGTGCCACCACGCTCAGTCACACGCTTAAGCATAACGGCAATTTGATCAGCCACCTTAGCGTCAACGACTTGTGTTGCCACCGGAATTTCATCTTGTTTTAATAAAGAAATAGGCCGAGTTTTACCCGAGTTAGCCACGGTGACATAAGCTTGCGCCAACTGTAAGGGTGTGACTGTCAAGCCATAACCAAAGGCTAAAGTGGCTGTTTCAATAGGGTGCCATTTGGAGCGACTCGGCAATACACCTAAGCTTTCGCCAGGAAAACCGGTACCCGTACTTTGCCCAAAACCTAAACGCTCAAACATTGTGCGCACAACATTTTGTGGTAAATCGAGTGCCAGTTTACTAATGCCTACTTGACTCGATTTTTGAATAACCGTACCTAGGTCAATTTCGCCATAATTACGCGGATCAATAAATGTTTTTCGCCCTACACGTACAAAACCGGGGTTTGTATTAATAATGGATTCCGGTGTGTATCGGCCGGTCTCTAGAGCCGCCATCACCGTAAAAGGCTTAACCGTAGAACCCGGTTCAATAACATCGGTCATCGCGCGATTGCGCGTTTGATTGGGTTTAATATTGGCCCTGTCATTAGGGTTGTACGATGGCTGATTTACCATTGCCAGTACTTCACCGGTTGTGACGTCTAGCATAACAATCGAACCCGATTTAGCCTTTTGCACCGACATCGCCGATTTTAGCTCGCGATAGGCTAAATATTGTAAGCGTAAATCAATACTTAAAGCGACGTCCCCACCAGGGCTGGCCGAGCGAACGACACCCAGATCTTTGACAATATTACCTTTTAAATCTTTGATGACGCGCTGAGCCCCTAGTGCCCCAGCCAAATGATTATCTAAAGCCAGTTCCATACCCTCTTGGCCAACATCATCAATGTTGGTAAAACCCACTAAGTGAGCGGCAACCTCGCCTGCCGGGTAGTAACGTTGATATTCTCGCTCCGCTATCACACCGCGTATTTTGAGTTGCGTAGCACTAACGGCTTCATGAGGAGGTAATTGCCTCGCGACATACATGAATTGTTTATTTGAGAAGCGCTGGAGCTTTTCAGTGAGTGCTTTAACAGGAAGATGGAGCGCTTTGGCTAAGCGAGCTATATCGTTTGGTGCAATAACTTGCGGGTTAACCGCAATAGAAACCACCGGCGTACTCACCGCTAGCAGCTCGCCATTACGGTCGGTAATCACACCGCGGTAGGCATTAATCTTTTGCTCGCGCAAAGTACGTGCTTGACCTTGGGCCTGCAAAAAATCATGGCCTTTTTCTTGCCCAGGCATAACCTGTAAATACGACAAATGCCAAATCAATGCCGCAGGTAATACCGCAACAACACAGCAAATTGTGCCAAAACGCCACTGTTTAAACCAATCACCCTTTGATGCACTCATTGGTCATTCACCACAACAACTTCATGGCCGCTCGGGACACGCATATTCAGCTGTTCGGTAGCAATTTTTTCAACGCGCGAATAAGAGGCCAGCGCACTTTTTTCTAATAACAATTGACCTTTTTCGACTTGCAGGCTTTGACGATGATCGTTGAGCTCGGCAAGCTGTGACGTGTGCCTGCGCACATCAAATGTCACATACACTACGCCAATCGCCGACGCGACGACACCCAACCACAAACTAGTGACCAGCGATATTTTACCTACAGACACAGCCATTAATGATTCCTCAACCTAATACCCATTAGGCTTAGATAGTGGCGCCAACTTTTCAGCCACACGCATAATTGCACTGCGCGAACGGATGTTTTCGCCTAATTCGGTATCTGAAGCTTTTACAGGTTTTGTTAAAATACGTAATTTCTTATCCAACTCAAGGTCTTGAATCGGTAAGTTTTTAGGTAACTGCTTACCTTGGGCGCCCTCTTTAAAAAAACGTTTTACAATTCTGTCTTCAAGGCTGTGGAAGCTAATAACCACTAAACGTCCTCCTGGCTTTAAAATATTTAAAGCGGCAGGCAAAGTGGCGCTAAGATCTTCTAACTCACCATTAATGTGTATACGTAAACCCTGAAACGCTCTTGTGGCAGGGTTTTTATCGCGTTCCCAGCGTGGATTTGCTTTGGTGATAACATCGGCCAAGTCGAGTGTGCGCTCGAAGGGTTTATCGGCACGGCGTTTCACAATAGCCCCGGCAATACGTTTTGAAAACCGCTCTTCCCCGTACTCTTTCATCGCACGTGCAATGTCTTCTTGTTTGGCCGTATTCACAAAGTCAGCTGCACTTTGCCCTTTAGAGCAATCCATGCGCATATCTAAAGGGCCGTCATTCATAAAACTAAAGCCGCGCTCAGCTTGATCGAGTTGCGGAGAGGACACGCCTAAATCTAGTAACACGCCATCGACTAAACCGGCATAATTATCACGTCGAGCGACATGCTCCATATTGGCAAAAGAATCGTGTTCAATACTAAAGCGTGCATCTTCAGCAGTGAGTGCTGCCCCAACATCGATTGCTTGCGGGTCTTTATCAAAAGCGACTAACCGGGCGCCAGTATCGAGTCCATTTAATATGGCGCGACTATGACCACCACGGCCAAAAGTGCCATCAATATATACGCCATTAGGGTCAGTAATTAATGCTTTTACCGACTCTTCGAGCAAAACGGAGTAATGCGATGGTGATGTCATATAAAATTCTTTTTTCGTTTAAGTATCTAAGCACTTGTTTCATTTAAGTACTGATCAATAAAGCTTGTATTAAAGCGATAGCGCCAGCATTTGCGCTGGCATTTCGTCATCTTGTGTTTCGGCCAAGGTTGTTAACCATGCCTGTTCATCCCACAACTCAAACTTTTTGCCTAGCCCTACTAATATTAATTTTTTATCGAAGCCGCCATATTCTCTTAACGTAGGAGGGACTAATATCCGACCATTACCATCGAGTATCAAAGAAGTTGCGTAGCCAATAAGTAATCTTTGAGCCCTGAGAGCCGCGCGATTAAAGGTAGGTAAAGCCTCGATCTGGGGGAGAATGTGTTGCCATTCAGTTTCGGGGTAAATGAGTACACACTTGTCCTGTGTATGCGCTGTCATCACTATTTTGGAGGCGCAGATAGCCTCTAGCGTATCTCGGTGTTTAGCCGGTATAGCCAGTCGCCCTTTAGCGTCCATATTAATGTTATGACTGCCTTGAAACACAAAACCCCACCCAGACTAGATAGTGAACCACAAAAACCCACAATTAACCACATTAAACCACTACTCATCACTATATGTGCGATCAAGGTAAAGTCAAGTAATCCGAAAATCAGCCTGATAAAAGGCAACGCGTTTGCCGCTCTTAGCAGCACGTTAGCCGCTTTTTAACTATAAACAGCAATAAAGGCCCATCGGCTTATCAGTAAAGCGGTCACGCTAAGCTCTGGCGCACGCACAACATTAGTGCAAGAACGTTAAAACAGAGAAGCAATATCACACCTCAAAGCATCACGCTACAGCGCTAAAGACTGAGTAATCACTGAGTAAGAACCGAATAAAAACACATCAATATGCCACTCTAAACATACCCAGTCATTCGCCAGATAAAGGCTTGAAGCGATTGACTGAACGCGTGAGCATTAGATCATTAGCCACTAGAAATTAAAAAAATGGCGAGCTCTAAGGCTCGCCATTTAGTCGACAATAAAAGGAGTTGGCCGATAAGCCGGGTTCTGTCGTGGACAATCATTCATCTGGGATGTGTGTCGCCACACACCTCAAGCAACCTACCCGAACCCAACGCGGGCCACGCCATACGGGTTCCTATTTGGTCTTGCTCCGAACGGGGTTTACCATCGCCATGAACTGTTGCCAGTCATGCGGTGCGCTCTTACCGCACCTTTTCAACCTTACCGTTAGCTACCGAAGTAACTACTTAGGCGGTACACTTTCTGCTGCACTTTCCGTAGGCTTGCGCCCCCCAGGCGTTACCTGGCGTTCTGCCCTATGGAGCCCGGACTTTCCTCCCCTGTAAAAACAGAAGCGATTGTCTAGCCAACTCCGCCGCGCATTCTATAGGTTTATCAGCTTTTCTCAAGTGTTTATCGACCGCAGATCAAATACAGATCTAATGACCCCTCAATAGGCTACTAACTAAAAGTACTGAGCTAGCGCGGCATATCACCCAACCAACAATAACACCCTCCAAAATATTAATAAAAAAGCCGACCATGTCAAACATGATCGGCTTTTTACGACGCTAACGTTATACGTAAGCTTAGGGGCGAGGCAATAATAGTTTGTCCAATTAGACGTAGAGTTCTGTTTTCTCGGCAAGGCGCTCGAAGGGGCG
>CANLTI010000038.1 GCA_947494095.1 uncultured Pseudomonadales bacterium
TGCAGGAGCATAATGTCGAGGAGAGGAAGCAGAAAACAAGTATTATTGGATAATGTATTTTTTCCTCGTCCCTTACAGCACTACTGACGCCTTAACCGATTCAAACCATTCAAAGCCGCTACGCGGTAAGCTTCAGCCATGGTGGGGTAGTTAAAGGTGGTATTGGTAAAGTACTCTATGTTATTGGCTTTGCCTTCTTGATTCATAATAGCTTGGCCAATATGTACAATTTCGGCCGCTTCTGCGCCAAAGCAATGGATGCCTAAAATTTCTTGGGTATCCAAATGAAATAAGATTTTTAGCATACCCACTTCATCGCCACTAATTTGCGCACGCGCGGTGTCCTTGAAAAAAGCGCGTCCCACTTCATAAGGCACTTTAGCTGCGGTAAGCTCGGCTTCGGTTTTACCCACTGAGCTGATTTCGGGCAGGGTATAAATACCCGTTGGGGCATCGGTGACTCTACGCACATCACCACCAACAATCGAATCAACCACTGCGCGGCCTTGATCATAAGAGGCACTTGCCAAACTAGGCCAGCCAATCACATCACCGGCAGCATAAATAGTGGGCTGGGCTGTACGATACTCACCATCGACGTCTATCTGCCCACGGCCGTTGGCCTCAAGGCCGGCACTGCCGAGCATTAAGCTGTCTGTATTGCCCGTACGACCATTGCACCACAAAAAAGCATCCGCCTTAATGCGCTTACCCGATTTTAAATGGACTGTAATCATTTCATCACTGGCATCTAAAAAATCGAAGTCCTCGCCATGGCGAACAAGCACACCTTTATTGCGCAAGTGATAGCTGAGTGCATCAGTAATTTCGGTATCTAAAAACGACAACAAACTATCGCGGTTATTAATCAGATCAACTTTAACCCCTAAACCCGAAAAGATAGAGGCATACTCACAACCAATAACACCCGCACCATAAATCACTAACGTACGCGGTGTATGCTCCATCTCTAAGATGGTATCGCTGTCGTAAACACGTGAATGAGTAAAGTCTATATTCGCTGGGCGATATGGGCGAGAACCCGTAGCAATTAAAATGTTTTTAGCGGTAATGGTATCTGAAGGGCTATTTTCGTATTCTACAACGACCGAATTGGGCGTAACAAAATGCGCAAGACCTGAATGTACACTAATACGGTTACGCATAAAATACGCTTTGTGCATCGCCACTTTACGCGGAATAATACTGGTCGCCGCCTGCAAAGCCGCCGGGTAAGTAATATTATTAAATGAATTGGTACACAACATTTCAGGCTGCTTACGAAAATTAATCACCTGCTTAACTACATGTCGCAAAGCCTTAGAGGGAATCGTTCCCTTATGGGTACAGTTGCCGCCTAGCTCGCTCTGCACATCAACCACACCCACACTTAAATCAGATTTAGTTGCCGCCATTGCAGCGGCCTCGCCTGCCGGTCCAGCACCTATCACCAACAAGTCATAATCAAAATCAGCCATTTAGTTCTTCACTCCACATACTAGGGTTAACAACCTCTTTGGGCTGTTTAGTAAATTTTTAGTCACTTTTCAGAGGTACCGAAATTGGATACTAATGAATCATTGGCTGGGCCGCTCAAGCCATCTGCGACTTTGTACTTTTGCAAAGCCTATCCCCACGCATCCATGCTGGGGCGGGCGCTTAAATGCCCAGAAAATAATCCATCAGCACCCTATCAGGTGATGTTTTCAGCTGGGCTGAATAATTACAATCTTTAATGCTTGTTATATTTGCAGCTTTGCCACATTGGTTTAATCTTTTTTTGATGAGGCGTCGTAGGCTTGAGCCTTAACTGTAGGTGCGCTGGCGTCTTGCGCTACGCGCTCTTGCTCATCTTCACATTTTTTTGTGTCGCCGCCACAAATATCGCATGCGGTATCCATATTTAACGCTGCCATTCCGCCACAAGAACCCTTAATAGGCTTACCACGAAAAATAACGCCTACGGCCATTGCCGCAATCATTAAAGCAATAAAGCAAAATGCCAATACAAATGTAGCCATAGTGATTACCTCTAAAAATTAGCGCCAAAAAATTTCGACGCTGTCTATAAAAATCAATTTAAAAAGTAAGGTTCAAACATTGTGCTATGGCGCGTGGTAAAACCTTCACCTGTGCGCTCGATAATATATACCGCAATGCCCTCTTCCTGCGCCAACGCCAGCGTGGCTTCGCCGCCCATCACACTAAACGCCGTGGCTAATGCATCCGCTTTGGCGGCACTTTCGGCAATCACTGTCACAGAGGCTAAATTATGCGTAACAGGCTTACCCGAAACAGGATCAATAGTATGAGAGAAGCGCACTCCGTCTTGCTCGAAATAATTGCGATAATCACCCGATGTTGCCACCCCAACTTCCGACACCTGAATAGGCTTAATACTACCACCGGCAACAGGGCTTTCTACCCCAATGCGCCAAGCCGTGCCATTGGCATTATGACCATGGACACGCAGCTCGCCACCAATTTCTACCATAAAGTGGTGAAAGCCTTGCTGCCATAAAAAATCAGCGACTTCATCAACACCATAACCTTTAGCAATAGCCGAAAAATCAAGCGTGACAGGCTTTAGTTTTTTGATGGTCGTATCGGCAGTATTGATCGCTACAGCACGGTAATCTACCTGCTGTAGCGCCGCCTCAATTTGCGCCGAGCTCGGGGCAGCGTCTTTATGCCAGTCAGGGCCAAAGCCCCATAAATTAACCAACGGCATCACAGTCGCATCAAAGGCGCCAGCACTTAAATCACTCACTTCACGGCTTAATTTAAGTACCGCTAGAAACCGAGGAGAGACCGTCAGCCACTGCTGGGCGGGGGCTGCATTGATCGTCATAATTTCAGAGTCTTTAATATACGTAGAAAGGCTCTGATTAAATTCTTTAAGCAAGGCATCAACGACCTGCTGTGTTTTTAGTGCAGCTTGCTGCTGCTCAGGGCTTACAATCACTTTAATATTGTAAGTGGTACCCATCGTACTACCGCTATAAGTCACGGTCTGCCATTGTGGCTTTTGATCGCAGGCGACCAATAAAAAAAGACTACCTAATAATGAAACCAGTAATAGTAATCTGGCTTTAACAATAAGATACAACAAAATTCTAACCACTAAGCAAGGTAAAACAACTCGTCATGAATAAAATGATGGGGGCATAATGAAAAACTGCAACTTAAAGATACTTAAGTTGCAGTTTTTAAATTGGCCTAATTACCCACCAAAATCATCAAGCATGATATTTTCATCTTCTACGCCTAAGTTTTTCAGCATAGTAATTACCGATTGGTTCATGATCGGTGGACCGCACATATAGAACTCACAATCTTCTGGTGCTGGGTGGTCTTTCAGGTATTGTTCAAATAATACGTTATGAATAAAGCCCGTTAAACCTTCCCAATTATCTTCAGGTTGTGGATCACTCATGGCGACATGCCATTCAAAATTTTCGTTCTCTGCGGCTAATTGATCATATTCGTCGTTATAGAATAATTCACGCAATGAACGCGCACCATACCAAAACGAGATTTTACGCTTAGACTTTAGTCTGCGCAGCTGATCAAAAATATGTGAGCGCATTGGCGCCATACCCGCACCACCACCAATAAATACCATTTCTGCATCGGTATCTTTGGCAAAAAACTCACCAAAGGGCCCGTAAACTGTAATGGTATCGCCTGGTTTTAAGCTAAACACATAAGAAGACATTTGACCTGGCGGCAAGCCCGTAGTGCGCGGCGGAGCCGTTGCAATACGAATATTAAACTTCACAACACCCTTTTCTTCGGGGTAGTTAGCCATTGAATAAGCACGGATCACAGGTTCAGTTACTTTAGATTCTAAATCGAAAAACTTAAAGTGCTCCCAGTCACCACGGTACTCTTCTTCAATATCAAAGTCTTTAAAGTAAACGTGATGAGCCGGTGCTTCTAACTGCACATAACCGCCAGCACGAAAGTCAACGTTTTCGCCTTCAGGCAATTTTAACGTTAACTCTTTAATGAAGGTCGCCATATTCGGGTTAGACTCAACAGTACATTCCCATTGCTTAACACCAAATACATCGTCTTCAACTTCAATGTGCATGTTTTCTTTAACCGGCACTTGGCAACTTAAACGCCAGCCTTCTTTGGCTTCGCGCTTAGTAAAGTGAGAAGCTTCGGTGGGCAGCATATCGCCACCACCCGACTCAACAATACACTTACACTGTGCGCAACTACCACCACCGCCACACGCAGAAGGCAAAAATAAACCCGAGCCTGCAAGCGTTTGCAATAATTTGCCACCCGCTGCCGTAACGATTTCTTTTTCGCCGTTGACTAAAATGGTGACATCGCCGCTCTCAACGAGCTTAGCGCGAGCCGACAAAATAATGCCGACTAACACAAGCACGATGAGGGTAAACATTCCCACACCTAAAATAATTTCAATATTCATTTAACTGTTACCCTCGCTGTTATAGATCGATGCCGCCGAACGACATAAAGCCCAAAGACATCAAACCCACAGTGATAAAGGTAATACCCAAGCCTTTAAGGCCATCGGGTACGTCACTGTATTTCATTTTTTCACGAATACCAGCAAGCGCCGTAATCGCTAACGCCCAACCGACACCCGAGCCGGCACCAAATACGGTACTTTCGACAAAATTGTAATCGCGCTCAACCATAAATAAAGCCGCACCCATAATGGCGCAGTTTACGGTGATTAAAGGCAAAAACACACCGAGTGCGTTATACAAAGGTGGAAAGTACTTATCCAGTATCATTTCCATGATTTGTACGATAGCAGCAATAACACCGATGTATGATATTAAGCCTAAAAAGCTTAAATCCACATCGGGCAAGCCTGCCCAGGCCAGAGCGCCATCGGCTAACAAGTAGGTATAAATAATATTGTTCACAGGTACAGTAATTGTTAAAACAACTACGACTGCAATACCTAAACCTAATGCGGCATCAACCTTTTTAGAGATAGCTAAAAAAGTACACATCCCTAAGAAGAAGGCCAAAGCCATGTTCTCGATAAAAATCGAGCGGACAAATAAACTCAGTAGCTCTTCCATTACAGAACCTCCGCCGTCTTAGTACTATTATGTGCAATCTTGAACTCATCGTGCTCAACTTGCGCAGGTTTAAAGGCACGGATGCCCCAAATAATTAAACCAATCAAGAAAAAGGCGCTTGGCGGTAATAACAATAGGCCGTTAGAAATATACCAGCCGCCTTCGGTGGCTAATGGCAAAATTTCAAAACCTAATAATTTACCTGAACCAAACAACTCACGAATCACACCCAAGATAATCAAGAAGAAGCTATAGCCTAAACCATTACCAATACCATCTAAAAAGCTTGGGATTGGTGGGTTTTTCATGGCAAATGCTTCAGCACGCCCCATTACAATACAGTTAGTAATAATAAGACCCACAAATACCGAAAGCTGCTTGCTTAAGTCATAAGCAACCGCTTTAAGCACTTGGTCAACCACAATAACCAGTGAGGCAATAATGGTCATTTGCACAATAATACGAATACTACCCGGCGCATGATTACGAACCAACGAGACAAAAAAGTTAGAAAATGCCGTTACTGTGGTTAATGCTATACACATCACCAAAGTCACATTCAAACTACTTGTTACCGCTAAGGCAGAACAAATCCCAAGGATCTGCAAACCAATGGGGTTGTCATCTAAAATAGGTTTAAACAGTAATTCTTTAGCTTTCATAACTAAGCCTTACCTTTTTTCATGTTAGCGATAAATGGACCATAACCGTCTTCACCCAACCAAAATTGGATGAGGTTATGAACACCTTTTGTTGTCAAAGTCGCGCCTGATAAGCCATCGACTTTATACTCAGAGCCTTTAACCGAGGTATCAACCGAGCCCTTAATCACAGAAATAGCGATAGATCCATCGGGATTAAACAGCTTTTTACCTTCCCATAAAGCCTTCCAACGCGGGTTGTCCACTTCACCACCAAGCCCTGGGGTTTCTTTATGATCATAAAAGCCCAAACCTACAACCGTGTTCATGTCGCCCTCTACCGCCAAAAAGCCGTAGAGCGTGCCCCATAAGCCATAACCGCGAACGGGTAAAACCACGACCTTTTTACCGCTATCGGTTTGTGCAATATACACTTTGGCGTAATCTTCAACGCGACGAACCTTAGCAATATCATCCGCTTTAGGTAACGCCTCTGAAGTGCTAGGCTCTTTGGCAGCTTTGGTTTGATCGTAGCCATCGGGTGATACAGCCGTTGAGAATTTGCCGGTTTCTAGGTCGACCATTTTAACGACAATATTTTCAAACTGCTTTTCTACCGTGCTGGCAGGGTCTAACAACCCTGCCGCCGATAAAATATTGCGCTTAAAGTCGAGCTCTTTGTTAGCAATTTGGGCCGGCTTAAGTAAAACCGCCGCCGTTGATACAATTACCGAGCAGACCACACACAAAAGTGTGGCCACAGTAAGCGTTTTTGCAATGCTATCTCTACTAGACACGCGCTAACCTCCGCTTGATATTTGACTGAACCACAAAGTGGTCAATAAGAGGGGCAAATAAGTTAGCAAACAAAATAGCTAACATCATGCCTTCTGGGAATGCGGGGTTAACCACACGAATAAGTACCACCATAAAACCAATTAAGGCGCCATAAAGCCACTTACCCTTATTAGTCATCGACGCCGACACAGGGTCGGTGGCCATAAAGATCATACCAAAGGCAAAACCACCAATGACCAAATGCCAATAAAACGGCAGGGCAAACATCGGGTTAGTGTCTGAGCCAATCGCATTAAGCAGCAATGAGGTCACCGTCATACCCAAGAACACCCCAATAACAATACGTAATGAAGCAATACCTGTGGCCAGCAAAATAGCACCGCCAATAAAGATAGCCAACGTCGAGGTTTCACCCATCGAGCCTTGAACCGTACCAAAAAACGCATCAAACCAAGTAATTTGCTGCGCTAAGGCATCAATACCTTGCGAAGAGGCAATAGATAAAGCGGTTGCACCGGTATAACCGTCAACAGCGGTCCACACGGCATCACCACTCATCGCACCTGGGTAGGCAAAAAACAAAAACGCACGGCCAGTTAAGGCAGGGTTTAAAAAGTTTTTACCGGTACCGCCAAACACTTCTTTACCAATAACCACACCAAAGCTAATACCCAAGGCCGCTTGCCATAAAGGAATGCTCGGGGGCAAAATCAAGGCAAAGAGAATTGAAGTCACAAAGAAACCTTCGTTCACTTCATGGCCGCGCTTCATGGCAAATAATACTTCCCAAAAGCCACCAACAATAAACACGGTTAAGTACACCGGCAAAAAGTACAGTGCGCCTAAGATCATGTTATCCCAAATACTGCCGGCATCGTGTGCCGTTAGCATAGCCGCTAAGGCACCGCGCCAACCCTCAACACCGGCCATACCCATTTCGGCAAGTACGGTATTGGCCTGCAAGCCCGTATTGTACATACCAAAAAACATGGCCGGAAATGCACACAACCACACCGTAATCATCATACGTTTAAGGTCAATGCCATCGCGTACATGTGCTGTGGTTTTGGTGACATCACTAGGCTTATAAAAAACAGTATCTACCGCTTCGTATAAGGCATACCAGCTTTCCCATTTACCGCCTTTATGAAAGTGCGGCTCCATGCCATCTAAAATTTTACGCAAACTCATAGGTTAGCCCTCCACTTCAATACGGGTTAAGTTGTTACGAAGCAACGGACCGTACTCGTATTTACCGGGGCAAACAAAAGTACATAACGCCAAATCTTCTTCGTCCAACTCTAAAGCACCTAAATGCTGCGCAACTTCGGTATCGCCAACAATAATGGCGCGCAACAATTGAGTGGGTAATATATCTAAAGGCATCACCTTTTCATAAGCGCCGACAGGCACCATAGCTCGCTCACTACCGTTGGTACTGGTGGTAAAATTAAAGAGCTTATTGGTCAGCTTAGAGACATAGATATTAAGTATCGAGAATTTATCAACGCCTGGGCGCAAATAGTGGATCATCTCACGCTCACGACCTTCTAAAAGCACGCTCACTTGCGTGTGATAACGGCCCAAAAAGCCCAATACACTCTTTGCGCTACGGCCACCAAAAACAGAACCACTGACAATACGGTTTTCACCGGCTTTTAATTGCCCAGCGGTAAGCTCTTCTAGGTTGGCACCTAAGCGAGTACGCACTAACTTGGGCTGATCGACTTGCGGGCCACCTAAAGCTACAACACGTTCAACGCTTAACTTACCCGTTGTAAACAACTGACCCAAAGCTATGACATCTTGGTAGCCAATAGTCCAAACTGTTTTGTTAGCGCTAACAGGGTCGAGATAGTGAATGTGTGTACCTGCATTACCAGCAGGGTGAACACCACCAAAAGCTTCATATTGCAGATTAGCCGTTGTACCTTTAGGGATCTCAGCACCTTCAGCGTGGCATACAAAAACTTTGCCTTCGGTAAGCTTACTCAGCACTTCTAGGCCTTGTGTAAAGGCTTCAGGTTTTTCGGCCAACACCACAGCGGGGTCTGCCGCCAATGGATTGGTATCCATTGCCGTCACAAATACAGAAGCAGGTACACTATCAATAGCGGGTACTTTACTAAAGGGGCGCGTGCGCAAGGCAGTCCATAAACCCGACTGCACTAAAGTATCAACAACAGCCTCACGCGTGAGCGAAGCCAGCTGATCAGCACTGTACTGTGTAAAAGTTTCAGCATCGTCGCCTTCTATATCAATCACTATCGATTGAAATACTCGACGTTCGCCACGATTAATCGCGGCTACGGTGCCAGAAGCTGGTGAAGTGTAGATAACACCAGGCGTCTTTTTATCGGAAAAAAGCTCTTGTCCGAGTTTGACTTTATCGCCGACCTGTACAGCCATAGTGGGTTTCATACCGTGGTAATCAAACCCAATAACTGCAACAGAGCGTACGTTAAGGCCATCCTCAATGGACTGCTGTGGCTTGCCTACAATAGGTAAGTCCAGCCCTTGACGGATTTTTCTCATACGTCTTTGCCTAAGTTAAAGTTGAAAATAAAAATTTAAAACGGGTGAACATTGCGACCCTGATATTGCGTATTGATGAGGCTAGCAACATCAAGGTCTAAATTTTTGGCTCAACGCAACGCATAACTGTGATTGCGTGCATCTCTTTTAATCGGCGTATAAGCGTATTTACGTGCGTACATATTTTGCGTATTTAACGTACAGAGCATAGAGCATAATTACTCAATGTTGGGCAAAACAGCTACTCAAATACAAATAGGCTTTGACGCTTAACACTTAAAGCCTAGATGCCAACGCGCTATATGCTAGCTTCACAACTGACAACATGTTGCATTAAATGCCGATAAGGGGCCGCCTTAGCCCAAAAAAAGCGCGCTAATTATAGAGATTAGACAAGCAAAACTCCAGCGCTTATCGCGGCAAGTTACCGCCAGTCGCCCATACACGCTCGACATGCCTAAGACCAAGGCCACCCAGTTTTGCAGAGCCGTCAATTTAGCGTGATAAAATAGATATACTTTTGTGATACTTTCGTGATGACCTGGTAACATGTTAAACGCACACTCACGCTCGCAAATACCCGCCAGCACAACCAGATATCACCCAAAATAATCATTCTATTAAAAAGGCGCGGATGCACACACCAACCTCGGGAGCACATCATGCAACACATTCCACAAATTATTGCCATAACGGCGCTAGCAGGCATGCTTAGCGCTTGCGGCAGTAGCGACAAAAAAGAAGACACCTCCACCTCAAGTACTACCTCCACCTCCACCTCCACCTCAAGTACTAGCACTAGCACCAGCTCTAGCAGCGCCGCCACTGGTGGCTTTGAAGCCTCAATCAGTGACTTTGTCTCTTATGCTGACTGGGATGTTGTTGATTACAGCACCGGTAGAAGTAACCCCGGTGGGCTGGGCGATGCCCACCAAGCCGGCAACGATCACTTTAGCCGCAAAACTTTTATGAATGATCTCGCCAAAGATAGCACCGGCGATTTTGCTGAAGGCTCGATTATCATCAAAGAGACCTTCACCTACTCTATGGGTGCTGACGGCTGGACAAAAACCTACGCCGAAGCTGGCGGCCTATTAGCGATGGTAAAACGCGGTGGCGATTTTAACCCAGACCATAACGGCTGGGAGTGGTTTATGTTGAACAGTGATTTATCCAGCGTTATTGCACAAGGCGATAACCTTATGGAAGGCGCCTGTAATGCTTGCCATAGTAAAGCGGCCAGCCAAACGGGCGGCATGGACTATTCATTCCCTAAACCCACAGAGTTTATCGCAGATACGAGCATTTTTGCCGACTACCAAACTTGGGATCTTATCGAGTTTGATACTGCGCCAGGTAACCTCAGCGATAGCGCACATATTGATGACGCCGATTTACGTCGCGTTTATCAAAAACAAGTACTCGCCAACCCCACCGAAGCTGGTGCAATGGGCTACCCCGTGGGCACAGTACTGGTAAAAGACATCACTAAAGACGATGAAATAAAACAAGTCGTCGCCATGGTTAAGCGCGGAGGCGATTTCGATACCGGTAACGGCAACTGGGAATACTTTATGCTAGACCCTAGCGACCCGACTGTTATTGCTAAAATGGAAGGCAATGAAGTACGCGGCGCTGTTGCTATGTGTATTGGCTGTCATATCAAAGCCAAAGACGATGCCGGCACAGACTTTGTCTTCAAGCATAGTAATGCTCCTTTTAATACCAATACCATGGGCGAGTATGTCGCTACAAAGAGCATGCTCAGCAACTACACCAACTGGCAAGTCACTGACTACACCATTGGCATCACCAGTGACTTTTTAGGTGGTAAGCATGGCTCAACAAATGCCGAAAACGCACGCCTAGTCTTTGAAAATACACTCGCTGCTGCACACACAGGAACCGATGAGTACGCACAAGGCTCCACACTCATTAAAGAAGTTTTCACAACTAAAGATGGCGAGAAAGAATTTGCTGGCACCTTCGCGATGGTTAAACGCGGCGGCGACTACAACCCCGACGGTGCAGGCTGGGAGTGGTTTAACATCAATAGCGACAATGTGGTTATGGCGCGCGGCCAACTAGCAGGCTGTATTGCCTGTCACGCTAAAGCAACCGACACCAATGGTATTGACTACTCATTCAATAAACCTAGCGAGTTCGTTGGTACAATCGATGATATCAAAGACTACAAAACTTGGACTAAAGTTGATGAAGTCACCGGCGACAATCTTGCCAATGGTGGTGCACACTCAACAAGCGGCACACGCAAAACTTATAAAAAACAAGCCAGCGCCAGCCCCTACACCGAAGCAGGCGAATACCCCGTAGGTACAGTTATTGTCAAAGAAATCACCAACACTAGCGGCGATATTACTAATATGTATGCCATGATTAAAAGAGGTGGCGACTTTAACCCCAATGGCGGCGGCTGGGAATGGTTTACACCAAATAATGATTTAAGTAGTGCTGGTAGCCAAGGCACAGGCTCTTTTTGCGCCGGCTGTCACAGCAAAGCTGGTGACACAAGCGAAACCGACGCCAGCTTTTTAGGTGCCGACTATGTATTTTATAAAGCCGAAGACCCAGTACCTATGCCTGTTAATCTGTAATTAGCAGCCCACTTAAGCGGCAGCCCAATAACCGCTTATTAAAAAGCCCGCCAGTAATCTTACTGTCGGGCTTTTTTAGTTTTTAGGCCTTTTTAATCAAGCCCTGTGCAAGCTATAACCGCTGTGTTATCGCTAAAAGATCCTCACGACTATGAGCCTGAGTATCTATTTCTTCTAGCTGCCATAAAACGCTCCAACACACGCTATCGCCTGGCGCAATCACAGCATAGGCCCCTTGCTGCTCTATTTCGATATAAGGACTTTCGGGGTCGCCATGGGCATAAATTTCAATTTCAGCCTCACCCGGTGCCACGTTTTCTGGCAATACCTGCGGGAAGCTTTTTTTCAACAATAAACCATTGCATACATTCGCCAACCAGCCTTCACTATTATTCGCAAATAGCTTTAAGTTTTGCTCTAATCCTGCTGGTGTGTAACTATGCCAAAAACAATTATCGTGCGCCTCTATGGCTAAATTAGACTGACTTAACGGCGCACCCATCGCTTTATAAAACGTTAACCCACCATCGATGCGGGTAATTTCCCAAGGCGCAAAAGTCACCGCATTAGCATTATCGCTGGGGTTATACATGCGGTATTCAATACTAAAGCCTTTTGCAGCAGGTATAATAATTTTAGCCAATACAATCTGCGTGATTGGGCAAGGCTCACTGGTAAATACCCAAGTATCGCCAACTGCGCTCACTTGATATGGCTGACTATCTAATACCGGTGGTGGTGGCCAGCCCCAAAAATCTTGCGGGCTAGGCCAAAAGGTTGAGCCAATTTGAGGGCCTACAGTCGTTAAGCAATTTTTGCCGTTCACTGTAAATGCCATAATACGAGCGCCAAGCGACGGGTCAACCACTATGGTGTAAGGGCCGTGCCCAATAGTGATCGGCGTTAATGAGGGGGTTGGCGGTGTTAAATCAGCCACAAATCAATCCTTCTGACAAAAAACAATTAGATTACACCAAGGCACGATGCAAAAAAAGCTAGCACATCACTCACTGCCGCACGCTTGAAGGATGCATCCAATTTACCTTTACCGATACGAATAGGTAATTACCGCTTTTTGCGCTTTAGCTTGGTCATTTTGTAAATTAACAGCACCTTTAAAAACCCTTAAACGTCGCTGAGCATCATAGACAAGTGCAAGCTCACCAACAAACCAGCGCAAAAAGCGGTTACTCGCTTGCACATGCAAACACATAAAGGCCTCATCATGCTCACTGCAATTATTCAAAGGCTTTTTAATCACGCGTAGAGGTAAGCTTCTTAAATGGGCAATAGAGCCAAAGTCAAATAACACAGGCTGGCCACCGATCAATGCCGACCAATGAGCACGCACAAAATAATCAAAGCCCGCATCAATAACCGGCAGTGGTGTTTTGGCCAATGATTGAGTATCTAAAGGCTGACCACGCCCCTGCTGATAAAAAAGCTCAATATTATCGCCTGCATACACAGAGCGCCTTAACTCTTGCGTTCGGTAGTCTACCTGTTCCACCTCTGGGGCTATCGCATCAACATCAAATGGCTGATAAACCAGCGTTTTTTTAGCAATAATGGCCTGCTCTTGAATACCGTAATACTCTACCAACCAGGCTTCTTGCTCATTAGCCTGCTGCGTTGTCATTTTTGAGTGGTATTCACAATATAACAATGCACCGTCAAAATCATGTGCACGGCCCACTATTTTAAGCTGCTTAGCGCCCGTAAGCTGAGTGGGCACGCGGCTACCGTGTTTATCAGGCTGTTCTGCCTCGCCTTTGACAGAGTCATAGCGGTGAATTGCACCGTATTGAGGGCATTGATCAGCAGAAGAGGCCTCATCTGCGCAAAGATTAGCACTCAAAAAAACGCTAATACCAACGTTCATACCAATGCTCACATACCAGCGGTGGCCGCCGCGTACACACCGCTTAAGTTGCATTGGCCACCGCCGTGCAATCAGTCAGCAGCTCGGGGCACTGTGGCTTTTTTGCCGGTAAAACACCTGCTACCCAAACAAGTAATGGCATTACCACAACCCACACCATGCCTATTAGTACAACACCAAAACTAGGATCAAGTAATGTATAAGAGTCGCTCAAGCGCGCGCCAGCAACATAGCTAAGCGGTGCAAAAACAGCCCCTAATAAGCTCGCCAAAGCAAATCGGTTGTGTAAAAAAGCAAAGCTGCCATGGAGCGATATCGCAAAGCCTGCCCAAATAACCAATAGCCATAAAGGCGGTAAATGGCCCACCAGTGTGGTGTCCCAAATGGGTAGTACTAGCTTAAGGCTCTCAACTGCCACACCAATGCCCAAACAGGCCACAATTAATAAAGCTTCATTCTTCCAATTAAAGCGCTTTTTAAGAGCCCGATCCATCAATAAAAAATGTAAAAAAATAATAGGCACACACAAAGCCAAAGCAGAGCCATTGCCTGCCAACACCGCAATAAACCATATCGCCTGAAAACTCAAAACATTAGCAATCAAAAACCATGCTGGCATTTTATTCACTTTGCTTAACCTCTTTATTTTAAGCACGCTTACGGTTAAGCATGCTAAATTCAAAAAATTGTTAAAAAGTGGGTAAATCTTTACATTGGGGCTTGGCGAACAATATTTGCGAAGTACTAATTACGCGCTCTCTAAAACCACCTTCACAATAGCATAGGTAAAAATCCCACATGCGAATAAACACATCATCAAAGCCTTGCGCCTTCACTGCGTCTAGCTTGCTCATAAAGGCTGTTTTCCAGTGCGCCAACGTTTTAGCATAATGCAGGGTAATATCATCAAGCCCCACTATTTGCATATCGGTATCTTTGCGTACGTGCTGTGCAATTATTTCATTAGAGGGCAAGCACCCACCAGGAAAGATATAACGCTGGATAAAATCAACATTATCGCGTTCGGCATGATAGCGCTGATCAGCAATAGTGATCGCTTGAATCAACATTTTGCCATCGGGTTTTAACAGTGTAGAGCACTGCTTAAAGTATTCACTGTAATATTGGTAACCCACAGCTTCAATCATCTCTATCGACAATAATTTATCAAACTGGCCCGTAACATCGCGATAATCCTTTAGCTGAATATCCACTTGGTCTTGCAAACCTTCACGCGCCACCCAAGCCTTGGCATAGTCATATTGCTCTTGCGAAATGGTGACAGAGGTCACTTTACAGCCCGTTGATTGCGCCGCATAAATCGCCATACCACCCCAACCTGTTCCAATTTCTAGCAAATGATCATGCTCGGTCAAACCTAAACGCTTGCAAATATGCTGCATTTTGTAGGTAGAGGCCTCAAGTAAAGTGGCTGTCTTTGACGGATAAATAGCTGATGAATACAGCATAGTCTCATCTAAAAACAGCTTAAAAAAATCGTTACCCAGATCATAATGTGCCGATATATTTTCACGCGCCTTATCTTTTGAATTGGCATTCATTTTATGAAAAATATTCCCGATAAACTTAAAGGCAAAATTCCATTTAGAATCCATACCGATAACAACGTCCATATTCATCACAAAAATGCGAATAACCTGCGTCAAATCGGGCGAGCGCCAGGCGCCGGCCATGTAAGCTTCGCCAGAGCCGATAGTCCCATTAAGCATAACCTGCCGGTAAGCGCTGCGATGCTCAACAAAAATATGCCCCACAACATCGGCTGTCTGCGCGTCTTCACCAAAGCTATACACCTCGCCATCATCTTCAATCGTTAAATGGCCGGTGGTCATTTTTTGTAAAGCACTTAATATAATTTTTTTAGCAACGCCGTCTAAAAAGTTCTCTTTTATCTTAGAATCTAACTTTTTATCAACAACATCAATAGACTTCATGGTGCACTCCGGCATGTTTAAAACTGCTCTATGCTTAATACAGCTTCACGTTTAAAGTCAATATTATGCAATACGTTATTTAGAATGAGAATAAAAGGGTGTGCGCTTTAGCAGCAGTTTTAAGGCCTGCCAATAGATCGCACAAACAACCTTTACGGTCATAAAAGGGTATAGGATTAACATTTTATTTAAGCTTGTCGCTGTGATGGCTTTAGCTTCTAAAACCAACGTAGCATCAAGCACCTTATGCTCGCCTGTATTCCCACTTTCATTTTGCACTAAAGGGGCAGCATCCGCCTCAATGTTATGCGCCTGCCAGTTTTCTAAATGAACCGATAAGTGCGAGCTAGGAACATTGCTAAACCACTGATAGCGCATGGCCATAGGGTTAAATGGCGAAACATGGAGGCTCTTACCAAAAGAAGCACTCAGTGCATGCTCGCCATCAACCGGCAATACATACGCATGGCGCTCATTCCACGGCGTATTGTTCACCTCGGCTACAATAGTTTCGAGTATTTCGCCGCTTTCATCAAAACAATAATAAATAGTAATAGGGTTAATAATAAAACCAAAGTAACGCCAATTAGCCAGCATGCGTATAGGGCCACTGGGCCTTTGCCCTCGGTGCGCCTGCACATGATTGCGGACAGCCTCATCCAGTGATTGGCTACTATCACCCAAAAAGTCACTGCGTTTAAACTTAGCCAAAGCAAAGCGCGCTCGAGACCACAAAGGCGATAGCGCCAACACCTCGTCTAGCTCAGCCAAATCTAAATACATCATAAACACATGGTACTTAAACACATTTTGCGTGGGGGTAAAGCGCCTATGGCGTACCCAACCTTGGTAGATTTTACTATTGAGCCCTTTGGCGTTAGTCATTATGCGTGTCTTATAACGTAGTGAATGAAGCGGGCATTATATCGCCCGTTTAAAGCCGTAGGCTATCTCTAAGCTTCACCCAAGCGATCGGTAAAGGGCTCTTGCGTTAAAGTGTCGCCCCCTAAAAACTGTGCCACACGGGCAGCACTTTTGACGCCATCTTCATGAAAGCCATTAAACCAATAAGCGCCGCAAAACCATGTATTATTAACCCCATTAATTGCGCCCCAGCGCGCTTGTGCCGCGATTGCCTCTTGTGTAAAGACCGGGTGCGCGTATTCATACTCGCCGAGTATTGTGGACTTATCGATCTTTTCACGGGCATTTAATGTCACGCAAAACTCGACCGGCGCAGTAATACGCTGAAGAATATTCATACTGTAGGTGAGCACTGGAGGTTTTTGAGCATCACCGCCTAACTGATAATTCCAACTACTCCAAGCCAGCTTACACTTAGGTAATAAACGCTGATCAGTATGCAATACCACACTGTTTGGCCGGTAGTGTATGGCGCCTAATACCTCTTGCTCTTTCGCGCTAGCATCACTCAACATTGCCAAAGCTTCATCACTGTGGCAGGCAAAAATCACCTCATCAAAATGCTCGAGCTGACCATTCACTGTCAGCTCGACACCCTTTAAAGTACGCGATACTTGCGTAATCTGGCTATCGAGCCTGATGCGCTCTTTATAGCCTTGGGTAATTTTTGGAATATACGCATGACTGCCGCCTTTAATCACCCGCCAGGTGGGCCGCTCATTAACGCTAAGCAAGCCGTGATTATGACAAAAACGCACAAAAAACAATAAAGGAAAATCGAGCATTTCACCCAATGAAGACGACCAAATAGCCGCGCCCATCGGCAGCAAATAAAAATCGCGGAAGGCATCACTGTAACCATGTAACGCCAAATATTGGCCCAGCGTTTGTGTCGCATCAATATCACCGGCTTTAAAATCTCTTACCGCCTCTTTATTAAAGCGCAAAATATCGCGAATCATGAGCCAGTGCTTTACCGAGAAAAAATTACGCCGCTGGCAAAATAACGTATTTAAATTTTCACCCGCGTATTCATAACCGGTGGCACTATCACTGACACTAAAGCCCATCGCAGTCGCTTGTGTTTCGACACCCAGCTGTTCGAGCAAGCGAATAAAATTAGGGTATGTCCAATCATTGTAAACAATAAATCCGGTATCAATCGCATAATGATGATTATGCACTTCTACGTTTTTTGTCGCTGTATGCCCGCCTAAGCGACTGGCTTTTTCGAATACGGTAATATCGTGATGCTTGTGTAGCAAATAAGCGGCCGTCAAACCCGACACCCCTGTTCCTATAATCGCTATTTTTTTAGATGTCATTATTTACCCTTATTAAACCTTTAAACCTTTAAACCTTTAAACCTTTAAACCTTTAAACCTTTAAACCTAAGATTTGGCTATTGGGTATTAAACCCGTGTAATTCTGGGCCCCACAAAGCGCACCCACAGGCCATCGAACATGCTTAAAAAACGCAGCGGCCAGCTTAAGCGTCGCGGAAAGTCGATCAGTGATTTACGCCGGTTAACTCCCGCAATAATACGCTTAGCCGCTTGCTCTGGCGTCAGCATAAAGGGCATCGCAAAATCATTAGCTGCAACCAAAGGCGTCGAAACAAAACCTGGGCGCACTAACGCGACATCCAATGAATGCGCGCTTAAATCAATACGCGCCGATTTGACAAAGTATTCCAGTGCCGCCTTCGCCGCGCCGTAGGCCTCAGCGCGAGGAAAGGGTAACACGCTCGATAAACTACCGACCGCCACAAACTGACCACGCACTTGGCTATTGAGCAATAACGGCTTCGCCACGTTTAATGTTCGAATAACCCCTAAAAAATTAGTCTCAAATACTCTTTGGTACATGGCGGGGTCAAAATCTAACGTATCCTCATATTCGCACACACCGGCACACGCAATTACACAGTCTACATAATCGGTGATATTGTTTAACGCATCACGGGCGATCTCTAAGTTAGGCTCAGTAACATCAAAGGGTAATATTTTGACGCGACAACCGAGCTCAGTCGCCAATTTGCCTAGGGCCTCTTGATTACGCCCGCTGGCAATCACAAAATTACCGGCCGCCACCAACTGCGCCACCAAAGCGCCACCAATGCCCGATGTCGCACCAGTGACCCACACACAGGCACCGCTCAAACCAATCGGCGCAGGTTTTTTTGAGCTAGGAACCTCAAGGATAGAGTGTTTATTTGGCATACCGAGTACCCACCGGATGATTATCGAGTGATGCATTAGAAGAAGCCTTAGTACCGGCCAAATTCTGATTGATTTTTTGTATGGCCCAACCTACAACAGGAATGTGACGATAAATCATTTGCCCCATATCGTAATAATCCTCTTGGGCAATAATAAGCCCAGACGTCGAATCTAAGGTCAAAAAGCTGCCTCCGCTCAGGCTCAACGCTTTACCACTGGCTAACTTGGGGTGGCTATAGTGCATTACCCAACGCAAAAAGGCCTGATCACCTTGCACAATGGTTGCGGTGAATTCAAATTGGCTATCACTGCCCTCGCACACATGCTTAAAATACTGCGTCAGCGCACCCAAGCCCTTAACCTTATGAATAGGGTCTGCAAACACCACGTCTGTATGATAAATATCGGCAAGGCGGCCAATAGCCTGCGCATTAAAAGCGGTGTACAAAGCCTTGCATTTGCCAATAACTACATGATTGTTTGCCATCTTGCCATCCGTAATGTTGTACTAAATAGAGTGAATTGTGTCCTTATTACGATAGCCTACCGCCGTTGGATGAGCGCTGGAGCTCACACCTAAAACATGCTGAGACTTATGCCTAAAACATGCTGAAGTTCATACCTAAAGCATACTGAAGCTCATACCCAAGGCATGGTGACCCAGCGCATAGTCACAAAGGCATCGCACAATGATCCACTCGATCAGTTTTGCCGTAGAAGGTATTAATCGAAATCAACTAGCACTCACACTATTGCGGAACCGCTATGTCCACCACCACACCTCTGACAGCAGTAAAGCCCGGCGAGCAGCGTACAGATACTTGGAGCGAGCTACTCGGGCGCGTTGGTAAAATACAGGATCAAAAAGCCTTTAAACAGCTGTTCGATCACTTTGCCCCTCTCATCAAAGGCTTTTGTTTAAATAATACCAATCAAAGCTTTGGCAACGACGCCGCCGAGGAAATCGTACAAGAGGTAATGCTTAAGGTGTGGCAAAAGGCCCCAAGTTACGACCCCAGTAAGGCCGCAGCCTCCACCTGGATATACACGGTAATGCGCAATGCGCGTATCGATATGATGCGTCGCAATAAACGACATCAAACCGACAACAGCCCCATTGAAGTCGATGACCTATGGGACGAAGACAGTACCACCGGGCCTGTCGTGCAGTTTCAGCGCTTACGCGACGAAGAAGTCGTGCAAGCTTCATTCAAAATATTACCCAACGAGCAACGCCAAGCACTAACAGAGGTGTACATGAAGGGTAAATCTCACAGCGAAGTCGCCAATGAAACAGGTTTGCCGCTTGGCACTGTAAAATCACGCGTACGCATGGGCTTACAAAAGCTTCAGGCTCATATCGCAGGCACCGCTCACGCAAAGGTACAAGCATGAATCATTTAGCCTCTAGCCAGTCAACCTCATCAAACGCTAGCGCTCAGCAAGCCCCTATCAATCACCACCCCGATGCCAACATGCTAGTTGAGTATGCTAGCGGGAGCCTATCGTGGGGGCTTAGTATTGCAGTATCGGCACACTTACAGTTGTGCCAACATTGCCAGCAGCAGCACGCCAAGTTAAGTGCGCTCGGCGGCTCATATTTAAGTGACACGCCTAAAGAGGCTGTCAATGACGATGCCTTTAGCCGTTTGCTCGACAGTATCGATAAGGTGAGCAACCCCGCACAGCACAAAGCCGCAGCACACAAAGCAGCCCCACAAAACGAGCAAGCCATAATGCATACAATGGCCAACGCCAAAAAGGCCGGTATTAAGGCCGAGCATTTACCGCGTGTGGTTAAAAAACTCTTGCCTCCGCAATTGCGCTGGCAAAAAATATCTAACGCACTCAAAAGCGCACGCCTCATTACCGGCCAAGGTGAGCATGAAGTGGCTTTTCATAAAATTAGTAAGGGGGGCAAGGTTGTTGAACACGACCACCGCGGGCTAGAGGTCACCCTAGTACTTGAAGGCAGTTTTTCAGATGAAGAAGGTATTTATTGCCCCGGCGATTTCCTCATCAAAGAGCCAGGTCAAATCCATAGGCCGACCGCCAGTCAAAACCAAGATTGCCTATGCCTTTCAGTCTGCGAGGCCCCGGTTAAAGTCACGGGGTTGTTAGGTGCTTTTATCAACCCATTTTTAAGCATTAAGCCGGCGTAGGTACTGAGTGGCGGGTAAAAAGGCACAACCCAGACCGCCACTGACCAATACTATACCTGATACCTGATATTAAGCACATGCAGTTCAAGTGAATACTTCAACTGCAAACTAACAGGTATTCCCATCAGTTATCTTTTTGGCTAGCGCCAAAGTTTATAAGTTTTCCAAAACCTCGTCGTAAGTCCATACCTCCCAGCCACCGGGGAAGCCTCGCTTATCTTTATCACTTAATACAATCGCTCTGCGCAGCCTTGGCCACGCCAATAGTGCATAACCTTTTTCAGCCAAACAATAAATATCTGCCGGCTCAAATTGCTTTAATACTGTAATCAGAGGCTGCCATTTACGTGGAAAATGGTAGGTTAATTGACTCCACGAGAACTTAATCGTCTGCGAGGCGATAGACCCCAAGCCCTGCTCTTCAATATAAGCGCGTCGCCACTCCCAATAGCGCTGAGCATAAGCACTCAGCAAGATTGACTCACTCATAACCGCGACTTTAGGCGAGCTATCCAAACAGCAAACACATGTTGGACCACTTAAATCAAAAAGCGCAGCATCGCGCACTAACCCTGGTGAGTTTTTAGGTAGGGGCCAACGGCAATGACTACACTTTTCGACGTTATCATTACCGCCCACGACAAAAGGCTTAAGCTCTTCACCGGGCATCCAATAACCGTATTCCACACCAGGAAAGTATTCTGTGGCGTGCCACTTCACATAATCCGTAAAATCAAAATCGTCTCGCAGCTCACTTTTCTCAGCAGACGACAGCGAGCGGTAGTTTTTATAGCCCGTCATAGTCAAGCAGTGATGGCATGCCTCGAACAAGCGCTTATTTTGCCACGGCTCAACAGCTTCTGCTCTATTCGTTACCCATACAGCGCGATCAACATCCATCAGCGAAGAACAACAAGGCTTTAAGTGGATTTGGTAATAAAAAGTCTCTCGTCGTTGCTGATCAGCAATCTCTGGTGTTTTGGTGGCAAATACAAAAACGGGCACGCCTTTATAGTGCCACCCCGCCGAGCAAGAATCCAAGGAGCCTAGAGAGGTTTCAAAGCCTTTTGATAACTCGCCGTCAAGTAAGCAAATCATAGCCGGTGTAAAAGCACTTTTAGAATCCCATTCAGACTGAAAGCCATTGGCAACACTTTGCCCTGGCTCGGTGATCGACGGGTCGCGCACAATACTCAATGCATTCTCAGTTAACTGCTTAAAATAGTCCGACGACTTAGCCAAATTACGCTACTCCTCCAAAATCGATCGTATACGGGAGTCCGAATTCGTCACCACTCTAAATACCACTCGCTTAGAGCGCTCCACATCTTCATTGCCCGCGGCGTCGGGCACAGGTCGCGACGAGGAATAGCCAACAGCCGCCACATTTTTCAGTATCCACGTACGGTAAGACTCAACCGTATCTAAAAAGTAAAGATACTCTAATACCGAGCCTGCACGGCGCTGAGAGAGTGACAAATTTTTAAAGTAACTGTCGCTATCACTGTATTTATCACTCCAGCTCGAGCTTGTGTGCCCCTCGATATGCACACCGTTTATCGAGTCCTGATAAGGCGATAAAACAGCCATATAACGCGGGAAAAACTTATTAAACACCGCCCGATAATCTTCTGTTATTTCTACGTCGCCAGTAGCAAACATTGCATCCGAGCCTTGAAACGTAATTTCAAGCTTCTCTTTATCGAGATAAGCACCCCAACGTTTAAAATCTTTTTCAAATTCACTATTTAACGACTCGTAAATCGCTAACTGGTTTTCCATATAGGAGCGAGCAATTTTACGGACCTTTTCGCGCTCTGTATTCGCAGCGTTCATCATAAACATAGCGACGCACAAAAAAACCATCATCAAGCCTGCCATCAAATCAGATACGCTAATCCACTCAGAGCCAGAATCATCAGAATCTACTTTTGCGGAAAACTCAATCATTACGAAATATCTCTTGACCGATCAAGCACACGCTGCATTTGGTTAATCAACTGCTGATAATCACGGGTAAACTGACCGCTAATGGTAGCAAGTGCTTGCCCCATAGAGCTCATAATTTCATCAACTTCGCCTTCAATGCGTCGATCAATCATCGCTTGCTGCTCCGATACATTAAGCTCCATTTTGGCAAAGCTCGAGTTGATAATTTCGGTCAACCCGTGCACTAATTCTTGATGCACTCTAATTTGCCGATCAGAAATTTCACTCACTGACGCGTGATATGCCGATACCCCCTTCTCAATAAAGCCCTGCATAATATCGGTATCTACGTTAGAGACTGACTCAAATGCGTTCGCAACCTGACCAATATGATCACCCAAATTTTTACTATGCTGGGACAAAGCAATTAAAGAGCTTTTTACTGTTTCTTCTGCGAAGCGTGTAAGATCCGAAATACCGCTATTAAACCGCTCAACTTTATTACTGATTTCAGGAATAAAATCAACTACCTGCATGCTGCGATCACTGTATTCAAGAAGCTTTTCATTTAACTCAGAAAACTGTGCGTTAGAGCGGTGCACCAAATCAAATAAGTTCTCCATTTTAGAGAAGTAATCACCAAAATTCTCATTCAAATGATTCAGTCGCTCGGCCATATCGACCATTTCTCGAGCATTAGAATGGCTTAGCGCAACCATAGCGCTAGCATTTTCATCCAAGTCCTTAAAACTAGTTACAAACCCAGCCAGCGATACCTCTACCGACTTAAAACTGTCACTAAAATCCAGTAAGCCTTCACCAAATTGTTGGTCAATTTTTTTATTAAACTCTGCAACAACTGTTCGCAACTCACCCACAATAGAATCACTCAAATTGTCGGTAAAGCGCTGTTGCTGCTCTTGACTTTGCGTCACAACCGCCTCAATCGCCCCGAGCGCCGTGATAACATCTATGGGCTTCACCACTTCTTCGCGGGGATCAGTTGGGTATCTAAAATAACGTGTAATAACTTTGACAACTAAAGAGAGCGCAATACCAAAAACACTGGTAATAAAAGCGGTTTTCAACCCTTCAAGTAGGTTAAATATACTGACATCTAGCTCATTGATATTAAAATGGAGTAAACCAATAATAATCCCCACAAATGTACCTAAAATACCGAGAGATGCTAAAAGAGCTGGTGCATTTTCAACAAACAAAACACACCGATTAAACAGCCTCAAAATCACTGCAATGAAGAACACGGCGCACATAAACCACAAAAAAAACTCAGTCGTTTCACCCGCGCTTACGCTCACAAGTACAGAATATATAAAACCGGAAATCATTAGACTCTTCTATGCGTAGATGAGGGGCGAAAGTCAAATACGTAAGCCCCGAAACAAGAAAGGCCGCAGTGAGTCTGCAGCCAATAAAAAGAAGTGCTTTACATTAACACTTAGGTTGTCTCATTCAGTAACTCTTCTTCCTCATCGCGGGCCTCAGCCAAAAGGTCCATGCCAGAAGCGACAGCCGGCAATGCGTTAACCATCTCTTCACTTAAGGTATGTGACGAACTTAGCTTTGACTTGAACTCATTATAACGATCTTGCTTGCCCTGCTCGCCCGTTACCATATCGATGGTACCTCTAAACTTACCGCCATCAGCTAACTTGATTCTAGGCGCAATCAAATTACCCTGTACGCGAGCTGTTTTACAGATTTCGATAAGGTCGTCCGCAAATACATCACCTTGCAATGTTCCGTTAACCAACACTGTTTGGGCGTGAATATTAGCCGATACAAGACCACCGCGACCGATAGACAAATTCTGACCACCCATCGATACGGTACCATCAACAACACCTTCAACGTGGAGATCTTCAGCACCAATCAACTCGCCTCGGAATTGGATATTTTTACCAATATAAGACGACGATCCTGAACCATCGGCTTTCATACCACTTAAAAATGATTTGCTCTTACTTTCTGAACTCTCTTGATTTTCTTTGGGCTCTAACGGATTTGTCATAACACAGCACTCTACAACTAAGGAAAATTAATAAAAATACGCCAATCCTTAGCTACTCACTTAAATGCGACAAATTCCCGCTGTGCATTTCAAAACCCCGCCTAAACGAGCTCTACAACCTGTAAATATACAACACATTTCATTAACACGGTATATACTTATCGGCTTTTATCACTGCCAAAAATTACTCTGACAAATAAATACGACTATAATTTAATCACTGTAACGCCCTAAAATTAGGGCTGGCAAAGCCCATACTTAACACCACAAGGTTAATTCTCGCAGCAAATAAGTACCGTTACATTATTTGTATTAGCGTGACACAACAACATGATAATTAGAGAACAACTAAACACCTTCATTTAGGCACTAAAAATCAATACCAAAGCCAAAAAAAACTAATACAAAACAATTAATACAAAAAACAAAAAACTCACAAAAATAACCTAATAGCTAAAGGATATAACTAGAAAAATAAACATTATCTTTAGTTATCTATGAAAAAGCGCCTACTTCAAACCCCACAAAAAACCACCCAAAAACAAAACCTAGTCTTAAGTAGCAATTAATATTTTAAGCAACAACTTATCTCTTAAAATTTACACTTATGGTGAGTAACGCCGCTTTTCTCTTTAGTATTTTTAATTACCTATAGAGTGTCTCACAGATAGTATCTTACGCTAAAAGACAATTAGCCTAAAGCCCCAAAACAAACCGTTGAGCGATAATAAATAAAATACACAGGTATTAAAGGGTTTTCGCTTGGTGATAAAGCCGCAAGTAACAACACTGCCCCGCTCACCATTGACTACAACCCATCTAAAACCACCTTCAAGCGATCGAAAAACAAGCACGCCACTGTATCTTATTTATCCAATCCCACGTAAAATTGACCTAGACGGTCATAACTGAATAGCTCTGTAAGAAACAAGGTTACCAACCCTCCTAGTGTTAAGCCTACAAAGGCTCTGATATTAACAGTTTGGATACTAACTTTAGTACCAACCCTTAGAGATCCAAGGCTTGCATTAGCGCCATTTATGCCTATGCCTATGCCTATGCTTATGCCTATAAAAGCCTAGCCAACCACAATAAGTACCATAATAACATGACTAACAACAACAAAAACAAAGACCAAGTCCAAAATCGCAACAATGATCCCCTGCACGGGATAACACTTGAGCAAATACTCATCGCCTTAGAGGCTAAATACGGATGGGAAACGTTATACAGTAAAATAAAGATTCGCTGCTTTGGCCATGAACCTTCAATCAAGTCTAGCCTTAAGTTTTTACGTAAAACGCCTTGGGCGAGAGAAAAGGTAGAGGCGCTTTATTGTCGAGCTCATAAACTATAGAGCGCTTAAACTATAGAACACCTAAAACCGAATAGCTCAACCAGAGCAATCTAAAGGTTTAAAGCTCATGAAATATAACCCTCAAACAAACACACTCTATACAATATAATGACCGATCAAGCCGTGAGTTATCACTCAATTTTAAAACGGGCTTGGCCTATTATGCTCGCCAATATCGCCTTGCCTTTGCTGGGGCTTATCGATACAGCCATTATTGGCCATTTGGGCGGCGCCCACGATTTAGCCGCGCTAGCCATAGGCGCCATAGTCATTAATTTTATTTTTTGGAATTTTGGCTTTTTACGCATGAGCACTACAGCACTCAGTGCGCAAGCTTGGGGACAACACGACCCACTCAAATTGCTGCGCATTGGCCTTCGCGCCTTAATCATTGCCAGTGTGCTGGCAGTGTGTACCCTTGCCCTACAAAAACCATTAAGCCTATTAGCTACCACTTTGCTAGCCCCTCCATTAGAGGCACTAGAAGGCGCTAATACGTATTTATCAATACGCTTGTGGGGCGCGCCTATTACACTCATTAATTACGTGCTAACAGGCTTATTAATTGGCCTTGCGCGCAGCAAAAGCATTTTAGTATTACAAGTTATTTTAAATAGTTTAAATGCCGGCTTTGATTTATTACTAGCAGGAGTATTTGATTTGGGTATCGCGGGCATTGCTTACGGCACTGTTGCAGCCGAAGTTATCACTGTGTTTATCGGGCTGTATTTATTACACTTAACTTGGCAAAACCTAATAAATAAAGACACTGCACTCAATAACCATAGTCTATTAAATTCTTGTCAGCAGCAATTATGCAAGCCTGATTTTTGGGTATGGGTACCGTTTAAAAAAGTACTGCGTAGTAATCGAGATATTTGGATAAGGACATTCTGCTTACTATTAAGCTTTATGGGCTTTACCTACTTTGGCGGGCAGCTGGGCGCCGATACGCTAGCGGCAAACCATTTACTTTTGCAAATTATTGCTTTTAGTGCGTTTTTTTTAGATGGTTTTGCTTATGTTAGCGAAGCGGATAGCGGCAAAGCTATAGGTCAGCGCTCGCGGCGCCTATTTATACAAACCGCTCAAAAAACCAGTATTCTTGCCGTTATAACTGCCGCTGCATTAGCGGGCACAGTACTCATTTTTGGGCCTTTTATCATTGGCCAATTAACCACAATTGCGAGCATTAACACAATAGCGATTGAGCATTTGTATTTATGCGCTATTTATATCGCTTTAAGCGCAGGCGCTTTTCAATTGGATGGAATTTTTATAGGGGCTAACTATGGCAAGGCACTACGCAATGCCTCGATAACCTCCGCATTGCTCTTTTTTATTTTATGGCTAAGTTTTTTGCATATTTATGGCTTGATAGGTTTATGGGTGGCCTTTATTAGCTTTATCGTTTTGCGCGCACTATGCCTAAGCGCTTATTGGCCAAGCTTAATTAACACCAATTTTAGCCGCTAATACGTGCTAAAACTGGCTAAAATAACTGCCCTAAACCAGCCACCCTACACTAGCCATTACGCAGCGTTATTGCTTGTACGCCATGCCAACTTTCACCAGCCAAAAGTGTTTTAGGTTTATCGACAATCGCCGCCTCTATACACAGCATAGTGAGGTATTCATCATCACCCATATCACTTAAACTCTTGGCACCTTGTGCGCCGGGGTTCCACACCACCACATCGGTAAAACCGGTTTTTGTGATGCGCTTAACCACTTGCCCATCGGTTAATTCTAAGCTGTCGGGCGCATCAAAATACACACGATCAAAGGCACCAGTCAACTGCAAGGCCTCACTATTGGCAACATGCCTATCACTTAACTCGGTACCATTATCCCAATAAGTGACGCCTTCAAAGCTGCGCATATTGACCGCCGTATAATCACTCACTGAAAAATACGTATGGAGCGCACCACTAAAATCAAAGCTTTGATCGTCGGTATTGGTTACGCCTAGCGTCATAGTTAATTGCGTAGGCGTTAAATGCACCGAAAGTGTTAATTCGAAGGCATGGGGCCATACAGCGCGCGTTTGCTCATTATCGTTTAACGTAAAAACAGCCTCGGTTTGGTCGTTATTGACGCGACTTAAGTGCCACTCAATATTGCGAGCAAAGCCATGCTTAGCACCACTACCAAAGGCCGCAAACTGCGGAAAGCAGACCGGTACACCGCCACGAATCGCCTGCCCAGGGGCAAAATCACTGCGCTTAGCCACAAATATTTGCTCGCCAAGCTCAGTCGAAGGCACCCATGAGGTGACATGTGCCCCTTGGTGGTAAATGGTGGCCGTGGCGCCAAAAGGGGTTTTAAGAGTGGTTTTATTCATATTAGAACCTTTTTAGTAGCAAAATTTTAGGGCGCGATTCAGAGTTCTCAACATTAGGCAATCATGAATGATTGCCTGGCACTCAAGTCATCGAGGGGCCTCCTCGAAGCTGATTTTTCGATATCCTGCAACGTCGCATACTACGCATTCTTGATGTAGGCGCGCATCCCCACCAAAATAATCCATCAGCGTCCAATTTCCGCACCTCTGAATAGTTACCCTTTAATATAACATCGCAGGTTGTTATGCGAAGTGGCGCTGTAACGCCGCTTCGCACTGAGTTTTACCCAACGTAATAATCTGCGCAGCGCGATCAAACTCTAAAATACCACAGGTATTACGTGCAATTTCAATCAAAATATCGGGTGGGTAAGCAGCCAATTTTTGCCGTGCAATACTGCTTTGCATCGCATCAAAAGCCTGGTTGGCAATATCGTAAGCGCTCCACTTTTGAGTAATCACCTGCTGATCAAACATCGGGAGCTTAGCTAAAAACTGGTCAATACTCGTGCGCAATATAGACGGCAAAAAGTCATCAGTTTCTACTTCTTCATTGCTATCAACCGCTTTACATGGCTCAGCATCTAAAGCGCCACCCAAATTAACGGCAATAATAAGATCAGTTTCATCGCTAAAAGCTGGCGCAATAGGCACTGGGTTTAGCACGCCGCCATCAATTAGATAAGAGTTTTTATAAGGCACTGGCGTAAAAAATAACGGCAAAGAAATAGACGCTCGAATAGCCTCAAATAAGCTGCCCGAGTTAAGCCATACTTCTTTTTCTTGGCTGACGTCGGCAGCCACAGCGGTAAAGGCCATAGGTAAATCTTCGATTCGCTGGTCGCCAACAATATCAATCAGTTTATTGATGATCTTGTCGCCTTTAACCAGACCATCACGCCCCCAAGACATATCTAACAGCCTCAGTACATCCATTCGGGTTAAGGCGCGAATCCATTGTTCAAATTCGTCGAGCTTGCCGGCGGCATAAATACCACCGACCATCGCGCCCATCGAGCAACCCGATATTGAGCGAATATCGTAGCCCTTAGCTTCCAAAACACGGATAACACCAATATGTGCAAGGCCGCGCGCGCCGCCACTGCCTAACACTAACGAGACTGTTTTACTCATATAGCCACCGTTATAATCATGATTTAACTCGAAAAAACGGCCCGCATAAAAATAAGCCGTCTAGCACGATTGTCCGACGGTTTATTGAAGCACAATGAAACGAAGACCTCAAATGGCCTGGCGATGTGTTTTATTTTTTATTTTTAGGCCTTACTTTAGTGGGCCTAGCTTTTGTCGGGCTGGCTTTAAAACCGCTGGCTTTAGGGCCAACAGCCTTACCCCGATTGGTACTATTGCTTTTAGCCCCCGCCCTTTGGCTACCCGCTCTTTGACTACCCGTTTTATGAGCACCCGCTTTATTGGCGCCAGCGCCATAGGCCGCACCCGCACCGCCCGCCCTGCGAGGACGGTTACGCTGCAAAACTTCTTCGGGGACTAGGGCATTTTCACCACTGCCAATCAAATCTTCACGGCCCATCTCTTTAAAAGAAGCGCGTAGCATGGGCCAAGTTTTTTCATCATGAAAGCGCAATAACGCCTTTTGAAAGCGACGTTGCTTTAAGTTACGCGGTGTATGTACCTTATTACTTTTGTAACTCACTTTGCTGAGTGGGTCTTTTTCGGAATAATACATGGCCGTCGCTAATGACATGGGCGACGGGTAAAAGGTTTGCACTTGGTCTAATCGGTATTTATTCTTTTTAACCCAAAACGCCAAATTGATCATATCCTCATCTTCACTGCCTGGGTGCGCGGCAATAAAGTACGGAATAAGATATTGTTTTTTGCCGGCTTCTTTTGAGTACTTATCAAATAATACTTTAAAGTCATCAAAGGTACGGATGCTTGGCTTCATCATTTTATTGAGCGGGCCTTCTTCGGTATGCTCGGGGGCAATTTTTAAATAGCCACCTACATGATGGGTCACCAACTCTTTAACATACTCAGGATCTTCTAAGGCTAAGTCGTAACGCAAGCCCGAAGCAATCGCGACTTTTTTAACGCCCGGTACCGCACGTGCTTTGCGATACAGCTGTGTCGTCGGCGAATGATCGGTCACCAAATTTTTGCAAATAGTGGGAAATACGCAACTTAAACGGCGGCAATTGGCGTGAATTTGCGGGCTTTTACAGTTGAGCATATACATGTTCGCCGTCGGGCCGCCCAAATCAGAAATAGTCCCGGTAAAGCCTGGTGTTTTATCGCGTATTTGTTCAATTTCGTTAAGAATAGACTCTTCTGAACGGCTTTGAATCACGCGGCCCTCATGCTCGGTGATCGAGCAAAACGAACACCCCCCAAAACATCCGCGCATAATATTCACAGACGTTTTAATCATTTCGTAAGCAGGAATGGTTGCATCGCCGTAGCTCGGGTGCGGCACGCGCGCAAAAGGTAAACCAAAAACCGAATCCATCTCGTCGGTTTCTAGTGGAATCGGTGGCGGGTTAACCCACACTTCGCGGTTGCCGTGCTTTTGCACAATAGTGCGGGCATTTTGCGGGTTAGATTCCAAATGTAATACGCGCGAAGCATGCGAATACAATACGCGATCGCCGCGCACCTTTTCAAACGATGGAATACGAATAGCGGTTGTGCCTTTATCGAGCTCGTGCTGGCGATGCATGGGCATCGGAATAATTCGTATTGCCTCTTCCGGTACATCATCGGGCTCTTGCATGGCGACATCGGTATAAAAGTCACCGCCATCGGCCGCTAACGCGGGGATATCGCCGCCGCTATTAGCGTTAGTTTTACACTCACTGCTGCCCATTTCTTTGACTTCATAGGGGTTCGCAATGACGTCAATATTTTTGGCCCAATCAACACGTGATGAATCGATGACTGTCCAGCCCTCGGGCACGGCTTTTTTTACGACGGTTGTACCGCGAATATCATGTAGGTCTTCTATTTTTTTACCGTTAGCAAGCTCAGTCGCCACGCTAATAATGGCTCGCTCAGCATTGCCGTACAATAAAATATCGGCGCCAGAGTCCACCAAGGTCGAACGGCGCACCTCATCACTCCAATAATCATATTGGGCAATGCGACGCAAGCTGGCCTCAATGCCACCAATCACAATGGGTACATCGTTATAGGCTTCGCGGCAGCGCTGGGCATACACGGTCACGGCGCGATCTGGCCGCTTGCCACCTTCATTATGCGGTGTATAGGCATCATCGTTACGCATTTTTAAATCGGCGGTGTAACGGTTAATCATCGAGTCCATATTGCCGGCGCTCACCCCAAAAAAGAGGTTGGGCTTACCGAGCGCTTTAAAGGCATCAACACTCTGCCAGTTAGGCTGCGCGATCATGCCCACCCTAAAACCCTGAAACTCCAACAAACGGCCAATCACAGCACCACCAAAACTGGGGTGGTCGACGTAGGCATCGCCATTGACAATAATAATGTCGCAGCTATCCCAGCCTAAATCGTCCATTTCTTTGCGGCTCATAGGCAAAAAAGGCGCAGAGCCATAACATTCGGCCCAGTACTTGGGGTAAGAGCACAAATGTTGTGCGGTTTTGATCGGATCTGGAGTGTATTGCTTAGCGTTAGACATAAGTAAATAGCGGCTTTAATAAAAGTAGGGGCAAATATGCTGCCATTCTACCAGAACTCACGCCAGCAAGCCCCACCGCATATCTAAACAAAAAAGTAACTATTCAGAGGTGCGGAAATCGGGCGTTAATGAATCATTGGCTGGGGTGGTCGCTAACGTTAAAAGGGGCAAGGGCTTAGCCCAGCCATAACGGCGCCGGTAGTGGGGTGGGTAAAATTGAGTGTGCTCGCATGCAGCAGCAACCGAGGCGCCATCGCTTGGCTGCGATCATTACGATACAAATCACAGCCCAATATAGGGTGGCCAAAAGCCAAGCTGTGAATGCGCAATTGATGTGTACGGCCCGTTAACGGCGTAAAGCAAACTTTGGTGCGCGCAGGGTTTTGTAACCGCGCCACAACGTGATACTCGCTGATGGCCGCTTTACCTGTTACCGCGCAGAGGGTTTGCCTTGGGAAATGGGCAGGGTTTTTGGCGATAGCATATTGTATATCGCCATGGTCATTAGCCAGCGTGCCATCGAGTATCGCTAAATACGTTTTACTCACGGTACGCGCCTGAAACTGCCGCGTAATGACGGCATTAGCCGTTTTATTTAATGCCACCAACATAATGCCTGATGTCCCAAAATCGAGCCGATGCGCCAACGTGGCCTCTGGGTAAGCCCGCGCACCCGCACCCACCAAGCGCCCTTGCGTTAAACGGTAGTGCACCGAATCCTTATTTAACGGGTTTTTGCCCGACAAACTCAGCAAGCCACTGGGCTTGTCGATCAATAAAATATTATCGTCATAATAGAGAATACGAATATCGTCATGGCAAGGTGGGGCAATAAAATTATCAACGATTACTGTCGTGTGCATGGCATTTTATCAGTCTGTAAGGTGAGGTATTATTATCACACGACTAACATCATTGATGTCAGCACAATAGAAGCCTTTACATCGGGGCATCAAAAGTTGCCCCCCCCCTGAATATACCCATACAAAGTAACGCTCTTAATTTACATAACGCTAATACTGCCATTAGCGGTTATATCTCTAGCAACCAATGTGCGTTAAAATACCCCACTTAAAAATACAGCTACCCGCTTAAGGCAATTGACGTGAACAATACATTTGGTAAAACCTATGGCAGAGGCTATATAGCCTCTTTTTTATTACCTTTCATGTTGGTAAGCCTTGTTAGCAGCTGCTCAAAAGATGTTGTGGACAATAGAAGCAACGCAGCAAAACCCACGCATCAGGCTGCACAAGCACCCACCATTCAGCTTAACCTTAAAGCTGGGCGCATAGGGCCGCTTTATTTGGGCGCAAACGAAGACGACCTTAAACGCTTACAATTACCCTACACAAAAACAACACAAGAACCTCAAGGTAACTACTACCAAATAAACTTAACCCGCGAGGCAAGCCTTGTAGGCCGCATTGACAGTAGTAGTCATCGTATCTTTCATTACGAAAGCACACACCCGAGCATACGCGACTCATTTAATTTAGGCACAGGCAGCACCCTACAAGAGGTTCAGGTAGCCTATCCCACGGGCAACCTTATGCATTGCGTCACAGAGCATGGTGCCACCACCACCTATAAGACACCTAAAATGCTCTCTTTTATTTTTAAGCACACAGATGTGAGCAGCAGTACGCTAGGCTGCCAACCTTGCACCCAAGCCTGCAAAATCAGCCAAGAAGACCAAGCCCAAAGTATTAGTGTTAAATTATCAAGGCCTTCAGATGCTACCTATATTGAACGCCCTTTACCCAAAGGCATAGAGCTGGCAACCCTCGCAGAGCTAAGAATGAATATAGCCACCGAAGTACCCCACAAAAACCTGAGCAACAGCCCAGTTAACATACGGGTGCAACCCTCAAGCACATCAGATGTAATAACAACATTGGCACATAACGAAGGCGGTTTTTACGAGTCCTGCACAAAGGACTTCGCTTGGTGCAAAATAACCTTTGGCGGCTGGGCAATACCAGGCTGGGTACAAACAACGCACTTAGGTGGTGTTGCACATTAAGATCAATGGCTGCCGTGATACTCTATCAACTAAAACCGGGCACTCTATTAAGTGGCTTTAGTTGATAGAGGTAGGAATTGCTCAAAACACTTGAAAACAAGGGTAATGTAATACGCCGATAGCGTATAAATTAGGTATTTAACCTTGGCTATTTGACGAGCAGCCTTATAACAAAGTTGAAAGGCTGTTTCGCATTCGATATAAGCGGAATAATTTGTGTTGATAAGTCTTAGGTAAGGGGGGCAGCTTGCTCAATAATCGATAAACACTGCTTCTGAAATGTTCTTCTAATATAGTCGGCATCAAATTCCGTTACGCTCGTAAAGTCTACCTGCCTAAGCTTGCTATTGGGGTCGTTAGTAAAGATGATAATTTTATTGGCTAGGTCTTCAGTATCATGGTAACTCTCGCAACACTTGCCCAGCCCTCCGGTTAAGCGATACCCACGAGGAAATAAGCACGGCAGCTGGTAGCTTATGACATCAGCCTCAGCGCCAGAGGCTTTAGTTTGACCATAAACTTCATTGTAAAATTGGTAACGTGTATTAACTTTAAGCGGTGCAATCATAAGATCGGCACTCAGTAATACACGCAGATACTCCTCCGCATCAACAAACGAAGCGTATGAATTAAAGGTGAAGTTATCTGATACTGATCCTAACTGATGAAGCTTACGAATTAACGCCTCTTCCGCCTTGGCTTTGGGAGCACCTAAAAAAGTGAGGGCAATAGGATGCTCACAAAGAGGAATAGCCAGCTTTAGTGCATCGAAAAGCTGGCTATAGTTACGACGACGATTATCAATGCAGCCTGTGACTACAAGGTTTATCGTGCTGCTGGGGGCGCGCTCTCGACTCACTTTTTTTAGAAACCCTAAAGGGAGGCAGGGAGTTAACGCAGGAGTACCTTTTAACAGCCCTAGCTCCTTAACTGATTCAAAAATACCTTCTCCCGGAAAAACAACATATGCAACCTTCGACAAAAATTTCTTTTTGTACTTCCAGTCTCCGCACACAACAACCCGCCTAAATAGGCCCGCCAAGGTACTTAATATTTTTTTATCCTTCAAAGTCACGCCCTTTGAAGGAGCTAGATCTGCCATAGAGTTGTGCACCCTGAGTAGTATTGGTGGAGTAAAGGCAAGTTTACACACCAGCTTATGGTATATGGCAAGGGTGTTGAAAAGCACTATATCAGCTTGATTAATACTCGATATACTGTCTGCGAAGTACTGCGCCATACTTATAGACTCATTTTTCTGCACTATGGTGAATCCAACCAACTCCTCGTCACTTAAACCAACTCGCGCCCAAATAATTGGGGTAGTGTAAACGGTCACACTGAACTCTGGCGAGTTAAGCAATAAGCATAACTCTCGAAGTGCTGCGTAATGATAATTAACTTCAATCAGTGCAATATTAACAATATCTGTTGACATGATGCTCACAATGTATGCCTCTGGTTTTGTAGTGAGGGCAAGGGTTAGACATCGCACCCAAATAAAAATATGCGAGATTAGGCTTTGCACCTGCATAAGGATATGCAAAATTAGACTTTGCAGGAGCATAAAGTCGAGGTGCATAAAGTCGCAGATGACTTGAGCGGCCCAGCCAATGATTCATTAGCGCCCGATTTCCTCACCTGTGAATAGTTACATTTTATATTACTTTGAATGGGCGTTAAACTAATAAAAATTGTAACTTCAGCCGAACCAAAAAAACCTCTTAACAGGGTGCTGATGGATTATTTTCTGGGTATTTAAGCGTCGGGCTTTGCAGGAGCACAAAGTCGTAGATGGCTTGAGCGGCCCAGCCAATGATTCATTAGCGCCCAATTTCGGTACCTCTGAATAGTTACTTGAATTGCAAGTAAAGGTGGCAAGTATTTTGTAAAACACCGCGCCTAAAACACTAACAAAGCCCGCAGTTGAGGTATTACTAACGTAACGAGCAGTGTAATGTTGACGGCGACCGTAAACCAAAAAACAATTCTAAAGCGTGTTTTTTGGGTTTTGTGCCTAAATGATTGCTGGGCGAGCATGGCGCCGGGCCAGCCCCCTAACACCGCACACAGGTGCAGTGTGCTTTCGGGAATGCGCCATTGGTTGCCAATGGCTGCGCGCTTATCCTTCCAGTACATAATATAAGTCATAAGGCTTGCTAGTCCATATACGCACGCTACGGCATAATTTAGCTCTACCCATAACATGGCATACGCTAAAAAAATCACCAAAATAAAAATGGCTGCCGCGTTTATTTTTTTTATCATGGCTTAAGCCTTTTACAATAAGGGCTTTGCATTAGCCATAGAGAGAGTTTATGGCTGATTAATTTTTTGATGCCAGTCTGATTTAAAACCAAATAGTAGTATGGCCTCGACCACAACAAATAATGGCCCAATAATTAAGCCGCGCATATCATCCATAAAGGCGGGTTTTTTGCCTTCAAAGTAATGCCCTATAAATTGTAGTAGCCAGCCTAAAGCAAATAATCCTACGCCTAGCAGTAGCCATTGCATAGTGGGCAATTGTGCGGCCGCTATACCTAACCATACTGCCACCAACAGCAGCGCGCCCATCAACAAACCCAACAACAGGTGCAAACGTACATAAAAAATAGTACAAAAAACAACAAGCACAAGCGCCGGCGTTATCGCCACATCAGCCAGCAACAGGCTTGGGCGAGACAATAAAATAGCCACGGCAATCACAATCATAGGAATACCGATAAAATGAGTGGCCACATTACGCCGGTCTTGATGGTATTTTGCGTATTGCGATAAATGCTTAAACAGTGCGCTATTGGCTGAGTCAGTCATACTACATACTCTTCTATTGACGTAATAAACCATTTTGTGCATCAAGGCAGCATTTAATGAATGCCTAAACCGATCATACAAGATGACACATAAAAAAATATAAAAAAAATGCCTACCGGTAAAACCGGCAGGCATTTTTAAAGATTGAATAACACCAATAGCTTACAGAGCCGCTAAAACCTTATTCAGTGTTGCGCTTGGGCGCATGGCTTGGCTCACTTTTTTAGCATCGGGGCGGTAGTAGCCACCGAGCACTTGCTCACTACCTTGGGCAGCAATTAACTCGCCAACAATGGCTTGCTCTTGGCTAAGTAACGCGCTAGCCAAAGGTGCAAACTTCGCTTGCAATGCTGCATCGTCGGTTTGCGCAGCTAACGCCTCAGCCCAGTACATCGCCAAGTAAAAGTGGCTACCGCGATTATCAATAGAGCCTAACTTACGCGCTGGCGACTTATCGTTATCTAAAAATTTAGCCGTCGCGATATCTAGTGCTTTTGCTAAAACTTTAGCCTGGCCATTGCCAGCCACTTCACTGTAGTGCTCGAGTGACGGCGACAAAGCTAAAAACTCACCGAGTGAGTCCCAGCGTAAGTAGCCTTCTTTTTCGAACTGCTGCACATGCTTAGGCGCAGAACCGCCCGCACCAGTTTCAAATAAACCGCCGCCGTTCATTAAAGGTACAATCGATAACATTTTAGCCGACGTACCCAACTCTAAAATAGGGAATAAATCGGTTAAGTAATCGCGTAATACATTGCCCGTAACCGAGATAGTCTCTAAGCCTTGCTTAACACGCGCTAAGGTATACAAGGTTGCATCAACCGGCGTCATGATATGGATTTCTAAGCCACTGGTATCGTGCTCGGCTAAATAGGTATTCACCTTTTTAATTAACTCAGCATCGTGGGCGCGGTTTTCGTCTAACCAAAATACCGAAGGCGAGCCTGTTGCACGTGCGCGATTAACCGCCAATTTAACCCAATCTTTAATGGGTGCATCTTTGGTTTGGCACATGCGGAAGATATCGCCTGCTTCAACGCTTTGCTCAAGTAAAACCTTACCGCTACCATCAACCGCGCGAATAGTACCTGGCGCTTCGGCTTCAAAGGTTTTATCATGCGAGCCGTACTCTTCGGCTTTTTGCGCCATTAAACCCACGTTAGGTACGGTGCCCATAGTGGTTGGATCAAAGGCGCCGTGCTCTTTACAAAAATCAAATACCGCTTGGTAAACACCGGCATAACAGCGATCAGGGATAAGACACTTGGTGTCTTTTTGCTTGCCATCGGCGCCCCACATTCTGCCCGAGCTGCGTAACATAGCCGGCATAGAAGCATCGATAATCACATCGCTAGGCACATGCAAGTTGGTGATACCTTTATCAGAGTCCACCATCGCTTGCTCTGGCTGTACGCTGTAAACCGCTTCAAGGTCGGCTTCTATTTGTGCGCGCTGGGCGTCGGGCAAGGTTTGTATTTTGTTGTATACATCACCAATACCGTTATTGGTGCTCACACCCAAGTCAGCAAAGGTTTGCGCGTGCTTATCAAATACGCTTTTGTAATACACCGCTACCGCATGACCAAAAATAATAGGGTCAGAAACCTTCATCATGGTGGCTTTTAAATGCAGCGAAAATAAAACATCTTCGGCTTTAGCGGCAACAATTTGCTCTTCAATAAAAGCGACTAATGCTTTTTTGCTCATGACGCTAGAGTCTAAGACTTCGCCGGCGAGTAAAGGCGCCGCTTGCTTAAGTACTTTGACCGTGCCATCGGCGGCAACAAATTCAATTTGAAAAGTGCTTGCCTCGGTGAGGGTCGTAGAGGTTTCGCTATCATAAAAGTCACCGCCGCTCATGCTGGCCACGTGTGATTTACAGGCTTCGCTCCATACGCCCATTGAATGCGGGTGTTTGCGGGCGTAGGCTTTAACCGGCACCGGTGCGCGGCGATCAGAGTTGCCTTCGCGCAATACGGGGTTTACCGCACTGCCTTTAATTTTGTCGTAACGCGACTGAATCGATTTTTCTTCGTCTGTTTTTGGCTCTTCGGGGTAGCCAGGCAATGCGTAGCCTTGAGCTTGAAGCTCTTTGATGGCTTCTTTAAGTTGCGGCACAGACGCTGAGATATTCGGCAGCTTAATAATGTTGGCTTCAGGGGTTTTGGCTAGCTCACCCAACTCAGCAAGGGCATCGCTTTGGCGCTGCTCTTCTTGCAAAAACTCGGGGAAGCTCGACAAAATACGAGCCGCGAGTGAAATATCTTTTAGCTCCACTTCAATATTTGCGGCGCCAGTAAAGGCTTGAACAATGGGTAAAAATGAGTAAGTGGCAAGCGCGGGGGCTTCGTCGGTTTCGGTATAAATAATCTTATAATCGGACATTCAATTAACCTGCCTTAGAGGAGTATCTGCAAAATGTATGGCTCACGCATTGCGTACACTAACGATCGTTAACATACCGGTGAGCACAGGTGGAAACGCGCGCAATTATAACAGCTCGGCAGGCTCCTTAACAGTAAAGGAATTTTAGCTCATTAAAGGCAATATTTAGCGCTTTTAATTGCATTTCGGTGCAAATAGCAACACAGTTATTGAGGCCTTGGCAATAGGCACGCCAATACGAGTTAACCCAACACCTTTTAAATAACGCTCCGCATCATAAATTACTTACCCTATAGCGATTAGCTAGCCCCCCTAAGACCCAAACTTTGCCTACCAACTAAAACCCTAAATAGCTTAGGGACTACCGCAGGCTGTAAAGCATGCTACACTCGCTGCTTATTGACTCTCAAAAATACAAACCATGCTAAAACGTTTACTCAAACTTTTATCGCCGTCTAGCGGCGCTGTACCTGCCGGCAATCACACCATGGCAGCCACGCGCAGCGACCACCAAGTGTCTTTGCACGGGTTAAGCCCTAATGCGGTTAAAGTGTGCCAGTCGCTGCAACAAGCAGGCTACCAAGCCTATATTGTCGGCGGTGGCGTACGCGACAGCCTGCTAGAGGCTAAACCTAAAGACTTTGATGTCGCCACCGATGCAACCCCCGAACAAGTACGCCAAGTATTTCGCAGTTCGCGCATTATTGGGCGTCGCTTTAAGATTGTGCATGTACGTTTTGGCCGCGAGATTATTGAGGTCACTACTTTTCGCGGCAGCCATCAAGAGGGTAAATCGCACAACGCGGTGCAATCAGAGCAGGGCCTACTATTGCGCGATAACGTCTATGGCGATTTAGAATCGGATGCTTTACGCCGCGACTTTACGATTAACGCCCTTTACTACGACCCCATTAGCGAAACCTTAATTGATTTTACTCATGGCCTTGAAGATATTAAATCGCGCACACTGCGTATTATTGGCAATGCTAGCGACCGCTACCGCGAAGACCCCGTACGCATGCTGCGCGCCGCACGCTTTGCCGCTAAGCTAGCTTTTAAGCTAGAACCTGCAACCGCCAAGCCCATTTTGGCACTCGGCGAGCTACTCGATCACATTCCCGCCGCTAGGCTCTTTGAAGAAGTACTTAAGCTAATGCTGGGGGGCTCAGCGACAGCCACTTACAATAGCCTGCAAGAATACAACCTGCTGGCTCATTTATTCCCCGGTGCAGCACCTTTAATCAACGATAGCGAGTTTAATCAAAAAATGATTGAGCTCGTGTGCGTCAATACCGATAAACGTATTCGCCAAGGCAAGCGCGTTACACCGGCGTTTATTTTTGCCGTCTTTTTATGGCTGCCACTACAAGCTGAGATCAAGCGCTTGCTGGCCGAAGGCATGAAAATAGGCGACGCCAGAAATGCCGCTATTGGCAGTGTAATTAGCCAACAGGTCACGCGCACCTCTATACCTAAGCGCTTTACCTTACCTATGCGAGACATTTGGTACTTACAGCATGTACTGGCAACACGCCCAGGCAAACGCTGTTTTGGCGCGCTAGAGCATCAACGCTTTCGCGCCGCTTATGACTTTTTATTATTGCGCGAAGATGCCGGCGAAGATTTTAACGGCGCAGGCCGCTGGTGGACAGAGTTTCAATTTGCCGATGAAGCCCATCAGCAAATCATGATAGAAGCACTCAATACCCAGCAAGCCAGCAGCAAGCCCAAGCGCAAACCACGCCGGCGCAACCCCAAAAAAGATAGCGCCACGCGTGGCGATACTCCACCACCCGCTAGTGATTAACCATGTTAAATACCGTGTATGTTGGTTTAGGCAGCAACCTAGACCAACCTTTACAGCAAGTCACCCAAGCGCTCGAACAAATCAATGCCATCACAGATACTGTACTTGTGAGTCATTCACCTTGGTACAAAAGCATTGCTGTGGGGCCTATTCAGCCCGACTTTATTAATGGCGCCGCCAAAGTGCATACCGCACTCGATGCGCACAGCTTTTTAACGGCACTCCAAAATATAGAGCAAGCACACCAGCGTGTACGCAAAGAACACTGGGGCCCACGCACGTTAGATCTAGATATTTTATTGTGGAATAATGACACCATCAACACTGAGCGCTTAACAGTACCTCATGCTTTTTTGCAGGTGCGCAGCTTTGTATTACTACCGTTAAATGATATTGCCAACGAACTTACCCTGCCTAATGGCAAGACAGTTGAGGCTTTGGCGCAACAGTGCGACCGAGCAGGCACCGAGCAGATTTAATGCTCATTCAGGCTACACTCTTTATGCCAGCTTTTAACCTTGAGCGCTGTAGCGATAACCTAACGTTGAATGGCTTGGTTTTTTCCTTTACTGCGGAGCGCCCTCATGGCTTACCTACAAGACCCACTCATTAAACCCATCACTATTCACACCCTTCAAAAACTCAAAGCGCAAGGTGAGAAATTTACGTGCGTTGCGCTATACGATGCCCCTATGGCTGCTATGGCAGAGCAAACCGGCATAGAAACCGTCTTAGTGGGTGACAGCCTCGGCATGACTGTTTTAGGGTACGACTCTACCCTGCCTGTCACTATGGAACATATGATTTATCACGTAGAAGCGGTTGCACGCGGCAATAAAAAGTCATTAATTTTAGGGGATATGCCCTTTATGAGCTATGCCACCGTTGACTTAGCCATGCACAACGCTATGCGTATTATGCAAGCCGGTGCCCATATGGTCAAAATGGAAGGCGGGCAATGGCTAGCACCCACCGTCACCATGCTCGCTGAACGCGGCATTCCTGTGTGCGCCCATTTAGGGCTTACGCCGCAGTCGGTCAATAAGCTCGGCGGCTTTAAAGTGCAAGGGCGCACACAAAAGCAAGCCAAAACACTCTTAAATGATGCCCAGGCATTGGCCCTAGCTGGCGCCGATTTACTGGTTTTAGAATGCGTGCCTAGTGAGCTGGCCAAGCAAATCAGCGAAGTTGTTGCGATACCCGTTATTGGTATTGGCGCTGGCAAAGATACCGATGCGCAGGTACTTGTCGTCAACGATATATTAGGCCTTACACCTAAGCCCCCCAAATTCAGCAAAAACTTTTTAATCGAAGCCGGTGATATTGCCGGGGCTTTAACCCAATACGTAGGTGATGTAAAAGCCGGAATCTTCCCCGCTGTCGAACACGGCTTTGAGTGACACACAGCCAGCCAACACGCCATTAAAATAACAAAGCGCCCGTATTGGCGGGCATTTTGTTATTGTGTGGACGCGCACTGAACGCTACAAGGCGCCATTTAAACCAACAATACAAAAGCTTGCTAGCTTTTATGATTCGAGCCCATCGGTATGCACAAAACCACCGAAGGCCAGCTGCTCTAACATACTCGCGCTTTTGATTTTGAAGGCATCACGCAATAGCCGCATGGCCGGTGTAATCGATTGGCGACTCGGGCATATCAGCCATAGCTCCGAGGTGCGCGGCGTAAAGTGCGGCAGTATATTCACTACCCTACCGGCCAGCAAATCGGCGTGCATATCAAGGCACGACTTAACAGCAACCCCTTTGCCAGCCACGCACCACCGCCGCACCAAGTCACCATCATTACTGGCGCGGTTGCCTTGCATTTTAACGGTGTGCTCTTCGCCTTCACGGGTAAAACCCCAAACATCGTATATCACATCATGTAACTGATAAAACAATCCATTGTGTGTGGCCAGGTCTTGTGGATGTGCGGGCGTACCGCGCTGCTCCAAATAGCCTTGGGTAGCGCACAACACCCCCGGCACATTACAAATTTTAAAGCCGTATAAGTTTGAATCTTTGGGTGGCCCGTAGCGCAGCGCCATATCAACCGAGTCGCGATAAAAGTCGATGGTGCTGTCACTCACCGTTACTTTTAAGCTAATGCTAGGGTGCGCCTCCATAAATTCATCCAACCAAGGCATCACCACATTGCGACCCAGGTCAGACGATAAAGATAAACGCACCTCACCTTCGACTTTACCTTCGCTACCGTGCATGGCTTGCTTAGCCTGCGCCAATAAACTCAAGGCTTTTTCGCACTCGGGCAAATAGCGCTCGCCCGCGCTCGACAGCCTAATTTTGCGTGTTGTGCGAATAAATAGCTCAGCGCCCAAGGCCGCTTCTGCACGCTTAAGGGCGGCGCTCGCGGTGGCCATACGCATATCTAAATGCGCGGCTGCTTTTGTGATACTGCGAAACTCGGCAACTTTAAGGACAACCTGCAGGTCTTCTAGTAGCATTTTTTCATCTCACAGACGTTTTGCTCACATTCAATACCGCTAATAATAAAGCGCTCAATAATTATCAAATATAATTTGATAATTATTCAAAGATTACACTATTTATTATATTTACAACACCGCCTAATATACTCACAAGCTAATCACATTCACCCACATTTACGAGTCATTATTATGAGTACAGCAACGACTTCATCAAGCAACACTATGAAAGCCATCGGCTACACCCAGTCACTCCCCATTAGTGATACCTCCTCGCTCACAGATGTAGAGGTTGCCCAACCTATAGCTACCGGGCGCGACTTACTGGTTAAAGTCAAAGCCATTGCCGTGAACCCTGTCGACTATAAAATTCGCCAAAACATGGCGCCCGCTGCAGGCGAGACAAAAATTATTGGCTGGGATGCAGTTGGCGAAGTGATTGCAACAGGCGAAGCCGCGAGCCACTTTAAACCCGGCGACACCGTATTTTACGCAGGCGACCTTAACCGCCAAGGCAGTAACGCCGAGTACCAGCTAGTTGATGAGCGCATTGTAGGGCACAAGCCCAAAAGCCTTTCAGATGCCGAAGCCGCTGCGCTACCGCTCACCACAATTACCGCATGGGAGCTATTATTTGATCATTTGGCCATTAAACAACAGGCGCCTGCAACCACGACAAAAACACAAGAAGTACTGTTAGTGATTGGCGCAGCCGGTGGTGTAGGCTCGATATTACTACAATTAGCCAAAGCCATTACTGGCGCCACAGTCATTGCAACCGCCTCACGCGCTAACTCACAAGCGTGGGTTAAAGCGCTAGGTGCCGACTATGTAGTCGACCACTCAAAACCCTTACAACCACAAATTGAGGCACTAGGCCTGGGGCAAGTCACTCATATCGCCAGCCTAAACAGCACAGAGTCTTACTACGAAACCTATATCGAGCTATTAGCGCCTTTTGGCAAAATTGCTATGATTGACGACCCCAAAACACCTTTAGACGTAATGAAGCTTAAATTTAAAAGCTTATCGCTGCATATTGAATTTATGTTTGCCCGCTCCATGTTTAATGCCGCCGATATTCAAAGCCAAAGCGACCTACTCAACCAAGTATCAAGCCTTGTTGACCAAGGTTTTGTTAAAACAACAATCGGTAAAAACCTAGGGCTTATTAACGCCAAAAACCTACGCGCAGCCCACGAGATACTTGAATCGGGTCAATCAATTGGCAAGCTGGTACTAGAAGGTTTTTAATTGCACAAGCGCGCTATTGATTTAACCAAGAGCGTTGCGGTTTAAGCAAAAGCCTGCCATACCAAGAAGAGGCTTTTGCTATGCGAGTAACAGCCTTTGTAATCTAGTCGCTTTACCTCCCCCGCACCCACAACCCAGCACTTAACAACAGGAGCCACACATGACGCCACTTACAGTCATTGCCAATATTACCGCCAAAGCCGGTCATATCGATCATGTAAAAGCCGAGCTCATTAAACTTATTGCTGTCACACGTGCCGAAGAAGGTTGTATTAATTATGACCTGCATCAAGACAATCAAAACCCTGCACACTTTACCTTTTACGAAAGCTGGGCCTCACGCGCACTGTGGCAAATACATATGAATAATCCGCACCTCGCGGATTATCTCAAAGCCACCGAAGGTGCTGTAGACACCTTTACCATCAATGAAATGACGCCTATTGGTTAACGCATACCTACAAGCGCTGGCTACAAATGCAGCGAGAGCGCTTCCATTTTAGCCGGATCGTTATCCACAAAGCGCACCACCACTTTAATGCCTCGGCTGGCAGGGTTGGGCTCTACGGCTTGCACACTATGAATATAGGCATTAATCGTCGCAATTAATTGCTCGTTTTTATCGGCAAGGTCGATAACGGCCTGATCAAACACACACGGTATTTGATCAGGCCGCACCAAAAATACCCCTAGCGCCTGCAAAGAGGCCTCGCGTACCACGCACTCTAAAGGCGCTTTACCGGCCAAGCGCAATACTGCTCTGCCCTCAAAATTACCCCCCTTTGCTTTTTTGGCTACCGGCTTTGGCTCGGCGCTTACAGCCTGCGGGCTCGCAAATGGGTTGGCCACGGCGGGCTTGGCTTTGGGCTTTTCTTTGGGCTTAGCAGCGCCGCCACCGGTTAATAATGATAAGGAGTCTTGTGCTTTTTTGTCGGGGTCGCCACCGGGCTTTAAACTGATATTGAGCTTTTTGAGTTGCTTGGCTACTTTGCGTATAAGTTCTTCGGGGGTAAAAGGCTTAGAGATATAATCATTAACCCCCGCTTGTACCGCCGCCATCACATGCTCGCGGTCACCCCGACTGGTAATCATAATAAAAGGGGTTTTGGGTGTTGGCGACTCTTCACGTAACCACTTCAGCAGCTCTTCACCGCTAAGCTCTGGCATCTCCCAATCCGACAAAATAAGATCGGGCTGTTTTTGCTTGATGATTACCCGCGCGCGCGCGCCATCGGGCGCCTCTAAAAGCTCAACCCCCTGCACCATTGTACGAAGGGTGCGCTTAATCATATCGCGCACAAAAGTAGCATCATCAGCCACCATAATTTTTACCGGCATTACAGACCTCTTTTATTCAAGCCCCTAAACTTAGCGTCATCTATCTCAGCGAGAACCGCCCCAGCTAAAGAACGAAGAAAAACACACCATCCAATAATATTAATACGTAACTATTCAGAGGTACCGAATTGGGCGCTAATGGATCATTGACTGGGCCACTCAAGCCATCGGCGACTTTGCGCTCCTCGACTTTATGCTCCTGCAAAATCTAATCTTGCATACCCTTATACAGGTGCACTGTCTAACCCTTGCTTCCCCTGCAAGGCCCGGCGCTTAAATACCCAGAAAATAACCCATCAACACCCTATCAGGTGAGGTTTGTCAGTTAAGCTGAATAGTTACACTAACGACTTGCTTTGTGCTGCGTTGCTCAACGCGTTACTGCCTTGGCATGCCCCGCGTCGAGCGCCTTGCCGATAAAACAGAACCTGCGTATAGGTACACAACTATTATTGCCTCACCCCTAAAAACACCCCTTTCATCTTCGGGCTGCTCTATGAGCGGGCGAGCCTACCTTTTAGGTTAGCTGGTTTTGGCCTGTAAGCGCTATCAGCACGGGTAATAAAAAGAATTAAATAATCTGGCGTACATGTTTTATATGCCAAAACTTAAAGATCACGTATCAACCAAACAGACTGCGTGTTTGTATTACATGAAAAATATCAATGGCTATTGAGCATGAAGGGTCAGAAAAAACGAGCCGAAGGCTATGCTTGCACATAGAGTCCACCTTGGCACAGGGCACGCCAAGGTGGGCTTTAGTTAACCAGAACAAAGCCCCTTAGGGCTACCTGCTGATAAACATAAGTACGCCACTTAAGGCGCTGTTACCGTAAAGGTTTTAACCTCGTGGTCTAAATGATAACCGGTAGCAATGTTGTCAGCGTTATAAGTTACAAATTCCAACTCTACAGCCTCTATGCCTTCTCTTTTGAGTACCGCGGCATTGAAGGTAAACGTAAAGCTACCCTCTACAATATTGTTACCGGTCGCCGGGTTAGGCTCTATAATTTTATCAATCTCAGGGAAGTCATAAAAGCTATCTTCTGCGGTATCTGTAGCCCGATAGCCTCTTAGCTCTATCCCAAACTTCTCATCCGGCGCAGGCTCTGTCAATCGGTACTTATAATCGAGTGTAATATCAGTATCTTGCTCACTCGAGAGCGTAGTAGGCACAGTATTTTTAAGCGCTGCTTCAAAGAGTTCCGAGTAACAGCTGCTAGGTATAGCCTCTACTTTTTCATGGGTGTCAATAAAAATTTCACCAGGACTCTCCTCTTCTACATATGCGTCTATTAATAAATCGCCGTCAAAGCTAAAAGAGAACGTTCTTTTTTTGTCGTCAAAACGACTTTTGTAGTGATAGTTGATGACTCCGTCTTGATTTATCGCCTCCTCGAACATAAACGTGAATGCATACTCAAAAAAATCACAATAATAATATGAAACAAAGCCATCATCGCTAATCACGAGCAATTGATCTTCGTAATCCTGAGACGCTACATCTTCGGGGTCTTGAATAGTCAGCCAAATGCCACTAAATTCACTTTTAGGCCCTTGGCTACTACTAGAGCCTTGACTACTAGCATCTTGACTGCTTGATGTCGGTGAAGACTTAGAATCGCTGCCACAGCCACTCATTAATAAAGTCGCCAAGGCTGTTGCTGTCGCTAAAGCCATCTTTTTATTCAAACGCATTAAGTATTCTCTTATGAAGTTATTGATTCAAACACAAAGGTAACATAGCAATTAACTATAAAAAATAATATTTAGTGAAATGTGTACTAATTTTAAATAAAAATTCTAATCTATTAACTTAACGCTTTTAACCCACTCAGTGTAACCCTCAAATTTTTGAACCCACCAATAGTCCATCCAGCAAAAAAAGGCACCGTAAATCTCTTTTAGACACCCATTAATACATTATTTTATACTACACACAAACGATTGATGTTTTTTGAGATGGCCGTCACTACATGAAAAAAATAGCTTGACGCTAGCATACAGCTTTCTTCTTTACCCAACCTACTCAGAAAAAGACACGGGCTCTGCGCCTAATAGCGTCACAAAATAATCTAAGCCTATTTGATCTGGTGAATCTGAGCTACTGGAATCCGCATTGTAAAATAAAAGATTTTCCGGTGTATTCACGACCACTCAAGTTGCGCTCTCATCAGCGCTTAGCGTTGCTTTAGCGTAACCCTCAATTAATTGAATGTAGCGGCGCTGCTCGGTTGTAGCGTTGTAAATGCTGAGCGTTGCCGTAAAGCCCTTTATTGTATTGTCGGCTGTTAGCACTTGCACTTTCACATCATCGCCCAATACGTTATCTCTCAATATATTTAAACGCGTTATATTCGCGCCACCATACATCGGCTGCCTAGTAGGTAATACTTGATATTCCCCGCCACCTAAAGACTGCCAATTATGGGAATAATTTTCTGCAATCTGCGTATCGTTAATTGGCGGAAGCGGCGTATTAAGTGGGTAGTGAAAAGAATCATGGTTAATATCAAAGTATGCCATGCGCGCCCAGTAGCGGCCCAAAACATACTGCACGGTCACCGGTGCAATAATTCGCTCAAGCACATGCAGCGGCGTTTCGTTATTATGCTGGTGTTGCCGGTGTAAATTGGGCACAATCATTTTACCCAGGCCAGCAATACCATCGGGATTTTTGGTTAGGTAAGCTAAAAACGGCCATGCGGCATATTTATTTTTTTTATGCACGATCGTTAAGTGAGCCCGCCGAAGGGCTTTCCGCGGGGAATTGAAAACAATCTCACGATCCCACCCATTTTTTCTAATCAGTGCATTATAAACAGGACTATTTAAATACGCATCGGCAACCCACTCTGCCACAGTTTCTTTCCAGGCGCGGGTATTACTCTGGCTAGACCAGTTATATTCACTAAAAGTTAAAGTATGACCAAACTCATGAATAAGCACCTGCGGACTTATAATATTTATTAATTCATGATCCCGTAATGTGCGAACAAAGCTTAAACCTGCACCAACATCCGATAACATTTGGCCCGCCACAAAAGCACCCACTGTATTCTCACTGGGTACACTAAGGTCGGTAACATATACATTCATTTTATAATAAGGGCCTGCGTTGCTATAAACCGATAACGCGGGCGAACGAAACCCCCATTCATCGACAAAATAGGTGTAGGCGCTTTCTAAATACTCTAGTGCACGCTCTTCGTCCTTGTAATATGCATCAACTAGGTCGCCAGGGCTATAACCACTATTACTATAAATACGAAAACGATCAGAATCGGTATACTTCGCATTTTGCGCATTCACCCCCTCATGACTGTACTCATCGGTAACGGCTATAAATGGGACGCCTGCCAGTGGCGGCTCGGGCGGCGCTTGGCCATCAACGGGGTTGGGGGAAGCATAGCGGTTATCACCAAGGCAACCACACAGTATTAATGCGCTGGCCATGCCGCTACAGCGTAAAACATTCATTAAATATCGCATTTTCAATCCTACTCTGCAGCCTACTGCAAGCCGTTATTCTCACGTAAAAGCACCCATTTTCGCATCGCCAAGTTTTTAACCGCTATTAAAAGCAATTAGCGCCAAAACCATCCAACCTTAATGCCTCGGGATGTACCATTTCCTGTTTAATTTGCTTAGCGATATCACAGGTTATGCGAGTATTATAAAGTTGAACTTTATCAAGTAGTGTATTCGCCGATAAATCAATATATGAAATATCACTTCTTGGTGCTTTAAGCTGGAATAGGTCTAGATTTTGGGTCACATCTAATGCGCTAATAGGGTTGCCCGTTATATTTAACCGCTGCAACTTTGTAAAAGTTGAGACATCAAGGGTATTTAAATGATTGCTTGTGAGATCTATTGTCTCTAATTGAGGTTTCTCGCCCCAGATGATTTCTTCGAGTGTGCCACTTATAGCTCCAACAATTATTAATGCAGAATTATTGCTGACATTCAGGCTATTTAAATTGGGCTCATTGCTTAACGATAATATCTCTAATTTAGGATTTTGAGACAAGTCTATAGTACTAATACCTGATTTAAAAACAATAAGGCTCTTTAGTTCTGGCAATAATCTAAGATTTAAATCACCAGTAAAAAATTCTTCATTGATAAATAGCTCTTCTAAATTCGGCAAGCCTGAAAGATCAATAGTTTCTATTTTATTCAAGAAAAAAGATAATTTTTTTAATTCGGTATTCGCCGATAAGTCTAGTCGACCAATTGCGGCATGCTGCCTCTTAACTCTAGTTTTTTAAGCTGTGGCACACACCCCATATCCACCACTTGCATGTCTAATTGCTGGGGCTCGAAGCTTTCCAATTGATTCAATTGCTCTATGCCGCTTAAATCGCTAATAGGCTGTGCGCAAGCGAGTTCGGTTACCTCATCGCTCATTACTTTACCGGTCGCCATCACGCAGGTTTTTAAGGCGTCATCGGCAAAGTTTAAGCTGGCCAGTGTTTGGTTTTGCGGATTAGCGCCGCAGGTGCCCGCGCTACTGCTGGTGGCCGCACTGTTTGACGACATAGCGCTGCTGGTAGCCATGCGGCTACTGGTACTCATTACACTACTAACGGTCATTGCACTGCTATCGCCGCCATAAATGGGGCCTCCATCACAAGCCGCTAGTAACATAATGGCCGCCAGGACAGGTATAAGTGTGTATAAATCAATACTCATGAGTTATTCCCTTAAAAGTTTTTGAGAGGTTACTTACTTACAACACCGCTCAAGCAATTGTCCTCATGCTTTTTTGACTATTTAATTCATTAATCAATAAAATGTGACACGCATCACATGCACCACCCATCAAGCGCCCGTACTCCTAGCATCCACACCCTTAAATAAGCGCCCCAAAGAAATAATTGGCGACAACAATAATAGTTAAGCTACAAAAATCTGGAAAATAGGCGAGAAAAAATTACACACCCGAGGGAATTTGGCCGCTGATATAGGGGCGAGGCAATAAGAGTTTGTCCAATTAGGCGCAGGGCCCTGTTTTCTCAGCAAGGCGCTCGAAGAGGCGCAT
>CANLTI010000039.1 GCA_947494095.1 uncultured Pseudomonadales bacterium
GGCGTGAGAACCTTACATTTCAACGTATATGGCGGGTCTTAGCATCTCTTTTCACCTCACTAAAGCGGAGAAGAGCCAAAGCACCGGCCTTTAAAGATTCGACGGCGACATCCACATTACCATGCGCCGTAATTACCGCGACAGGCAGTGAAGGGCAATGCTGTTGAATAAAACGTACAATATCTAAGCCGCTACCGTCAGGTAGACGCATATCGGTTAAACAAATATTAAAGTGTTTGCGTTCGAGTAGGGTTTTAGCATTGAGTACGTTGTTTGCTATAGAGCATTGGATATTCATGCGGCTAAGGGTCATATCTAGCAGTTCACAAATATCGGGTTCGTCATCAATAATTAAGGCACTTAAGGCGTGGTTCATAGTTACTTATCTGTGTTGTAGGTCGTATAAAATAATGTAGGTCAGCTTTTGGCTTCGATGTTTGTCGAACGCGCTTTGTATTTGGGCCATGCGAGCGATGTATTATCACTATTTGAGTCCAAGTTCGCGGTTTTAGTCTTTGGGCTCTTGAGTGTTGATGTTTAATTCATGCGTTGGTGGTGGGTAAAGTCGATGCGAAAGCAAGTGCGGCCTAGCGTACTGGGCTTATGGCTTAGTACCGCTTGGTTTATTTCGCACAACTCTTTACAAATGTAGAGACCCAAGCCTGTACCCTCAGCATCGGTGGTAAAAAAGGGGTTAAAAATGTCTTCAAGCTCTTGTTCAGGAATACCAGGACCATTATCAATAACCTCTAAAAAAGCGGCATCGCTATTGGGGTTAAGGTTAGCACGCAAGATCACACACTGCTGGCCAGTTGTTTTGGCGTTATAGCGGGCGCCATTGTCGCATAAGTTTGTCAGCACTTGTGATAAGTGGGAAGCATCTACGCGAACTTGTAGGTTGTTGTGCTCTATGTGTAAATCAATGGTGGCTTGGCTGCCTTGCTCGTAAGTACTTTTGAAGGTGAGTAGCCATTCATTGAGTGTTAGCGGTAGCGCTTGAATTTCTTGCCCTCGCGATATAGAAAGGGTGTTCTCTATTATTTGATTAACGCGTGCGCAGTGGCTCAGAATAATATCGAGTAGTCTTTTATCCGTGGCATTGATTTGTGAGGACTCATTAAGGAGTTGAGATGCGTGACTAATGGCGCCGAGCGGATTGCGAATTTCATGGGCAATACTGGCAGTTAACCGTCCAAGTGACGCGAGCTTTAATTGCTGCGCTTGCTGGGCCAGTGCACGATTATCCTCGATATATAATACCGTGCGCTGGTTGTTACCGAGAGTGAGTAACGCTGGGCTAATACGCACTTGCTGGCCCGAGTTGAGGGTATGAATTTGTGCGGGTTTACTAATAGGGTTGGCCCGCCATTGATCAACCAAGTGCTGGAGTGATGATATCTCGGCGAGTTGTGTTTGGCGGTAGCTGCGTGATTGCGGAAGATCCATTAATTGCAGTGCCGAATCATTAATGAGTTCAATTTTCCCTTTGTTATCAATCACGATAATACCGGTGCGCATACGGGTAATAATAGCTTGCGCTAATTTTTGCAAATGTTCAGCGTGGGCGCTATGGGTGGCGGCGGCTAAATCGCTGGTGCGAATTTTTTCGGTTAAAAACTGAAACGTTAGTGCGGTTAAAAATAAAACCGCCCCTAATACACCGGACGAAAAAATATCTTTGTCGACGGCTTCATTGACGATAGCTGCATAAACGCTATCGCCAATGACAATCACTGTGGCTAAAGCGGCTAGGCCTAGCGCTAGGCGCCCGTGAATAAAAATAGCTGCAATTGCTACAAAAATAATCAGTAAATAACCTAAGCCGCTGGCTACGCCACCACTTGAGTGCAATAAAACCAGCATGGTTGAAATATCAAATAATAATGAAGCGACTAAGCGGTGATGCGAATGGCGCAATTTGATTGGCTGCCAAACCACAATGGTCAGCACTGAAACGGCAATATAAATAGCTGTTGCCCAAATATAGGTGTCTTGCTCTTCAGAGCCCAGTACACTATGGGAATTACTCGTTAATTGCAGTGCCAGCAGTAAAAGGCCAATAATCACGCGGATATATTGATAAACAGCTAATAGGCGAATATTGTGCGAGGCGGGTTGCCCAGTTAAATGTGTGGTTTTCATGAGTACTGTAGTCGGCGTGTGCTTTGGCACTGAAAAGGTTCCCTGCAGGTGAGGGGGCGGGCAATTGTGATACTGAGGTGGTCAATACCGTGGGTTATTATAAGTGCTTGTATCTTTTGCGTGGGTTGCTTTAGGCCTTAATCCATTAATTTAATGGTTTGTCACTTGTCACTTGTCACTTGTCACTTGTCACTTGTCACTTGCCACTATAGCGTCTCGAAATTGAGCGCCATGGGAGTATCAGGATGCTTTTGTTATTGCTGATGTGTTTGTTAATGCGTTATCACCCAACAGTTGCATCTTTTTTATTATTTGTACTTTGCTTTCAGGGCGATTTCCACCAAAATAGCGCATCTTGATGTTTTGATTGGTTGTTTTTTAACCTAGCAAGCATCAATTACAGTTTATTACCGGTTAACTGCCGGAGCATACTCGAGGTGTAAGTATAGATGTCAATGTTTGTCACTGCGTTAGCGCAAATTAACCCACTCGTGGGTGATATTCCCGGTAATACGCAGTTAATTATACAGGCGGCCGAGCGGTCAAAAAATGAACTTGGTGCGCAGGTGGTGGTATTCCCGGAGCTGACATTAACCGGTTATCCCCCCGAGGATTTATTGCTGCGCCCGAGCCTTAAGCCGCGTATAGAGCGTGCCCTTGAGGTGCTGAAAACGCATAGTCAGGGTATCGCTTTAGTCGTGGGTTACCCTAAGCAAACGCCGACAGGTCTAATGAATATGGCCGCTATTATTTATAATGGCCGCCTATTGGTAGAGTATGCAAAGCAGCATTTGCCCAATTACCAAGTGTTTGATGAAAAACGCTATTTTGTTGAGGGCCAAAATATTGCCTGCGCTGAAATTGAGGGCATCAAGGTTGCCCTGACAGTTTGTGAAGATATTTGGCATGATGGCCCTGCCGAGCAGGCCAAAAAAGCCGGTGCTGATGTAATTTTTAATTTAAATGCCTCGCCTTTCCATGTTAATAAACAAAGTGAGCGCGAGCAGCTGATCGCCGAGCGCGCTGTGCAAGCGGGTATACCAATTGTGTATGTTAATCAGGTGGGCGGGCAAGACGAGTTAGTCTTTGATGGCGGCTCTATGGTGGTTAACAGTTGCGGTACATTGGTTCATCGAGCGCCTTTATTTGCAGCGTCTTTAACGGCAGTGAGTGCTCAATTGGGTACTGCAGGTTTACGATTTAATACCGCCGAGCTTGCCAATAGCCCAGCCTATTTGCCTAGCGTTTATCAGGCTTTAGTGACTGGTGTACGTGACTATGTGAATAAAAACCGCTTTAAGGGTGTCGTGCTTGGGCTTTCAGGCGGCATTGATTCGGCATTAACACTAGCTATTGCTGTTGATGCATTGGGTGCTGAGCGTGTTGAGGCGGTGATGATGCCGTTCAAGTACACCTCAGTGCTGAGTCAAAATGATGCCGCAGAGCAGGCCTCGCGTATGGGTGTTCAGTACCGCTCGATCAGTATTGAGCCGATATTTAATGCTTTTAGTGCTGCACTAGCCGAAGAGTTTGAAGGCCTTGCCGCCGACACCACCGAAGAGAATTTACAAGCGCGTAGTCGAGGCGTTGTGCTGATGGCTATTTCAAATAAAAAAGGCTCATTGGTTTTAACTACGGGCAATAAAAGTGAGCTGGCGGTGGGCTATTGCACGCTTTATGGTGATATGGCTGGCGGCTTTGATGTATTAAAAGATGTTTCTAAAATGCGTGTCTTTGAGCTGTCAAAGTACCGCAATACGGTATCGCCGGTGATTCCTCAGTCAGTGATTACACGCCCGCCTTCTGCAGAGCTGGCGCCAGATCAGGTCGATGAAGATTCGCTACCGCCGTATGAGCAGTTAGATGAAATACTGCGCTTATATATCGAACAAGATTATAGTGCTGAGGCGGTGGTTGCAGCCGGTTTTGATCAAGAAGCCGTGCATCGTATTTTGCGGTTGGTTGATATTAATGAGTATAAGCGCCGGCAAGCAGCGATTGGTCCGCGTATTACACCGCGTGGCTTTGGTCGTGATCGCCGCTACCCCATGACAAATGGGTGGCAGTTAGGGGATTAACGCCTAGCAGTCGCTCATCTACCCGGCGTAGCTTATAAGCTCCTCACTCTCAAGTGCTAAACCTTATGATGAGGGCGTTTTTGTTGGCCCATATTGTTGGCGATATTCGCTCGGTGACATATGGGTAATGCGTTTAAAAAATCGTTGAAAAGCCGATTGACTATTAAACCCTGCCATAGACAAAATATCGCTGATAGGGGTTGTGGCATGCTTAGGGCTCGCAAGGAGTGTTTTTGCCTCATTGACGCGATGGGTGTTGATAAACTCAAAAAAGTTTTGTTCAAAATGCTGATTGAGCACTACCGATACTTCACGAGCAGATCGCCCCAGTAAATGCGCAAATTGCTCGGCGGTTATATTGCTTTGCAAGTAAGGTTTTTGTTGCAGCGTAAGGTTTTGAATGCTTTGAGCTAAATCGTTTAGTGCTTTGTGTGCGTGAGTGGTTTTAGCCGGCAGTGCGTTGCTTGGCTCGCTAGCGGGTAAGGTGGCTTTTTTGGTGGCATTTACAGCGCGAGCAAGTTGCTGCTGGGTCACAGAAATGTTGTAGCTAAAAAGTACTAGTAATAAAATAAAGGCTAAATAATTATTGGCAATACCTAGGTGGTCAATAGAGTGAATAAGTTGCCAAACCGTAACCAGCGCATAGCCAAATAGTTGGCTAAAAAACTCCCAGCTCCAGTATCCGGCATAACCAATACACAGCATACTTAGCCAGTTTTTGCCTAAAGCATAGTCGTTTGAATAGTAGCTTTGCATGATGGTTGAGGCTGAAATAGCAACGGGAATACAGGCTAAAGCATAAAGTGCGGGTATGCCTTTCATGAGCAGCCACGCATAATGAAGTAGCCTTTGATTATGGCTAGACTCTAAGCCTTTTGCCTGATCTAGGCTTATACCAAGTGCCAATATGAGTCCTATTATAAAAAAAGGCGCGCCAAGGTGCATAAGGTGCTGTTTTTTGTGCTTAAAGTGGGTTCGGGTGAGCGCACAGACATACAAAAATAAAGCAGGGCCCTTAAGAAGACTACTTAAGGTGATGATAACAAGTACCGATAAGTCAGCCGCTTGGCTTGATAACTCAATGTGAGTATTCCACATAAGTAAAGTAGCAATAGCGTGTAGTAGCAAACAAATGAAAAAAATCGTTAAATAATGTCGCGCAGTCGTGTTTTTGGTGGGTGTGAGCGCCTGCATTACGAGCATGACAGCTGTGGCGATGGCTGTGCTGATAACAACTAGATCGTGTAAATTAAACAGCGGTGCTTTAAATAAGTCTTCCATTGTACATATGTCGTTATTTTGTTTGAGTTTTTTGAGCCCTATTATGTCTTAGTTAAACCTGAGACATCTAGTGTAATTGGCGCGTTTGTGGGCGTAAACCCCAATTTTAGTTAAAAGAGCAAACTGGCACGACCACTTTACCATTAAACATTAACCTAGCAGACACAACAGATAAGCTAGGGTTAGATTGATGCAAACCATAAAGACCACACAAGTAAAGTACGATGCGAGAAAACTGAGCAATAGCGAGCAGGCCTTATTAAGGCAGATGGCTGTTGAGCGTGTATTGGCCGGAGAGCCTGTTACGTCAGTCACGCGTGCTTATGGTTTGGGCGATAAAACCTTGTATAAATGGCTGCGTATTTACAAGAGTGAAGGCGCGCAGGTGCTCTCGCAAACGGCTAAACAAGGCCGCCGCCGCCAGCTCACCGAAGAGCAACTGTTGCAGGTGGTTGACTGGTTGATTGCCACGCCGGGTCATAATTGGTCCCGTGCGCAGTTGTTGCAAAAAATACATGCTGAGTTTGGCGTAACCTGTAGCGCAACAACTCTCGGGCGCTTAATGGCCTCTTGTGGTTTAAGGGCGCCGCAATTTAGCGGGCCTTATAGTTGCTATATGGCGGGTTGCTGGATTCAGCAAGATGACACGCTAATGAAAAGCGTTGTGCGTCGCAAAAAAGCGGAGCGAGTTAGCTTAGTGCCTGTTGTACTAACCGAACCCGGTGGGCGCGAATATTGGCAAGGCTGGACTGCGTTTGGTGCGCGCGGAGGCGTCACATTGTTTCCTCATGGTGATTTTTTGTCAGCGTTAACATCCCTTAATGGCGTGGGCGGCTCTTATGTGGTGGTGGCCGATATTGCTGCACCCAGTACCAGTGACTGGCTCTCTCAAATAGCGAGTTTAAAAAACATTACAGTCATGCTGGTCGCGCAGCCTGTGCAAGCGCTCGAGGAGGCTCCGTCTGTAGTGCAAGATGAAGCACAAAATGGAGCACAAAATGGAGCGCAAGATAAAGTACACGGTGAGACGCAAGGTGAAGCGCAAGAGGCTTTTACTGAAGGCGTTTAAGAGTGCACGATATAAGGTGCCGGGAATTAGGCCTATTGATAACCCTGCGTTATAGCAATAGGCCTTGGTAAGGTTGCGGCGTTAACGTCATGGCATCACCGAGTTTGATGTACCCGCCATTGATCACCTTACAGCACACCCCTGCGGTTAATGCTGGCGTCAGTAGAGCCTGTAACCCCTTGAGGCGTCGATCCATTTTGATGCAAGGATTGCATGGCTGAGTAATTTCTAAAATACATGACCCTATACTGATCGTGCTGCCAATATCGGTTGTGCTAAATACTTTATGGCTGATCAGTAAGTTTGCTCGGCGGTTTAGCCAGCTAAAGGCATAAGGCGGTAGTGTTGGCTGCAGAGCCTTTAATTGACGACATACCTGCAACCAGCTAACTTCACTGAGTACCGTAACTTGTCGCAAAGAAGGTTTGCCGCGTGCATCACGGGCTACACCCTCATTAACAGTGACTACCGCATGGTTGAGTGTTTGCATAGGCGCATGTTGATAAGCACGTACAGCAATACCTTTAAGGCTAGCCTGCATCAATGTATTACCTGTATCGATAGTATTATTTGCAGCACGTGAGCGGTCCTATTTTGCGGTGTTGTTCGGTAATGTTGCTCAGTGGTGTTATTTAGCCGTGTTATGTTTCGCGTTTAAAAACCAATAATTGGTTGTTTGCCGGCATGGCATTATCTTCAATGAGGGTTAAGCCCGCCTGCATAGCCAGCGCACAAATATCTTCATAATGACGAATCCCTTGCTCGGCATTACCTGTGCGCAAATGCTCATCAAAGCGGGCATTACTGGGGCTACTAAATTGACCATGGTAATTAAATGGCCCGTATAAAATAAACAAACCATTATGCGACAGTGTGCGGCCAACCCCTTCAAGCATCGCTTGCACCGCCTGCCAAGGCATAATATGGGCGGTATTGGCGCTATAAATAGCATCCACTTGCTGGTTGGGCCAGGCACTGGTATTTACATCAAGCTCGATAGGCCGTAGAAGGTTGGCCTGAGGCTGCTCATCGATCCATATATTAATGCCTGCATGATTGATCGCGCGGTCCGATGTTTGCCAGCGAATATGCGCCATAGCTTGAGCAAAAAACACGGCATGCTGGCCAGTGCCGGTGCCAATCTCTAAGACATTTTGCGTGTCTTTAAGCAAGCGTTGCAAGTGCGCCAATATAACGGCTTTATTATTTTCGCAGGCCTGCGAAAAAGGTTTGGTATGCATAGGTTGCCTTATTTTGTTTGATTGATGTTAATGCCCTCTATTTTAACAATATTCTCATCAATTGAGCTATCAGGCGCTATGCGTCCAGCCCCAGCATGGGTGGCCGGAGCGTAAAGTCGTAGATGGTTTGAGCGGCCCAGTCAATAACGCTGGTTAATAGCGTGTTCTAACAAAAACACTTTTCCATCGTCGTCATGGTTTGGGCTGGCTAAAATATCGAGTGCCCAATCATTTTGCTCACAACGCTCAAACTGCTCACCAAATACCGCAAACAGCGCCATGAGTTGATTGACTGCGGGCTGCGTATGAATACCCAAGCTTTGCAAGTAATCGTATTGGCGCAATACCCAGTGCGCCAATTGTGCATCGCTATAGTGGCAAAAAATAGGCGCGTAGCGTTCGCGGTATTGCTGTGCTAACGCTTGCGCATTCTTCCTTTTTTGTTGCGCCTCTAGCGCGGCCATTTGTGCGTGGCTAATCTGCAACATACTAAAACCCCTTAACGCACCACCTTCCACTTGCCGTTAAATTGAGCAAAGGTGAAAAAGTATTTTTTACACATATCAGATTTTGTATGGCTTAACCATAAGCAGTGGCTCATGGGGTGGTCCCAGTCGTGCATCCACACTAATTGCTGGTTAAACGCGACCGAAATATCCATACGCCCTAAACTTAAAGGTTTTAATGCCCACTCAGGGTCCGACGAGCTTAATTCATAGCGTGCAATGAAAGACTTAATCGTCTCCCCTGGCTCTAAATAAAAGGCTTGATCATATTCATCGCCACGTTCTTTCACTAACGCCTCAAAAGCCTGCCAGTCTTTCTTTTCTAAGGCATCATAAAGGTGCTGATACTCTGCCATTACCTCAATGCGAAAGGCTTCGTACTCCTCATCATTCAAATCAAAATGAATAGGGTGTTTGTCGGCCGAGAAGAATTGCCATTCGGGTAAAGGTAGTGGCACACAAACCTCCTGGCTTAATAAAGGCCCTTTATGCAGGCCTTTAGAGTATTTGGGCTCAGCTACTGAGAACTGGCCATTGATATCCGGTTCAAATTTGCGATCATCTATCGTGTATTGTCCTGCTGCTGTTGATCCACTCGAAATTGCTGCCAGCTCAATATTCTCATAGCTAGGAATATGCTTACCCTCTGCACGAGGTATCGACTTACCATTAAAGCTGAGAGTGCTCACTTTAATTTTTTCATCTTCACCAAATTCCTTTACATAAAGATGTGCAGAAACCTCAGCATCATAACGAATTATCTTCTTTTTTAATTCATAGTCAGGCAGTTTATGTTGGTATAGCTCTATGGTGTTTTTTCCATCCTTAAGCCATTGATTAATCGGGTATTCAATTTCCAGTGCTTCGGCACTTCTGTGAACCTCTACAAACGCACCATTAACACACACTTTATAAGCGCAATTTTTAGAGCTTATACGAAGGCTGTAAAAAGGTTTTTTATAATTCATCTGCTACTCGTATTTAATATTTTTTATATTTAAATTATGATTATTTAATGATTTTATCAAAAGGCAAAACCCATGTTTTAGCCTTACTCGCGCGCGCCTTCATTACCTGAAAGCTGATTCTTTTTTTAAGTTCTTTACCTATATCGATATCATCGTCATCTATAGCATCATCATCTGTTTCGCGACGAGATGATGCCTGGCTAATCGCTCTCTCTCCGTCAGTCTCTGTGCCTTTTGTTGCCACAACAATAAACGCCTCTAGGTAAACCCCAATACCCGAAAACAATACCGAAAAACTACACGCAAAGGGCGAGCCTTGGGGTACTTCACCGGTGGCTTTACCTAGTTCATCTTTAACATTTGTATTGTCGGGCTGAGCGTCTTTGGTGAATGCTTCATGGGCACGGTACTGCTTACCCGGGTCGGCTGAAAGGTTAACCGCTAGGCGCACCTCACCGGTTGCATCGGCAGACTGTATATTGAGGTTGGCACCGGCAGAATCGATACCGGAACCAAAGGCAATGGTTTTTAATATTTTAAGGTCTGAATTGATGCTGCCGGTTAATTGGAAATTACCGCCACCGTAAATACTGGTACTACTTTTGTCAAATTGCCATGGCTCGTTAGGCTCGCGGCTCCACACTAAGCCTGCACCTGGGTTGTCGTTTTCGACTGCGACATTAATAGCCAATGTGCAGGCAACTTTGGTGGTAACCTCTGCATCGCCCTCTGCCGAGGCTTCACCACACAGTACCGCGGGAATATCTTCATCATTTACAAATTGCTGAGCAATGTTATTGGCTATTTGCCTAAACAGTGTTTTGGCGTTATGTCAGTAGCCGAAAGCCCCTGGTGAGCACGCCCCATAGCTGTCGTATCTATGGGAGGTGACTCAATAACGCTGGTTAATAGCGTGTTCTAACAAAAACACTTTGCCATCGTCGTCATGGTTTGGGTTGGCTAAAATATCGAGTGCCCAATCATTTTGCTCACAACGCTCAAACTGCTCACCAAATACCGCAAACAGCGCCATGAGTTGATTGACTGCGGGCTGCGTATGAATACCCAAGCTTTGCAAGTAATCGTATTGGCGCAATACCCAGTGCGCCAATTGTGCATCGCTATAGTGGCAAAAAATAGGCGCGTAGCGTTCGCGGTATTGCTGTGCTAACGCTTGCGCATTTTTCCTTTTTTGTTGCGCCTCTAGCGCGGCCATTTGTGCGTGGCTAATTTGCAACATGGTAAAACCCCCTTAACGCACCACCTTCCACTTGCCGTTAAATTGAGCAAAGGTGAAAAAGTATTTTTTACACATATCAGATTTTGTATGGCTTAACCATAAGCAGTGGCTCATGGGGCGATCCCACCCGTGCATCCACACTAATTGCTGGTTAAACGCGACCGAAATATCCATACGCCCTAAATCTAAAGGCTCTAACTCCCATTCTGGGTCCGACGAGCTTAATTCATAGCGTGCAATGAAAGACTTAATCGTCTCCCCTGGCTCTAAATAAAAGGCTTGATCATATTCATCACCACGTTCTTTCACTAACGCCTCAAAAGCCTGCCAGTCTTTCTTTTCTAAGGCATCATAAAGGTGCTGATACTCTGCCATTACCTCAATGCGAAAGGCTTCGTACTCCTCGTCATTTAAATCAAAATGAATAGGGTGTTTGTCGGCTGAGAAGAATTGCCATTCGGGTAAAGGTAGTGGCACACAAACCTCCTGGCTTAATAAAGGCCCCTTGTGAGCACCTTTGCAATATTCAGGTTCTGCCACTGAGTAGTTGCCATTAATATCCAATTTTAAGTGATCGCCATCTATCGCATATGTACCTGCCGCAGTTGATCCACTAGATATTTTGGTTAGCTCGATATTTTCATAGCTAGGCATATGCCGACCTTCCACCCGAGGTATCGACTTACCATTAAAGCAGAGCGAGCTTACCTTAACTTTTTTATCTGTACCCAATTCCTTTACGTAAAGATGCGCAGAAACCTCAGCATCATAACGAATTATCTTCTTTTTTAATTCATAGTCAGGCAGTTTATGTTGGTATAGCTCTATGGTGTTTTTTCCATCCTTAAGCCATTGATTAATCGGGTATTCAATTTCTAATGCTTCGGCACTTCTGTGAACCTCTACAAACGCACCATTAACACACACTTTATAAGCGCAATTTTTAGAGCTTATACGAAGGCTGTAAAAAGGTTTTTTATAATTCATCTGCTACTCGTATTTAATATTTTTTATATTTAAATTATGATTATTTAATGATTTTATCAAAAGGCAAAATCCATGTTTTAGCCTTACTCGCGCGCGCCTTCATTACCTGAAAGCTGATTCTTTTTTTAAGTTCTTTACCTATATCGATATCATCGTCATCTATAGCATCATCATCTGTTTCGCGACGAGATGGTGCCTGGCTAATAGCCTTTTCATCTTTCGTTTCATTAGCTTCACCAGCCACAACAATAAACGCCTCTAGGTAAACCCCAATACCCGAAAACAATACCGAAAAACTACACGCAAAGGGCGAGCTTTGTGGGGCTTCGCCGGTGGCGCCATCGAGTTCATCTTTAGCGACGGCATTATTAGGCTGACCATCTTGCGTAAATGTTTTATGGGCACGGTACTGCTTACCCGGGTCGGCTGAAAGGTTAACCGCTAGGCGCACCTCACCGGTTGCATCGGCAGACTGAATGTTAAGGTTGACCCCGGCGGAATCAATACCAGAGCCAAAACCGATGGTTTTTAATATTTTAAGGTCTGAATTGATGCTGCCGGTTAATTGAAAGTTACCGCCGCCGTAAATACTGGTACTGCTGCGGTCAAATTGCCATGGCTCGTTAGGCTCGCGGCTCCACACTAAGCCTGCACCTGGATTGTCGTTTTCGACTGCGACATTAATAGCCAATGTGCAGGCAACTTTGGTGGTAACCTCTGCATCGCCCTCTGCCGAGGCCTCACCACACAGTACAGCGGGAATATCTTCATCATTTACAAATTGCTGAGCAATGTTATTGGCTATTTGCCTAAACAGTGTTTTGGCGTTTTGTCAGTAGCCGAAAGCCCCTGGTGAGCACGCCCCATAGCTGTCGTATCTATGGGAGGTGACTCAATAACGCTGGTTAATAGCGTGTTCTAACAAAAACACTTTGCCATCGTCGTCATGGTTTGGGCTGGCTAAAATATCGAGTGCCCAATCATTTTGCTCACAACGCTCAAACTGCTCACCAAATACCGCAAACAGCGCCATGAGTTGATTGACTGCGGGCTGCGTATGAATACCCAAGCTTTGCAAGTAATCGTATTGGCGCAATACCCAGTGCGCCAATTGTGCATCGCTATAGTGGCAAAAAATAGGCGCGTAGCGTTCGCGGTATTGCTGTGCTAACGCTTGCGCATTTTTCCTTTTTTGTTGCGCCTCTAGCGCGGCCATTTGTGCGTGGCTAATCTGCAACATACTAAAACCCCTTAACGCACCACCTTCCACTTGCCGTTAAATTGAGCAAAGGTGAAAAAGTATTTATAGCACATATCAGATTTTGTATGGCTTAACCATAAGCAGTGGCTCATGGGGCGATCCCATCCGTGCATCCACACTAATTGCTGGTTAAACGCGACCGAAATATCCATACGCCCTAAACTTAAAGGCTTTAATGCCCATTCAGGGTCAGAGGAGTCTAATTTATAGCCTGCAATAAACGATTGTAATGTTTCCCCTGATTTGCGGTAAAATGCTAAATCATATTCATCACACCGCTCCTTTACTAACGCCTCAAAAGCCTGCCAGTCTTTCTTTTCTAAGGCATCATAAAGGTGCTGATATTCTGCCATTACCTCAATGCGAAAGGCTTCGTACTCAGCTTTATTTAAAGAGAGGTGTAAAGTGCGCTTGTCTGCCGCAAAAAACTGCCATAAGGGCAAGGGGAGAGGTAAATGTACCTCCTGACGTAACAAAGGCCCCTTGTGAGCACCTTTGTAATATTCAGGTTCTGCCACTGAGTAGTTGCCATTAATATCCAATTTTAAGTGATCGCCATCTATCGCATATATACCTGCCGCAGTTGATCCACTAGATATTTTGGTTAGCTCGATATTTTCATAGCTAGGCATATGCCGACCTTCCACCCGAGGTATCGACTTACCATTAAAGCAGAGCGAGCTTACCTTAACTTTTTTATCTGTACCCAATTCCTTTACGTAAAGATGCGCAGAAACCTCAGCATCATAACGAATCAACTTCTTTTTTAACTTATAATCAGGTAATACATGTTGATATATCTCTATAGTGTTTCCCCCATTCTTAAGCCATTGATTAATCGGGTATTCAATTTCCAGTGCTTCGGCACTTCTGTGAACCTCTACAAACGCACCATTTACACATACTTTATAAGCGCAATTTTTAGAGCTTATACGAAGGCTGTAAAAAGGTTTTTTATAATTCATCTGCTACTCGTATTTAATATTTTTTATATTTAAACTATGATTATTTAATGATTTTATCAAAAGGCAAAACCCATGTTTTAGCCTTACTCGCGCGCGCCTTCATTACCTGAAAGCTAATTCTTTTTTTAAGTTCTTTTCCTATATCGATATCATCATCTGTGAATTCATCATCTGTGAATTCATCATCTGTGAATTCATCCTCTATACCAGAATTAGATGATGCATGGCTAATATCCTCTTGGTCCTCTGTTTCCGCACTTTTCTCGGCGACAACAATAAACGCCTCTAGGTAAACCCCAATACCCGAAAACAATACCGAAAAACTACACGCAAAGGGCGAGCTTTGTGGGGCTTCGCCGGTGGCGCCATCGAGTTCATCTTTAGCGACGGCATTATTAGGCTGACCATCTTGCGTAAATGTTTTATGGGCGCGGTACTGTTTATTCGGGTCGGCACTCAGGTTAACCGCTAGGCGCACCTCGCCCGTTGCATCGGCAGACTGAATGTTAAGGTTGACCCCGGCGGAATCAATACCAGAGCCAAAACCGATGGTTTTTAATATTTTAAGGTCTGAATTGATGCTGCCGGTTAATTGAAAGTTACCGCCGCCGTAAATACTGGTACTGCTGCGGTCAAATTGCCATGGCTCGTTAGGCTCGCGGCTCCACACTAAGCCTGCACCTGGATTGTCGTTTTCGACTGCGACATTAATAGCCAATGTGCAGGCAACTTTGGTGGTAACCTCTGCATCGCCCTCTGCCGAGGCCTCACCACACAGTACAGCGGGGATATCTTCATCACTCACAAATTGCTGAGCAATGTTATTGGCTATTTGCCTAAACAGTGTTTTGGCGTTATTAAACGAGTCCAAAAGAAACTCTGTAACCCCCCACTGTGAGGCTAAAGTGGAGGCTCCCATGGTCATGGCCGATAAAGACGATTTACACAGCAAATTTATAAGGTTTACCGATTTTTGATATTTAAGTAAAGGCGAGCCCGACAAAAATACCTCTTCATAAAAGCCTACCCCATTGGCATTAGGTAAAGTTTTTAAAATACGCCTATAGGCAAGGTTTAGCTGCACAGGCTGTAAGGCGGCATCTGTATTCTCATCGTCTGCCACGTGAGCTTCTTCTAATGACTGTCCATCAATGCCTGCATCAATATCAACAACCTCATCATCCACCCCTCGGTTTAACAAGCTAAACCCTTTAACCAATAAATTTAAAGCACCTAAACTTGTGAGTAGCCAAGAATGCTCGGTGAGCGTTTTTAAAAACTCGATAGGGCTATCGCTATGCTCGATATTAATGTCTTGATCATCAAGGCGTGCCAAAGCACTGACTTTAACACTGGGCTCTTTACCCAATGTTACTGCCGCAGTAAAGGCGATTAAGGTAAAAGGGTAAACTTGTAGCAGGGTTTGGTAGCCTGTAAAAGGCGCGCCGGGCCTATGGCTGCGCGCAGACACATGATATGACGCCGGATTTAAAGCGCTAGTATCACTTTTTAAAATCGCCACAAGAGACTGCCAATCACCTAGTTTTTTACGCGTACGCGGCATTAAATGCAGTTTTTTAAAGGCCTTATCACCGTGGCCCTCTTCTAGTGTGTGAGTCCCTAAGGGGCGGGTGACCGCTTTTGCAAACTTCGTGTGGTCGCAAATAACTTTTACTGTGGGGCAAATATTGGCTTTACCGTGGTCGCAGCTGCCTGCGGATGTAATTGTTGCTACCGACCGGTAATACTTTAACTTACCACTAATTACATGGACTTCGGCAGGGCACTTATCGGAGAATAAATCGATAGAAATTTTGCCTGAATCCTTATCAATGACAATCGGTTTGTTGAGGTGCGCTTGCGTTTGACCTGATCGCGGCGAAAAATCTAATACTACCGCTAAGGGGTCATCTTCAGACGATTTGTTAATGTCTATTTTAAACGATTGCAGCTCGCACTTGAGCTCTCGATTGCACAATTGCACCACCGTATGTGCCGCAAGCCTCGGTTGTGGTGTTGGGCTTTTATCTTTTTTGATCGATTTTTTATTAAATGCCGCCAGTGCTACAGGGTCGCTAATATCTAGCTGGTTTTTTTGAATATCTTTTAAGGCGGCTAGGTAGTGCGCTTTAAATTTTGCATTAGCGATAACTTTTTGTTGCTGTTTGCCGTGCCCATTACGGGTATTGGTAAGGCTGCGGTTTTCTTCTGCCATACGTTTAGAGGCAACAATGGCCGCCGCCGCTTCTTCTCTATTGCGTGAGACAAATTTTGACTTTATTTGCTCATCATCGAGTGCATTATAAATATCACTATAGAGCCGCCCCGCATCGGGATACTTTTTGTTAAATGCCCTTGCCCCGATTGTGTCGATGCCCACAGCATTCAGTATATAATATCGAGATATGTCAGCCATGCGTAGCTCTCCTTGCGGCGTATTAATTAGGTTGGGTTATGCGTAAATATCCTGAATATTAGTGCTTAGCCAGTCATAGCTTTGTTTAATTTTTTGATCGGCTTGTAGGGTGTGATCTTTGAAAATATTCTTAAGCGGTACGCATTTAGGGTGGGTCATAAAGTCATCACCTATCACCAGTATGAGCTCGACACACGCATAGCTATTGAGTAGGTCAGTAATGTTATGCTGCTTGGCTATCTCTAAACCCATATCGGCAACATAATGAATTTGACTGTTTTCATAGCTTGTTGTGGGTACGCTACGGCGAAATTTTAAAATGCAATAGGTTGGGAAATCAACGGCTTCAGGCCCGGCTTGTTCAAATATTTTATAAAGTTGCAGCTCTTGTACGCGCAATAGTGATTCATTGTTTTTATCATTTAAAATCTCTTTGGCCCAATCTTGGGTGTCAAACTCGTTGCCCCACTGGTTAATACTGAGCGCCATTAATTTAAGCGACTCTATGCATGTCATATCTAGCTCAAAGGCTTCGCATTTTTGATAGGCTAATAAGGCCAGTGCTTTTAATGCTTCGCTATCATTGGGGTCGATGTTAATCAGTGGCGATATGCGCAGTTGTGCTATGGTTTGGCGAATGATATCTGCATGTATGGGTTCCATAGTGGCTTACCTCTTCCGTTTTTATATTTCTTTAGATGTGAATATGCGCGTTAGTCATGGTTGCTACTACATGGCGTCAAGGTTAAATGACTGTAACTGTAAGCTGCCAGAGTTATTGGTGTAGTGGTTAAGTTGGTTTGGTTGCTCGTTTTCGCACACCAATACAGAAGCTGGCCCCAATATTTTTGTTAAACCATCTGCATCTGAAGTGGGTAAAAACGTCCTTAGTACGCGTGGGTCGTAATAGCGGAATATAAAAGTTTTGCCTTCAGGGGACTCCACCTTGCAAATGCGACGGCAGTTGTTGCGCATGGCAACCATAGTGATATCGGGCTGGCAGATGGCAAAAATACCCCAGCTATCGCCCCAACCCATACGTAATAGTTTATGGGTTAAGGGGTGGTTTTTTTCAAGTTTCACAATGTGCGGGGCAGCACGTTGCAGTACGTAAGACAGCTTGCCAGCATATAAGCAGGCATGCTCTAGCGTACTATTGTTTAATAAAGGTTCTATGCGCTTGTTGCGTGCGCCATCGAGCACTGCATAAACATTGGGTGTGGCGCCATTTGGCAGCAAGGCCCAAAGGTGTTCGCATATTGCCTCTATTTGGGTGTCTGATATGCGCTGGTTATTGTCTGTCATAACTCACTTACTTACGAAAATAGGGTGTAAAATTGTAACTATTCAGAGGTACCGGAATTAGGCACTAATGAATCATTGACTGGGCCGCTCAAGCCATCTGCGACTTTGTGCTCCTGCAAAGTCTACCCCCACGCATCCATGCTGGGGCGGTCGCTATATAAGCGCTCTCGACAGTTTGCTCCTCGATTTTGTGCTCCTGCAAAGTCTAATCTCGCATATCCCTATGCAGGTGCACTGTCTAATCTCGCATATCCCTATGCAGGTGCACTGTCTAGCCCTTACTTTCCCTGCAAGGCCCGGCGCTTAAATGCCCAGACAATAATCCATCAGCACCTTATGGTGTGAGGTTTATCAGCTGAGCTGAATAGTTACGTAAAATTTTACCTAAACACCAAAAGTACAAGGCACAGCTTAAAAAAGCACTTAAATAGCCTTTAAGATGTTAATTTAAAAGGCACAATTTACCGCGACTACTCAGTTTTTTCCAGTAATATTATTGGGTGACTATGAGTTTTGGGGTAGGTTTGTTCGCGGGGTGATTTGGCTTAAGTTGATCAATATTGATTGTTCAGTAATCGTAACTATTCAGAGGTGCGGAAATAGGGCGCTAATGCATCATTGATTTGAGCCGCTCAAGCCATCTGCGACTTTGCGTCTCTCTATTTTATGCTCCTCGATTTTATGCTCCTCGCCCCTAAGGGCAACCCAGCGTGATAAGTTTGCTAATATTGGGTTGCCGATAGGTGTCATAGATGTTTGTACGTGAAAGCGCTGTTAGGGTTTTATCGTTTTAATTAATACCACGCCACCTTGCGCGCTTAAGTGCTGTGTAGGTATAGGCAGTACAACAGGATCATTGTAGGGCGGCGTTAGTGTGCCAGCATCGATTAACTTGCCACCTTTTAACGGGTTAAACCATTGCACGCTGACTGCGCTATTAAAACGACTTAAATTTAAGGTGGTTGTAGCCATTTGAGAATGAGTCGTATGAGAGAGAGTTGTGACTTTAGGAATAAAAGCCACAAATAGCTCGCCAGACTGTTCGGCGGCGAGCGCGCCGACCGGGCTAAGGACCTTGCCGTGCGCTGGCGTAGTTGCCCACCAAGGAACATGCTGAGTGTAAAAGGTGTGTGCAAAGTGCGTGTACTGCCATAAGTCATGGCGTAGGCGTAGATTTTCGGCGGTCAGGTCATTCTCTTGTGTTTTTGCACCAAAGTACCATTCAACGCCTGCTGCCCCAGCCAAGAGCGAGCCCCAAAGAACATCTTTAATTAATGCAGGGTGTTGGGGGGTTTCTTGGTCGCTAGCGGCACCGGTATACCACGGACCAATTTCGTCCATAGTAATTAACCATGGGTGGCCTGCAGCTTGCGATTTTTGCTTCCACGTTTGAATAGTGTGAGCGGTGCTTGTAGGGTCGGCCTCTTGCAGCGATAGGCCATCTAAATTCTTATCCCCTAAAAGTGCTGTGAGCAGGTCGGTACGGTTTAAATCTTCTGAGTGGGTATGCAAAAGAACGGGGTGCTTATAAGGATCATTATGCTTAATAAACTTAGCCATAGCTTTACGTTGAGCATCGTTTTGTGCCGGTGGTGACCATTCGGCAGGGCCGTTTTCTTCGCCTAAATTCCATGCTAAGCCTAAATGATGGCCAAAGCGTGCAATCATTTCACGGTAATATAATTGGCGCTGTGGGCCGGTATCCCCATCATCTAATAGACGCTCGTTTTCGGTTTCTTGGGTCACCAAGTGCAACAAAATACCTTTCGCTTGCATGTGTTGAAACAGTAGCTCCCACTGCGCTAGACGACTGATGTCAAAGCGCTCAAATTGTGTCGGTGAGGTGTAGGGCCAGACATCGTTACCGTCACCATTAATGTTCATTGTTAAAAAGTAACTGGCGTTCATGCCTTGTGTACTTAGGTAGTTAAACAAGCCAACTAAGCCTTTACCTTGGCCATCTTTCCAGAGCAAGTCACCTGTTTGCCAATCTTGTATGTGTGGGGTGAATTGGTGCAATTGTGTATTGGCTTTTGCCTCGCCTTCGCGGTTACTCGCTTGCAGGCGATAGGTGCCATCAAAGCCCTGATAGGCAAGTAAGTTCTCGGGGCTATTACTGCCGGCCTTTAACCAATAGCGGTTAGCTGCGGCAAAATTAAATTGGCTGTCTTTAATACCTAAGTGACCGTAAGCGCGAAAATCAGGTGCCTCTTTATCACTGCGTGTCACATTGAATTGCCCTTGGGCATGCTTAAGGGCAACGACAGTACCGCTGATGGTATCATCAGCTAAAGCAATATTATTACCGTGCTCTAAAGTGGCTTTATATTTCCATTGACCAAGATTTGGAGGGGTAAATTTAACTTGCCAAATATTGCCGCCTGTTGCTGAGGTTTTTGCCGCTTTACCATCAGCCGCGTAAAACCCACGTATGCGCATATGAGTGTCATCGTGGGTAAAATCAACCCTTAAGCGGTAGTTTAAAAAAGGGTTGTCTTGCGCCTGCTCAGAAGTTTGAGGCCCAGCAAAATTAAGAGTGTGGGTGTGCCACTGCTGTACCGTAGGTGTTGCTGCAATGGTAGGTGTGGCAGGGCTTTGTGTCGGTATGCCTGCAATAAGCGGTTGTATCGCTGGCAGTGCTAAGCGCTCAATACTTGTCAACTCTGGGCCGCCGCCGCGGTTGCCCGCTCCCGAGGCAATATAAGCATAGCCATCAACAATCGCAACACCGGTACCGTGACGGCCCTGCTTAAGATTGGCCCAATGAGACCACATCTGTGTTGTTGTATTGTAGGCTTGTGTTTCGGCAAAGGCAGATTCTTGGGTGTCGCTTTCGCCACCGACAACCACAACATTATCGCCCCATGCAAAAGCGGCATTACCAGCACGCAAAGTGGGCAATTTGAGAGTGTCAGTGACAGGTTCCCAAGCGGCTTTAGCAAAATCATATACATTGCCGTGCGCAATGGTGAGCGCCATATCTTGTTCGGTCGCTTTAGAGGTGGTGCGCCCAGCCAGTGCGTAAAGTTTATTGTTAGCTACAACGGCTTGAAAGTGGTCGCGTGCATTAGGGGCGTCATCAAGAGCTTGCCACTCGCCGGTTTTAGGATCGTACCTGTCTAGCCAAGGCTTGTAGCCATTCATGTGTCCGTTAACAATACCGCCCACAATATAAATTTTACCCTCATGCACAACTGCACCTGCGCCACCGCGGCGTCTATGCTCAGGAATAGTATGGGTAAATTGGTATTCATCGCGTTTAGGGTAGTAAACCAGCACTTTATCGAGTGGGGTTTCTTGCGGCCAGCTACCAGTCATTGCACCCACTATATAGATAGCATCGCCCATCACTACGGGCTGAAAGTGATGCACCTCGATAGGCGGCTTGGCTTTTTGTGTCCAGCTAGCGGTGGCAATATCAAAGGCATCGGTAGGGTTTATGCGCCTCCCTCCCATTAAATACAGTTGCTTATCATGGGCTACAAAGGCGGCCTCATGGCGGGCGGTGGGTTGGCCTGTTGCCACAAGATTGTGCCATTGCAAATGGCCCTGTTTAAGCGGCGAGCAAGCCGTAAGTATAAAAATAAAGCCTACTAGAGATAGTTTAATGGCCTTGTATCTATTGCGCATAGTGTGTTTAGCCTTGGGGTCAATATGAGGAATAAGGGGCGAGGCAATAATAGTTTGTCCGGTTAGGCGTAGGTTTCTGTCTTCTTTGCAAGGTGCTCGAAGGGGCGCATGCTGGGCATGTAACGCTTTGAGCAACGCATCGGAGCGCCTTATTAGACTTTGCAGGAGCACAAAGTCGAGGAGCATAAAGTCGAGCATAGGCAGCAGAAAACGCGAATTATTGGATACTATATTTTTTCCTCGTCCCTAAGTCATGGGCGCTTAGTGTATGTCGCCTGCACTAAGGTGATATACATTTGTGCCAGTATACATCCTGTCATAGTTGCATGGCTAAAAGTGTGTGAACTGTAGCAATTTTGGGTTTTATGTGAGCGTTATCTTGTGGGGTGTAAAAATAGAATACAATGCGGGTTTTCGTGGGTCACTGTTAGTGATGAGAGTCATGTGATGGATTATTGTCTGGTCATATAAGCGCCGCCTTGCAGGGAAAGCGAGAGCCAGATAGCGCACCTGCATAGGAGTATGCACAGCTGTATTAGGCGCCTCGTAAAATAATTTACTGGCTGTCATACCCCATGCAAGAGTTCGGGGTTTAAATCATTGACACAAAAGTGTCATATTATTGTCAAAAAACTTTTATATATGTACTGCACACTACCGCCTTAATTATTAATTTCACCTTTTTAAATAATATTAGGTTCAATATGAAAGTGATCAAAAAAAGTTTGTCGGTCATTATTGCGAGCATGGCATCTTCGCTGGCATTTGCGGCAGTGACACCTGAAGTTCAAAAAAACAACGATTGGTATAAAGAAGGCCAAGCTAAAATTGCTGAAAAATTACAGCAAGCTCGTTCAACTAAAGCAAAAAATGTCATCTTGTTTGTGGGTGACGGCATGGGGGTCTCTACATTAACTGCCGCACGTATATTAAAAGGTCAATTAGCGGGTAAATCAGGCGAGGAAGGTTATTTAAGTTTTGAGACCTTCCCTTATTCTGCGCTGGTTAAAACTTACAATGTGGATGCACAAACCCCCGACTCAGCCGGTACGATGACAGCCATGATGAGCGGTCTAAAATCTGATGCAGGTGTATTGGGCGTCGATGAAAATGTCGAGCGCGGTAAGTGCGCTTCGGTGAAGGGCAATGAGGTTATCAGCGCTTTAGAGTTGGCTGAAATAAAAGGCCTGTCGACGGGCCTTGTATCAACGGCACGTATTACTCATGCAACGCCAGCGGCAGCCTATGCCAAATCGGCCGATCGCAACTGGGAAGACATCTCGGATATGAAGATTGAAGAGAATGCAGAGCGCGCTGACTGTGAAGATATTGCATTGCAGCTAGTTAATTTTGAAAAAAATGTTGAGCAACGTTATGCCGGTGTTGATGTTGACGGTATTGATGTGATTATGGGCGGTGGCCGCCGTCACTTTTTGCCTAAGGATATGGCTTTTAATAGTAGGGATGCAGTGAGTGATATCGAAGGCGACCGTACCGATAGCCGCAACTTAGTGGCTGAGTGGGGGGAGTTATATCCCAGTGGTCAATATATTATTGATCAAGCAGGCTTTGACGCGATTGACACCGAAAAAACAGAATACCTATTCGGCTTGTTTAATGAGTCACATATGCAGTACGAAGCCGATAGGGAAAATGATATTGCAGGCGAACCTAGTCTTTCTCAAATGACAACTACTGCGATTAATATTCTTGATAATAATGAAAAAGGTTATTTTTTAACGATTGAGTCAGGCCGCATTGATCATGGTCACCATGCCGGCAGTGCCAGCACAGCATTACATGATGCCATTGAGTTTTCGAATGCGGTACAGGCGGCGTTAGATGCAACTAATGATGAAGAGACATTAATTATTGTAACGGCTGACCATAGTCACGTATTCACTATTGCTGGCTATCCTAAGCGCGGCAATCCTATCTTAGGCAAGGTGGTTGGTATTGGTGAAACAGAACCCAGCAAAGCGCTCGATGGCAATCCTTACACTACGCTAGGTTATAGCAATGGCCTTGGATTTAGAGACTTAGGCACAGAAACAAACGCAGATGCTATTTATTCATTAGATGCGATTGCAGGAAGACAGGATATTACCGGGATAGACACCACGGCGGCGGGTTATCACCAAGAGGTTGCCGTGCCATTAGGTAGCGAAACGCATGCCGGTGAAGATGTCGCCATTCATACCTCAGGCCCTGGTGCACACCTTATTCAAGGCACTGTTGAGCAAAGTGTTGTTTTCCATTTAATTAATCGTGCGCTTGGTTTAGTTGGTCAATAGGCCTAAGGATTTCATAATGAATAAGTATATATTATCGGCAGTGGGTACTTCTTTGGCGTTGGGTTTGACTGCGTGTGGTAGCGGTGGCGGCAGCGCTGCTAAACCTGCAACGCTGACCAGTGAGGTGGTGTTGGCCGCAGGCAATGAAAACTGTATTAATGGCGGTATGCAAATTAATACCGGGGCGGATACCAATGGCAATAAAACATTGGACTCGTCAGAAATAACCTCTACAAAGTATACCTGCCTGCCGGCATCAACTGTTGATAAAGCCTTATTGGCAACCAGCACAAATAATGCTTGGTTTAAAGCCGGCGCAGCCGAAATGAAAGCGGCTGAAGACGTTTGGGCAAAAATAGATACCCAATTAGCGAATAACAGTAATGTGACTATTGCAGAGGTATCGACTGAGGCGCAACTGAATGCCCTTAAAGGCTCCGCTAAAAATGTCATCTTATTTGTAGGTGATGGCATGGGTGTGTCAACCGTGACCGCTGCGCGTATTTTAGATGGTCAAAATCAAGGCATGATGGGTGAAGAAAATCAATTAAGCTTTGATAAGTTCCCTTTTTCGGGTTTGGCTAAAACGTACAATGTTGATGCGCAAACACCTGATTCAGCAGGGACCATGACCGCGATGATGTCAGGCATCAAAACCGATGCAGGTGTGCTGGGTGTTGATGAGAATGTTGTGCGCGGCAATTGCGCCAGTACCAAAGGGATTGAAATGGTAACCGCATTAGAGCTTGCTGAAATAGCGGGTAAATCGACGGGTGTTATTTCTACTGCGCGTATTACCCATGCAACACCTGCCGCCGCTTATGCTAAGTCGGCCGATCGTAACTGGGAAGATATCTCGGATATGAAGATTGATGAGTATCCTGAGCGTGCCAACTGTGAAGATATCGCCTTACAGTTAGTTAACTTTGAAGCCAATTTAGAAAGCCGCTATAGCGGTATTGATGTTGATGGCATTGATGTGGTTATGGGTGGCGGTCGCCGTCATTTTTTACCCAAAGATGCTAACTACAATAGTGGTGATGCCAGCAGTGCCATTGAGGGTGACCGTACCGACGGACGCGATTTAACCGCTGAATGGCAGGATAAATATACCGAAGGTGCTTATGTTGTGGATCAGTCCTCTTTTGATGCAATTGATGCGGCAACAACCTCAAAAATATTTGGCTTATTTAATGAGTCACATATGCAGTACGAAGCTGATCGCCCGAATGATATTGCTGGTGAGCCGAGCCTGTCACAAATGACCGCAAAAGCGATCGATGTTCTTGATAATAATGAAAAAGGCTTTTTCTTAACTATCGAGTCAGGTCGTATTGACCACGCCCATCATGCTGGTAACGCGTATAACGCATTAAATGATGCCATTGAGTTATCAAAAGCAGTACAGGTTGCTGTGGATGCAACCAATCAAGAAGACACCTTAATTATCGTCACTGCGGACCACAGTCATGTGTTCACTATTGCCGGTTACCCTAAGCGCGGTAATCCTATTTTAGGGAAAGTGGTTGGCATTGGCGCTACTGAGCCGAGTATGGGTTTAGATGATATGCCTTATACCACGGTAGGTTATTCTAACGGCCTTGGCTTTAGAGATTTTGGTAGCGAGACCAACGCCGATAAAGTGTATGAAACTACAGCGGTGACAGGGCGTGTTGATTTGACCGATGTTGATACGTTAACACCGGGTTTTCATCAGGAGTCGTTAGTGCCATTAGGTAGCGAAACACATGCTGGTGAAGATGTCGGTGTTTTTGCGACCGGCCCTGGTGCGCATTTAATTACCGGGACTAATGAACAAAGTTTATTGTTTCATGTAATGAGCCACGCGGCTAACCTTTCTGCTCAATAATACCGCCCCTGCAATAATATTAGCTGTTGAGTTATTGCAGGGTTTTTTTACCTTAAAGATGTAAATGTATGAAAAAATTATTGGCGATGGCCGCTTTATTACTGCCTCTTTTGGCGTCGGCAAATAATGACTGCCCTTCAGAAATTGTAATGGCGACTTATGGTATTGAGCAACATAATAAAGCGTCGGCTTCTAGTGTTAAAAATGAATTGATTTTATTGCGTCATAATAATAACGTTGTTCATATTAACGATAAAAAAATGGCCACGCAGTGGACTAATTTATCGGGTAAACATATGAAGAAAACGTCGTACTTTATGGATGATCTACGTGCGATTGAATATGATGCAACCCCAGTGTCATCGGATTATACTTGGCGTTATCATGCGCAGCTATTACACCCGTCTTTTAAAAAGCAAGCAAGTTTGGTTGCAACAGAGGGCTTAGGCTGCGATACGTTAGAGCACTACCAGCAAAAAACACAGGCAAAAACGGTTGATGTGTGGTGGTATCCGCACAAAAAACTGGTTAAACGTATTGAGAGTCAGCAGGCTAATACAACCATTACTTGGTCATTGATGGGGAGTGTGTATGATGCTGCGGTTGTTCAGCAGTACTTGAGTGAGCTATATGCTTATCAGGCTACTGATTTTGCCGATATTGGCGATAATGAATCGGATCCTTTTTTTAGGAAAATGATTAACTTAGGTTTTGTAGAGCACGGTGCTACGGGTTTTTATGATACAGATGGCAACACCTTACCTGCGGCCGATCATTCACATCAGCATTAAGCGGCCACAATATTCCTGTAATATAGTGTAATTTTGTAACGATTCGACCAATCGAACAAAGCGCTTATAATAGGGTGCTAATGGATTATTTTTGGGTATTTACGCCTGCCTTGCAGGGATATACAGTGCACCTGCATAGGGATATGAGAGATTAGACTTTGCACCTGCATAGGGATATGCGAGATTAGACTTTGCAGGAGCACAAAGTCGAGGAGCACAAAGTCGAGGAGAAAACTGTCGATAGCGCTTATATAGCGACCGCCCCAGTCAGTGTCTCATTTGCGCCAACTTCAGCACCTCTTAAGAGTTGCGTAACTTTTAGTATTAAGCCCAGGTCTATTTAAATAGGCCTGGGCTTAATGCGTTTGGGGTTTATTTATTGGCTTAGCTAATAGGTTTAGCTAATAGACTTAACCCATTAACATTATGTCCCCGTGGCTTTGATTGTGCGCGGATGTTAGCGTGGCTGTAAGTGGCCTAGCATGCGCTTTTCGAGTTGTTTAAAAACCGCTAAAATACCAAAGGTTAAGCATAAGTAGATAATGCCTGCAAAAATAAACCCATCAAAGGGCGCATAATAGCGCGCATAAATTAGCCGGCCAGCATTGAGTAAATCGGCAATAGTCACCGTCGATGCAATAGCACTGGCATGCAACATAAAAATCACTTCGTTAGAGTATGCGGGTATTGCACGGCGAAAGGCGCTTGGTAAAATAATCCGTTGCATACGTTTGCCCCAGCTCATGCCGTAAGCTTTGGCCGCTTCAATTTCGCCCCTTGGTGTTGTTTCGATGGTGCCTCTAAATATCTCGGTGGTATAGGCGGCGGTATTTAAGGTAAAGGCAATTAAACACGGGTAAAACGCTTCTTTTAAAATAGTCCACCAAAACGTTTGCTGTATGCCTTCAATTAACGCGACGCCGTAATAGATCATGTAAAGCTGTACCAATAACGGGGTGCCACGAAATAAATAGGTAAATACCCAGATAGGGGTGTTAATCCATCGGTTTTTGGATGTGCGTAAAATAGCCAGTGGTACAGCAATCGCACCACCAACGAGTAGTGACAAAAAAACCATTTGTACCGTAATAACAGTGCCATCCCAATAAGTGAGGTACGTATCGGGGTTGCTAAAGATTTCGAGGGTAGATTCAAACATGACTTATCCTTTGACCACGCCAGCGCTGTAAACAGTTGTGAGTTTTTTAAAAAACAGATCTGAAATAGCGGCTAACCCTAAATAAACAATTGCTACGGGGATAAAAAACTTAAAGGGCTCGCCCGTCGATTTTGCCGCTTCGGTGGCTAATCGAACCATATCGGCTAGGCCAATAATGCTAACCAGTGCGGTTGTTTTTAACAAAACTTGCCAGTTGTTGGCGATGCCAGGAATGGCGTGGCGCATCATTTGCGGAAACATAATGCGCTTAAAAATTTTTATGTTGCTCATGCCGTAGGCTTTGCCCGCTTCTATTTGGCCAGCATCAACAGCCATAAATGCACCGCGGAATGTTTCGGTCATATAAGCACCAAAAATAAACCCGATGGTTAGCACGCCTGCAAGAAACTCGTTAAACGGAAAGAAAATATCAATTGAGCCATCACTAAAATTATATAGCCAATCAAAAAATGTATTGACCATAATTTGGCCGCCAAAAAATAATAGCATCATCCAGACTAAATCAGGGACGCCGCGAATAATGGTGGTGTAGGCTGTAGCTAACCCTTTTGCGATAGGGTTTTTTGATAATTTGCCGACAGCACCCAATAGGCCAAGCGTAAAGGCAATTATCAGTGATAAGGCCGCAAGTTCCATGGTGAGAAGGGCGCCTTGAAAAAGCCCCGGGCCATAACCTTCAAAATCAAACATCGGTTAGTCTCTTTGAGTATTAAAAAGTAAAAGAGGTAATAGACCCCTTTTACGGCTTTAATGTGATAAAAACAATAATTGTAACTATTCAGTCAAGCTAACAAATCCCTCTTGGGAGGGGGCTGATGGGTTATTTTTTGGGCATTTAAGCGCCGGGAGCGCTTATATAGCGGCCGCCCCAGCATGGATGCCTGGGGGTAGACTTTGCAGGAGCACAAAGTCGCAGATGGCTTGAGCGGCCCAGAAAATGATTCATTAGCGCCCAATTTCAGGACCTCTGAATAGTTACCAATAATTTAAATTTTGATGTCAAAATCAAAATAACGCTTCATGATTTCGTCGTATTTACCATTTTTTTTGATTGTCTCTAATGCGGCAGAGACTTGAGCTTCAAGCTTGGCATCGCGTTTGCGAAATGCAGCGCCAATGCCATTGCCAAAAATACGTATAGGCTCTTTGACTAACTCGCCCACTTGTACAATTTTAGAGGCTTCATTAATAATGCCCATGCCAACAGGTGCGTCTACAAACATGGCATCTAGGCGGCCGCTTTCAAGGTCTAAAGCCATATCGTCGGCAGTGGTGTAGCGCACTACTTTGGCCTCTGTCAAAAACTCAGTGATATAAGTGTCTTGAATGGTGGCACGTTGTACTCCAATACGCTTGCCTTTTGAAGCTTTGGGGTCAAAATTTGTTGCCGAAAAGTATGCGGAAGGCGTTGTGTAATAAGGGGCTGAAAACAATACGCGCTTTTTACGCTCGGCATTAATCGACATAGAAGAAAAGATCACATCGTATTTGCGGGCCAATAAGCCCGGTATTAAACCGTCCCAAGCTTGCACAACCCACTCACAATCTTTGCCGGTAATTTCTTTGCACACTTCGTTGCCGAGCTCAATTTCGAAGCCTGTTAAAGAGCCGTCGGGGGCTTTGTATTCGAAGGGTGGGTAAGGTGCGTCAACACCTGCGCGAATAACATCTTTATTTTTCGCATCTACACTATTGGCAAATGCCAATAGGCTGGCAGCCACGATGAGTAGTCTTTTCATATTATTTGCTCCAGGTTACAAAAATGAGGCGCTTGATGACTCGACTCATTGATATTGAATGATGACAGTGATTATTTACGCGTATCGCTCGCGTGCGTGTTTTAAAGCTTAATATTTAGGTGATAAAAATTGCTGCATTCTCGTTGAGCTAGGGTTTTCAAAAACATCTTTAGGCTTACCTTGCTCTTCTATAATTCCTTCATGTAAATAAACAACATGGTTCGAGACGTCTTTGGCAAATGACATTTCGTGGGTGACCACAATCATTGTTCGGCCTTCTTCGGCTAAACCGCGCATAACTTTTAATACTTCGCCGACTAATTCAGGGTCGAGCGCCGATGTAGGCTCATCAAACAGCATGACCTCAGGGTTCATAGCTAATGCGCGCGCAATCGCTGCACGTTGTTGTTGGCCGCCCGACATATGGGCTGGGTAGTAGTCTTTGCGGTTATATAAGCCCACGCGGTTTAAGTGCTCTTTGGCTCGCTCGGTCGCCTCGGCTTTGCTAATACCTAATACGTTGACGGGTGCTTCAATAATGTTTTGCATCACCGTCATATGCGACCATAAATTAAAGCCTTGAAAAACCATCGATAAGCGAGCGCGCATGTGCTCAACTTGGCGTATATTGGCCGGTAGCCTGTTGCCGCGCTTGTCTGTTTTGAAAGCGATGGTTTCGCCATGCACTTCAATATCCCCAGATGTTGGAATCTCTAAGAGGTTCATGCAGCGCAAAAAAGTCGACTTGCCAGAACCCGATGAGCCGATAAGCGAGATAACATCGCCTTTACGTGCATTCATTGAGATGCCTTTAAGTACTTTGTGTTCGCCAAATTGTTTGTGTATATCGTTAGCGACCAGTGCGGCGACATCTTCGGACATAGGGTTTTCCTCGTTTTCTCAGTCAGTGTTTAAAGAGCGAATCTGGACACTCTAAATGTAAATTGTATGGTGCTTGATCGCACTGTATTGCGCACAGCCTTATTGAGCTTGCCGATAATGACAAGCATACCGGTCATTGGCATCGCCATGGGGTATGCGGCTGATTGGGTTGTGCATTTTAGGCAGCTAAGCCGTAGGTGCAAGGCATTAGTACCTTTGATGTAAAGCAGCCTCTGCTTTGTTGGGCCTACAGTGCTTATTGGTTTATTAAGCAGGCACGCGCGCGGTTTTATCGATCAAGTCACTTAAGGATCCGCATGATCGAGGACATTCCAAACAAAAACAAGCTAAAACAACGGGTTAACAGCAAAGGCTCGTCAATAACAGGCCATAAATAGCGGGTTACAGGCAATCGGTTTGCAATAATGAGGGCAGAGGGCGTAAGTTGGCAAGAGCCAAGGCAAGATAATGTTGAGCATATTGTCAAAAACACGTTATTGAGTGCATTTTTGGTGCATGCAATAACGTAAATGTCACTTTTTGTAGCATTGCATGGCATGCCTTTATTGAATGGCATTTTTTTGTATGATTTTTTTGTATGATTTTTTAGTCTGAGCTTGTCGTGGCGCTGTGGTTTAAGGTGCTGTGGTTTAAGGTTCTGTGGTTTAAGATGTGCCTAATACCCATTGCCGGTCAATCAGTTGCTCTAGGGGTTTATATTCGCTTTTGTAGTTCATTTTTTGGCAGTTGCGAATCCAGTAGCCTAAATATAAATAGGGTAAGCCTAAGTGCTGGGCTTTTTGTATTTGGTGCAAAATGGCAAAACGGCCTAGGCTGCGGGTGGTTTGTGTGGGGCAAAAATAGGTGTATATCGCTGATAGCCCATTGCTGAGGGTATCGCTCACGGCGCAACCTATGAGCCTGCCATCTTTGCGCATCTCTATGTAGTGTGTGCAGCCGAAGGGATTATTTAAAAAATCGGTATATTGTTGGCGGTTGGGCGGGTACATGTCGCCATCGCTATGGCGCTCGTTAATGTAGCGCTCATATAGCGCGTAATGTTCATCGATATTGGGGCGTGCCGTGGCGCTAATGGTGAGATCGCTGTTGCGCTTAAGGCAGCGCTTGTGGCTGCGAGTGAGGGCAAACGCTTGCACCGGCACGCGCACCGATATACACGCGGCGCAATCGGCGCAATGCGGCCGGTAAATATGCCCGCCACTACGCCTAAAGCCAAGCTCGCTTAATGCTGAGTATACATCGGCATCTAGGCTGGCCGCGGGGTCGATAAAAATCGTCGAGGCCTGCTGCTGCTCTAAATAGCTGCAAGGGTGCTCGGCAGTGGCATAGAGCTTAAGGTTGGCGAGTTCACTCATAAGCTTAGGTCGCTTGGCGTGTGTTGTGTGCGGCCATCATTGATAGGTCCATCATTAGTCGATTCATCATAAACGCGTCCATCGTAAATACAATGGCCGCGTATTTGCTGCCAAAGTTGCTGGAAATGCTCAAATTCGCTGGCCGCGTGCTGACTAATGGTGGCCTCTAATTGTTTGCGGCTAATCAGTTCGCCGCCTAATGTGCTTAAGTGTGGGTTGTCGACTTGGCAGTCGATGAGTGCAAAGCCTTGTATTTTGGCCCACTCCGAAAACTGCGTAATGGCCACTTTGGAGGCATTAGTGTGCAGGCTAAACATGCTTTCACCAAAAAAAATACCGCCAATGCCCACGCCATAAAAACCGCCAATTAAGGTGCCTTGGGCATCGCGGGTTTCGACCGAATGCGCAATGCCGCAATGGTGTAGCTCAATATAAGCCGCTTGCATTTCTTCGGTAATCCAGGTGCCATCTTGGCCTGCGCGCGGTTGCTGGCAGTGTTGAATCACCGCCTCAAAGTCGCGATCAACGCTCACGCTAAGCGTATGTTTACGCAGGTGCTTTTTAAGGCTTTTACTGTGATGCACTTGGCCGGGCTTAAATACCATGCGCGGCTCGGGCGACCACCATAAAATAGGTTGGTCATCATCAAACCAGGGGAATATACCGCGTGAATAAGCCGCCACTAAGCGCTCTGGGCTTAAGTCACCGCCTACAGCGAGTAAGCCGTTGGGCTCTTGCAAAGCCAGTTCGGTAGGGGGGAATAGGTTAGGGTCTTCGTTTAGCCAAACAGGTTGATCCATAAGAAATAATTTTTTGAGCGTAAAAAATATGAGCGAGCCTGGCGCAGCTCGCTCATGGGTATCAAGCTATATATTTATGTACTTAATGGCTCTTATTATTGATCTAAAAAGCGCTCAGCATCAAGGGCTGCCATACAGCCCGAGCCAGAAGATGTAATGGCTTGGCGGTAGATGTGGTCGGCGACATCGCCAGCGGCAAACACACCTTGTGTACTCGTTTGTGTGGCGTTGCCTTCTAGGCCGCTTTTAACCACTAGATAGCCGCCGTTCATGTCTAGCTGACCTGCAAACATATCGGTATTGGGCTTATGGCCAATGGCAATAAATACACCGCTAATAGCTAAGTCTTTGGTGGCGCCATCTGCGGTGCCTTTTAGGCGTGCGCCTGTTACGCCAGAGTCATCACCGAGCACTTCTTCGAGTTGATGGTTCCACATAATAGTGACATTGCCGTTTTTCTCTTTTTCGAACAAGCGATCTTGTAAGATTTTTTCAGACTTTAAAGTATCGCGACGATGCACCAAAATAACTTCAGCACAAATGTTTGATAAATAAAGCGCCTCTTCTACGGCGGTATTACCACCGCCTACCACAATCACTTTTTGGTCGCGGTAAAAAAAGCCATCACAGGTGGCGCAGGCGCTAACGCCTTTACCTTGGAAGGCCTCTTCTGAGGGTAAGCCTAAGTACTGCGCCGAGGCACCGGTGCAAATAATAAGAGCATCACAGGTGTATTCGCTAGAGCCTTTAAGGGTGAAAGGACGCGTGCTAAGGTCTACTTCGTTAATGTGATCAAAGATCATTTCGGTATCAAAGCGCTCGGCGTGCTGCTGCATTTCGACCATTAAATCGGGGCCTTGCAAGTCGTGTTTACCGCCGGGCCAGTTTTCGACTTCGGTGGTGGTGGTTAACTGGCCACCTTGCTGCATGCCTGTGATTAAGCACGGGCTAAGGTTGGCGCGTGCGGCATAAATAGCGGCAGTATAACCGGCAGGGCCAGAGCCCAAAATAATCAAGCGGCGGTGCTGCGAGTCAGTCATGATGGTATCCTAAATTGTAGTGTTCGAATGTGTATTATGTGGTAGCGACTACACGCTATTTAAAGGTGGCGGTGTAAAATAAACGTAATTATTCAAATTATTCAGCCAAGCTAACAAGTTCCTCTGGTCATTTAAGCGCCCGGCCTTGCAAAGAAAGCAAGGTTTAGACAGCGCACCTGCATAGGGGTAGGCAACATTAGACGTTGCAGAGGCACAAAGTCGCAGACGGCTTGAGCGGCCCAGTCAATGAATCATTCGCGCCCTATTTCCGCAACGCTCTATTTCCCTCTGAATAGTTACCGTTTATCTTAGCGGGTTTTATGGTGGCTGCGTAGCGGGCGAGATTCCTCTTTGTATCGTGCTTAGGGGCGAGGAAGAAACACTTTATCCAATAATACTTGTTCCCCGTCTCCTCTGCTGCGTTGCTCGAAGAGTGACAGGCCCCGGCATGCGCCTCTTCGAGCGCCTTGCTGAGAAAACAGGGCCCTGCGCCTAATTGGCAAACTCTTATTGCCTCGCCCCTTAGAGGCTGTGGTTATCACGTACTCCGTTTTCACTGATGCTTAATAGGCATACACAGCAGCCACTGCGCTGGCGGTACCTGTGGTGCGCGGCGCTAAATTTTGGCGGCTATCTTAAGTGAAATACACCAACTTAGCTATGTTTGGCGCATCGTGCTATGGGCCATAGCGCGGTGCGCAAAGATTACGCGCTGAGGTATTTATGCATTGGCGGGTAAGGTAAAGTACTGTGCGATTAGAGATAATCAGAAAGTTTGGTTTTTTTGTGCTTTGATTCCAGTAGAATATTTAAAAAAGTGCGCAAAGACGCTGGGGCCAATGTGAGCGATACCGATTTAGAGACTGATGTAGATATTGACAGCGATTTTGACGATAGCTTAATCGACGACACCTTAATGGATGATACCCGTGAGGTGGTGCCTGCCGCGCTACCCGCGAGCGCGGCACCGGCTAAAAAGCCGCGCAAGCCCAGAGCCCGCAAGGCCAAAAAAACGAGCAGCCCTAGCGTTGAGCAAATAGCCGCTGCCACGCATAAAGCGGGTATGCTTGCCGTGATTATGCGAGAGGGTTTATTGATTGCTATTGCTGCCGGCTGTGGTTTTTTTACTTTGGCGCTTGCAACATTTGACCCCTTTGACCCGGGTTGGTCCAATACGGGCACCAATACCGGGGTGGCTAATGCAGGTGGCCCAGCGGGAGCATGGCTGGCGGATGTGGCCTTTTCGTTATTTGGCTATATGGCCTACTTATTTCCTTTAATGCTGGGTTATCAAGCGTGGTGCGTTTTGCGTGACCGCCGAGCGAACGCTTTTGACCCGGTTATTTTAGGGCTGCGTTTTATTGGTTTTTGGTTGGTGATGGTATCGGCCACTGGCATGGCGGTGCATGCGCAGGGGCTAGAGTCGACCCGCTTACCTTCGTCTGTAGGTGGCGTATTGGGCCTATCGATTGCCAGTGCTGTTGATGGTGCTTTTGGCGTGATTGGCGGCTCATTAATGTTGCTGAGCTTGCTCTTATTTGGCTTGACCATTTTTATTGATATCTCTTGGTTTACGGTAATGGATGCGATTGGCAAAGCCGTATTAACCTTTAGCCGCTCACAGGTTGAGCGCTGGCAGCATTACCGGTTGCGCAGGCAAGAGCGCAAAGCGGCGCAAGCGTCGGTGCAGCGGCGTCATGTTGCGGTCGAAAAAGAAATTAAGCATACCCAAGAGCGCAAAGTGCCCACCATTAATTTACCGCCAAAGGCGCCAGCGCTGAGCCCCAGAGTCGAAAAAGAAAAGCAGCAAACCTTATTTGTTGATGAAGAGCCCATTGTGGGCGAGCTACCGCCGATTAGTTTGCTTGAGCCTGTGCAAAAAAACGATAAAAAGGGCTTTTCCGAAGAGTCGCTCGAGGCCATGTCGCGTCTATTAGAGCTAAAACTCAAAGACTTTAATATTACCGTAGAGGTCGTAGAGGTCTTACCGGGCCCCGTTGTAACGCGCTTTGAGTTGCAATTGGCACCAGGCATTAAAGCCAGCCGTATTACCGGCTTAGCACAAGATATTGCACGCTCGCTGGCGGTCATTAGTGTGCGAGTCGTCGAGGTGATTCAAGGCAAGTCGGTTATTGGTATCGAGATTCCTAACGAAGAGCGTGAAATGGTGCGCTTAAGTGAGGTCATTGCCTCGAGTATTTACGAAAAGTCGCGCTCACCGCTCACCTTTGCGCTAGGGCATGATATTTCGGGTCAGCCTATGATTGCCGATCTCGCTAAAATGCCACACTTACTGGTAGCCGGTACTACAGGCTCGGGTAAGTCGGTGGGGGTAAACTCGATGCTGGTGAGTATTTTGTACAAGGCCTCGCCCGAGGAAGTGCGCTTACTCTTAGTTGACCCTAAAATGCTGGAGCTTTCGGTATACGAAGGAATCCCGCATTTGTTAGCGCCTGTGATTACCGATATGAAAGACGCCGCAACGGGCTTGCGCTGGTGTGTGGGCGAAATGGAGCGCCGGTATAAGCTCATGGCCGCACTGGGTGTGCGAAACTTAGCGGGCTATAACAAAAAGGTAAGCGATGCCATTAAAGCGGGTGAACCCATTGCCGACCCCGTATGGCGGCCCGATGAGGCCGGTATTGGCGTGCAAGAGGCGCCGCTATTAGGGCGCTTACCGTTTATTGTGGTGGTCATCGACGAATTTGCCGACATGATGATGATTGTGGGCAAAAAGGTAGAGCAGCTCATTGCCCGTATTGCCCAAAAGGCGAGGGCGGCAGGTATTCATATGGTGCTCGCCACGCAGCGCCCCTCGGTCGATGTGATTACCGGCTTGATCAAGGCCAACGTGCCAACGCGCATCGCGTTCCAGGTGTCATCTAAAATTGACTCGCGCACTATTTTGGATCAAGGCGGTGCCGAGCAGCTGCTGGGGCATGGCGATATGCTGTATTTACCGCCGGGTACTAGCTTGTCGGTGAGGGTGCATGGCGCTTTTGTTGATGATCACGAAGTGCATGCGGTGGTGGCCGACTGGAAGCGACGCGGCGAGCCCAATTACCTAGAAGAAATTTTTAGTGAAGCCACCGATGCCGTTATGGTGCCAGGCTTTAGCGAAGACAGCGACAGTGGCGGGAGCGAGTCAGACCCTTTGTATGATGAAGCGGTAGCTTTTATTACCGAAACGCGCAAAGCCAGTATTTCCTCGGTACAGCGCAAGTTGCGTGTGGGCTATAACCGCGCGGCACGTTTAATTGAGCAAATGGAGGAGTCTGGCGTTATTAGTGCGATGGGGCATAATGGCAGCCGCGATGTATTGGCGCCCCCGCCGCCCCCGCGATAGACACCACCTGATAGGTTCAGTGGTGGTAAAGCTTAAGCAGTAATAATGACTGCTTGTTTTTTGATGCTGGTATCAGCTAAGAGTGCGTTATGTTTTTATCTAAATACTTAAAATTAGCGGTTTTAAGGTCAAGCTTATTATTCGTAGGGTTGAGCGTACCGGCTGTGGTATTAGCCCAAGCGCCTGCAACACACAGTGTGCAAGCGGCCAGCGATACCGCCGCCGAGCAATTAGTGAGTATTTTACAGGCCTATAAAAGCTTAGAAGGCCGCTTTACTCAAACACTCAACTCTAAAGACGGCAAGCAGCTGCAAACCACCGAGGGCACCTTTAAAATCAAGCGCCCAGGCTTGTACTTGTGGCAAAGTGCCGAGCCTTATCCGCAAACGATTGTAGGCAATGGCCAAACGATTTGGGTGTACGACCCCGACCTAGAGCAAGTAACAGTGACCCCACAAGCTCAAATGCCGTTTAACCCAGCGGTACTATTAAGTGGGGGCATTCAAGACTTAAGTACTCGCTTTAGGGTTGAACAAGTCGCAGCCTCAGCTCAAAAAGCATCACAAAGCACCTTTCATTTAACACCACTTAATAGAGCCGATGCTCCTTTTGCGGCGGTGCGCTTAATATTTAATAAAAACGATATTGCGCAGGCAGTATTAACCGACCGCTTAGGCCAGCAAACCATTATGGACTTTGATAACTTGGTGGCTAACCGCGTGCTTGATGATGCCCTGTTTACTTTTGTGCCGCCCAAAGGCACGGATGTGTTGATGAATGAGTGATTTGTTTAGTGCCGAGGTGGCGGCTAAAGCCGCCAGCGCAGCCCCGTTAGCTGCGCGCATGCGCCCGCGCAACTTAGCCGGTTATGTTGGCCAAGACCACCTACTCGAAAAGGGCAAACCCTTAGGCGAGGCTTTGCGCCACGGCGTATTGCATTCGATGATTTTATGGGGCCCACCGGGGGTGGGTAAAACAACCTTAGCGAGGCTTTTTGCTGACTTGGTTGATGGCCACTTTCAAGCCTTATCGGCTGTGTTGGCGGGCGTTAAAGATATTCGCCAAGCCGCCGAGCAAGCTCAGCAACGCTTAGCGATGCACGGCAAAAAAACGGTGTTGTTTGTCGATGAAGTCCACCGGTTTAATAAATCGCAACAAGATGCCTTTTTGCCCTATGTCGAAGAAGGCACAGTAGTTTTTGTAGGCGCAACCACCGAGAACCCTTCGTTTGAGGTGAATAATGCGTTGCTATCGCGCTGCCGCGTGTACGTGCTTAAATCACTGTCGCAAGATCACTTAAATTTACTCATTGATAATGCCTTATTCGATAATACCGCAGGCTTGGGTCAGCAAAAGCTTACAGTCAGTAAAGCGGCACGTGACAGCCTAATATTATGTGCCGATGGCGACGCTCGGCGGTTACTCAATTTATTAGAGTTAGCGGCTGATATGGTGTCGGCCGGCGGCCAAATCACCTTAGAGGCCGTAGAGCAGGTAGCCGCGCATGATGTACGCCGGTTTGATAAAGGCGGCGACTTATTTTACGAGCAAATATCAGCATTGCATAAATCGGTGCGCGGCTCCAACCCCGATGGCGCCTTGTATTGGATGGCGCGCATGTTTGATGGCGGCTGTGACCCGGTATATGTGGCGCGGCGCGTGGTGCGTATGGCCAGCGAAGATATTGGCAATGCCGACCCGCGCGCTTTAGAGGTGGCGCTTAATGCCTGGGATGTACAAACGCGCTTGGGTAGCCCCGAAGGCGAGCTTGCCATTGCTCAAGCGGTGGTGTATTTGGCGTGCGCGCCTAAAAGCAATGCGGTGTATACCGCTTATAAAGCGGTAATGGCCGATGTGAAAGCTGAGCCCAGTTTTGATGTGCCCAACCACCTACGCAATGCGCCTACTACGCTCATGAAAAACCTCGATATGGGTAAAGATTACCGTTACGCCCACAGCGAAGAAGGCGCGTATGCCGCCGGCGAGCATTACTTTCCTGATGAAATGACTGCCCGTCAGTATTATCAGCCAGTGCCACGCGGGTTAGAGATTAAAATTGGCGAAAAACTCGCTCACCTAGCCGAGCTAGATGCCGCCGCCAAACAGGGCGAATAGCCAAGTAGTATGCAGGCCGCTGTATGGCTTTATTGTGAGCTTTTAATGTAATAAGGGACGAGGAAAAAATACATTATCCAATAATACTTGTTTTCTGCTTCCTCTCCTGCGTTGCTCAAAGCGTTACATGCCCCGGCATGCGCCCCTTCGAGCGCCTTGCCGAGAAAACAGAACTCTACGTCTAATTGGACAAACTATTATTCCCTCGCCCCTAATGATGACAGAGTAACGAGGGCAAAAAATGCTAATGCAGTTTGTGGGTGTAGCTTTTGGTGGTGCATTAGGGGCGTGCGTGCGTTTTGCTTTGGTATTGCTATACCCGTTAGTGCCTGGCCAATGGCCATTAGCCTCATTTATTGCTAATGTTAGCGGCTGCCTTATTATGGGTGCGCTTTTTTACTTAATTCAGCAATCGCATATGCCATTAAGCTTTAAACCGTTACTTATGGCGGGTTTTTTAGGGGCAATGACCACCTTTTCGAGTTTTGCTCTTGAGGCTTGGCTATTGCTTGAGCACAATGCGCACTTATTAGCGCTGGCGTATTTAGTGGTCAGTGTGATGGCCTGTGTTTTAGCGATTGCATTAGGTTATGCGCTAGCGGGCTGGGGCGCTAAAGCGCTGGCTTAAAGTAGCTGGCACATGCGACTACATTGAAGGCGCCAGCGAGCAAGGCAGTGCGAAACACATGGCATACAGTAGGGGCGAGGCAATAATAGTTTGTCCAATTAGACGTAGAGTTCTGTTTTCTCGGCAAGGCGCTCTAAGGGGCGCATGCCGGGGCATGTAACGCTTTGAGCAACGCATCGGGGCAGGAGCCCCTTATTAGACATTGCAGGAGCATAATGTCGAGGAGAGGAAGCAGAAAACAAGTATTATTGGATAATGTATTTTTTCCTCGTCCCGTAAGCCCATGACCGCATATTATAGTCACTATTGAGCGCTTAAAAGCGTACCGCCGCGCTCAAATATGTATACCAATTAATTATTAGATAAGGCAACCGACACAGGGTAACTATGTTAGATCCTAAATTATTCCGCAACGAAATAGACCAACTTGCCGCAGCGCTTAAAGCCCGTGGTTACTCTTTAGATGTCGCCGCGATTACGGCCCTAGAAGATAAGCGTAAAAGCTTGCAAGTTAGCTGCGAAGCCTTACAGCAAGAGCGTAATGCCAGCGCCAAAAATATAGGTAAAGCCAAGGCACAAGGCCAAGATATTGCCCCATTATTGGCCGCTGTTGATGATATGAAAGCCAAATTGCAACAAGCCGAAGCCGAGCTTAGCCAGTTACAAAATGAGCTAGAGGCTATTTTAGGTGGCGTACCCAATGTGCCACACAGCACTGTGCCTGCCGGCCTTAAAGAAGAGCACAACGTTGTGGTCAGCAGCGTAGGTGATATCCCAAGCTTCGATTTCGAGCCCAAAGACCACGTCGATTTAGGCGAAGCTTTAGGCATGCTCGATTTTGAGACAGCCAGTAAAATTACAGGCTCACGGTTTGCGGTTATGAAAGGCCAGCTCGCCAGCTTACATCGCGCGCTTACCCAGTTTATGCTCAATACCCATACCCAAGAGCACGGCTACGAAGAAGTTTACGTGCCTTATATTGTTAACCGCGAATCATTATACGGCACAGGCCAGTTACCTAAATTTGAAGAAGACCTCTTTAAATTAGATGACGACCGCGAGTTTTATTTGATTCCTACTGCCGAAGTGCCTGTGACTAACTTGTTGCGTGGCGAAATTGTAGAAGAAGCCCAATTGCCGCTTCGCTATACCACCCACACACCTTGCTTTCGCTCAGAAGCCGGCAGCTACGGGCGCGATACGCGCGGCATGATCCGCCAGCATCAATTCGAAAAAGTCGAGCTAGTGCAGTTTGTAAAACCCGAAGACTCAGAAGCCACACTCGAAACCTTAACCGGGCACGCCGAGGCAATTTTACAAAAGTTAGGCTTGGCATACCGTAAAATGGCATTGTGTGCAGGTGATATGGGCTTTTCGGCCGCTAAAACCTACGACTTAGACGTATGGCTACCTTCACAGCAGCAATACCGCGAAATTTCGTCTTGCAGTAATTTTCAAGACTTTCAAGCGCGCCGCATGAAAACCCGCTACCGCAATAGCGAAACCGGCAAACCGGCATTACTGCATACGCTTAATGGCTCGGGCTTGGCCGTTGGCCGTACATTATTAGCCGTCATGGAAAACTACCAACAAGCTGATGGCTCGATTGTTGTGCCGCCGGTATTACGCCCTTACATGGGTGGGCTGCAAGTGATTAGTGCAGCGGGCAAGTAGGGCGCGTGCGTTACTTTCCGTTTTTTCATGACTTACAAGGCAAAACCTGCCTGCTAGTGGGCGGCGGGACTATTGCTTTGCGCAAGGCCCGCTTGCTCACTAAGGCGGGGGCGCGTATTACGGTTGTGGCGCCAAGCATTGGCGCTGAGCTTGCCGAGCTTATTGCGGCTACGGGCGGGCAGTGCGTTTACCAGCCCTATACTCCAGCGCATTTAAACGATGCGGTATTGGTTATTTCGGCCACCGATATTGAGAGCGTTAACGCCCAAGTCGCCCAAGACTGTAACGCCCGTAAGTTGCCGGTAAATGTGGTTGATGACCCTAGCAAATGCACGATTATTACCCCAGCTATTGTCGATCGTAGCCCGCTGATTATTGGCATTACCAGCGGTGGTGAGGCGCCGGTGCTAGCGCGTATGGTGCGCTCACGCTTAGAGGCTCTATTGCCAAGCACTTATGGGTTGCTGGGGCAGCTAGCGAGCCGTTTTAGAGACGCGGTGAAAGAGCGCTTTAGCGATGGCGAGCAACGCCGCCGGTTTTGGGAGCATACCTTGCAAGGCCCTGTGGCTGAGCAGGTATTTGCCAAAAACCTCGATCAAGCCGAGCAGCTTATGCGCCAAGCCATTGATAGCGCAGACGATGCCATTGATCATATGCAAGGCGAAGTGTATTTGGTGGGGGCCGGCCCCGGCGACCCCGACTTACTGACTTTTAAAGCGCTGCGTTTAATGCAGCAAGCCGAGGTAGTGCTTTATGATCGCTTAGTGAGCCTGCCTATTTTAGAGTTGGTGCGCCGCGATGCCGAGCGTATTTACGTGGGTAAAAAACGCGATAATCACGCCGTACCTCAGCAGGATATTAATCAGTTATTGGTTGATTTAGCAAAGCAAGGCAAACGCGTATTGCGCTTAAAAGGCGGCGACCCTTTTATTTTTGGGCGTGGCGGCGAAGAGATAGAGCTCTTAGCCGAAAACAATGTGAGCTTTCAGGTAGTGCCGGGTATTACCGCAGCCAGCGGGTGCGCGGCCTATTCGGGTATTCCACTGACCCACCGCGACCACGCACAGTCGGTGCGGTTTGTGACCGGGCATTTAAAAGAAGGCTCTTGTGATTTACCGTTTACCGAAATGGCCAGCGCCAATCAAACCCTCGTCTTTTATATGGGTTTGGTCGCGTTACCCGAAATTTGCCAGCGTTTAATCGCTGCCGGCAAAGACGCCAAAACCCCTTGTGCGTTAATCGAGCGCGGCACCACACCCGATCATCAAGTACATATTGGCGATTTAACCACACTGCCGCAACTCGTTAACAAGACCCCCATTAAAGCCCCTACGTTATTAATTATTGGCTCTGTCGTCTCTTTGCAGAGTAAATTAAATTGGTATAAAGGTTAACTTAGCGGCGCCCTGTCGCTAAGGGTTTAATCCTACTTCAGTCTACAGCTCGAAAGTTTTGGTGTTTTTCAAAATGATGTTCAATACTTTGCGGTTTTTAGAGGTTTTATAATGCCGCTTAATTGTTTATGTTGGCATAAAAGAGGGTATGCCCGCTTGGGTGTGTGGTGCATTATAGTGTTCATGTTCATGTTCATGTTCATGTTGGTTATTTGGTTGGGTCGGTTGGATCGGGGCGCCGCCCATTCAAGGCACGCGGCAAGTACTTCCCTGTAGGCTCTAGTCGGCATCCTGCCTCCAAAGGCCCTGAATAGATGACGTGGGCGGCTTTTGGTTGGTGGTTTGGGGTTTCGATCAAGCGGGTAAACCGCGTTTATTTAGGCGAACGGCTCGTAAAAGACTACAGAACATGAGCGACTTCATCTAAAATAATCGGCATAAAAGAACGCCGGTTATTTTAGATAAGCTTACGCAAAAACTGCGAGAGCGAGTGCGACCGAGGAGCTGGATGCGGGAAACTGTACGTCCGGACATGTATGGAAGCTTCATGTGAATGAGGTTTCTACCATGATTACTACTGAAGCGGTGTTAGTTGATACGAATAAATTTCGCTAAAAAACAAGTAAATCAAAATAAAAAGGATTACTTCAACAAATGACAACGGATGGAAAACAGCTCAGTAATCCTTTTTCGACAGGCAGTGGTGGCGCAAGATTTGAGGCCAATATCCAGGCCACATTTGTTACCTTAATGCTAAGTGGCGGTTACGCTCCCTGTTTGCCCTCATGGCCAATCGTAGAAATAAAGCTACAGGGCGCAGTAGCAGGCTATGAGACAGATGATCTGATAGTTTTCGTTGAAAACTTTGTAAACAATGATCGCCGTCGGTTACTTGGGCAGGTAAAAAACTCAATTCCAATTACTACCAAGAGCAAATTATTTGCCGAGGTTATTCAAGCAGCTTGGAATGATTTTAATAATCCTAATGTCTTTACTAAAGGAAAAGATGTAATTGCTCTAATTACGGGGCCAATCAATGCCACAGACACTGACGGGGTTAATTGGCTATTAGAACAAGCTCGCCATACACGTGACGCTGATGAGTTTCTAACCCAAGTATATCGGGCTAATTTTTGCTCAGACAATGTCAGGAATAAACTGGCAGCATTTAAGGCACAACTCAAAACCGCCAATAAAGGCAACGATGTTGAAGAACAAGACTTATATGAATTCCTTAGACATTTCCACCTCCTCGGTTATGACCTTGCAAAAAAGGGAAGTGTCGTTTCGTCACTGCTGCAATCGCATATTGCACAATTCAATAAGGATATTCCCGATAAGATTTGGTACCAGATAGTCAATGAAGTACAAGATTTCAATCAATATGCGGGGACAATTACTCTTGATACCCTACCTAATGATTTGGTCGAGCATTTCAGAGAACCCGAGATCACGCATATACCTAAAGAACTTGCCAAGGAGAATGTAGAAGGTGACGTTACAGTTCAGCCAGTTGCATCTGATTGGAATCAGCACACTTCTGCTCAAAAGCTGGCTGTTGCAAATCTAATCGGTAGTTGGAATGAAAGTAATGAGGCTGACATCACGGTTGTCACGCAGATTATTGGGGAGGATTACAGTAACTGGATAGCAAATCTGCGAGAGACATTGCAGGTTCATGATTGCCCTTTATCTTATAAAAATGGCTTATGGCGCTTCAAAGACCGTTTAAAGTCTTGGCAGGAGTTAGGCGTCAGGATTTTTGACAATCACTTGGATACTTTTAAGGCCGTTGCCCTAGAGGTACTCCGAATTGACGACCCTTCTTTTGAGCTGCCTGGAGAAGAGCGATATGCCGCTGCCATCCACGGGAAGGTGTTACCGCATTCTAGCAATTTACGTGAGGGCTTGGCGGAAGCGTTAGCGCTTATTGGTAGTCAGGCAGCTTCTTTAACTAATTGCACCCAGGGAAAGGCAGGTGCTATTGCGGTGTTATCAGTGCGCGAATTGTTCGAGGGAAGTGATTGGGTACGCTGGGGCAGCCTGAATAGCTTACTACCAACCCTTTCAGAAGCGAGTCCAGATGAGTTTCTGTTGGCTGTTGAAAATGCCATCGCTGCTACACCCTCTCCCTTTGATGAGTTATTTGAGCAAGAAAATACGGGTGTTTTCGGCAGAAACTATATTACTGGTCTTCTATGGGCGCTTGAAGGAATCGCATGGGAGGAAGCTTACTTGAGCCGCACTACTGTTGTTTTGGCAGAAATAGCCTCACATGACCCCGGCGGTAACTGGGCAAATAGGCCCGGTAACTCACTGACAGATATTTTTCTTCCTTGGATGCCACATACATTTGCTTCCGTTGAGAAGCGACAAGCAGCACTTAAGACAATCTGTGCTGAGCAGCCCGAAGTAGCCTGGAAATTGTTGGAGAGCTTACTTCCAAATCAACATTCAACGACTTCCGGTACTCATAAACCGAGCTGGAGAGCAACCATACCTGAAGGCTGGGAGAAAGGTGTTACGAATGGCGAATATTGGGAGCAGTCTCGTTTTTGTGCTGAATTGATTGTCGAACAAGCAGGCTTTGATGTCGTTAAGCTTGCGTCTTTGGCGGGTAACTATGACCATTTGCAACCGCCCGCCTCTGAAACATTTAGAGATAAGCTTCTATCTGAGAGTTGTTTAATGCTATCTGAGCAAGAGCGTTTACCACTCTGGGTGGCTTTGTGCAAATTTATTGCTCACCATCGCCGTTTTCCAGAGGCTGATTGGTCCTTGGGGGAAGATTCTCTGCTTCCACTGGCGGAAATAGCGAGCCAACTGGCTCCAAAAAGTCCAACCCTCCTGAATAAGCGCCTGTTTTCAGATGCTGATGCTTATCTCTATGAAGGAGATGGGGATTGGCAGGAAGAGCAAGAGAAACTATTCCAAATACGAAAATCTGCCATAGGGGATATCTTGGGTGAAGGGGGGATCCCTCAGGTACTAGAGTTTGCCTCGACAGTTTCCAATGCCCACCTTGTAGGTGAAGTGATGGCAGATTTGGATCAACCTGAGTTTGATGCAGAACTTTTACCTGCTTTGCTAGATAAGGCAGATCAAAAGCTTTGGTCCTTAGTTGCGGCCTATTCATGGCGCCGAAGGTTCATGGGCAACTGGCAGTGGTTTGATGATATTAACAAGGTAGGCTGGGAGCCAAGGCAGATAGCTTTACTGTTGTGCGCTTTGCCATTTGAGAGAAATGCTTGGGATAGAGCAGCACAGTTGCTTGGTGAAAACGAAGGTGAGTACTGGAACATGACGAGCGCCAATACCTATCAGACAGAGGACGATACTGAATATGCTCTCAGGAAGTTGCTTGAATTCGGTCGGCCAAATGCTGTGATAGATGGACTTGGCAGAGACTTATTTAAGAAGAAAGGTATCAACCCGGACTTGGCGTGTGATGCTTTGTTGTCGCTGGTCCAAGCTGAAGAGCCTACTGGAAGTATTGACAGCTACCACATCACCAAAATCATTAAAGCTCTTCAAGAGAATGCTACCACCGATCAAGATAAGCTCTTTCATGTTGAATGGGCGTATGTGTCTTTGCTTGACAGGCACAGTGATGGTTCCCCAATCACCTTGGAAAATAGGCTAGCTTCTGATCCCAACTTTTTCTGTGAGCTTGTTCAAATGATCTATCGTGCTGAGGGCGCTGAGCCAGAAGAGCCCTCTGAGCAGCGTCGTAATATTGCCACTAACGCATACCATTTACTTTCTGCATGGAAAGTTGTCCCCGGTGTTCAGGCGAGTGGTGAGTTTGAACCAGATGCGTTTACGAAATGGTTAACTGAAATGGAAGAGATAGTCAAAGTCTCTGGGCATTATGATGTTGCGATGATTCAACTTGGTGATGTATTCGTTAATGCCCCTGAAGGGCCAGATGGCTTGTGGATTCACCCTGTGATTGCAGATGCAATGAATAATAGAGAGCGCTCAAGGTTACGCGATGGTTATAGCACGGGGATTTATAACTCTCGTGGAGTCCACATAGTTGACCCAGAAGCTAAGCCTGAGAGAGCCCTAGTCGAAAAATATCGACAGCGGGCCGATCAAGTTGAGAATGCTGGATACCACCGATTAGCTACGACCTTACGGGAGATGGCTGATGGCTATAATCGAGATGCTGAACGAATCATTTCGAAAGGTGGTTTTCCACATTGAGGAGTCGTATAACAAGCCACTGCACTTGAGAATCTGCTAGGACAGGATCTGCTAGGACAGGCGTGAGGAAAAGAAAACGACACTAAGTTTTATCGACTATCATGGCGCCACGCCAAAATAATCGCTAATAGCGCATTAATTCAATAAAAAACATCAATAACCCCAAGTTAATAACGTGGGGTTATTTGGTTGGGGAGCAAGCTAGGACAGGCGAATTTAAATAAGACGACGTACACGTATAACGGTTTTGATGAGCTTAGCCATACTCATTATCCTGATGCGAGTTATGAGGCATACAGCTATGATAAAAACGGTAATGTTTTAACCGAGCGTCAGCGTGATGGTATGACCTTTAGGCACAGTTATGATGCGCTAAATCAGAGGACCTTATCGTTGATTCCTGGTGAATCGTCTATTAATACAAAGTACGACGGCATCGGTCGTAAGGTGCTGCTAACACGCGAAGGTCAAGCAAAAAGGTATTTTTATGATGCCCTGAGCCGTGTTACGAATGAAGCTACAAATAGTCGATTTATGACGCATGAATACGATATTGCTAATCGCCGTGTTGAGTTGAAGTATCCCGATAATTTTGTTGTTAAATATAATTATGATGCTGCCTCTCAGCTAATATCAGTCAATGGAGGCCGGGGCGAAGTGCTTGGTCGCTTTAAATATACCCCTCTAGGACAGCTAAAAACAATAGAAAGGGGTAATGGGCGAATATCGCAGCTAAGCTACACGCCCAATTTAACCTTAAACCGCTATGAGCATGTGGGTTTAAATACCACTACTTATAAAAGTAATCCAGCCAGGCAAATTGTTAGCCGTGAGGTGACTAACCCAGCCTACCAAGTGGCCCTTCCTAATCAGCAATCGCAAAGCTATACCGTCAATAAGCTTAACCAATATACAGACGTTGGCGGAGATGCGTTAACCTATGACAGAAAGGGTAACCTGACCGGTTATGACGGTTGGCGTTATAGCTATAATGCCCATAATCGGTTGGAAACAGCCCAAGGGGCTGGGCAAACTATTGAGCTTAGCTACACGGCACAAGGGCAGCTTTACGCGTCTAAAGTTAACGGTTTAAGGCAAACTTACCTTTACGACGGTAGCCAGTTGGTTGCCGAGTATGGCTCTACGGGCGAGTTATTGCGTCGTTATGTGCACGGGGTGGGCAGCGATGCACCGCTGGCTTGGTATGAATATGAAGATGATAACGACATACTTTTTTACCATGCCGATGAGCGGGGCTCAATCATCAGTGAAACATCGATCACAGGAAAAGTAGAGGCCACCCATCAATACGGCCCTTACGGCGAGCTGCTGACCGACAGCCCCTCACGTTTTCGCTATACTGGGCAAATATTAATCCCAAATACGCAGCTGTACTATTATAAAGCACGGGTTTATCATCCAAAGCTGGGTCGCTTTATGCAGACGGATCCGATTGGGTATGAAGATCAGATGAATCTTTATGCTTATGTTGGGAATGATCCGATGAATAATACTGACCCAACAGGTAAGTATGGGCGCGGAACAGGGTTTACAGATAAGCAATGGAAAAAATTCGATAAAGCTCAGCAGAAAGCAGCCAAAAAGTTTACAAAGAAAGCCGGTAAACTAGAAAAAAAGGCAGCGAAACTCGACAAGAAAGGGAAGTCCGGTGGAGATGAGCTGAGACAAACTGCCTCGAATATGAAGGGCGCTGCTAACGCGCTGAATAGTGATGGGTCAGACGGTTATGTAGCTAATGGGTTAAGCTCTGCGGACTATGTTGCAAGTGGAGGTTCTGCGGGAGGGATGGCGAGAGCGGCTGTTGGCGGAACGACTATGACAGTAAATACTGGTCATGCAGGATGGGGTAAGAGTAGTCTTAGAAATTGGGCTGCAGCTCATGAAGCTTTGCATAATGCAGGAATGAGGCATCAATATGGAAGCAATGGCTCACCAGCATATAAAAAAGGTAGTGAAGCTCAAAGAGATGCATATGGCGAGCTTAAAGGCACGCCAGAGGCGCTTTTAAACCCTGATCATGTTGTGGATATGATTTTTTAAGTTGAAAGGCTTTATGAAATATAAAATATGTTTGCTCATGTTTTTTTTAGTCGGTTGTGCTACTCCTTCAAGCAAAGGGTTAGTCATTGATGTAACCCTTAACGATGATATAGAAAATCATAAATTTATAGTTAGTTTTACAAATGAGTTCTCGTATCAATTGTGTTTGTCTCCAGGCATGTGGCCAAATAACGCAGGAAAGTTTGATTTTGCAAAAGATAGAGTTTATGTAAATGTGAAGGGCGAGATTTTTCCTGTGAAAGATTTTAATACTGGTTATTGCCCAGGATGTACTCTACGAGTTCAACCTGGGCAATCAATAGAGGGCTTCATAAGCTATTCTGATTTTGGTATACCTAAAAATCTTTATGAAAGTGAAAAACAGCTACACTTTGCTCCAGTTGCAACCGCTTGTAAGGAATGAATTGCAGGTTAGGCACTCTTCGATAAATCATCGAGTGCCTTTTTCATTTTTACCCATCCACAATTTTAAACTCCAGCCGCCTGTGATACACCTCAATTGGAATCTGCTAGGACAGGCATGCCAAAAAGAAAATGACACTGAATTTTATCGACTATCGTATCGCCACGCTAAAATAATCGCTAATAGCGCATTAATCTAATAAAGGAATCTGCTAGGACAGGCGTGAGGAAAAGAAAACGACACTAAGTTTTATCGACTATCATGGCGTCACGCCAAAATAATCGCTAATAGCGCATTAATTTAATAAAAAGCATAAATAACCCCAAGTTAATAACTTGGGGTTATTTGGTAGGAATCTGCTAGGACAAGAATCTGCTAGTGAATCTGCTAGGACAGGCGTGAGGAAAAGAAAACGACACTAAGTTTTATCGACTATCATGGCGCCACGCCAAAATAATCGCCAATAGAGCATTAATTTAATAAAAAGCATAAATAACCCCAAGTTAATAACTTGGGGTTA
>CANLTI010000040.1 GCA_947494095.1 uncultured Pseudomonadales bacterium
TCCCTGCGTACTGGCCGCTTCTGTTTTAGCTGCTTGTCTGTTCAGCTTTGTACGCCACAGATAAAAGCTCGACAGCGTTAGCTCATGTTGCAAGCAATAACGCTTAATGCTCAAGCCACTCGTTAATTGGTCGTTGATATGCTGCTGCCATTGCTCCGCCGAGCGACGTGTTAGATGTGCCATCTTTGGCTCCTCTTGTATCGAATAGATGGCATGCAGTTTAGAGTGGGCTAACTGAGAGAGAAAGACGTCTTATATTGATCGCTTACACCCAAGCGCCTACCTGACAACCCAAATCAAGGCTAAACACAGCAGAATTTACAAACCACTGAATTCACCCTAGAATAAGTCGCTTCACAGGCAGCCTTGGCTGCCTTTTTGTTTTTTGGTCGCATTTTTTAAAAAGCCTACACAAAGCCGATTAAATGATATGGCGTCAAGCACGGATACCCAACATGAGCTTAATGAACACCTATGGTGAGCGCGCTATCACACTGACAAAAGGTGATGGCGCCTATGTATGGGACGACCAGGGCATACGCTATCTCGATGGTTTATCCGGTATTGCCGTTTGCGGGCTAGGGCATTGCCACCACGCCGTTTCGCAGGCCATCAGCGAGCAAGCCAACGCATTAGTCCATGCCTCTAATCTTTATCTTATTAAACCGCAGGTAGAATTAGCCCAGCTTTTAGTCGATGTGGCAAATATGGACTGCGTCTTCTTTTCAAACTCTGGTGCCGAAGCCAACGAGGCCGCGATCAAAATAGCGCGTAAATATGGCAATGACAAAGGCATTACCTCACCGCATATTATTACCGCACAAAGCAGCTTTCACGGCCGTACAATGGCCACGCTAACAGCAACAGGCAACGACAAGATTAAAGCAGGCTTCACTCCGCTGATGGACGGCTTTAGCCATGTGCCTTTTGATGATATCGCCGCTATTAAGGCCTCAGCAACGGCCAATACCGTTGCTATTATGGTTGAGCCCATTCAAGGTGAAGGAGGAATTCGCGTTCCGCACGAACACTACCTAACATCGCTCAGAGCCCTATGCGATGACAACAATTGGCTGCTTATTTTAGATGAAATCCAAACGGGTAATGGTCGAACAGGCAGCTACTTTGCCTATCAACAACACGGTATCTTGCCGGATGTGGTCACTACCGCGAAAGGCCTCGCCAATGGCATGCCTTTAGGCGCCTGTTTGGCCCGTGGAGTAGCCGCCACCGTATTGCAACCGGGCAACCATGGATCAACCTTCGGGGGCAACCCGGTAGCTTGTGCCGCAGGGTGCGCCACCGTAAAAACGATTCTTAACGAAGACCTTTGTCGCAAAGCTGGCGAGTTAGGCCGCTATTTTATCGCGCGTTTTCGTGAAGCACTCAGCAATAACCCTCATGTGGTTGATATTCGCGGCCAAGGCTTAATGCTTGGCATTGAGCTCGACACCCCTTGCGCCGACATCGTCACCAAGGCCATGCAACAACAACTACTTCTCAACGTTACTGCGGGCAATACGATTCGCTTGCTTCCCCCACTGATTCTGAATAAGGCTCAAGCAGACGACATGATCACCATCGTCGTGCAACTTATTCATGACTTTTATGCCTAGGATACCAACATGAGCATTCGTCACTTTTTATCTCTTACCGACCTGTCGCCTCAAGAGCTTGAACACGTTATTAATACCGCTATCACGCTGAAAAAAGCGCACCGCGAAGGCCAAATCAACAAACAACTCGAGCAAAAAGTGCTCGGCATGATTTTTGAAAAATCATCGACGCGCACACGTGTTTCGTTTGAAGCCGGTATGACCCAGCTCGGGGGCGCCGCGCTATTTTTGTCTTCGCGCGATACTCAGCTCGGCCGGGGCGAACCCATAGAAGACTCTGCCCGCGTTTTATCGCGTATGGTCGATATCATTATGATACGCACCTTTGGGCACGATATTGTTGAGCGCTTTGCAAAACACTCGCAGGTACCGGTCATTAATGCATTGACCGACACTTACCACCCCTGCCAATTATTGGCCGATATACAAGCATATGTCGAGCATCGCGGCTCACCTAAAGGTAAAAAAGTCGCGTGGATTGGCGATGGCAATAACATGTGCCATTCCTACATCAATGCCGCTGCACTGTGCGACTTTCAGCTCTCGATCGCCTGCCCTAAAGGCTTTGAGCCCGACGCTAAGTTGGTTGATCAGTACAAAGATCGCGTCACTATTACACACGACCCCATAGAAGCCGTAAAAGACGCGGATTGGGTTGTCACTGACGTATGGGCCAGCATGGGCCAAGAAGAAGAACAAAAAGCCCGCGAACAACAATTTGCCGATTTTCAAGTCAATCACGTACTCATGGCGCACGCCAATCACGATGCGGTCTTTATGCATTGCCTACCCGCTCATCGCGGCGAAGAAGTAAGTGCAGAGCTACTAGAAGATAAAAGCATTTCCATAGTATGGGATGAAGCCGAAAATAGACTCCACGCCCAAAAAGCGTTGATGTTGTTTTTATTGGGCAAAATATAAACAATCGCACAGGACTGTTTATATTTAAGGTCGCGCACTAAATGCTCGACCCGACCTTAACGACCAAAAGGCGAGCCCGCCTTTTGGCCGTCCACAAAAGAGAAGCTAATTATGGGCGCAACGCTTGCACTGAATAATGTTACCTGTCACTACCCTCCTCGCACCCTGAGCTCGCACACCCCAAGTACACCCACGCATGCCGTAGTGAATGCCCTTTCACTATCACTGGCCGATGGCGAAATAGGCTCACTGCTGGGAGCCAGTGGCTGCGGCAAAACGACCGTATTGCGTAGCATTGCAGGTTTTCACCCGATCAGCGAAGGTGACATTACCCTTGGCACACAAACACTCTCTAGCTCACGCGTACACCTGGCCCCCGAAAAACGTAGCGTCGGTATGGTGTTTCAGGACTATGCACTGTTTCCTCACTTAACGGTCGCACAAAATATTCTTTTTGGCCTTAAAAGCAATACACACAACACACCGGCGGACACCTGCCTAGAGTTACTGCGCCTAGTAAAGCTGACCGGCTTAGAGCACCGCTACCCTAATGAGCTCTCTGGCGGGCAACAACAACGTGTGGCCCTTGCCCGCGCACTGGCGCCCAGCCCAAAACTGCTCTTATTAGATGAACCGCTATCTAACTTAGATACCGAGTTAAGGCGCGGCCTAGCACTCGAGCTTAGAGATATTTTAAAAACCCGAAAAACCAGCGCACTGATGGTCACTCACGACCAACAAGAAGCCTTTGCCTTCGCCGATAAATTAGGGATTGTGAATCAAGGGCGTATTGAGCAGTGGGATACGCCGTACAATATTTACCATCAGCCCACAACACGCTATGTTGCAAAGTTTGTAGGCCAAGGTGTTTTATTACCGGGCTTTGCAAGATCAGGGGATAGTATCGAATGTGAATTAGGCCTACTCAAAAACCATCAGCCACACTTGTGGGCAGACAATGCCGCACTCGACGTGCTACTCAGGCCTGACGATATTATCGAAGATAACCATAGCCCTTACAGAGCGATCATTAGCCATAAACTGTTTGCCGGTACCTCGACAATTTATAGCTTAAAACTGCCAACAGGCGCTGTATTATCGACGGCATTGCCAAGCCATGATGATTTTGAGGTGGGTCGCGAAATAGGCATACGGGTTGCGGCAGACCATTTGATTGCCTTTCCCTCGCAAATCGACATAATCACTTAGCCAACAAGTTAGCTAAGGGGCGAGGAAGAAATACTTTATTCAATAATACTTATTCCCTATCTCCTCTGCTGCGTTGCTCGAAGAGTTACAGGCCCCGGCATGCGCCTCTTCGAGCACCTTGCTGAGAAAACAGGGCTCTGCGCCTAATTGGATAAACTATTATTTCCTCGCCCCTAAGATGCCTGTACTGGTTGCGCACGTGAGCCGCATAGCTACAGGTAGCACTATAAAACCAAACGAATACCCAGGCTATCGCGCACTGTTTTTTCGCTATTGACTAAATCAAGCAACTGCTCTTCGCTTAAGGGTTTTGAATAATAAAACCCTTGTACTTGCACACACCCACGCGCTAACAACCAATGAGATTGCCCCAACTGCTCTACCCCTTCAGCGAGTACTTCCAGTTTTAAATTGTGCGCCAAATCGATAATGGATTTGGCAATGGCTGCGTCTTCGCCATCTTCATCAATATCATTGACAAAGCTGCGATCAATTTTTAATTTATTGATCGGGAAGCGCCTTAAGTAGGCCAGCGACGAATAGCCTGTACCAAAGTCATCAATCGCCAGCGATAAGCCCAACTGACTCAAGCAGTTCAGCATATTAATGGCCTCTTCGGCATTTTCCATTGCTGAACTTTCCGTAATTTCCAACTCGAGGTATTGCGGCGCTAAATGTGTGTGCGTGAGCGCTTTGACGACAGTTTGCTCAAAGCGCTCCATACGAAACTGTTTTGCCGATAAATTAACCGCTATTTTACCAAAATTTAGACCTGCCATTAACCATGCCTGAAAGCGCTCACAAGCATGGTTAAGTACCCACTCGCCCAGCGCCCCAATCAAACCGGTATCTTCAGCCAAAGGGATAAAATCCATTGGGGAAATCATGCCGCGTTCTTTGTGCTGCCAACGCACAAGCGCCTCTAGCCCAATAATTCTTCCTGTGCGAATATCCACTTGAGGCTGATAATGCAGGTGCATTTCTTGCTGAATAATGGCCCGTCGTAGCTCGTTTTCCAGTAATAACGAATCAACCAAACTCGACTGCATATCATTTAAAAAGAATTCATAGCGGTTTTTGCCGGCGCACTTTGCTCGATACATAGCGATATCTGCATGCTTTAACAAAACATCAATCGAGTCGCCATCACGCGGATAAAAACACACACCAATGCTCGCGGTAGAGGTGATTTCATGGCCTCGCAATGACACAGGCAATGCTAATTTTTGCAGTATTCTGGTGGCTATTTGCTCAACATTGGCAATGCTGTGCACGCGTTCAAGCACCACAACAAACTCATCGCCGCCCAGTCGGGCCACAGAGTCGGTATCTCTTAATTCTTCGCTGAGGATATCGGCCACCATCTTCAACAATACATCACCGGCATCGTGCCCTAAGCTGTCATTAATGTTTTTGAAGCGATCAATATCCACCAGCAATAACGCAAAATTATCGTCTTCGTGCTGAGAGCGCGTGAGCACCTTTGATATTTGATCGTAAAAAAGCGCGCGGTTTGCAAGCCCTGTGAGAGGGTCGTGATACACCATATAATCTAAGCGCGACTGATGATCTAACAGCGCGTGTTTGGCCTGATAATGAGCAGTGACATCCACTCCCACCACAATGTGCCACGGCTGCTCGTCACTCAAAAAACGCCTAAGTTTAACCACATGATAGGTGTGCATCATCTTATCTTTATGCTTAATGCAAATATCCGCACCTTGCGCCTGCTCGTAATCATCACATACGGTTAAATCATCAATGCGCTCACTTAAACCCACAGGAAACAAGGAATCGAAGTTTTTTTGATGCTTATAGGCGGCATTAACACCCTCAAAATAAGCAAAACGACTATTGGCATATTCCAATTCGTTGCGTTGATTGAGCACGCAGACAAATATTGGTAAATCGGTTAATAAGCCGGTCAACAAGGTTGATACATCACTGTTGCGCTTGAGCCCACTACCCATTACATCATTGTGTAAAACGCGCCCTAATACGGGCTCAGGCATACTCAAGCTGTCGGGGTGGTTTGGATTGGGTGAGGCAGACTCCCCCAAAGGCGCGCCCGCTAGAGTCGGCTTAATACCCTTCGCCTCACGCGCACCACCGACTATAGATTGCACGCCTTTCCCGATAGGTAAAACTTTACCCAATGCAAAAGGCTCACGTGGCGCACCGGTGCTATGGGCACTCTTATGATGGGTATCCGCATCCGTATCGTGCGTTTTTTTAGGGGGCTTAGTCATAAAATACCCAAATCATTTTTTAATGGCGATAATCGACCCCTTAATCATAGGCCACCGTACAGACACCGATGCAATGATCAGACAAGCGGTGGTGCCTGAATTACGAGACTCGATAGGGTGCCGCACCATCGCTTTTACGCCTACCTAACACCTAATAAAGAGAGAACAAAATAACCACGCCCTAAAACCTGTTGTGGCGCACAATAATAGTGACCCAAATAGTAGTCTTTTTTACACGGTAGTCTTCATCCAATGGAAGTGGTATAACTCGATGCTTGATTCGACGTTTACTGGTATTATTCAGCCTTATAGCAGTCATCTACTCGCCAGCCATGCTCAGAGAAACCTCTCGGCTCATCAAGAGCACATGGAACATTTCTTTGACAGACGAGCGATGCCAGCTAAAGATACCTGTAAATAGATCCATGCATCAAAAGAGTAATTCCGCTCCCACTTTAAGCAGAAGTAAATTTGACGAGACGAATATTGCCACGCCCCTTACACTGAGATAACAACTTTGCCCAAGGTTTTACCATGAGTTAAATGCTCGTGCGCTTGGCCAGCCTGTTCTAAGTCGAAATGTTGCTTATCAACTACAGGAGTTAATTTACCGGCATCAACAATTTCAGCCAGTTTCGCTAAAATCTCGCCGTGCTGTTCGCGCTTATGATCATGCAGCATAGGGATAAGCATAAATACAACGTGCAAAGACAAACCTTTAAAGTGTGCACCAGTCAAGTCAATTTCAGCCATAGAAACCGTGGTTGCCACTTGCCCATTTAATGCCGCTGCCTCAAATGAGTTAAGTAAGTTAGCCGCGCCAATAGAGTCATAAACCACATCAAAACCCGCACCACTGGTATACTTTTCAACGTAATCACTAACACTTTCAGTTTGGTAATTAATTGCTGTTGCCCCCAGTTTTTCAATTAACTCTGATTGCTCACCACCACTGCCTGTAGCATAAACATCTGCACCAAAGTACTTAGCAATTTGCAATGCTAAATGGCCGACACCACCTGCACCACCGTGCACTAATACTTTTTGACCTTGGCTGACCTGAGCTCGAACCAAACCTTCATACGCTGTGATCCCCACTAGAGGCATAGCCGCAGCTTCACGCATCGAGATACTTTTAGGCTTATGAGCAATTAATTTGCTATCTGCCAACATATACTCGGCTAACGCACCTTGTAGATCCGCTAAACCACCAGCACAACCATACACTTCATCACCAATAGCAAAGTCAGTTACGCCCTCCCCCACAGACTCAATGGTGCCCGCAAAGTCCATCCCCAACACACCAGGCAATGCTGGCGCTAATGGCGCTATATCTTCACCCATTTGACGGATCATTGTATCAACGGTATTGACACTAGTTGCGGCGACTTTTACCACCACATGACCGGCTTTAACTTCTGGTTTGGGAATATCTGCCACTACAAATACTTCGCTACCGCCAAACCCATTAATTGTCATTGCTTTCATAATAATCTCCTCTTGTTTGATTCGACAAAGTATATTTACAAAACATATCATTGATAATACACTTTAAAAGAAAATCACTTTTCACTTTTTGTTAATAATAAGCAGCAAGCTATGAATAATGAGCACCTAAGGCTTTTTGTTAGAGTGGCAGTAACGCAAAACATCAGCACAGCAGGTAATGATTTAAGTTTATCGCCGCCAGTAGCCAGTATGCATATCAACAAGCTAGAAGATGAATTGGGCGTAAAACTGTTATACCGAACCACTAGAAAGGTATCGTTAACCGAAGAAGGCCGTGAGTTTTTACCCCACGCAGAAGAAGTATTGAATGCTATTGATAGCGCCAGAGCTTCGGTAGGTGCAGGCAGTTTCACCCCACAAGGCACCATTAGAGTGGCAGCACCTTCCTCGTTTGCCCGCATGCATATCGTGCCGGCGTTAAAAGGGTTTATTGAACAATACCCAGCGTTAAAAGTGGATTTACGCCAAAGCGACAGCATAGTTGATATGGTGGAAGGCGGTTTTGACATTGCTATTAGGAATGCACCGCTTAACGATTCAACCTTAGTGGCGCGTAAATTAACCGGAGATCAGCGTATTATTTGCGCCTCCCCTGAATATATTACAAAACATGGTGAACCAAGTACGCCCCAAGAGTTATTAAACCATCAATCCATTACCCTATCTAACTTACACTCTTGGAACTTTAACACCCCAGATGGGCTAAAGAAAATCAAAATCAAAGGCTCTATTCGCATTGATAACGGTGAGTCGATAAGAGATGCTAGCATCAATGGCATAGGCATAACCTTATGCTCTATGTGGTGTGCCTACAAGGCGTTAAAAAAAGGACAACTTATACAAATCCTCAAAGATTATCCAGTACAATCTGATACCGCTATTTGGGCTGTATATCCAAGCTCACGATTGTTAGCCCCTAAAGTCCGTGCCTTTATCGATTATTTTAAAGCATATTATGGCGATACTCCTTATTGGGAAAAGTAATATTTTTGAGGAATATCAATGTCAAGCACTAACCAATTAGTAACGGTGTTTTTCAAGATAGCTGTCACTGCTTGCTTACAATTTAACCGGCTTTCTGAATGTTATCACTAACCGGCTTATCAGGGTTAAGGATCACCGCCTTGATAGGGTTGCAGTTTCTGGTTGATCTAGACCATCGCTCCGGTGTTTTTTGCTTCGCCGCTTCAAGCACCTTTTTGCGCTCGGCTAAAATGGCACCATCTTTACCTGCATGACGCTCTACCGCGTGACGATTAGCCTCAGCGTATTCTCGCAAACTAAGACCGCTATCATGGTAACCTTGCACTAATGCTGTGCGCTGCTCTTGAGTGTAGCGTGTCATTATCGTCAATCCATTGCCCTAAGTGTGGGTTAAGTGGTGTGACAACTAGCCTGACATAGGGGTTTCATGTGACATTTTATACTTCCTAGTAATAGTTTAATACTGGGGTAATCTAACGCCCGGTTCACCAGCGCCCAAGCCGGAGAGCTTTTTGCGGTATAGTTCGCACAGCGAAACTCACAAAAAGAGCGTAGATTTGGGCGCTGGTGAACCGATTGTTAAGCTTTTTAAGCAAAAAACCCTAAAATACTTGCTATGGTATAACCAATAATTGCTACACCTGTAACAAGGTAGAAAGACCAAAATACTTTTGCCAAAATTCTGTCAAATTTGTTGGTATTTTCATGCAAAAATTCATAATTTGCTGAAAATCCAGATAATCGAGAAGATTCGAACTTTTTTCTTAACCAGTTTGGTGTAGATAAGGCTCCGGCGGCATTTAAGATGTCCCACCCACTAGCTAGCTCTATCCCTAGATTGTTTTTATTGCGGTTTTGTTTTCTTAGCTTACGGACTGTAATTTGACCAAAAATAACAAATAGCAAGCCGACAAGAACCGTTGCAATAATTATGATACCAAGAAACATTTGGCTACTACTCATGGCGCTGAAATCCATCGCATAATTGAGTCGTACAAACCGCCAGCATCTTTCTTAACTGCGTAATTTGTTGCCATTGACGTTGCTGCCGCAGCACCCGCCACGGCAACTCCGCCAGCTATGAGTCCTACCCACCCTACCGATGTGGCAACCATTAGTATTACCAATCCCGCTTTTACAGCGATAGTGCCAACTACGGCACTCGCCGCAAAACTACTCGACTCGATAAATAATTCCCGCTCCCATTCACCACCAGCCTTATACTCGTTGTGGATATTTCCAACACGACTTGTAAAATCAATGACAGCAAGCCCATTGCCAAGAAACTTTGCTTGTTGTGTAAACTTAACCAGACTATGGGCTTGCGCTTGAGATGTAACATTGAGCTTTGCGACATTGCGACTACTTTGCGCAATATTTGTGGCACGTGTTGCACTAGATAACGGGGTACCTCTTCTCGCTCTTACGCCAGCATTGATAGTATTAAGCTCATGTTTAAAGCGGAACTGTAAATTTTGAAAGGCTTTAAATGCCTTTTGCTTTGCTATAGCCTTGGAAGCGGCATTTGAATTAATGGCACCACGATAGGCCATGAGTGCATCTTGATACTCTTTTACAGCGCCAGCGAACCCACCGAGTCGATTGGCATAGACGCTTGTCGAAGCACCCATCAGGCCAACATTGTATTCCTGTAGCTTCTTAGTCATCTCAGCAAGCGCAATCGTATTATCGCCACCAAAAGACAGCGATAAATTTGTGAGGTTATTAGCTACTTTTGGTACCGAAAGTGTGGATATAATCTGCGAGTCGAATGCGCTTAATTTCTGACCAAGTACATAGGGTGTAAAGGCTGACAGCGAAGCTGGCTTAGAGCAGTCTCTGCCATGTATTAAATCAGAATCAATCCCACATGAGCGGCTAAGAAAATCAGCCTTTATTGACTGGTTACATAAAAGTATTTCACTCATTTCATTCTCCATTTATTGAGCGATGTTTAAATTTCTCGCTGTTACTGGCCTTGTTATGCAGTGCCATTTTCAACCGGAACAAGCAAAAACTTACTGATTGAACCGCTTTGCCTTGCCGCTTTGAGTGGCGCATATTCCTCTGAAGAGTAGAATGCAATAGCATCCTCTTTTGTAGGAAATTCAGCCACCAATGAGTATTGGGGGTTTTCTTCCCCCTCAAGAATTTCAATGCTGGAGGTGCGCGTCAGATATTTACCCGAGAACTTAGCAAGCACAGGAGTGACCTTTACTCAGTATTCTTCGACCCATGATGGATTAGTGATGTTTGTTTCTACGATTAAAAGATGCTTCATATTCTCTCCTTGTGTATTGCCTTTAGAGTCGACATATAAACCTGATCGAGTAGTGCATAACAGCTTATTAGCTGGAACTCAGGCCACACTAACGCCGATTCTGTCCAGCCTAATTTTAAAGCCGTAAACACTACACCTCCCAACGCTAGAGCACAAGGGCGTCGCACTAACCTATCTTGTTACACGTTTTTGACAAAGCTGGCCTCAATGCCCTTACAACACAACCGGTTTGCATCTTTATAAAACCGACCACCTTGTATATACACACAGAAAAAGAGGCTTAATGGTGCACAAGCTCTGTTCTTAATAAAGTTTTTAATAACCCTTAAAAAACCAAACCACCAACCAAAAGCCACCCGCGTTATCCATTCAGGGCCTTAGAAGGCAGGATGCCGACTAGAGCTACAGGGAAGTATTGCCGCGTGCCTCGAATGGATGACGTGGGTGGCTCCCCGATCGAATCTAACTAAACTCAACCCATAAATCACAAAAACATACACTCACTCTAAATAAGCCTTAAAAAACCCAAACCACCAACCAAAAGCCGCCCGCGTTATCCATTCAGGGCCTTAGAAGGCAGGATGCCGACTAGAGCTACAGGGAAGTACTTGCCGCGTGCCTTGAATGGGTGACGCGGGTGGCGCCCCAGTCCAATCCAATCAAACCCAATCCGATTAAACCCAAGCGGGTATCTCCTCTGGTGCATCACTAATACGTGTTATTGATGAAAATATGATCATCAGCAGGCTTAAAAGTGTATATTTTTTATTCTTATTCCATCTGGGCCTTTCAAAGAGTTGCCAAATACTCACGAATACCGTAAAAGACTCGCCCATCATGACTAACGCCTATCTCGCCGTAAAAAAGGAACCCCCATGCACGACCTTCCCTTACTCAGTACTGCTTATCAACAACGATTTGGAGGGATTGCGCGTTTGTATGGCCAAGCGGCTCTTGCGCAATTGGCCAGCGCGCATATGACCATCGTGGGGTTGGGTGGTGTGGGGTCATGGGCTGCGGAGGCTTTAGCGCGCAGTGCAGTCGGTACATTAACGCTGATTGAGCTTGATGACATTTGTATTACCAACACCAATCGCCAGCTGCATGCCTTGAACTCTACGGTCGGCCAACAAAAAAATGCAACGCTGTGTGCCCGCCTAAAAGACATCAACCCCGACATCACCCTGCACTCACATGAAGATTTTTTAACCGCCAAAAACCTAGCCGAGCTGATCACCCCCGAGCATCATATCATTATTGATGCCGTCGACTCGGCAAACGTAAAGGCCGCCCTAGCGGCACACTGCATTTACCGCAAACAACGGCTCATTATGACCGGCTCGTCCGGCGGCAAAATGGACCCAACGCAAATTGCTGTCAATGATTTAGGCCGCACCATCTCAGACCCTTTATTGGCTAAAGTGCGTAACGTGTTACATCGACACTATAAGTTTGAGCGCAATACAAAAAGAAAATTTAGAGTCGATGCTATTTATTCGCGCGAACAAATGCGCTACCCACAACAAGACGGTAGCGTGTGCCAAAACAAAAAAGGCATGACCGAGGGCGTAAAGCTCGATTGCGCGGGCGGGTTTGGCTCTGCCACCATGCTAACAGGCAGCTTTGGGTTTATGGCCGCAAGCCAAGCGATTACACGCTACTTACAAGACTGCAATAGAACACTGCAATAGCAACACCGCCAGCGCAAAGCTGCTTTAAAAAGCCGCTTTAAAGGGTGTTACGCCTATAGCATTGTTTGCGGAACAGCCTGACCAGACAAAAGCCCAATAAAGTGCGTGCGTACCACAGGGTTAAACTCCAACGCTAAAAAGCCTAAGGTTCGGCCTAACTGAACAGGCAGTGGCGCGCCCGTAAAAAGGCGGTGAAAGCTATGACTCAGTCCAACTGTATAGTGCTGGTCGGCGGCTTGCTCATGCTCATACCGGCTAAGCACATCCAGGCTACCCAGGTATTGACCTTGCTCGGCAGATGTTTTTAACACCGCCGTTAACCTTAACGCATCACGTACCGATAAATTAAAACCCTGGCCTGCTACAGGGTGTAAAAAATGTGCCGCATTGCCCATAAGGACGACATGTTGGCGTACTTGCTCATCGGCTAATACACGGCGTAATGGATAAAAGGCCGGCTCGCTCATGGCACTAAAGTACCCCAACCTAAACCCAAATTGCCGCTGTAATTGCTCCAGCCTACCAGCGGAGCTCATGGCTTGATAAGCCTGCAATTGTGCGCTGGGGCATGTCCATACTAAAGTGCTCTCTACGCCGCTAGCGTGACCGCCAATAGGTAACAGTGCCATGGGGCCTCGCGCTGTAAAACGCTCATACGCGGTTAATTCATGGGCTTTACTGTGGCGCACATTAGCCACTAACGCATGCTGCTGATAATCATCGACCCGAGCCGTTATACCCAGCTGCCCTCTTAATTGTGAATCGGCGCCGTCGGCTATAATCGCTAAATCAACACAGCAGACCGAGCGATCACTCAGCGTCAATCGCGCACCTTTTGCACTAATATTGACGGCCGTTACCTCGCTCTCTTGTGTTTCCACCGTATTGGCCTGCTGTAAAGCCCGCATCAAAACAGGCCCTAGCCCGGCATTTTGCACAACATACCCTAACGGCTCGCCGGTATTATCAAAACGGTCAAATAAACCTTGTCCTGCGTGTCCCTTATCTGAAATATGAATATTGTGTATGGGCGTGGCATGTGGCAGCAATTGCGGCCATAACCCCAACTGCTTAAAACACAGCTGTGTGGTGGGTGCGATTGCGGTCGAGCGGCTATCAAAACTTGGCCTAGCTGACGCCGCGTGTTCATCCCCTTGGGTCAAGCTTCCGGCTAAACGATCAAACAATTGAATTTTAACATGCGGCAAATGACGAGACAGTAGCAACGCGGTGACAGCACCAACCATACCGCCTCCAACAATAGCCACAGAAACTTTTTGGGTCTGAGAAATAGCAGATATTGGCATAAAGACACCTTGCAATAAAGATTATTATCATACGACACTCAACATTGAATTTCTGCTTTGAGTAATGTTATTTTATGACTCTGGCGGTGTAGCAACTCGGCGGCTACTGATAAACCACACACCCAAGGCCCGATGGGTATAGCACATGCACAGTAAACACTCAGTGCCCGCTGAAGTCGGTCGTTATTCTAGCGCTCACACGATCGCCCTTTATGTTCAAAAAATAATCACAAAAGGTTATTCAATAACCACTCGAGCCCATGAATAATACTCAGTACTCAGAAAAGGTCGCAAAATACAACATTTATATGCAAAGACGACCTTTTAGGAACATACTTGCACCATAGGGCCAGTATTCAGTCGCCCGCAACCATTCAATGCAATCGCACACTACCGTTAACCCTTGCAGATTGACCTTAAGGATACTCAATGACCAACAATTTACGCGGATTTGAACTACTCGCGGATGTAAGCAACAATAAAGGCACGGCATTTTCGCATGAAGAGCGCGAAGCTTTGGGCTTACGCGGCCTTTTACCACCAGCAGTACTTGATTTGGACGACCATAAAGTTAGGGCTTTGGCCAATATTCGGCGTAAAGACAGTGATATTGAGCGCTATGTTTTTATGCATTCACTTTTGTGCCGCAATGAAACACTTTTTTATCGGCTAGTCATTGATCATATCGAAGAAATCATGCCCATCATCTACACGCCTACCGTTGGGCAAGCCTGTCGAGAGTTCGCCCATATTTTTAGGCAACCTCGCGGTTTTTATATCACCCCCAACGACAAAGGTGATATACGTACAATCTTAAATAATTGGCCAGAAAAAGATATTCGCATTATTGTGATTACCGATGGTGAACGCATTTTAGGGCTAGGAGATTTAGGCACCAATGGCATGGGCATCCCCATTGGCAAACTGGCGCTTTATACCGCTTGTGCAGGTATTGCACCCGCACAATGCTTACCTGTAATGCTCGATGTCGGCACCAACAATCAAGCCTTACGTGAAGACCCTCTTTATTTAGGTACGCCCATCCCCCGCATTAGAGGTGAAGACTACACCCAGCTGGTTGATGAATTTGTAGAAGCCGTACAAGATGCCTACCCTAAAGCCTTAATCCAATTCGAAGATTTTTTAACGCCCAACGCTTACACACTACTCAATACCTATCGGGATAAAATACTGTGTTTTAACGATGATATTCAAGGCACTGCCGCTGTGGCGCTAGCGGGTGTTTATGCCAGTTGCCTAAAAACGGACAAAGCCTTCAAAGATTTGACCGTGATGTTTTTAGGTGCTGGCTCGGCCGCAACCGGCATTGCCGACTTACTCAAAGTAGCCTTCATGCGTGAAGGTTTTAGCGAGCAAGAGGCACTCGAAAAGCTTTGGTTTGTCGATGTTGGCGGCCTAGTCGTTGCTGGCCGCGATGATCTGATGGAGCATAACCGCCCTTACGCGCATCAACATGAAAACCTGCACTTTATCGATGCGATTGATGCCATTCAGCCCGATGTACTGATCGGCGCTACAGGCTGCCCTGGCACGTTTGATCAACGTATTATTCGCAAAATGTGCGACCACAACCCACATCCAGTCATTTTTGCGCTTTCAAACCCCACATCACAAGCCGAATGTACGGCTGAGCAAGCCTATGCGTGGAGCGACGGCAAAGCGATATTTGCCAGTGGCAGCCCGTTTGGTACAGTAGAGTACGAAGGTAAAATGATTCAACCAGGCCAAGGGAACAACGCTTATATCTTCCCCGGTATTGGGTTAGGTGCTATAACAGCAGAAGCCACCTTAATTAGCGATGATATGTTTTTAGCGGCGGCCAAAACATTAGCCCAATGCGTAAATAAAGAAGAGCTCGAATTAGGCATGGTGTACCCAAAGCTCACACGCATTCGCGATGTCTCATTAAAAATTGCGGTTGCCGTGGCGCAAACCGCTTTTGAGCAAGGCTTAACAACACTCAAACGCCCATTAGATTTGCAAGCTTATGTGGCAAGCCACATGTACGACCCTAAGTACATTTAAACCTAAATCGCCCAAAAAAAACTATCTATGTAGGCCGTTAATAAAACACGTTAAGTGCCGACACTACTCAAGCTGTAATGTATGAGCTATGATGGCAATACACAATGTTAGGCGTCAAAATGAGGCCTAACAGCCCTTTAAATCTCTTTTTGGTCAATAAGGCAATTGAATGACGGTTAAAATCCCAGGTTACACCATCAGCAAAACTCTGGGAAAGGGCGGTATGGCAACCGTTTACTTAGCCGTACAAGAGATTTTTGAGCGCAAGGTTGCGCTCAAAATTATGTCTCGCGCACTCAACGAGGATCCAGCCTTTGGCAAGCGCTTTATGCGCGAGGCCCAAATTGTTAGCAAGTTGATCCACCCTAACATTGTCACTGTCTACGATGTCGGTCTCTATGACGGTAGCTATTACCTTTCAATGGAATACATCGAGGGTGATGACCTTAAACACTGCGGTAAACAACTAACCTTCCAAGAAAAAATACGCGCAGTCAAAGACATCGCCAGTGCACTCGATACTTCGGGCGCTAAAGGGTATGTGCACCGCGATATCAAACCCGAAAACATTATGGTCGAAGCGGCAACCAAGCGTGCCGTATTGATGGACTTTGGTATCGCCCGTGCAAGCGAAGCCGATATTAGTGTCACCCAAGCAGGCACCGCGATAGGTACGCCTCACTACATGAGCCCAGAGCAAGCCAAAGGGCTAGATGTTGATCCGCGCGCCGACTTATACAGCTTAGGCGTTGTCCTGTTTTACCTTACCGCAGGCTATGTGCCTTTTGAGGGGGATTCCGCCGTGGCTATTGGCATTCGGCATATTACCGAAGCCATTCCCGAGCTCCCACCTTACCTGCGGGATATGCAATGGCTAATTGATAAATCAATGGCCAAAGACCCCGACGATCGATTCCAAAGCGGTGCCGAGCTCATTGCCGCCCTTGACGATATTGATATTGCCTTGCTCACAGATAATATGAACCGCCAAACCGATCTCTCAGAGCCTGCCGATTTTGATACGCCAACACTGGTAGGCGAGCAACCCCATCACCAATATGGCGACGGCACTCAAGAGGAAGGACCCGAGGATTTCACCCTGTCATTTCACTCACAAGAGCCGCCAGCTATTGTGGATGTCAAATGGCCTATGTATGCCGCTGGCGCCTGTATTATTTTACTGGTCTCTATAGGGCTTTACTTAGTGGGCACTTATGAACCCAGCAACATTGAAGCTCAACCCACCCAGAGTCAGCTACTGAGCGCGCAGAGTTCACTCTCTGACATTATTGTAAGTAAGCAGCTGTCAACCGAGCAAAAACAAGCCCTCCTGAGTATTCGTCAACGCATTACTCAGGCAAAAAACAGCTACAGTAACGAAGCATCGGAGCACAACTTAACCCAGCTGGCCGAGCTGTACCGGCAAGTACTCTCTATTGAGCCGGGCAACAAGGTCGCTCAACAAGCTCTCAATGCCTTGGCTGACGAGCAAATAACCCGCATTATGCCTTTATTTAATGAAGGCGAGTTCAAACAAGCCCAGCGCCAGCTGGCACTGGTTGTATCGGTATTTCCTCGCTATACCACGGCAATACTCAACCGCATACGTAGCCAAATGACCCTACGCAGCCAAATAGAGTCACTACAAAAAGACGCTCAACAGTACTTTATTAGCAACCAACTAGTCGAACCCAGCCAGCAAAATGCCGCCGCCAGTTACCAAGCAATATTAGCTATCGCCCCCGAATTCAAGCCCGCCCACGCTGGCATCGAGCGCATTGCTCAATCCCTAACCCAAAGCGCGCGCAATGCCTTAAGCGCAAAAGAGCTCAAAAATGCACGCCGCTTTATGTATTTAGCCTTGTCCGTATTGCCCTCTTATCAGCCTGCCCTAGACTTAGAAAAGCAGCTACTTAGTAACAGTACAGATGCCGAAAAAGTTCAAGCGCTATTAAAAAAAGCCAATCGCCACATACAAAACGGGGCTATTTACACCCCTAAAGACCAAAACGCCTATGATGTATTATCTCGCGTTTTAGCGATTGACCCGCACAATAAGCCAGCCACGCAGCGGCGCAAGCAGCTCAGCACTGAATTTAAAGCCTCCATACTCACACTTGTACAACAAGGGCACTATAGCCAAGCACAAACAACCGCGAGCGCGGCTCAGCAAAGGCACTCTGGCGATAAGGCAATACAGGCTGTCGCGCACGACATGCAGCAACTCATTCAAAAACATCAAGCCGCTGGCAACCCTAAAGTCATCAACATTCGAGCCTCCGGCGCACCTAAACCCGACCTCGACCGTAAGCAGCCGCGTAGCATTGCCGTTGCCGACAAGCTATTTTTTAGGTTTGAGTATCTTAATTTTGAGCCAGCGCAAATACAGCTACAAGCCAAGCTCATTGATGAACGCAACGAGGATACGCTCGGTCACAAAGCCTTGTTTATGACGGGCCCAAAAGGCGAATATGAGTTTTTACTCGACCTGAGCCGAGCAGGCATTAAAGCTGGCAACTACCGCATCGATATTGGAAAATCGCAATCAAGTACAGTCCTTGGTTCATTACGCTTTAAAGTTGGCTAAATCAAACACACCCTAAAGCCCTATTTAATAACCCTTGCTTGCTCTCCTCTCCTCTTTAGCGCCCATGTAAAAAGCCTACGACGCTAGGCCATACCACCTCTACGGCAAATATTCGCCTTATACTTTATTGGTATAACGCTCATCCCAAATTATTAACCACTCGAAAAAACAACACTTAAGTTTATGTTAGAGTTAGTAATGAACTAAGCCTTTAGCGTTTTATTTCACTTTGTAATCATAACTGCCCTTATTCGGCGTTTATGATTACACCGTGGCGCTAGACCTGCAGGAGTAAATTGTGCCCCCTACTAACACCAGCGCCGAGATTGTGACACTCGATTCGATGGCTAGCCCTATTCATATAGGGTTAAATAAGCTACCGCCCAGTCTCGCCTGTGTGCACCAAAAATATAAAGTCGTCTTAGAAGCCTTACTAAGTGTATTTTTTGATAGAGTCAATGAGGCTATTTTTTTCGCTGCGGATACAGCCGCTAGCCAACACCTTGAAAGACAACTTTTTGATGCGAATCACACGCTGAGCGCACAAAAGAAGCTTTTTATTCAAGTTTTTATCGATAATGTTGATGTGTCTTTTAGCCACTGTATGAGCCCACAGCCCCATGCCCAACCTCAAACTCAAACTCAAAAACTCACAAGCGATAGCGCCGCGCGCACCGGCAAACAGAACGAAGATCAAGAGGTTAGCGCGCTACACCATTTAATGGCTCGTATTCACACGGTATTAGCGCACCCTTATAACGCCGTTAATATGATGTCGCGCCGCGCTTTAGGTGCGCTGTTTCACGAACAAATACAACACTTACCGCTACCTGCTGAAGCACTTATGTGTGCAAAAAAAACCTTTAATGACGTGGTACTTAACTCACTTGAGGCTATTTATGAAGGTTTAGAGCAACAACTCAATGCCTATAATATTCCTGTTGCTCATACCACTGACAAGCATTTTTCGGGTCAGCAAGTCACACAATTGATTCTCCGACGAAAACAAAAAAATAATCAACACTCTTTTGATGCCGTTACAGCCGCCATATTGCACAACACCTTAAAAACCAATAAAAAAGCACAAGAAATAACACCTAAAGATCAACTAAGAATACTGGATATTGCACAGCGTGAGCTTGCCCAAACAACTACCCATCACTCTGGCGCAACGATTCAGCTATTAACCAACATACAAAACCGTTTAGGTATTCACGGACAAATATCAACCCATACGTTAGAGCTAATTAAGCTGGTGAATGTGATGTTTGCTATCACAACTCGGCATAAAAGTATCGACACTCTTATCAAAGGCTATATTCATCGACTATTAATACCTACGCTTAAAATAACGATGATCGATAAGTCATTTTTTACAACCAGCCAGCACCCCTTTAGAGCTTTACTCAATGAAATGGTAACCCTTGCTTTAGATTGGCAGCACGTAAAAGACCCTAAACTCAGCAGCCCTATTATTCGATGTATCGATCAAATAACCAGTGACATTTGTGAAAACTTCAGCTCTGATATAGCTATTTTTACACCAGTCTTAAAAAAGCTTCGACAACAGCGCCAACACCCTAAACGGTTATCACTACTTAATACGCGCCTCACCGCGAATACTCAGAGTAAAAACGTTGTTCAACACGCTGAAAAAATTGCTAGCGCAGCTATTCAAGAGCAGCTCAAGCAGCTCAAGCCACCCGCTATTATTGCTTTATTTGCCAATAAGCTATGGCAAGAGGTACTGCTTGTTTGCATACTTCGCGCCGGCTTTCAATCAGCGCAATGGAAGCAACACATTGCCATACTGCAAAGGCTTAGCCTACTAGCAACCCCCTGTACAAGCACCAAAGAAAAAATCAATAGAATTCAACAACTGCCTCTTATTTTTATCGAAATACAGCAGTGCCTAGCACTTTGTGCTCATAGCGCATTCGATGCGGCCGAAATCATCGAGGTGCTAAGTAACACGTTACGCGCCTGCCTAGCAGGCAGCGAAGCCCCTAAAAGCTTTACTCTTAAAAATGCACAAGCCACCGAGACACCCAACCCTAAAAATATCGAACACGCCCAAGCAGCCGTCTCTATACCCGTACGCCAAAACAATAACTCAACAAAACAAACGACACCGTCTAACCCTTTAAAAGAAACCGTAATCACGCCACAAAAAAGCCCCGATAAACAACAGCCTTCGGCAGTGCTTAACACCAACCCCCACCTTGCTGACGATCAAGCAAATGAGATACTAAAACAACAAGTCCTGACATTTAGCCGAGGCATGGCCTTTGACTGGCATGAGCCGACCCAGGGCATTATACGATGCCGATTAGCCGCCATCATAAAGCAAACCAACAACTATATTTTTATTAATAGAAATGGTATTAAAGTGGCTCAGCTCGGTATGCAAGCACTCATCGATGCCATTAAAAACGGGCAAATGACTACGGTTGAGCACAACAACGAGATATTCAGCTCGGCATTAGAGGAGGTAGTATCTGGATTGCGTCAGGATAAAATTAATAACGCCAGCACCAATCATTAAAAAATGGTCGTTAGTTTGGCTACAGGGTTACGTTTATTTGGCTAATTAAGGGGTAAGGGATAAGGTTTCAGATTACGTATGCCAAAGCAATTGGAGGCATAAGCACCGAAGCCATAATGACTAGCATTGACAACTATCTTGAAAAACAGCGGCACTGGCAAGATTAAAGAGTGTAAGAGTTGAAATATAGTGGGTTACATATAGTAGGTTAAAGTATAGTCGATTAATACAGTAGTATTGCTTGCGGTATTGCGCCAAGCGCGTCCTCCGCGCCCCTCATGAGTCGCTTTCGGTCAGACCTTCAGCGCACATGCGTTGCATTAAATGCGCTTCAGAGTGAGATATTCCACAGGTTGCTGCAATGGTATCAACATCCGCGCCTTGACGAATCATTTGAGTGGCTTGTGAATAAGAAAAAGACGGTTCCTCGATAATCTCTGGAGAAGGCTGATCAAGTAAGGCTTTGACGCGCTTTTCCAGATGCAACATTCGCTGCCCCATACCAATCGATACCTTTAATGACTGAGCTTGCGATTTTTTTAAATCCAACAATAGCTGATGCTGTAATGCCGCTTCGCGCACGCGCTTACGCAACTGAAGTGTGCATGCGCAAAAAACAATAGCCGCAGGTACAATACCTGCGGCAACAATAATAGCGCCATCCAATATTACACTACCACTCAACATAAGCGCCTCATATAGCCATGTTAGTTAGGTCAAAAACCGCCTATTGCTGCCCACTCCTCATCAGAGATTAATTTATCTAGCTCAATCAAAATAAGTAACTCATTATTTTTATGGCAAACACCTTGAATAAATTTAGCGCTTTCTTCATTGCCAACATTCGGTGCTGTTTCTATTTCTGACTGACGCAAATAAACAACCTCTGCCACGCTATCGACTAATATACCGACCACATTTTTTTCAGCTTCGATAATAACAATTCGCGTATTATCAGTAATCTCGCCAGGCGACAGCGCAAACCGATTACGCGTATCGATTACCGTGACAACATTACCACGTAAATTAATAATGCCGATAACATAATGTGGTGCTCCAGGCACAGGAGCAATTTCGGTATAACGTAAGACCTCTTGGACCTGCATAACATTGACGCCGTACGTTTCGCCGGCTAAATGAAATGTGACCCATTGTAAAACAGGATCTTCACTGATTTTTTTTTTGGTTAATTGTGCCGTCATGCCCCGCGCCCTCAAAAAACTGCTAACAATACATTGTTTATAACTATTCAGCCAAACTAGCAAACCCTTATTAACACGGTGCCGATATTAACACGGTGCCGATGCGTTGTTTTCTGGATATATAAGCGCCGGGCCTTGCAGAGAAAGCAAGGGTTAGACAGTGCACCTGCATAGAGATATGCAAGAGTAGACTTTGCAGGTGCACACTGTCGAGAGCGCTTATATATCACCCGCCCCAGCATGGATGCGTGGGGTAGACTTTGCAGGAGCACAAAGCCGCGGACGGCTTGAGCAGCCCAGTAAATGATTCATTAGCGCCTAATTTCGGTACCTCTGAATAATTACCAATTATTCTCTCTTTACTATAGACGACAGCAGCAGCTGCGCCAGTAGCCTAGTGAGAGGATTTTAAGCTTTAGACCGATGGCTGCTATAAAAAAGTGAGCAGCGCCGGTGCATCAATTAATACGCACATTTGTTTTTTGATTGCACCCGCAAGCCATGGGTTATTGGTATTCAAAGGGCGCCACTGGACATCTTCGGGTTTAATCGTGACGGGGTTTGTCAGGGTATCAACAGCAAAGCCCCACAAACACCCGGCTAAACCTAAAATATAGAGCTCGCTATCCATATTAAGGCTGGGCGCTCGATCAGGCATGAAGTATGCGCCTGCATCAATAACTTTTAACTGACCCTGAGATAAGGGCTTAACCCCTAACATCCATGATGGCGTATTAGGTAATTGCTTAAGCGGCTCCTCATGGGTATAAATATGCCCAAGCGCAGTTAAAGGGATGGCCAGTGTCACCCCTCGGCATTTAAATAACAGTGCATCAAAGGTATCTTGGGCCCACGATGGGTGATGGTTGCTCCAATGAGCGCGAAAGTCAGGGTTATTGCATACTGGTTTTTGTGATGCTGCCTCTAAAGCACTCACCGCTGAGCCTTTTAAAGCCTGATTAATGCACGTGTCTTGGAACGCCACATCAGCGCTTGGCAATGGGGCATCTTGTGGGCTTATGATCGGGTTATTTGGCGCAGATGCCTGAATACGCGGCTTATCTTGCACCGCAATAACACGCGTATCTGCTGAGATCACTGAGGCTGGCGCGCTACTTTTAATAGGCTGCGGGTCGATCTGCGGCTTGGGTTCGGCTGGGCAAGGCGTCAAAGGGACGTTTAAGGTTTGATCTAAAAGCGCTTGCAACGCTCTTTTTTGCTTTGGTTCTAACAATAAATCACTAGGAATTTGCTCTGCCGTGTACCCTATTTTTTTGGGTGTTGGCATGGGGGCCTTTGCGCTAACATTATCAGGACTTTTAGGCAATAACGCCTGAGCATAATTTTTTGGCGAGCTTTTATGACCGATCTGATCAGTAACAGTCACCCCGTTATTGGTCGTGACCAAAGCTTCATTTTTTACACCCAAAGCCTTATTTTTTACACCCAAATTTTTATTCGTGACGAGACAATTTTTATCTGTGATTTTATTGACGGTCTGTGTATGTCCCTCATGTATGGACATATTACCGATTGTATTTTTTTGTGTACAAGACGATGACTCCGCATTCTCTAGAGGCAAAGTCGCTTGCTCGCGTTCTGGTCCTGGTTCTGGTCCTGGTTCTGATTCTGATTGTTCAATGCAATCACGCTCTACTAACGCATCTACAGGCCCACTAAAAAGACTCATCATATATTGTTCAAGCGGATCATCTCCCGCTTCAGTTTGATCGACAATATCAGACATAATAGCAACCTAAATTAACTTGCACGCCTATGCTCGCCATCAGTGAGTAATTCGTGGCGAATAAGCTGATGATAAAGCTGCTGATAACACTCAACCGCTGAGGAACTCGGGGAAAATAAATTAGGTGGCACGCCAGCTTTGCTAGCATCACGAATACGTGTATCGATGACGACTTTACCTTTCCAAACACAATCACCGTATTCATTCCTCAAGGCGCGCAAACTTTGTACGCTAGCTGACGTTCGGCGATCAAACATTGTGGGCACCACCACATAAGGTAAAGGGGTGGACCTCGACCGTCCAAGCATTTTTAATGTGTGCAGCATTCGTTCAAGACCTTTTATCGCTAAATACTCTGTTTGTACCGGAATAATCAACTGCTGACAGGCCGCCAAAGCATTAATCATTAATACTCCCAATACAGGCGGGCAATCAAGAATAACCAGATCAAAGTCATCTTTAATATGCTCGAGTGCGCGACTCATCACTAAACCTAAGCCATCACAGGCATGCATTTGCCGCTCTAAAGTCGCTAACGCTGTTGCCGCTGGCAACAAATGTAGCGTCGGTAAAGGTGTTTTTCGAATTAAGCTTTGCAATAACCCTTGATTTAATACCTCGCGTTTTTCAAATAAAGTGTAACTGCTTTTATGCGTATAATCGGGTTCCTGCCTAAAATACATGCTCAAAGAGCCATGGGGATCTAAATCGATCATTAAAACACGCTGCCCTGTAGCGGCAGCAATTCCAGCTAAGGCTACTGTTGTAGAGGTTTTACCAACACCGCCTTTTTGATTTGCAATAGTCCATACTTCCATCGTCAATACCCGACTATAAATTTATTCATCTACGCAAATACAAAGCAACATTTACTCCAACATTGACAACAGCAATCATTCAAAGAATAACTCATCAAAGCATCGCAACTTAGAAATACGCCAATAAAGACTTTCATAAACCGTTACGGGGCAGCTCTGGCTCTGATTCTGTCTCCGATGAGAGACTAAGCCTGCTGAATTATGACCACGAGGAAAATTTTTTAATATTTTTATTTTAAAAAAACGGTAACTATTAAGAGGGGCTAAAATCGGGCGCTAATGCATTATTTACTGTGGCGGTCGCTATATAAGCGCTCTCGACAGTGTGCTCCTGCAAAGTCTACTATTGCATACCTTATTCAGGTGAAGCTTGTCAGCTTGGCCGAATAGTTACCAATAAATATAGCCTAAAATTTATCTGACTATTGATGACATAATGAAATCACTACCAGGCCTAAGGGACGAGGAAAAAATACATTATCCAATAATACTTGTTTTCTGCTTCCTCTCCTCGACATTATGCTCCTGCAATGTCTAATAAGGGGCTCCTGCCCCGATGCGTTGCTCAAAGCGTTACATGCCCCGGCATGCGCCCCTTCGAGCGCCTTGCCGAGAAAACAGAACTCTACGTCTAATTGGGCAAATTATTATTGCCTCGCCCCTAAGCCGTTACCTCATCGGTCAAGGTGGCTAGTCTTTTGAAAATTTGACACCGCCACCTGATTTTTCTTGAGGCGTTATGCCTTTTTTTTGTAACCGTTGCTGTAAGATATTTTTAGCATCTTGAGTCGAGCGTACATCGCGATCAACATCCGATGAAGTTAATACTTTTTGTTGCATCAAATCATCAATATGAGAGTCATCGATAGGTTGGCTATTTTTTTTATCCACATACTCTTGCATAATCAAGGGCTTATCGTTTTGTATTTTTATGACTACCCGTCTATTTTTTTCACGCCCTGAGGCCGAGTCATTATCGGCAATAGGCGAGTACTCCCCAAAGCCAACGGCCCTAAATCGTCCACCACTAATATGGTCATTGTAATTCACCAAGAAATCTACAACGGCCACTGCTCTAGCACTCGATAAGGCCCAATTACTGGCATAAAGATCGGTATGAATTGGCTGGTTATCTGTGTGGCCCTCCACCTCAACAACGCCTGTCTGGTCTGCAATCATTGGCGCTATTTTTGTCAACTCACGCTTTGCTGTTTGAGTGAGACTGGCACGGCCACTGTCAAATAAAGCCTCGCTCGCAACCGTTACATATAGCCATTGACCTTGCATATCTATATTAAAAAACGGGCTATCAAAACTCCATAAGGAATCCGTATTCAATGATGGTGACAAAGGCGATGGCGACATAAAACTCTCTTGCAATGCAGCGATAACTTGCTCTTTTTCTTCGGATTCCATAGCACTGATGGCATACATCACAATAAAAAAACCTAATAATAACGTTAGTAAATCAGCATAACTGACTTGCCAACGATCAGGCCCTGTTAACTGCTGAGACCGAGACGTCATAAACAGTAGCCGCTAAGTCTAGCCTCTATGATTTTAGGGTTATCACCTTCGGCAATGGCTGAAATACCATCAACTAGTAACTGCTGCCATATCGCCACTCTATCGACATGTGCACGCAGTTTATTAGCCACAGGCAAAAAAAATAAATTAGCCACGCCAACACCATAGAGCGTTGCTACAAAGGCAATAGCCAATGCAGGGCCAAGCTCATCAGGGCTACCAAGGTGCCCCATGACATGAATCAAACCAATAACAGCACCTATAATACCCACCGTAGGCGCATACCCCCCCATCGATTCAAAAAACCCCGCCGCGTCATTGTCGCGCTGCTTAAGTAGTGCTATATCATTTTCTAATACATTTTTTATTTTGGCCGAACAAGTGCCGTCTACAAGCATCTGAAGACCTTTTTTGATAAATATGTTTTTTTCTGATGTAATGACTGTATCTAACCCTAGTAACCCTCGCTTTCGAGCTATTTCGGCCCAATTAACCACCTGTTTAACTGTTTTTTTTTGATGTAATTGCGGAGGCTTAATGACCCATACCAATAAAATTAAAGCGCGCTTGAGAATGTTTTTAGGGGTTTGTAAAATAGCCGCGCCTACGGTACCACCGAGCACAATAATTGCAGCGGGGTAATTAATCAGTAAATGCCAAGCGCCACCTTCTAAATAATTACCACCAATAACAGCAGCAAAGGCAATAATAATACCAACAACTGTTAGCCCATCCACGCTACGTCACTCGAGTTAATGCAGCGCCAATCTCATCAGGCCGCAGAACTTGATCGCATAAGCCCGCATCAGCGACTGCTTTAGGCATTCCATAGACTACGCAACTGGCTTCATTTTGCCCCCATAACGTGCCGCCTTTATGCTTTAATATTTTTGCACCTTCGCAACCATCGGCCCCCATACCGGTCAATACAACACCCAAAACACCTGCGCCAAAACAGTTAGCCGCCGATGCAAAAGCAATATCTAATGAGGGTTTATAGTTCATTCGATCATCGCCTTCGAGTAATTTAATGGCACCGGCCGAATCAAACATACACTGCATGCCACCTGGGGCCACTAAAATATTACCGGGAATCAGTTTGTCACCATTTTTTGCTTCAGCCACATTTAAAGCGCACACCCGATTAAGACGTTCGGCCAGCGCGCGTGTAAAATTAGGTGGCATATGCTGAATAACAACAATTGGCAACGGAAAATCACCCGGCAGAGCATCGAGTACTTGGTGCACAGCAACAGGGCCACCCGTCGATGCACCAATCACTAGCATCTTACTTTTTCTGGGCCTATGCGCACGCGATGATAACCTTTTATTCTCGCACTTTGGCACGTCTTGCGGTTCGATGACCGTTTCATTATTCGATTTAGGCTTAATATCAGCCTGCACATCAGTATTCACCTGCGGTATAGACTGGACCGGTTCAGAGTCTTGCTTGGCTACATTAAACTGTTTCGCAAACGATAATAAACGCGAGTGTAACTTTCGCTTTAAATTGGATGAATTTTGCGATATTTCAGAAAAATTTTTAGAAATAAAATCTACGGCGCCGGCATCCAGTGCATCCAGTGTGATTCTTGCGCCATCATAGGTTAACGATGAAAACATAATGATTGGCACTTTGCGCTCAGCAAGAATCATCTTCACTGCTGTCACGCCATCAAGTAATGGCATTTCATAATCCATTGAAATAACATCGGGCTGTAACTCTCGTGCCAGCTCAATAGCCTCTTGGCCATTAGTCGCAACCCCAATAACATTTAAATCTGGATGTTCGTTGATAATTTCTTTTAATCTATTTTGAAAGAAATTAGAGTCATCGACCACTAGAACATTATAAATCACACAAAGGCCCAATTAATTTAAACATTAACAATCAATCACATCACCCCAACATATTTATTTAACATACTAGGCACATCTAAAATTAATGCAATCGTTCCATCACCTGTAATCGTTGCGCCCGCCATGCCTGGAGTACCCTGTAACATTTTACCTAAAGGTTTAATAACAACTTCTTCCTGACCTATGAGCTGATCGACAATAAACCCAACTCTTCGCGTACCAACATTTACAATAACAACATGCCCTTCTTCAGGCTTATCGGCCGATACCGGACCACGAACTAGCCAACGTTTTAAATGAAAAATAGGAATAGCTTTTTCTCGAATCGTCACACACTCTTGGCCATCTACAACATTAGTTTTACGCAAATCCATATGAAAAATTTCGTTAACGCTCACCAATGGCAAGGCAAATGTTTGACGCCCCAACATAATCATCAATGTTGGCATAATCGCAAGCGTTAAAGGCACTTTAATCGCAATACGCGTCCCTTCACCTAACTTAGAATCTATATCAATAGAACCATTAAGTTGGGTGATTTTTGTTTTAACCACATCCATGCCGACGCCACGACCACTAACATCAGAAATTTCAGTTTTTGTTGAAAACCCTGGCGCAAATATCAGGTTAAAGGCTTCAACATCTGATAATCTCGCAGCAGCATCGGCATCGAGTATTCCTTTTTCTACCGCCTTTTCTCGGAGTTTATTCGGGTCCATACCTCCGCCATCATCAGTAATTGATAATAGAATATGGTCGCCTTCTTGCTCTGCGGCCAAAATCACTTTGCCTAAGCGTGACTTACCTTTTTCTTCGCGCGCCGAAGGCAATTCGATGCCGTGGTCAACACTATTGCGAACTAAATGAACCAAGGGGTCAGCAAGCGCTTCGACGAGGTTTTTATCAAGATCTGTCTCTTCCCCTACCAACTCAAGAACAATTTCTTTTTTTAGGTTGCGCGCAAGGTCGCGAACAACTCGCGGGAAACGACCGAACACTTTTTTGATCGGTTGCATCCGCGTTTTCATCACTGCTGTTTGCAAATCTGCAGTGACCACATCTAAATTACTGACCGCTTTAGACAACGACTCATCATTGGCATCTAGCCCTAAACGCACCAAGCGATTACGCACTAGAACCAGTTCGCCAACCATATTCATAATATCGTCTAACCGTTGAGTATCGACTCTGACGGTGGCTTCTGCGGCGGGCGCGGCACTGGCGCCCCCTGCTGCTGGGGATGCAGCTGGCTTCGCAGGGCTAATGGCCGCTACATTATTACTATGACTACCGGCCTCTGGTGATGCTTTAGCACTAGGCACCGCTTTAGGCCCGGCGGGCGCTTTTTTTGCGCTGGATAATACAGCCGCTTTTGGCGCTTGCGTCGCGGGTGTCACCGGCGCAGGCGCAGATGCCTCACTGGAACTACTAGTGTTGGAGCTGCTGGCATTTGGTGCGACAACAGGGCCTTTACCGGCACCATGGAGTTGATCGAGTAAATCCTCGAACTCGCTATCGCTAATTAAATCACCGCCTTTGCTCGCTGCAGTGTTTACAACCGGAGCGGCAGGTTTTTCAGATACTGATGGGCTCTTACCCGAACCATGTAGCTGATCTAGTAATGCCTCAAATTCATCCTCAGATATCTCATCGCTCGAGCTGTCGGGGGTTGCACTGGATGCCGCTTTATGGGTATCAGGTACAACAGGTGCTACCTCGCCACCGGGTTGCTCAATACCAGGGCCAGAACCCTTACCGTGCAATTGATCCAATAAATCATCAAACTCGTCTTCTGATATCTCGTTGCTGCTCGGCGATTGCGGAGTATGCGCGCTAGTAGTACTCGCTTCGTCTTTATCAGAGATAGCATCCATGTAGCCTTCATATTGATCATCAGATAAATTCAGATGGTCTTTTCCTGTGCTACTTTCAGGTTCGGGTGGCGCGGGAGCAGCTGCTTCAGGGCTATCACTAAGGTCTTCACAAGACACTAAACGCTCTAATCTAGCGACTAACTCGGCAGGCGGATCAAGTGCTGGGCGGCGTTGCTGTACATCTTCAAATTGAGAGTTCACCGTATCCAACGCTTGCAATACGACATCCATCAGTTCAGAGGTTACTGGGCGCTTACCGTTTCTTAAGATATCAAATAAATTTTCTGTGACATGGCAGCACGTCACCATATTATTGAGTTGTAAAAATCCGGCTCCGCCTTTAACCGTATGAAACCCACGAAATATAGCATTCAGTAAGTCGCGATCATCAGGTCGCTGCTCGAGTTCGACCAGCTGCTCGGACAGTTGATCCAATATTTCTCCGGCCTCGACCAAAAAGTCCTGAAGTATCTCTTCATCTTCACCAAAAGACATAGCAGCTCCTTAAAACCCTAGGCTTGACAATAAATCATCAACGTCATCTTGACCATTAACTACATCGTCACGTTGTGCGGCATGAATTTGAGGCCCTTCTGCTTCGCAGGGCGATATTGTTTTTTTCTGGGATAATGAGGCATCAATGGGTTTGTCAGTGCTTATACCCGCCACAGCTTCAATCTTGCCTGCGATACGCATGAGATTAACCAGCTCATTTTCAACGTCAGTGACTAAACCTATCACTTTTTTAAGTACCTGACCGGTTAAATCTTGGAAGCCTTGCTCTAAAATAATGGCTTGCAAATTTTCATTCAATTCATCAGCACCCAAGGTCATGCCGAGTAAAAATTCATCAATGCGCGCATACAACTGAGCAAACTCTTCTTTACTCACCTCTCGCCGTCGAAGCCTGTCCCACTCATCCTTTAGCGTTTTGGCTTCACGACCCAAATTCATGGCGATAGGCGCCGCAGCTTCTACGCGGTCCATCGTTTTTTCAGCGGCATTTTGTGTCATGTTAATTACGTAGTGTAAGCGATCGGAGGCGTCTCTTATTTCGCTATCACCACCATCGGCATTACCATTAACACCCGGAATATCAGTATCGACATTAAAATTGACAATCGCGCTATGCAAAGCGCGGGTTAGTTGACCAACAGAATTAAAAAGGTGCTGATCTCGAGAGTCCATAATAGCGCGGATAACGCCAGAGGCGTTCTCGTAATCCTTTTTTTGTAATTGCTCAACAAGCTGGGCTGAACAGCCCTTTAGCTCATCCAGAAATTGTTCATCGTGATGCCAATTATCCGTTGATTCCATAATAACTCAATGCCTCGCAGCGATAGTTCCTCACACACATAGTTAAAATTAAACTGCTAAAACACGTTCATAAACCGCAGCTAATATAATCTCTATGCAACACAGCAAAACGCTTGCACTTATTTAATTTATTAGTCAAATGCTTGCATAATGCTTTTACAAGTAGGAACTACCCTACGCGCTCAAAAATCTTGTCTATTTTTTCTTTTAATACTTGGGCGGTAAAAGGTTTAACAACATACCCGTTAACTCCCGCCTGAGCAGCTTCAATAATTTGATCTCGCTTAGCTTCTGCGGTCACCATTAATACCGGCAGCGAAACCAAACGCTCGTCAGCACGCACTTGCTTTAACAGCTCAATACCTGTCATGCCCGGCATATTCCAATCTGTGACTAAAAAATCGAAATCACCACTTTTAAGCATCGGTAATGCTGTTGCTCCATCATCTGCCTCTTGGGTATTTGTAAAGCCCAAATCCCTGAGAAGATTTTTGATGATCCTACGCATTGTTGAAAAATCATCAACGATTAGGATTTTCATATTCTTATCCAATGCAACCTCCAAAATGGTGATTAAGATTAGCGCCTCTATTTTAGCGACTAAGACTATTCACATAGCCTAAAAGCTAATAACAGGTACAGCCTTTCTGTCATTTACCACACAATTATTTTTAACTATTTATGTGTTATATCAATACTGATACCCGCGGATTTTAAGCGCCGTAAAATCATTGTGCACCAAACGACTACAGCCGTCATTTACACAGCTCGGCAATACTGAAAAACCCATCCTGAGTAACCATAAGTCTAGCTGGTCAATGGCGGCTAGCCAGTTTTAGCTTTGAATTAAATGTAACTATTCAGAGGTACCGACATTGGGTGCTAATGAATCATTGATTAGGCCGCTATATAAGCGCTACCGACAGTTTTCTCCTCGACTTTGTGCTCCTGCAAAGTCTAATCTTGCATATCCCTATGCAGGTGTACTGCCTACCCCTTCCTTACCTTTCCTTCCCTGCAAGGCCCGGCGCTTAAATGCCCAGTAAATAATCCATCAGCACCCTGTTAAGAGGGGGTTTTTGGGGTCGGGGAATAGTTACAAAATTGTTGAATAGATCGTGGTTAATAAAACATGACGGTATGATTTACCGCTATTAGCGCTGCCATTGCGCCATACGCGACCGTATACGCAGAGCCGTTTGGCTTAAAATTTGACTCACTCGCGATTCGGTTACACCAAGCACTTCACCAATTTCTTTTAAATTCAGTTCTTGCTCGTAATATAAACTTAACACCATTTGTTCACGCTCTTTAAGGCCTTTAATCACCTCTGCCAAAGCTGTTTTGAGTGCTTGTTTTTGCACCATATCGGCCGGGTTTTGATGCTGTTTCGAGCTATCACTTGTCAGTATTTCTTCGCCTTCGTCATCAAAGGTCTCTTCATAACTAAACAGCTTAGTACTGGCACAATCCTGTGCCATAGCATGGTACTCTTCAAGGCTAACGTCTAAGGCTTCGGCCACTTGAAAGTCGGCGGCATCACTGCCGGTTCGCGCTTCTATTTTAGCAATCGCCTCGTTGATGCGTCGCGCATTGCGATGTACCGACCTCGGTGCCCAATCGCCTCTGCGCATCTCGTCAACAATTGCACCGCGGATACGGATGCCGGCATAGGTCTCAAAGCCTGCACCTTTATCATCTTGATATTTTTGTGCCGCTTCTAGTAAACCAATCATACCCGCTTGAATCAGGTCATCGACTTGGACCGAAGCAGGCATACGCGCCACCATATGATAGGCAATACGCTTCACAAGATGCGCATAATCCTCAATATGAATTGCGGGCTTAAGCTCTGCTGATGATGGATACACAATAGGCCTTTAATTTTGCCCGCTAACCGAGAGCAATCGCTCAAAAAAGAATTCAAGGTGGCCTTTTGCATTGCGCTGGACCGGCAGCTGATCTAAGCGCTGAGCAATCACGCGAATCGCTTGCGCCGCTTTACTACGCGGAGCATATTCTAATAAGGGTTTACGTGACTGGACGGCTTTGCGCAAATTTTCATCAAAGGGTACGGCGCCAATATAGTGAATTGAGGCATCTAAAAAGCGCTCACATACGGTATTGAGTTTGTTAAATAGCCTTTGCCCCTCGGCGACACTACGGCACATATTAGCAATAACCCGAAAGCGCATAACGCCATTGTCTTTGTTTAACACTTTCATTAAGGCATAGGCATCCGTAATCGATGAAGGCTCATCACATACAACAATGACCGCCTCTTGCGCGGCACATACAAAGCTCACCACCGTATCAGAAATCCCAGCCGCTGTATCAATCAGCAGGACGTCCATTTGGTCACCTAACTCGCTAAAGGCATGAATAATTCCAGCGTGCTCACCGGCAGACAAAGCCGCCATTTTTTGCACGCCAGAAGAAGCAGGAATAACTTTTAAACCACTAGGACCATGCAACATCACCTGCTGTAAAGTTCGCGCGCCACTGAGCACATCCGCCAGTGTAAATTGCGCTTGCAAACCGAGTAACAGGTCAACATTGGCCAAGCCTAAGTCGGCGTCCATTAATATCACTCGACGACGCATTTGGGCTAAGGCTATTCCTAAGTTAACAGAAATATTGGTTTTACCCACACCACCTTTGCCACCGGTTATAGCGATAACTTTTACGGGATGACTACTCATGAACAATACATCCTTCTGTTTAGCTTTTAGTATTTCAGCTATTTAGTATTAACCGATACTGAATAAAGCACACGTTTGATTTGTTATGGTACAACAAATATACACAGCAATTTATCAAGTATAGAAGCTTTGACTTTTCACGCTTACCATCGGTCTCTTTTATTGACTGCCAAGCGCCATTTTAGCTGGCGCATTACGGGCACCGCGTTAAGCACCTGCCGCTATATTTCGACCTTCGTCATTGCGTGCAAGCTTGACGGCTAAAGCCACAAGATTGGTGGCGCTGGCGAGCTGAATATCATCAGGAATCTCTTGGCCGGCTGCGCTATAGAGTAACGGTACACGCCCGTCGCTTAGCGCGCCGAAGGCCTCACCCAAGCTGGCACACTCATCGAGCTTGGTCATGATGCAGCCTAAAAGCGGTTGTACTCCGTAGGCGTGTATTGATGCTTTTAATATTTGCGCTTGACTATTACATGCCATAACAAGAATACGACGCAATTCTGGGCAAGCACTCAAAAGCGCCTCTTGTTGCGCTTGTTTTGCATCGCCCTGGCGGAACCCTGCTGTATCGATAAGAATCAAAGAGTATTGCTTAAGGCTCGCGAGCACAGCCTCCATCTGATGCTCGCCTTCAATGGAGCGCACCGGTACCTGCAAAATACGCCCTAGTGCTTTAAGCTGATCGTGTGCGCCAACACGGTAGGTATCCGTGGTCACGATGGCCACCTTGCCACGCCCATGATTGAGTACATAGCGGGCCGCTAATTTAGCCACGGTTGTTGTTTTACCCACTCCCGTAGGCCCAACAAATGCAAATATGCCGCCTTGCTCTATCGGATCTCGAGTATCTATCGGTAATTTGCGCGCCAGCATACCTAAAGCATTGCGCCAGCATACTGGCAGGCGCTCCTCATCATTAGCGCACTCTAGCAGTGCCTGTGTTAAGGGCTCGGGTAGGGCTAAATGATGCAACTGCGCAGCCAATTGCTTGGCCCTGCCTGTGAGGGGTTTTGCGCCGGGCAATGCTGCGGGCGCTTGCTCGCGATGCCACATTTGCTCCTCTAACATCATTCGCATTTCAGCAATTTCATTATACAGCGAGTGTAATTTATCGTTTTGCGCTTCGGTGGCCTCGGGTTCTAAACCACGCGCTTTCACTTGCTGAGTAAAACTCGCTACTTGACGATTTTGCCCTTGTCTTGGCTGGGTGTTTGGAGATGGCACATCATCGTCACGATGAAAGTCTTGTCCGCGGGCCGCCAGCATACGTTCATGAGCAATTTGAATTTCGCTCGCTAAACGCTCGGCGTTAATGGCCGCCGATTCAAATGGCTCACTGGTTGTGGGTTGCGCATCAGTCACTCTAGAAGATTGCGCACGTTGATTTTGCGCTACTGCCGATTCATTGACGGCGGGCTCAAAACGTGTGTCGTTAGGCGCTGAGCGACTCGCCGATGCCTGCACATGTGTATTCGCGGCAATGCGTTGCGCCTGATGATGATCGCCCCATTGCGTATCGCTATCTAATGGCTGATCAAAATCTTCATCAAAACGTGCTGCAAATTGTTTTTTAGCCAGCTTTTCAGGTGAAGGCGAAACATCATCAAGCGTTGCAATAATTTCGACTCCTTTATCGGCACGCTTGCTTGACAATATAATGGCATCGGGGCCAAGCTCTTCACGCACTTTTTTTAAAGCTCGACTCATATCACTGGCTAAAAATCGTTTTGTTGTCATAAATACCTCTGTCTCATATCAACCCAGCAGACACTTTAGTGCTGTGCTTCAATGCACTGGTTTATGCATTGTTTAAATCACCACCAACACTCGCTTGAATCGAAATTTCTTTATTGTCTGGGATTTCGTTGTAACCCAACACATGTAACTCTGGCAGGCTAAAACGTGTAAATTTCACTAGCATTGAACGTATAGGTGCAGCCACTAATAGCACTTGCGGTACGCCTGCAGCCTCCATTTTTTGCCCGGCCTCTAATAAAGATTTATTGAGGCGTTCAGCTAATTGAGGCTCAATAAAACTGGCTGCGTCTGCGCCAACTTTTTGTGCTTGCTGTAATGACTGTAGCAACAAGTGTTCCAGTGAGGCATCTAATGTGATGACATTTAACGTCGGCTCACTGCCAATGATATTTTGTACAATCTGTCGTGCCAGAGCTACGCGCGCATGGCCCGTTAAAGCACTAATATCAGCGTTTTTATCGCCATGAGCGGCTAAGGCTTCAGCAATAGAGCGCTTATCTCTTATACTGACCTGTTCGCGCAATAAATTTTGCAATACTTTAAGCAGCTGGTTAATGGACAGGGTATTAGGGACTAACTCTTCCACCAGCTTGGGGGATTGATCGGCCAATAAATCAAGCCATTTTTGAACATCTTCATGACCTAATAATTCGTGTGTATGCTTACCCACCAATTGATTTAAATGTGTCGCTACCACTGTCGCTGGGTCAACCACGGTATAACCTAGCGTTTGCGCTTGCTCTTTTTGTGTTTCATCAATCCAAATCGCTTCCAAACCAAATGCGGGGTCTTTTGTGGCTAAACCTTGCAGCGGGCCAAATACCTCACCAGGGTTAATCGCCATAAACTTGTCAGCAAACACCTCGCCTTCGCCCACTTCAACACCCATGAGCGTTAAGCGATAAATATTCGGCAGCAAGTCCAGATTATCGCGAATATGGACAGGGGGAATCAAAAAACCAATATCTTGAGAAAGCTTTTTGCGTACGCCCTTGATACGGCCAAGTAATTCACCCCGTTGATTTTTATCGACTAAGGGAATAAGCCGATAGCCCACTTCTAACCCTAAGATATCAACCGGTTTCACATCATCCCAACTCACCTCAACGGGGTCGTCATTGACCGGTTGATGCTCTAGCGCTGGCGCACCGGATAATGACGGCTGCTGCTGATCAAGGTTAACCGGCCTAGCACCCATGCCAGCGGTATCGTTTTCTTCTACGACCATGTCGGCAAAATCGCGCTTAAATACAATGTAATAAGCCAAGGCACCGCAAATAGCCGCTAACCCTAAAAAAGGGACATGAGGCATGCCTGGCACCGAGCCCATCACAGCCAATATAAAAGCCGCAATACCTAAAGCCCGCGGTGAAGCAAACATTTGGCCGGTGACCTGATTCCCCATATCTTCAGAGCTATTGACGCGCGTCACCATAATGGCGGCCGCAGTCGATAAAAGTAATGAGGGGACTTGAGCAACCAAGCCATCACCTATTGTCAATAACACATACTTTTCGAGCGCATCAGAAAACTCTAACTGATGCTGAACCATACCAACAATCAAGCCGCCTATAATATTAATAATTAAAATAAGAATGCCGGCGACCGAATCGCCTCTCACAAATTTACTCGCGCCATCCATAGAGCCATAAAAATCAGCCTCTTGCGACACTTCTGCGCGGCGCATACGGGCTTCGTCCTGATCAATAAGGCCCGCATTCAAATCGGCATCAATGGCCATTTGCTTACCAGGCATCGCATCTAGTGTAAAGCGCGCACTCACCTCTGATATTCGTCCAGCGCCTTTGGTCACAACCACAAAATTGATAATGACTAAAATAATAAAAACAACCAGGCCGACAGCAAAATTGCCACCAATAACCACTTCACCAAAGGCTTGAATAACCTTACCCGCCGCCGCACCGCCTTCATGACCCTCTAATAAAACTACTCGAGTAGAGGCCACATTCAAAGCCAAGCGCAACAATGTTGCCACTAACAAGATCGTTGGGAACATCGCAAAATCTGTCGGTTTTAGGGTGTAAACACTAACCAGCAACACCACAATAGACAAGGCAATATTAAAAGAGAAAAAAGCATCTAATAAAAAAGGGGGTAATGGCAGAATCATCATGCCAAGGAGCATGAGCAGCAATAAAGGAACCGACAAATTGCCATGCCATAATGACCGCGCGTTCGCAAATGCCTTAGCGCGCGTCATATTTTTAGGAACTTGCTTTAAATGCTGAAATAAAGAAATTGTCATTAAATACCGCCTAAACCTTGACGTAATGTCGATTGTTTAAGAGGCATCGCAAAATGCGTTCCAGTCAATAGTTTCTTTTGATGCCCACCACCATTCAATACACATAAGCAGCAATACGCAGGGCTAGGGCGAGGCAATAATGGCTTGTCCAATTAGACGTAGGGTTCTGTTTTCTCGGCAAGGCGCTCGAAGGGGCGCGCCTGGGCATGTAACACTTTGGGCAACGCAGAGGAAGCAGAAAACAAGTACTATTGGATAATGTATTTTTCCTCGCCCCTTATGTCGACAAGTGGTAGGCCGCCGTCTTATCCTCCGGTTTTTTGCACACTATACATATCCCACATTGGCAAAAATATTCCCAGAGCCAATATCGTAACAAAGCCTGCCATGACAACAATTAAAATGGGCTCAATTTTAGCGCTCAGCGTTTTAAGGTCATAATCAACTTCGCGCTCATAAAAGTCGGCTACTTCCTCTAATAATTGATCGACCTGTCCACTCTCTTCTCCCACCGAGATCATTTGTAGAATTAAAGGCGAAAATAGCTGCGTCGCTACATGAGTACGAATAAGGCTATCACCGCGCTCCACACCTCGGCGAATACCTTCGATTTTTTCGGCGAGGTAAGGGTTATCGATCGCACGCGAGCACAAGGTTAATGCCTGGTTAACCGGCAAACCGGCTTTAAGCATTAAAGCAAAACTGCGTGCATAACGCGCCATTAAAGCACGATTAATTGTTTCACCAACCACAGGTAACTTTAACTTAAGTTTACCCCAAAGTTGAGCGCCCTTTGGGTTGTGTAAAAATAGATACACACCGATAACAATCACTCCAACGACGAGCAACAACGCCCACCAATAATTGATGAAGGCATTTGAGGTGGCCATCAAAATTTTGGTAACAAGCGGTAAAGGTGCATCGTATTTTTCGAACATTGCGGCAAATTTAGGCACCACAAATACATTAACAATCGCTATGGCAATCGCTAGTGCGATAATGACAAATGTAGGGTAGCGAATGGCTGATTTAATACTTTTTCGCGTGGCTTCATCTCGCTCTAAATAAAACGCCAACTGCTTAAATACATCCTCCAGTTTACCGCTACTTTCGCCTACATTAATCATACTCACAAACAGATGATTAAACACCTCAGGATGCTTTGACAACGAAGCCGATAATGTCATGCCGCTTTCTAAGCGATCAGAAATATCGTTTAACACATCGCGAAAATGCTCATGCCGAATACTGGCCGCTAAACCTCTAATGCCTCGCACTAAAGGAATACCCGACTTTGTAATCGTATACATTTGCCGGCAAAACATAATTAGCTCAACCGATTTTATTTTTTTACTACCAAACAAAATGCCCAGCTGCATACCGGCGGACGCTACCATCGTCACTTCAGTAATATTAACCGGTGTTACGCCACGCGTTTGTAATTGCAAGGCTACAGCATCAGCCGATGCAGCGTCTAAGACGCCGGTAATAGGCTGACCTTGATTTGTTCGACCAAAAAATTTAAATGTCGCCATCAGGGGTTATCTATCGCCGGTATACTAGGATCTGACAATGACGGGTCATCAACAATATTACCTGTCGCCTGAGTGGCTTGTGGTGATGCAATAGACTCGTCCTCCACTTGTGCCGTCACTTTTAAAACCTCTTCTAAGGTTGTTAGCCCTTCAATTGCATAATCTAAGGCGCCTAAATTTAAAGGCCTATAATGCGGATGATTATGAGCGACTGCATTAAATTCACGTACATTGTTATCACGCAGAGCATTGGCCATGGCCTGATTTAACTCTAATAGCTCAAAAACACCAATCCGGCCATGATATCCAGTGTTGTAACAGTGTGAACAGCCTATTCCACGATAAAAAGGTACGCTTTGATCGACCCCTAAGCTTTTAAGTAATAATCGTTCATCGCTAGAAGGCATCGCCGGTTGCTTGCAGCTTTCGCATATTTTACGCACTAGCCGCTGAGCAACAATGGCTTTTAAACTAGAGGCAACAAGGTAAGCATCAACCCCCATATCGACTAAGCGCAATGCCGAAGCTATCGCATCATTGGTATGCAACGTTGATAGCACCATATGTCCGGTCATTGCCGCCCTAAGGGCGATTTCTGCAGAACTCGCATCACGTATTTCACCCACTAATAGGATGTCAGGGTCTTGCCTTAAGGTCGCTCGTAGTACGCGCGCAAAATCTAAACCTATTTTTTCATGGACTTGTACTTGGCTAATACGGGGCAACCTAAATTCAACTGGGTCTTCAACCGTAATGATCTTTTTTTCTGGCGTATTTAACTCACTTAAGCCCCCATAAAGTGTGGTGGTTTTACCGCTACCGGTTGGTCCGGTCACTAAAACTAAGCCATGGGGGCGGGTAATAATATGCCTAAATCGCCTTACGTATTCCGGAGTCATACCCACACTATCGAGCTTTTTGATACCTTGAGAGTGATCGAGTAAGCGCATAACCACTGACTCACCAAATTGCACAGGCATAGTCGATAAGCGTACATCGATATTGCGCTTATTAATCGTGAGCTGAAAACGACCATCTTGCGGCAAGCGCTTTTCAGAAATATCTAAATTAGACATCAACTTTAAACGCACCACTAACGCACCGGCAATGCGCTTTTCATTCATGACTGTCTCAGCTAACACACCATCAATACGCTGACGAATACGCAGGACATGCTCATCGGGTTCAATATGAATATCTGATGCGCGTGTTTTAAGCGCTTCTTCAAAGATCTTTTGTAACAATTTAACAACAGGTGCGTCAGTATCTTCAACCGAAGATAACAACTCACTTAAATTTAATGCTTCGCCACCAAGCTCCTCATCGAGTAGCTCTGCCAGCGACGCAATTTCACCTGCGCGGCTATATGCCGTATCAATAATATCCATGAGTTCAGACTCACGGACTACCGCCGGCTTAATATTTTCTTTTAATGCTTTATGCGCCTCATCTAGGCCAAAAATATCGGTGGGGTCACTCATCCCTAACAATAGGCCATCTGGCTCGCGCTTTAAAACCACTAAACGATAGCGTCGCGCGATTGTCTCTGGCAATATTTGAACAAGTTCTTTATCGTATTGAAATTGTTTAAGAGCAATAAAAGGATAATTAAGCTGCTTAGAGAGTAAGGTTAATAGCGTGTTTTCTTCGACATAACCCATTTCGATTAATTGTCGACCCAGTTTATGGCCTGTATTTTTTTGTTCTTCTAAAGCATTCAAAAGCTGCGCTGAAGTAATAATTTGTTGCGCGACCAACAAATCACCAATGCGAATTCTCTGCTGAGTTGTCATAATAAATTCCCTTAGCGCATCACTCAAAACATCTTGGCAGGCGCCATATTATTTTTCTGTTACAGCCGAAGGTACCGCCGCTAGGCACTCTTAAATAAATTAACCGAACTCTACATCTAACTGGACACACGATTATTGCCTCGCCCTAATGCTGCTTGCTTTACCTTTTTAATTTTATACGACTAGTCTTATACTCTGCAAAGCCTAAGCACACCTCCACTTTAAAAACATCGATTAAACACCCAAAAAAATACTCACAAACTATTGAATGAGCTTTGTTACAGTGGCTTATTAGCGATATATTTCTCATGACTTACATCACTATTTTTGCATTCTAAATTCGTCACCAACTTTCTCAAAGCGCTGAAGGCTATTGCGAATATCATCTTTCCAGGCATTTGCATCAACAACGACCGGTCGCATTAAAATGACTAATTCTTTTTTTGTTTTACGATCACTTTTTGTTTTAAAGAATAAATTAAGGAAAGGAATCTCACCTAAAATGGGGCGCTTGCCATCATTTTGCACCGTGGTTTCTTGCATTAACCCACCCAACACCACAACTTCGCCGCTGTGCGCGCGTACAATACTGTCGCTTTCTCTTATCTCTCTAAGTGCTAACGGTAAATCATACTCATCATTGCCAACTGTAAATACTTTTTGCTGGTCTTCCACAGTGCTCACTAAAGGGTGTACATGCAGTACTACAGCGCCATCGGCACTAATCTGAGGGGTAATATCTAAAGAGATACCACTAAAGAATGATGTGAGTTCTATCTCTGGCGATGTTGTAGTGGTCGCCGCACTGGCTGTTGTATTACTTTTTACCCCCGTCACAAAGAACTCATCTGTACCCACTCTTATCATCGCTTTTTGATTATTAACGGTGCTTACCCTAGGGCTAGATAAAACTTGTACCGAGCCTTGCGTCTCTAAAAAAGCCAGCAAACGAAATATATCATTCACTACCACCACCGATGAAAAGAGCTCACCATTATCTTGCGCACCTAAAATATTCGGAACAGTATCAAATTCAGAAACATTATTGGTGTAAGTCATTTGATTGCCTAATTGATCCCAATTAACACCCGCTTCATAACCATCACTTAAAGTCACCTCTAATATTTTAGTTTCTAAAATAATTTGTCGGGTAACATTAATTTGTGCACGCTCTAAAAATCGCCGGACCCTGTTCAGCTCTTTAGGTAATGCCTTAACAACAATAATACTCGCATGGGGGTTTACAATCACAGAGCGACCTTCGGCAGAGCCTACAATGGCATTCAAGGTTTCCTCTAAGTTTTGCCAATAATCCGTATTACTTTTAGTCGTTATCTGAGTACCCGAAGCGCTTTTGACCTGCCCTCCCGTTGTACTACTACCACCTTCTTGGCTTCCACCACCATTTGAGCCGGTAATAGCACTAATGGCCACCGATGTTTCAGTCGAACTTTCTCGAGAAATATTTAAGTAATCAACATCAAAAATTTCTGTTCTTAATTTTCTAGGGTAAATAATATATACATTATTATTATAAGAATATTCATACCCATAAACATCACGCGTGACTTTTAAGACATCGGCCACTGTGACATTATTTAACTCTAGGCTTATTGATCCTGTTATTTCTGGGTCGGTAACTACGTTAACCCCTGCATCAGAGACTAGGCTTAAAAAAAACGTTTTTGCTGGTAAATTTGTGACCGACAAATTAAAGCGCTTTGTTTTTTTAGGCTGATGCCTTGTGGTGTGTGCAAAATCATTGGTATTTTTTACATCGTCTTTAAATATCTGCTGATCTTGCTCACCGATGATTTTTGCCATTTCTCTTTCACCAATCAGCTCACCATTCATACGCGCACAGGCTGATATTAGAGTCAGCATGTATATCAGACAAATAATACGACAAGCAAAAATAGTTATTATCTTCATGACACTACCTGTAGAGTCCTATTTAATTAATGACAGACGCATATTGAGGATATGCCGCTTGCCTTTGTGGCTATAGATCACAGACTTATCATCAATTTTTTCAATTTTTGCACCCTTAATAACCTCACCCTCATAGACTCTTTGACCATTAATGATTGCAAAACTTTCGCCTCCAACATCGGCGATGGCAGCGAGCACCAACTCAACCTCATCCTCTAATACAAGCACTTCATGTAAAGGCATTGTAGGGTCTCTCAGTGGCTCAGCTATCGCATTCGTACTCACCAGTATGGCTATGGCGATGCCTACCGTATAAAGATATTTTTCATAGGCTTTGTATTGACTTTTATTGCTCACCTAGCATTCCCTCATCCGTCGAGAGCGTGTAAAGCTCTACTTCAACAACAGCATTTGGAAATTGCGCCACTTTATAATCAATGCCTTCCCAATAAAAACGCCACGTTAAGTTTTCTAGGACCTGTAAAAACTCCATCACCTCAAAGTAGGTTCCCTCAAGGCGTAGCCTAATTGCATGTCGGTAGACTTTTTCGGCGGGTAAGGCCTTACCTTCCGATTCTTCACTATCATTACCCGACAAGTAATCTTTGGCGGCGCGCGCAATCGCTTTCATTTTGATAACTTTACCACTTAAATCTATCGCTTCTGGAGGCAGCGTTTTTAATGACTTAAGATTCATTTTACCCGCACTTTTAGACACCTCACGCAAAACTTCAGGCAATTGATCGCTAGCAATTAAGCGTAAAGATAGCTCATCAAGGCCCCCTTCTAGCTGCAATAATCGCCCTTGTAGCTTCAACCTTTCGCGCTTTAAATTAGCGTCAGGATCGCGCTGGGCAACACGATCAAATACTTTTTTTTCTGTCGCAATTTGATCTATTTTTTTTTGGATCGCGATCATTTCCGCAGATAAAATCGTCTGCTTTTCATTCATTGGCAAGATGAATATCGTATCAATCATTAAATAAAGGCCCGCCAAACATGAACCAAATAACAACATCCGCTCACGTACAACCAAAGCATCAAAACGGCTACAAAGCTCTAACCAACGAGTGATTATTTTCATTTTTTCACCGGGACACTAAAAGAGGTGGTTCCGTCATATCCCATAGAAAACTCAACACCCCCATTAGCTTTAATATTACCAATATCAATCAATCCAAATTTTGATTTTGAAAAAATAGCTTCTTTGCGCAACAAACCAAAATACTGAGGCACATCATAAGCATTTAAACCTTCACCCGACATTTCGATTAATTTACCACCATAAGAAAACGTAAAATGAGAGATTGATAAGTTTTTTGAAGAATTAACCGCCATAGCCTTCATCGCGGTATGAAAGCTAAAATCTTCACCTAAAGTCTGACCTTGAATCAAATTGAATAACCGCTCGCGTGATTTTATTTTTTTTTCTAAAAGCGCAATAGACATTTCAATATCTTGACGAGAGTTAGGTGTTTTTATTGTTTTAGTTTTATCCAACTCTACCCCTAATGCATCAAGCACTAGGTTTTTTTCTTCTAGCTCTTTTTCTAACTGACTCACTTCATAAACTTTTACATAATGCACAAGTAATAAAATAAAAAAAACACCGGCAAAAATAGCCGATAGATACTTTGCACTAAACCAATCTTTTTGCGGCTTAAGCTCGGGTAAATATAAATTAACCTGCTGCACTGACGGCCCCTACACGTAATGACCCACCAATAGCACCTAAACACTTCTGAAACTCCAGCGCATCCCCATCATCAGGCACACCAAAAATAGCGCCAATATCTAAATATTGAATGGACGACACCAAACTCACTCTAAGTGCATCACTAATTTTATCTTCGGCCACGCCATCGCCACAAATATAAACCACGCCAGGGGCTGCCTGACCCATTTGCCGTTCGTAATAATCCAGAGAGCGCTGTAATTCTAACGCCAATATATCCTCGGGTAACGATTCTAATAAGCCCGCTTGATAATCCAAGTCAAATTGCCTTGATAAATATAAGTTTCCTTTTTTGAACAGACTTACGCTACCTCGCCCCTGCCTTAACCGAGCTATCGCAACACCACGACCTTCAAAGCCTGGATCAATCAAGCTCGTGGCGAGGTTACGCATAACCAACTCGTTAATATCAATACTTTTTAAATTCAAGTCGACGGCTTTAATAAGCTCTATAATATTGCGCAAACGTGATAACTCTGAAACAACGACATAGATCATTTTTTTGCGTGAGTGCGCGCCATCTTCTGGCAGATAGAAGTATTCAATACCGGCATCATCTAAAGGTGTTGCAATCAAATCTTTGATCTTCCAACGCAAAGCACTCCGAACTTCTTCCTCTGGCACATCCGGCGCATCCACCAATAGCAATTGATATTGCCCTTGTGGTAACACCACGTTACAGGGGAGCTTTTGCAGATGATTCGCTTTAACATAGTCGCCCAGCATTTTAATATTAGACGACTCTAAGTTTGCTGGAAGAAAGTCGACATGCTTGAGCAAATTGCCATAGTCCACTGTTTGACGGTGCGCAATAGCAATGCCGTCTTCCCTAAACTCAAGCCCTATCGTCTGATCCGACTGACTATTTTTTCGCCATTTAATCACGTTAGCAACCTGATTTAGCCCTTTGTTAGCATTTCCCCTATACGCCACCGAAAGTAGCGCATAAAATTCACTGTTATTCTGAACGCCCTTTTTATAGACAAATCGTTAAGCAAATGCGGTACGTTAAACTGAGTATAGACGCTCTATAAAAATTGTCTGACATTCATTGTTACCAACAATACACGCACCACTCGCAACCTCTTAAACTCTGGCAGTCTCTTATGTTAAATATTGTTTTATTTGAACCTGAAATCCCGCCCAACACGGGCAACATTATTCGCTTATGCGCCAACATGGGCTTTCAACTTCACTTAATTGAGCCTTTCGGCTTTGAATTAGATGACAAGCGCCTACGCCGTGCAGGGCTCGATTACGCCGAGTGGCAAAATGTTAAGCAGTACGCCAACTGGCAAGCCTTTATTGAGGCCAACACTCAGGCACGATTATTTGCTATTAGCACCAAGGGTACGCATTGGTTTAGCGAGCAAACGTTTGAGGAGGGTGATTTTTTACTAATGGGCCCCGAAACACGCGGGCTTCCCGAGGCAATCAGAACGGCGCCGCAAGTGCATGGCGTATTGCGCATCCCGATGCGACCCGAAAGCCGCAGCATGAATCTCTCTAATGCCACCTCTGTCATTGCGTACGAGGCATGGCGACAAATGGGCTTTAAGGGCGCCGTTTAGACGGTCTCATTTAAACGCTTATTTTTTAGCCCCTAAGCATGGCGGGGAGACTGGCGCTTTTTGCTGCCCAGCCCATTCGCTCGGCGTATATAAATGCAGCGCCAATGCATGCACACCGGCGCCTTGCCCACTACCTTTTAGCTCTTGCGTTAAAACTTGGTATACCATTTGATGGCGAGCCACCGCTCGCTTGCCATCAAAATGGCGGCTTGCTGCGATGACTTTAAAGTGACTTTCTGAGCCCGCAGGGACATTGTGATTAGCACTTTCATTAATAACTTCAAGGTGGTCTGGGGCGAGCGCTTCTTTTAATTTGAGTACTATCGTCTTCTGTATAGGGTTTTGCATACGTCTGCCTTTGTATCGGTTATCCGCCCATTATCACGGTTTTATCTCTGTGCAGCATAATACCGCAAGCCTCACAGACCGATCTAGCCCCAAGCCCTTGAAAATAAAACCATTCTTGCTGCTATTTAGGCTCTTCTCCGCTTTAATGAGGTGACTTAGAGGGCGGAATAGAACATGGATTGCTCATCAGGCATCGAGGACTGC
>CANLTI010000041.1 GCA_947494095.1 uncultured Pseudomonadales bacterium
TGTTGTAAAAAGCGGTATCGTCTATCGAAACCAGTTGCTTGCGAGGTTGCGTCATGTCTGCTTATCCAGTGCTTTATGATTTAACGTTAGATAAGGCTGGCTGGTGAGTCAAATAGCGATTTATTTTAGGTTTTGGGTTCTTTATACTCGAAAGGTGTTTTTGGTGTGCCTGTCCCTGCGTTTCTTGCCTGCGTTTCTTGCCTGCGTTTCTTGTCCCTCAGCTTTCACGCCATTTATAAAAGCGTACTGAACAATATCCGTTTACCAGCGCCTCAGTCTTCACTACTCAGCGGGCTATGCGGGCAGGACGCCCGCGTGCAGCCTTCAGGGATGAACTTGTAGCGGCCCTGTGTCGTGAAGGCTGAGGCTGCGAGATAAATCTACGCAGTGCAAAATCACATATACCCCGTTAACAGCAAATATTAAAAATAAACGACTCAGCACCACCCCATTAGCGTACAGGCAAGGCCCGTAATGTACGGCGCTTTTTATTGAAGAGGGGTAGAGCGTGGGTGTTGCCGACTATGTGTGTAATAGCTGGTGTAATAGCTGGGACATGCACTCGTTTTAAATCATTCTGGTTATGAGTCTGATCTTTTTATAACGCATATATATCTGTGAATCACTGCCCAGCGTGGCCAACCCGTTGTTGGGCATGGGTTGTGTTAAATACCTAAGCGGGCCAATACATGCAGGTGACTCATACACTTTAAGGTATGGACCGTACACTGGGTATCAAAATAAATAACTGGGATAAAAAATATGCTCTTTACATTAATCAAAGCGGCGTCACGGTGCGCAGCGGCTATGGCTTTTGTTGTGCTTTTGGGCGCGTGCTCGCCTATTACGGTAAATGATTATAAAGATAAAACACCGAGGTTAAATATAGAGACGTTTTTTGATGGTCCCTTGTCGGCCCATGGGGTGGTTAAAAACCGATCAGGCAAAGTGATTCGGCACTTTAATGCGGTGATTAATGCTCATTGGAATAACGGTATTGGTACGCTCGATGAGCACTTTGTCTTTGATGATGGCGAAAAGCAACAACGTATATGGACGCTAACCCCCGATGGCGCGCAGCGTTACACCGCGACGGCCGGTGATGTTGTAGGCCCCAGCGATATGCATATTGCTGGGAATAGCCTGTTTTTGAATTATGTACTGCAAGTGCCTTACAATGACGGGATTATTCAAGTTGCGGTGGATGACCGGATGTACTTAGTCGACCCCGTCACACTCATGAATGAATCTGTGATGACGAAATGGGGTTTTAAAGTGGGTGAAGTGTTATTGGTGATTAAAAAATTACCTGAGTGAGTACGCCAGCCGGTTAGTTGTAGGTGCAAAGTATTCATGAGTGCAGGCAACACAATAAAGCCACCTATAATTACGTTGGGTGGCTTTATTGGGTAGCTCTATTGGATAGCTCTATTGGATAGCTCTATTGGATGCTTTATTGGGTTGCACCAATGGCACCCTGTAACACTCTAGCCACCCGTGCTATTCATAAAGCGAACAATTTGAGGGGCTTCAGGGTCATTAAAGTGGTGCTTTTCGGGCTTTAGGTGTAGTGATGACGTGATGAAATCTTTGAGTCGCTGAGTGTCATTAGGGTGCTTTCGTACAGCTTGTCTTAAGTCAATGCTGTGCTCATTACCTAAGCAAAATAGTAATCTTCCTTCAGCGGTTAACCTGACCCTATTGCAATCGGCACAAAAATTATTGCTGTGAGGTGAAATAAACCCCACCTTTGAGTCGAACCCTTGAACGGACCAATAACGTGAAGGGCCACCTGTACGATGAGGTGATTTTGTGAGAGTAAACTCTTTTTCAATAATACGCTTGATTGTGGCGCTAGCCATAAAGGCTTCAGCTCTGCTGTGGGCTGTGGTATTGCCTAAGGGCATTTCTTCAATGAAGCTGATATCAATACCTTGACTAACGGCGTAGCGCGTGAGTGGTAAAATAGCATCATCATTTTGGCCTTGTAAAATAACTGCGTTGAGCTTGATTTTGTTAAAATTTTGAGCAATGGCGCAGTCAATACCATGAAGGACGTTTTTGAGTGTCCCTGTGCGGGTGAGCGTTCTAAATTTATCGTCATCCAGAGTGTCTAAGCTAATGTTGATTCTTTGTACACCGGCCTCTTTTAACGTGTGAGCAAACTGATCGAGCCGGTTGCCGTTGGTGGTTATAGTGTAGTCTTCAAGCAAGCCAGAACGATTAACCTTTAGTAATAGCTGATCTATATCTTTTCTAATTAACGGCTCGCCGCCGGTAATGCGCAGTTTTTTAACCCCAAGAGCTAAAAAAGTTTCAATAATAAAGTGTGTCTCTTCAAGAGTTAGTAACTGCGATTTTGGCACAAAGGTCATATCCTCTGCCATACAATAAGTACATCTAAAATCACAGCGATCAGTCACTGAGACTCTGAGGTAGTCGATCTTGCGCCCAAAAGGGTCTATGAGTTCGGAAGGTGTTGTATGCATAGTGTTATTATCCCCTAGTTTGAGGTTTTGACCAATGAGTATTTATGCACCGTTAATATGGGCTTTTGTTTTTTATGTGGGCTTTTTGTTTGTGCGGAGTAAAGGTGCTATTCTCAAAATATTTGGGGCTAAATGTGTTTTTAGAGATCGGGACGAGTAAAGGGACCCATGAATTTAAGTTTGGCTTGTTGCTCGCATGTTTGTTTGGGGCAATTTTGATCCCCCCTTACTTTGAGGGGCAAGCCTTATTTGATGTGGTTTGGAAAGTGGGATTTTCACTGGTTTTATTGGCTGCAATGTATTCGGTGACAGGGCGCCACACCTACCTTATCCCCTCGGCTTTTTTACTGGTGCCGACTTTTTCAACCGTTTGGCTTGATCATTTTAGTGCCAATAATCATATGGCATTTTACTTAGACAACTTAACATCCATCGCGTTCTTAGGCTTTATTTGTTTTCATTTGTTTCGCCATATTCTTAACGCTAAAACAGTCACGACTAACGTCATTTACGCCTCGATGTGTGTGTATTTGATGCTCGGGCTGATCTGGGCGGGGATCTATGCCAATATCCATCTTTTTTATGGCGCGGCTTTTGTCTCGACATCGGGCTTAGATATGGATGGTGTGGCCAGCTATAAAGTGATGGGTTTTTTTACTTATTACAGCATGATCACAATGTCGACGCTGGGTTACGGTGATATTGTACCCGTCAATAAAGTGGCCCAAGCTTGGGCGTCGGTACAGGCGATGGTGGGGCAGTTTTATATTGCGGTGATTATGGCGCGGTTGGTAAGCTTGCATGCTCGCGACGGTGCCAGTGCACCATAAAAAAGCATTAACACCAAGTATGGATGCGCGTGCTGGGTAGGTTTTGCATACATCAGCTGTATGCCGATACACTTTACATCAGCTGTTCTACATTAGTTATTTTAGTGCGTTACTAGAGTGTCTTGTATTTGGGCGTGTTACTGAGTTAGCCTGTCACGGCGCAGTTGCGGCCTTGCCTTTTGGCGCTGTACAGCAGTTTGTCGGCTTTTTGTATTAATGACTCGAAATGGCTTTCGCAAGAAAGCTGTGCGACACCTAGGCTAACGGTAATGCGGAACGAGTGCTCTTGGTAGTGCAGGCGTGTTTGTTCGCATTGCTGTCGAATACGCTCGGCAATAATTTTAGCACCTTGAATATCGGCTTCGGGGCAACAAACGGCAAACTCTTCACCGCCAAGGCGACCCACAATATCTGACTCTCGAACAATACTTCGGCAGCACTCGGCTAAACTCACCAGTGCCATATCGCCTGCGGCATGGCCAAATTGATCATTCACACATTTAAATTCATCAATATCTAACATAATCACCGACAATTCACGATCATAGCGCTGAGCACGTGCAAATTCAGCATGACTTTGAGAGAAAAAATGCCGGCGGTTATAAACATGCGTGAGGGAGTCGGTTGAGGCCAGCTGCTGGAGTTCAGTATTGGAGCGTTCAAGTGCCAGCTCGCGTCGGCTAATGGTCAGCACCGACCTGATACGAGCGGCAAGAATCGTCGGGTTTATAGGCTCAAGAACACACTCGTGGGCCCCTAAATCTAAGCTGTAAATCAAGGTTTTTGGGTCGCTACATGAAGCCAAAACAATAACGGGGATGCTTTTTGTTTTAGTGGCAGACTTGAGTTCAATAAGTGTATTAATGGTTTGATCTTGCCAATTATCGACCATCAATAAAATGATATCGGGTGCCTGAGTTTGGCAGTTGGCCATACAGGGACGGCCAGGCTTGGTTGTAGCGGGTTGGTAGCCTTCTTGCTGTAGATAAAATTCCGTGTTTTTGGCGCGCTCTACATTTTGATCAACCACTAGTGCCCTTGTCATAGCATTTCCTGCTGATTTAATTTTGGCCCAACTTGATTATAGAAACTCTTCAGGATTCTGCTGTTTTTTTTAGACTTTTTTTGGCACTTATTGACGATTTAAAAAAAAGGCTTTTAACTCGTTGAGTTAAAAGCCTTTTTATGTACTTTTAGGGTGTCAGGACTTTTTTGATCCTTAGTGTAAAACCCGAGGGGTTGAGTGGGCGGGCGGCGATGCCTTTTTTGCGGCCTCTTGCGCGCTGACTTTATCAATCATTTTATTAAGCTTGATAATGGTTTGATGTAGCGCGGTAATGGCGTGCTCTAAATCATCGCTTTGAGCGGCGGGTATGCTCTGCTCGCGCCTTTCTATTATTTTATCGCTGTTTTTGCGACTCATGCCTACTTCCCCTTTATTTGCTGTTGTCAGCTAGTCCCAGCTTAACGCGCCGCCTGTTTGGTACTCAATAACGCGTGTTTCAAAGAAGTTCTTTTCTTTGCGCAAGTCCATGATTTCGCTCATCCAAGGGAACGGGTTCTTGGCGCCAGGGTAGGCTTCGGGTAAGCCAATTTGTGCCAATCTGCGATTAGCAATAAAGTGGAGGTACTCTTCCATAATGCTCGCATTCATACCCAGTACACCGCGTGGCATAGTGTCACGTGCATAGTTAATTTCGAGCTCGGTACCTTCAAGGATCATCTGAGTGATTTCAGTGACGAATTCAGGGGTCCATAAATGCGGGTTTTCTAATTTAATTTGGTTGATTACATCAATACCAAAATTCAAATGCATCGATTCATCACGCAAAATATATTGGAATTGCTCGGCAACACCGGTCATTTTGTTGCGTCGACCCATCGAGAGAATCTGCGTGAAACCACAATAGAAGAAGATACCTTCGGTGACGACATAAAACCCGATTAAGTTACGCAGCAGCTCTTGGTCTGTTTCGGGTGTGCCTGTTTTAAACGTTGGCTCACTAATGCCACTGGTATGAGCGATACTCCATGCTGCTTTTTTGGCAATAGAGGGGACTTCGCGGTACATATTAAAGACTTCGCCTTCGTCCATACCCAACGACTCAATACAGTATTGATAGGCGTGAGTATGAATGGCTTCTTCAAAGGCTTGGCGTAACAAGTACTGTCTTGCCTCTGGGCAGGTGATGTGGCGGTAAATGGCCAACACTAAGTTATTAGCAACCAATGAATCGGCTGTCGAAAAATAACCTAATGAGCGCATGATGATGCGGCGTTCGTCATCGCTAAGGCCTTCTGGGTTTTTCCAGGTGGCCACATCTTGTGTCATGTTGATTTCTTGCGGCATCCAGTGATTGGCGCAGCCGTCAAGGTATTTTTGCCATGCCCATTCATATTTAAAAGGCACCAGTTGGTTAAGGTCTGCACGGCAGTTGATCATGCGCTTGTCGTCAACTTGAATGCGTTGCGCGCCTAAGTTGAGCTCTTCGATGCCGGGTGTGGGGTCGAGGTTAGCAATGGCTTCTTTGGCCGCTTTTACCGCATCGGTCAAGGGCACGGCGGTGGCAGGTTCTGGGGTCTGCTCCGCTAAATCTGGGTTTTGAGGTGCTTGGGGTGCGGCTTGTGCGGCGGCCTTTTTGGGCGCGCTTGGTTGTTCTGTGGTGGCGATATCTTCGTCGTATTCGTCCCAGCTTAGCATAGTGGTTACCCGTGTTGACCTAATGTATTGAATCTTTTTATGTGTAGCGCAGATGAAAGGTGTCAAAATTTTGACTAAAAACGCGATGATCACCCACTGCGTAACTATTGCCAAGTAATATAGTCACCCAAGCACTAAAACACAATATATAGTAGTTAAAAAAAAACTAAACACTAGATGTACACCTTGAGCACACAGGTTATCCACAGGCATGTGTTTTTTTTGTGCGTTTTTTCAGAAGGTATGCGCTAAAGGGGTATGCGATAATGCCTTCTGTTTTGGGAGAGTAAAATGGTACCAATTGTATATTCATTTAGGCGTTGCCCGTATGCCATGCGCGCCCGTTTTTCTTTGCTGTATTGCAATTTGGCATATGAGCACCGTGAAATCCTATTAAAAGCGAAGCCTGCGTCGTTACTAGCGGTATCGCCTAAGGGTACGGTGCCTGTGCTGTTAGCCAGCGATGTTGATACCGGCGTCATTGATGAAAGTATTGATATTATGCGTTGGGTTTATCGTACGCAGGGTATTGCCACAGGGTGTAGCGACGAATGTGATGCATTAATTGCTAAAAATGATCAACATTTTAAATATTGGCTCGATCGTTATAAATATGCCGATCGTTACCCCGAGTTTACACTCGAGTACTCACGCGCTAATGCTGCGTGTTTTATTCAAACACTCGAGGATCGGTTGGCGCAGTATGACTTTTTAAGTGGCGATGCCATGGGCTTTTTGGATTTTGCCGTAATGCCTTTTGTTAGGCAGTTTGCTGCTGTCGATAGCCCGTGGTTTGAGGCGCAGCCTTGGCCGCGAACTCAGCGCTGGTTAGTCGGCCTGTGCCGCAGTGAACTGTTTGAACGCGTAATGACAAAATACCCCACATGGAAACCAAAAGATAAAGCCCATGATTGATACCGCTAAGATACAAAAAAAAACCCAGCAATGGTTCGAGCAGGTGGTATTAGGGCTTAATTTATGCCCTTTTGCGCATGTGCCGGCAAAAGAAGGCCGCGTGCGTTTTAGTGTGTTAAATGTCGGTAGCGAGCAGGGATTATTGACTTTGCTAGAGCAAGAGCTCAATCAGCTGCGCGATGTGCCGGCGACAGTGCTAGAAACAACAGTGATTATTGCCCCAGAAGGTTTTGAAGACTTTTTTTATTACATGACGGTTGTTGATTATGTGGCGCGATGGCTAGCCCAAGAGGGCTGGGAAGGCGAAGTACAAGTGGCGAGCTTTCATCCGGAGTATCAGTTTGCAGGCACACAGCCAAGCGATATACAAAACCTCACTAATTGCTCGCCGTATCCTTTATTTCATTTAATTCGCGAGGCGAGTTTAACGCAGGTTATTGACCAAGGTGCTGATACGGCGTCTATTCCTGAGCGCAATATTGATACGATCAATGCATTAACATCGGCTGAGCGGGTTAAGCTCTTTGCGCATGTGTATAAGCACGCTCAGCTATAACGGTTAAGCCCAGCTATTTGCAACTTTCATAATAGCTGGGCGCGTGGTCAATCTTGTTGTGTTGCGAGCTGTGCAATGGCTTTTGCGGTATAACGCTGCAAGACCAGCGGCGATTCGCGCAATAAAGCATCGAGGTTACGTGTTGAGCTATGGGTGTCTTCTGGCTCTTTGGCTTGTTTATCGCGGACTAATTGCATAGCGGCGTCTTCGACGATATGCGCAATAATGACAGGCTTGTTAAATTTTATCGCTTTGTTTTGGCTGCAAAAGTGAGTAAAGCTATACAGTGTTTCGATGACGGCACTTTTGAAGTATGCCGGGTGAATATGGTGCGTGAGGCTGTCAATGTGCTGGGCAAAGCTGGCCTCGCCAGGGGTCATAGAGTTTCTGGCGAGCTCACAATCTAAGGTGAAATCTTGCATGTCTTTACCGCCAAACACAATGTAGCGCGCTTGGTGTAGGCTTTGCCAAATATCGAGTAAAAAGTCTTCATCAAAATTAGTGATAAGCCCACGCTCCACTCGCCACTCAAACCAATCGGTATCGATCGCTTGCGCGGTTTCGGCATCGCTATTAGCAATACCCGAATAACTCGCATGCTTATTGTTGTACGCTTGCGTGACGCCGATAGAAAAGAGATTGTGCTGCGATTCTAAAATGTCTTCAATGCGATTGAGCACATAAGAGGGCGCATGAGCGCTTAAGGCCTCTAGGCTCATGGTGTCACCGTCTTCGCCTTTGCAGCACAGTGAGAGCAAATTATGCAGTTGCACCGAGCCTAGGCCTTTAAATAGGTTGGGGCGGGTGCGCATTAATGCGCCAATGCCCGAGAGCATTTCTTGTAGCAGGGTGTGCTCTAACTTGCAGTGGCTGACGGTGGTGATGTCTTGGTAAATTTCAGCATTGGGTTTGGCTTGGGTGAGCGAAATGCGGTTGTCGCGATCTTTTCCAATGCTAATGGATAAATGCCTAGCCGCCAGCATGGTGAGCGCATCGCCAAGGTCGATATGGGTTTCCCCGAGTACGGCAAAGCAATAGCGGGCACTTAACCAATAGTTGTTGATTTGGGCAGTGTAGTAAATGTTTTGAATAACCGCTTTAAGCAAAGTGGGCTCTTGAAGCTCTAGTTGCGCATTGTTGACATTATCGGTTAGCGTGCGACCTTCTATAAAATGCTGGAGGGCCAGGTATAGCTCGTTATCGGTACTGGCACGAAACAGCGCTTGGCCGGACTCAATAATGTGCTCGGCGTTAATTTTGGGGGCGTAGTCATCGATTGATCGCGTGCGGCTATTAAAGGGCGTTAAACACAAGTTAGGTAGCTGCAAGCTATTATTGCGCGCGGCTCGCACGGCGAGATTGGCCGAGGCGTAGCCAACATGATCGTGCTGGCTACGCAGTTGCAATTGCCACAAGGCATCAAAAAACTTTTCAGCGCCTGGTGCTGCACAAAAGCGTTGGTCAACCAGCCAAGTAAACACGGCGACTTCTTGATTGAGCCAATGATTGTGAATATGCGCAATCTCGCGTTCGATATTTTGGGTAGCTAGGGCCATATCAAAACTACGATAACCATTTTGCTCGCTTTGCAGCCAAGATAAGCATAAACATTTATTACCGTTAATGGTATAGGTTTGGCTTGTGGCTAAGCTGTGTAAACGACGGTTTGGCCGCCCCGTGAGGCCCATGGTTTCATTGGCGCCAACCTGTGAGTAAGCTTGCACCAAGTGTGGCGCGGAAATCACTTTGATGGGCTTTATTTCGTCGATGGTTTCTGCGATGACGCCATGTTTGGATAAGATTTCTTTGATGTCTTCGTTTTCGGCGAGTACGGTCAGTGCTATTTGTGTTTTGGTAAAGCGGCGTGAACGACGGCGCATAATAAGCGGGTCAAGGTCATCTTTGGTGACGTAGCCTTCATCGAGTAATAAGCCCGTAATATATAAGCTTTGCGCCCATACGAGAGGGATATTTTCGTTGGCGACACGCTTTTGGCTACGAGGTTTTTGGCGCTCGGCTTCTACGCTGGCTTCGGGCACATAGTACAGCTCTGGCAGTAAGCCAAAGCCATCGACATTGACCATGAGCGATTCCAGCTTTTTGCGGTAAGCGGCGGCTTGCTCTGTTTCGTCATCAAATTGCGCTTGAATGTAGAGGTAGGTATAAAAAAGTGGCCATTCCGACTCTAGGTGTTCAAAATTAGCGAGTTCTGAGTGTTCATAATGAATACGTGAGCTCTCTTCTACCGGTGTTTGATGGCCATCCCACAAAAAGCGTTTACAGCCATACTCACCGCCAAGCTTGCTGAGTATTTCGTTGCGTGTTGTTTCTATTTGCTCTTTATTGCCAACGGCAAAGGCCGGGAAGCCAATAATGCTCAGCAAAGCACTATCGACTTCTTTGGATAGTGATTCGCGCGGGAGCAAGCTGGCGAGCGTGTTACGTGCAAGCGAAACGGCATCGGCAATAGTGTGAATAACCGCGCGCTCACATGCGTCTTTGCCAAAAACATTAAAGCCGTCAAGTGCTTGTAGCGCTGCTTTTGCCATGCCAACCGAGCTGGCATTGATTTCTGGTTTGCCATTGTTGATTTTATTGCCGCGCTCCCAAATGCCAAAGTCAGGAATACGGTAAGCGCTTGAAATGTAATACACGAGGTTTTGAATAAAATCGACTTCGCCAAATGTGCGAATAATACGCAAGCCTGAGGCTGTCATTTGCGCCATCATCAATAAAAACAGTGATGTTGCATCGATTTGCAGATGCCCCCAAGCGTCATCGGCGACCACCGGTAGGCCTGTTGCTGTGTCATATTTGGCGTGTAGTGCGTCAAGCGGGTGCAGTGTGTGTTTGAATTTCTCGACTTTATTAGCTTGGCGCATCATCGAGAATAATAAGCCGCGCATGAGTTTGATCGTCGTTTGCTCGAGTTGGTCTGCGCGTTCGGTTTCGTGTTGGCGACGGTAAGCTAACCCCAGCGCCCAAATGCTCATAATCGAGTACACGTTATCGCGCACCCAGGCATCGGTATAATCGCCATGCGTGGTGACGGCGGTACTGGCGGGCATTAAGCCGGTCACAGGGTGCTGTCGGCTCATGATAACCGTTTCAACTTGCTTGAATATTTGGTCGAGTTTTTCGCGATGATTCATAAGTATCGGCTTAAAATTAGTCCGGTTGAGCGAGAGGGCGCGATGAATACCGCTTAAGTGCAAACGTGTATTCATCGCGTGTCTTTAATTCACAGTCAATATTAGCAAGTTAAGCACCAAGTTGCTTGGCCTTGATTAAACCGAGTTTACAGTGTGGTTGCGTTGAGCTGTGTCAGGCGGGTTAAAATAGAGCGAGTTACGCCATCAACATCTAAGCCTATTTGGCTCAATTGCTCGGTGCGTTTGGCGTGCTCAATATAGTCGTCGGGTAACCCTAAAGTGAGTATCGGTGTGTTGATATTTCGACGACTCAGTAGCGCACATACCGCACTACCTGCGCCTCCTTGTACGGTATTTTCTTCGAGCGTCACAATCAATGCATGCTTAGCGCAGGCATCAGCAATAGCGGCTTCGTCTAAGGGCTTGGCCCAACGCATATCAATAACCGTAAAGTGATGCGCTTGGGCAACGCTTAATGCAAGAGGCAGTAAAACACCAAAATTTAAAATGCACACCTGTGCGCCTGCTTTGGCTGTATGACTTTTGCCGATGCTGTAGCGTGGCTGCTCGGGGGTGATGGCGGCACCTGGGCCTGTACCGCGCGGGTAACGCACGGCGGCAGGGCCTGGGTAATGATAGGCGGCATCGAGTAGCTGATAGCATTCGTTTTCATCGCTGGGTGTGGCGATGATCATCTCGGGAATACAACTTAAAAATGATAAGTCAAAATTGCCGCCGTGAGTGGGGCCGTCTTCACCCACGAGGCCGGCACGGTCAATGGCAAAGGTGACATCGAGCTTTTGAATCGCAACATCGTGTATTAGCTGGTCGTAGGCGCGTTGTAAAAAGGTCGAATAAATGGCGACGACAGGCTTTTGGCCTTCACAGGCAAGCCCTGCTGCTAAGGTGACGGCGTGTTGCTCGGCAATAGCGACATCAAAGTAACGCTCTTTAAACTGCTTGGCAAAGTCGACCATGCCAGAGCCTTCACACATGGCAGGGGTAATGCCAACCAAGCGTTGATCCTGTGCGGCCGTTGTGCACAGCCAGCGGCCAAACACATCTTGGTATTTAGGGCCGGCAGGGGTCGCAGGCTTGGGTTCTATTTTATTAAGGGCATGATAGCCCACGGGGTCTTTTTCGGCAGGGGTAAAGCCTTTACCTTTTTGAGTAATAATATGGAGGAGCTTTGGTCCGGGTATTTCACTCAAGTTTTTAAGATCGTGTGTGAGTCGCGGTAGGTCGTGACCATCAATAGGGCCTACATAATAAAAGCCCAGCTCTTCAAATAGCGTACTCGGTGACACCATACCTTTCATGTGCTCTTCAGTTTTGCGTACAAGCTCTGAGGCTTGCGGTAGGCGCTTAAGGACCTTTTTACCGCCTTCGCGAAAGCTGGTGTAAGCTTTAGATGCCCAAAGCTTAGAAAAGTAAGTAGCAAGACCGCCCACGTTGGGTGATATCGACATATTGTTATCGTTAAGCACAACCAGCAAGTCGGCCTTAGTGTGTGCAGCATGGTTAAGTGCTTCAAACGCCATGCCGGCTGTCATGGCGCCATCGCCAATCACTGCAACACTCTTTTGTTTTTTGCCGGCCATTTTTGAGCCTAAAGCCATGCCCAGCGCAGCACTGATCGAGGTACTCGAATGGCCAACGCCAAATGTATCGTAGGGGCTTTCGGTTCTTTTGGGAAATCCTGAAAGGCCGCCTTGTTGGCGAATACTGCCCATTTGCTCACGCCGACCGGTGAGTATTTTATGGGGATAGGTTTGGTGGCCTACATCCCAGACGATTTTATCGTCGGGCGTATTTAAGGCGTAATGAAGGGCAATCGTCAGCTCGACGACACCTAAGCCCGCACCAAAGTGCCCACCAGAGCGCCCCACGCTAAATAATAAAAAAGCACGCACTTCCTTTGCCAGTTGAGGTAAAAGTTTTTCATCCAGTGCGCGAATGTCAGCCGCCGAGTCAATGGTATCTAGCAGCGGTGTATGGGGTTGAGTGGCTGGTATTTCATCAAACATGCGTACAGCTTATTTAGTAGAGGGGGGAGGCATTGTATTGCGAGTTGTGGGGGATTTAAAGTAACAGCGTATATTTGACGGCGATTGAGAAGTTTAAGCGTCTTTTACTGGCGCTTAATGCCTCGTGTTGGTTAAAAAGCATGCAGCTTATGCTTGAGCATTCTCAGCATGGGTGCTTTCGTGGCATACTTTTCGTGATATAGGTTTGGTGGCATAGGCTTCGTGACATAGGTTTTGTGATAGAAGCTTTAAATTACCACACGCCTTGTTCTGTGAGCATTATTGTGTGGCTTTAAAACTTATATCATCCCAAAACGCAGAATAGACACCGACACCGAGTATGGCTTGGCTTAAGCTGATCGTTGCGCTGCGTGCGTGCGAGGTATTATTCGCCGATATTTGCAGCTGTTGCCATTGTGTCGTGTCGCTACTTTGGCTACTGCCGGCTAAGCGCTGAAGGCCTTGGCAGTTAATATCTTCATGCCATATGACTCGTAGTTTGCCATATCCTAGCTGAGACGATAACGCATCTTTTTTAAAGGCGGCACGAGCTTCAAACTCTGTGTGAGCGCCAATGTTGACGCATTGGTTTAAGGCTTCGCCTTGCAGCGTTTGGCCAAAATCGGAGCTCGCTTTGACGAGTGCGCCCCCGCTGAGGCCTTGCCCGCCATACTCTACCCATTGACTAGGCCAGGCTAGGCTCCAGCCCGCTAAATTTTGGTCGAGAGAAGGATTTGACAGGTAGTTGGTGCCCAGAGGTGGCGTGTTGAGTGTTTTGGCGGGGGCGGTATTGGTTGCGCTGCCCAGCGCGGTAACAGTCAGCGTAATGTCATCCCAAAAGGCGGATGCCGCGCGGGTGCTCGCTTTATTGAAGTGCTTAATTTCAACCATCATCGATTGCGCACCGAGTACCGGCTTAAGGTTTTCGCGGCTCAGTTCTTGCCAGCCCGCGGCCTCGGTAGGAATGAGCTTGGCGTTGTATTGGCCGCCGCTGGTGCAATCTTTAGAGGTGAATGACACCACATGCAATGCATTGGTGTCTGCTGCGCCGCCTTCTTTTTTAACAAAAGCACGGATGTTCACTTGAGTGATGTTATCAACGGGTAGGCATTGACGAATGAGGTGCTCTTCTTCTTTTGAACCGTCTGTTTTTAATGCTAAGCCGATCGTGTCGGTAATACCTTCTTTGGGTTGTGCGTTAGCCGAGCCTTTCACGATTGTCCAAGCGGTGGTGTTTTGCTCAAAGTCGCCGTTGATAATAACTTGCGCACCGACAGATAACCCCTGCCCACTATACGGGTCGAAGCCTATAGGGCTGATGGCGCGAATAGTTTGCTTGTCTGCACTTAGCGCATTTAATGGACACTGTTGCTGAAATAAAATTTGGCCGTCGGGCAATACGCATTTGTAAATATCTGCATAGCTAGTGTTTGCAGCGCTCATTAGCGAGGCCAGTAAAGCGATTAACAATAAAGGTTGGGTCATAGTGGTTTTACCATGATTCGACAAAAATATTGATGACAGTAAGGCTAATTAAACGTGAAAACCTCTCACAACTCAATGCGTAGCTTCGCGACTTATGATCTGTATAGCGTTATGAGAAATAGCTGCCTACTCCTCATGTTATTTGTGAACTGACACCGATGTTGTCATTGGCTCTGGTTGCATGCCCAAGACATCGATTACACGCCAAAGCCTTAGAGTTTAATAAATATGTCATGAATTAGAAATACCATGCGCCTCATCATTTTATAAATAGTGCTTTTAGGTGCCAATTGGCAATTTAAGTACTCACTTGAGGGCAATATGAAAAAAAAATTACTGTCATTGTGCATCGCATCGCTAACGTTAAGCTTAGTTTCACACAATACCACGGCCGAAGAAGCGGTTATTTATGTTGCAGGTGCTGATATAAATACACTTAGCGCGACCATTAATGATGAACTGTATTTTTTTGATAATAGTGGTGTCGCGGTATTGGATTTGCCGGCAGGTCAATATAACGCTTTTTTAAAAGAAGGAAATAAAGCGCTAGGCCAAGTCACATTTAATATTGCTCAGTTTAAACATTCTGAAGTCAAAATAAAGCACTCGGCGAGTGGCTTGCAAGTACAGCAAGAACAATTTTCGCCCGATACCGATGCGCAGGCGGGCCAATTAATGGGGCGCGTTTTTAGTGGCGGGGGTGAGTCGGAGTTGGCGGGTGCAAAAGTGCGTGTCGAGGGTTTTGATGCGGTATCTATGACTGATGACTCGGGTGCATATGCATTAAATTTACCGCGCGGGCAATATACCGTGATTATTTCTCACCCAGAATATGCCGAAAGAAAAATTGAAGGCTTACGCATTGTCTCGGGTATTGCTACTGAAGCGAGCTTGAGCTTAGCCAAAGTTTCTGCTGGCATTATGGAAGAGGTATTAATTTTAGGTGTTCGCGGCGCGCTGAATGATTCGGCTTTAGCGATTGAGCGTGACGCCTCTTCGGTTGTTTCGGCTATTACGGCTGAAGATTTTAAAAAGTTTGGTGACTCTTCGGCCTCAGATGCACTTAAGCGAGTGACGGGTGTATCGGTTGTGGGAGGCAAATTTGCTGTTGTGCGCGGGCTTGATGGTCGCTATGTGTCCACAACCTTAGACGGGGGCGTTCTTCCTAGTACCGATCCGTTACGCCGTGACGTGCCGTTAGATTTATTCCCCTCCAGTGTTTTGCAGGGCATTAATATTGGCAAAAGCTATGCGCCTAAATTGCCCGGCACCTCAACCGGTGGGCATGTAGGTATGGCGCTAAAAACCCAGCCCACAGCGTATGTGAATAAACTGTCTTTTGATATTCAGTACAACAGTGAGACAACGGGCGAAAATGTTTTAACCTACCAAGGCGGCGATGCCGATTGGACCGGTTTTGATGATGGTGCCCGCGAATTGCCAGCTGTCATTAATGCCGCAACTCAATTTGGCGCTGATGAGTTAAGTGAGTGTAACCCGCCTCCGTTTAGAACGCCTGGCTGTGATGAGCCCGAATACTTAGCTGAGTTAGGCAAGGCGATGCCGACAGATTTTTCGGTTAAAAACAAAAGCGCTCAGCCTGCTTATAAATTGGCTTACAGTTTGGGTAATGTATTTGATTTACCTTTTGCTGAATTAGGTGTGCAAGGAACACTTGATTATGAACAACAATGGGATCATCGCGATGAATTCCGGTTGTCGTATCAAAGTGACGATGGTGCTAACTTTACAAAAGCCGAACAAACGCGCGTGACTCAATCTGATTTTAATGTTGATCTCACCGGCTTTTTGGTTGCGGGCTTAACATGGGATGCCGGTCATACACTGACGAGTAAAACGCTGTTACTGAGAAAAACACAAGATACAACACGCGTAACCAATAAAAATGATATTCAAGATGAAAAACAATTTATCGATACGACGTTACAGTGGGTTGAGCGCCAGTTATTTAATCAATCATTTGATGGGGTTGTGGCTTTAGATTCTATCAATGGTGAGTTGAATTACCGCGTGAGCTATGGCAATACTCAGCGTTCAGAACCTGATCGACGCACTTACTCGTATGAAAATGGCAGTGTTCCCGATAGTCAAATATTCAGAACCTATTCAAAATTAGATGAAGATAGCTTAAGCGCTGGCATAGATTATCAGCAAGAGTCGGCAGGTATTTGGGGTTCTGAAGGGACCTATCAAGCGGGTGTACTCGTGTCATCTAAAGAACGTGAAGTTAAAATTGGACGCTTTGGTTATCGATTTAATGATCCAGATTTAGATCGCACGCAGCGTTTGGAAGATTTATTGACGGTGCAAAACTTTGATAGTCAGGCTATTAAAATTACAACATCTAATTTAAAAAACGATTGGTATGAGGCAACCGATGATACGGTAGCGGCTTATATGAGTGCCGAGTTTAATTGGGCTAACCGATGGGTAGTGACATTAGGTGGGCGGCAAGAGTCGTTGGATATTTATTTAGAAAGTACTGGCCCAGATGCGGATGCGCCAGCGGTAACAAAAGAGACGAGTGTGTTTTTACCCGCTCTTAATGTGACTTGGCTGCAAAGCGATGAATTGCAATGGCGGTTGGGCTTAAGCCAAACAATTTTAGCTCCAGGGCTTGTAGAGATTAATAGCTCGTCACAGTTTTCTTCTGACGGAATTTTAATTATTGGTAATTCTGATCTTGAATTTTCTGATGTGCAAAACGCAGATTTTAGAGGTGAGTATTATTGGGATGACGAGCAGAGCTTTTCTTTGGGGGCGTTTTATAAAAATATCGAGGCGCCTATCGAAAAGTCTATTGTCGATGGCATTCCGATTGATCGCGCTTATACGTTTAGGCAGTCTAATGGTGCCGAAGTAGTAGGTCTTGAAATTGATTTGCTGCGGAATATTGCTGATACCTCGAATTTTATGTTTTCTTACGGTGTTAATTTTTCGTATATCGATTCGCAGGTGTCTTTGGATGCCAACTCTGCACGCTTAGAGGGGCGAAGCGAGCGGCAGCTGCAGGGGCAGTCCGAATATTTAGGTAACTTTAGATTGCAGGCCGAGCATTTAATGAGTCACCAAAAGATATCATTAGTGGGTAATTACTTTGATGATCGTATCGATGTTGTCAATAGCTCTGCCAGTGGCGACCGCATAGAGCAAGGGCGTATGGTTGTTGATGTTATTTATAATTGGGAAGCAACAGATCATTTGGATGTTGGCGTTAAAATACAAAATATTCTCGATGAGTCGGTTGTATACACTATGAGAGGTGATTTACAAAATGCTCAAGAGAGTTATAAAAAGGGTGTCGATATCAAAGTTAATGCGACTTATAGATTTTAGTTTGGCTATTAATTGTATTGCGTTACTAAATAGTATTATTAAATAGCCACTTTATTTTAAATGGTGCCCTTTGTAATCTGGGTGTCATAAAGTAGCTCGATAATAGACCTACTTGGTTGTTAATTGTTTGATCTTAGAGGAAGAGAAATGAAGTTTTTAAATGCAACATTGGCAGCATCAGTTGCTGCTTCAATGCTAGCTTTAGCTGGCTGTGGTAGTAGTAGCAGTGGTAGCCCTTCTCAGCAAAGTTCTAGCGCAAGTTCATCGACGGCGAATGTCACAGTACACCCCAATGTGAGCTGTATTGATGATGTGTGTACTATTGCTGCGACGGATTCGCATAAAACAATTATGCAAGACTTGCATTTGACCGCCGATAAAAAATGGTTGCTGCAAGGGTTAGTCGTTGTGGGTGATGGCCATGGTGCAGTAACCGAAGAGACAAAGTCGACAGTTGCCGCTGTAACGTTAACAGTAGATCCTGGTGTGCATGTTCGCGCTGATGATAGCGGCACACTACTGATTTCTCGCGGTTCTAAAATACTCGCCGAAGGCACGCTCGACTCTCCCATTACCTTTAGCTCTGTTAAAGATGATGATTTTGATGGTGAAGGTGAGTGGGGTGGTATTGTAGTACAAGGCTTTGCACCGCAATATGATCTAGGTAATAAAGCGGTTTGTTACGGTGATACGGGCACTGTTTGTAATGTTGCCGGTGAAGGCTTTGGTGATGGTAAATATTATTATGGTGGCGATAATGCGGCCGATAATAGCGGTATTTTAAAATATGTGCGCATTGCTGAAGGCGGCTTAGTGGCTGCAGCTAATTCTGAAATTAATGGCTTAACCTTAATGGGTGTAGGTCATGAAACTGAGCTTGAATATATTCAAGTGCATGGCAATAAAGATGACGGCATAGAATGGTTTGGCGGCACAGTCAACTTAAAGCATGCAGTCCTAACCAATAATGACGATGATGATATTGACTTTGACCAAGGTTATAAAGGTAATATTCAACATGTTATTGTGCGTAAGCACCCTACTAAAGCGGCACCAACAGGCAGTAATGATCCACGTGGTATAGAGGCAAATAGCAGTGGTGACGAAGCGGTAAAAGAAACAGAAGCCGTTTTAGCGAATATCACTATTATTGGTAGTCAAGTGAATAGATCGGTTAACGCAGAAGGTGGCGGCGGCAATGAGCCGGGCATTCGTTTGCGTGGCGATGTAACCACACAAATATGGAACTCAGCGGTGACCAATTTTTATGATTGCGTCAGAACCGATAGCGGCAGCAATACCTTAAAAAACTTTTTAGGAGATTGTGATGGAAGCTTACATAAAGATAAAAGTGATGGCTCAGCATTAACGCCGATCAACTTTAATGCATCTGTTATTTCGTTTGATGATGCTTGGGCAATTGTTGATGCTAACGCAAAGCTTGATAGTGCAATTGAAGATATCAATGCCGTTGATAACGGCTCTGCGTTTGTTTTTGATAAAACCGATTATATCGGCGCGGTAAACCCCGATGTCAATGCGGCTGATCGCAACTGGCACGAAGGGTGGACGTTACCGGGTACCTTAAGTGAGAGCATGCCTACATTGGATCGCAATAATTTACCCGAGTTCGTCTCGTGTACAGATGCAGTGTGTACTATTTCGGGGATGGTGAATGCAGACTTCACCTTAACCTCTGATGTGCAATGGGCGTTGGATGGTTTAACGATTGTAGGTAATGGACACACAGCATTACAAACTGCTGAAGCAGTGGAGGCGGTGCAAAATGTCACTTTAACGATTCAACCGGGTGTGAGTGTAGGGGCGTTTGATGATGCCACTTTGTTAGTGACTCGGGGCTCTAAACTAATGGCTAAAGGCACGCGCGCTAAGCCCATTACCTTTAGCTCGGCTATGGACGCTGATTTTGATGGCAACGGCGAGTGGGGCGGTATCGTCATACAAGGTTTTGCTCCGCAAGTGGGTAAGGGTTCGGTGCCTTGTAGCGATGTTGATGGATTTTGTAATGTTGCTGGTGAAGGGTTTGGCGATGAAACGTATTATTACGGTGGTAATGATGTCGCCGATAACAGTGGCGTGCTCAATTATGTGCGTATCGCTGAAGGCGGTAAATCAACAGATACTAACTCTGAAATCAACGGCTTGACATTGATGGGTGTTGGTTATAAAACCCATTTGGAATACATTCAAGTGCATGGCAACCTCGATGATGGCATTGAATGGTTCGGTGGCACAGTCAACTTAAAGCATGCAGTATTAACCAATAATGACGATGATGATATCGACTTCGATGAAGGCTATCAGGGTAATATCCAGTTTGCTATTGTTCGTAAAGACCCAAATAAAACAGGGCCTAATGGCGCGAACGACCCACGCGGTATAGAAGCGAACAGTAGTGGTGATAAGGCCATCAAAGAAACCAGCGCCGTGCTGTCTAATATTACCATTATCGGCAGTGAGGTTAATAAAGCGGTGAATGAAGAAGGTAGCGGCGGTAATGAGCCCGGAATGCGTTTACGAGGTAATGTAACCACGCAAATATGGAACTCAGCGGTATCGAATTTTACTCATTGTGTGCGCACCGATAGCGGCTCGAATACGATCACTAACTTTTTAGGTGATTGCGATGATAAACTTAAAGACGAGCGTGTCGCAGGCTCTTTAACGGATGCAAATTTTAATGCTGCGAGCCTTATGCTAGGTGACTCTTATGAAATCATGAATCCTGAAGCCGTATTGGCGAGCCCGGTAGCCGCGATTGATTCGGTGAATGACTCTGGTTTTGAGTTTGAATTAACCGATTATATTGGTGCTGTTGACCCCTCTAGCGACAGCGCTTGGTGGGCAGGCTGGGTGATCGAAGGATCGCTATAATTATTGCTTTTGATGAGTTAAGAGATTAAACGGTTTAATCTCTTAGTGGTTTCACATCAAAGACAGGCACAAAAAAGGGTAGCTTAGCTGCCCTTTTTTGTGCTTGCTAATGTGTGCCTATTTGCTGATAGAGGCCACTGCGATAATGCCTTTTTTATTCAATGTGATAGAAATGTGATGAATGTGTGACAATATCGTGAGGATGAGCCGATAAACTAAGCGTATGAAAAACTGTTAAGCTAGCTGTGCGCAAACAAACATGTTTGGTGGGGGCTTTTATTGTGATGGGTATGATTGCCATATGTATCACGATATTTTTAAGCGCTATTTTTATCTGCCTTAAGGTTAATGTACGCACCTTAAAGCTCAGTATGCAAAGAATTTTATATGAGTGATAAACCTAAAATCCTGCTCGTCGAAGACGATAAAGATATCAATCAGTTAATTTACTTAAATTTAGAGGCGCTCGATTACGCGGTAACCAGTGTTGCCGATGGCGCAGAAGGTTTTGCCCTAGCGAAAGCCCAACCGTTTGATTTGATTGTGTTGGATATTATGTTGCCCGGGCTCGACGGTTTAACCGTCTGTAAGCGCTTGCGCCAAGAGAATATTTTTACACCTATTTTGATGCTGACAGCCAAAAACACCGAAGCCGATAGAGTTATAGGCCTTGAGGTGGGTGCCGACGATTATCTCACCAAACCCTTTAGTATTTTAGAATTACGCGCAAGGGTAAAGGCTATGTTACGGCGTGTGCAATTTAATCACAATGCGCATGCAGCCAGTGCCGACGAATGCGATACGTTTGGAGAGTTGGTGATAGATCGCAACAAGCGCACAGTGCATTTGGCGGACACAGCGGTGCGTTTAACGGCTAAAGAATTTGATTTGTTGTTGTACTTGGCAAGCTCACCAGGGCGAGTGTATAGCCGTAACGACTTGCTAGATGCTGTGTGGGGGTACAAGCACAGTGGTTATGAGCACACAGTAAACTCGCATATTAATCGCTTGCGCTCAAAGTTAGAAAAAGACCCTGCTAATCCTATTTATGTATTAACTGTTTGGGGTGTGGGGTATAAATTTAATGATTAACGCGAGTAAAACACTGTACGCCCGTTTGGCGATTTGCTTAACAGTGATTTTTTTGGCCGTTGGTTTTTTTAGTGCCAACATGTTGTTTCAAGCGTCTAATTCTCATCAACGTTTAGTCACGCAGCATTTGCATTGTGATTTGGCAAAGTTGGTGATCAAAGATTATTTATTGTTTGATGATAACGGTTTGGATCTAGACGCCGCGAAAATGATTTTCATGAAACTCATGGTCTTAGGGCCTGACTTTGAGTTTTATGTGCTCGATGCCGAGGGGAATATCATGACGTATTCGGCAGAGCCCGGGGTGGTTAAGCGCAAGACGGTCAGCTTAATACCGATTGCTGATTTTATCCGAACGAAAAAAATAGACTCACCTATTTTAGGGGATAACCCTCGCGAATACGGCCAAAAAAAGATATTTTCGGCATCGCCCATTGAGCAAAATGGCGATACGATTGGTTATTTGTATGTGATATTAGGGAGCGATATTTTTGATGCATTTTACGATTCATTGGCGCAGAGCAAAATGTTGCGCTCGGGCTTTTGGTTGGTGATTGCCAGTTTGTGCTTTGGTTTGTTAGCCAGCTTAGTGGTTATTGCGTTAATTACAAAACCACTACGCAATCTTTCAGCGGCTGTGCAAAAAGTGCGCGATGAAGGTTTTTCTAAAGAGGGCGGCAAAAAAGCATCGCGAGCATTGGCTCATTGGGATGATCAAAATAATAACGAAATTCATGTGTTGGGCAGCAGCTTTAAAGCATTGCTCGATCGTTTAGAAGAGCAGTACCAGCAAGTGATTACGGTTGATGAGTTGCGTAAAGAGCTACTTACGCACATATCGCATGATTTGCGTACGCCTTTGGCTTCATTGCTGGGCTACCTAGAAACATGGCAATTAAATGAAGGCCGTGTGGCGAAAGCCGATAGCGATAAATATATCGAAGTGGCTGCGCGTAATGCCAAAAAAATTGCGAATCTCATTGAGCAATTATTTGAGTTGGCGCATTTAGACTCTGGTAGTGTGCGGGTTAATCGCGAGTCTTTTTCGGTGGCCGAGTTGATACATGATGTGCTGCAAAAATTCACTATTGAAGCCGATAAATTAAGCGTGACACTTAAAGTCGAGCCTAAAGATACCTCTATTTTGGTGAAAGGTGATATCGAAAAACTGGAGCGTGTTTTTTCAAACCTTATTGAAAACGCTTTGCGCCATACGCCAGCAGGTGGCAGTATTACAGTGCGCCTATCAACAAGTGGGCATTTTGTGGCTATCGATGTAAGTGATACTGGTATTGGTATTCCTGAAAAAGATTTACCTCATATTTTTGATGCCCACTTCAAAGCCGGTAATAGTGTGCGGGGAAATAGTGCCCACGGCGGTATTGGCCTTGCCATCACTAAAAAAATTATCGATTTACACCAAAGTAAAATCTCGGTGATCAGTGAGGTCGATCGCGGGACAACCTTTAGTTTTTTATTACCTTATGCCAGCTAAAAAGCAAGCGATGCACATCCCTTTGGGCTGACCTTGGTCAAGTGTGATGTGCATCTTTGATGGCTAAGCTGGCGCAATGGAAAAAGGCGCGGTAAAGTGGTCTTTTTGTTTAGGTAGGGCAAAGCTATGTCGCATGACGAGACTCATCCAGCCAACTCTAGGCCTACAGGGCAAGACTTTTCCTCTGCTTCGCGCCCCCATGGTTTGGTGTGCGCCTATCTTTTTAGTGAAGGGCAGGCGAAAGCCATAACATTAGAGGATTATGCCCGCTGGCAAGTGGATGATGGCTTGGTTTGGCTGCACTTTGATATTCGCGATGCCCGTGCGCGGGAATGGTTAAGTGAGCATAGTGGGTTATCAGAAACGGCTGTGCACACACTGTTAAGCGAAGAAACCCGACCCCATGTTTGGCGTGAAGAGGACTCCCTGATTATGGCGTTGCGCAGTATTAATTTGCACCCCAATGCCGAACCCGAAGATATGGTTGCGCTAAGAGCCTATGCTGACCGACACAAAATGATCACTGCGCGCCGACGCTCTTTGACCAGCCTGCGCGATTTAGCCGGATCTATGGCTAGCGGTATAGGCCCCACATCGATTGCTCAGATGCTGATCAACTTAACGGGTTCATTGACCGCGCAGTTGGTGGATGCCATTGACTCATTAGAAGATAAAATGGATGTGCTAGAGGCCGGTGTACTCGATGACTTTCAGCAACAGCGCCGTGTGCACGTGATGGAGCTGCGGCGAAAGTGTATTTTGTTACGGCGTTATCTGGCGCCCCAGCGCGAGGCTCTTGCACGTATTTATATCGAGCCTGTTAGCTGGATTGATGAGAGAGGCCGAATGCAGCAGCGTCATATTGCAGATCAATTGGTGCGCTATGTAGAATCCCTAGATGCAGTCAAAGATCGCGCGGCGGTTGTGCAAGAAGAACTCGCCAGCCGTGTGGCTGATCAATTAAATACGCGGATGTATATCTTGTCTGTGGTTGCAGCGTTGTTTTTACCCCTTGGGTTTATTTTGAGTGTCTTTCAGCTAAAAGTATTGGGGGTGCCCTTGGTTGAATATACATTTGGCTTGCCGGCGTTAGTGCTAGCGATGATTGTTACTGTGATTGTGCAGGTTGTGATATTTAAGCGTCGAGGTTGGTTGTAAATACGACATACGCTTAACTGCGCTAAGAGTGTACTTTTTCTTGTGATTGTGTTTAATTATGGTTGTCTTGTTATTTACCTACTGGATTTCGATCTGACCTAAAAACAATAAAAAACACGCTGATGGCTTATCGCTATACAGTGTTATTCATAGGAGCTTCCATGCCTCAGTCTTTTTATCCTGTTCCCGATACCTTCGCGGCGTCTACTTTAATCAATAAAAACCAATACCAGGTGTTATACGAGCAATCAATCAATGAGCCAGAGGCTTTTTGGGCTGCGCAAGCCCAGCGCTTTTTAACCTGGTCTAAGCCCTTTACGCAAGTGTGCAATGTTGATTTTAATGAAGGGCGGGCCGAGTGGTTTGCCGATGGCCAGCTCAATGCATCAGTCAATTGTATTGACCGCCATTTAGCGAGTAAGGGCCACGATACGGCGTTTATTTTTGAGGGTGACGAGCCAGGGCAAAGCCTCAGTATCACTTATTATCAGTTGCACCATGAAGTGTGTAAATTGGCTAATGTACTTAAAAAGCAAGGCGTTAGGAAGGGTGACCGGGTATGTATTTATATGCCAATGATCCCCGAGGCCGCTTATGCGATGCTCGCTTGTGCGCGTATTGGCGCTGTGCATTCGGTGGTGTTTGGTGGCTTTTCGCCCGAGGCATTAAAGGATCGCATCTTAGATGCTGATTGCCGTCTTGTGATAACGGCTAACGAAGGGGTGCGCGGCGGTAAAACCATTCCTCTTAAGGCTAATGTCGATCAGGCGTTAAAAGGTTGCCCCCAAGTGTCGGCAGTGGTTGTATTGGCTTATACCGCGAAGGCTTTTGAGGCACAACCGCGCGATGTTGATTATGCGCAAGCGATGACCGAAGCCAGTGCTAAATGTGAGCCTGAGTCGATGAGCGCGGAGGACCCGTTATTTATTTTGTATACCAGCGGCTCGACCGGCAAGCCTAAGGGGGTACTGCACACCACGGGAGGTTATTTATTGCAGGCGGCTATGACGTTTAAATATGTCTTTGATTACCGTGAGGGTGAGGTGTATTGGTGTACGGCCGATGTGGGCTGGATTACGGGGCATAGTTACGGCGTATATGGTCCTTTGGCAATGGGCGGTACCAGTGTTTTATTTGAGGGTGTACCCACATACCCTACGTCGTCGCGGTGTTGGGAGATTGTCGATGCGCATAAAGTGAGTATTTTTTATACCGCGCCAACTGTCTTAAGAGCCTTGATGGCCCAGGGCGATGATTTTGTGACAGCTTCATCGCGTAATACGTTGCGTTTGCTCGGTACCGTCGGTGAGCCAATCAATCCAGAAGCTTGGCATTGGTACTATCGTGTTGTGGGTGACGAGCGCTGCCCCATTGTTGATACTTGGTGGCAAACCGAAACCGGCGCGCATATGTTGGTTCCCTTGCCTGGTGCCACAGGGCTTAAGCCGGGCTCTGCGGCTTTGCCTTTTTTGGGTGTCGAGGCAGCTATTGTGGATGCCAATGGCAATGAGTTACTTGGGCAATGTGAAGGTAATTTGGTGATTAAGCGCTCTTGGCCTAGTCAAGTGCGCACCATTTATGGTGATCACCAGCGCTTAATCGATACCTACTTTAGTACTTACAAAGGGTATTATTTTACCGGTGATGGCGCGCGCCGAGATGCGGATGGCTATTATTGGATCACCGGACGCGTTGATGATGTGCTCAATGTGAGTGGTCATCGTTTAGGCACCGCCGAAATAGAAAGCGCGCTGGTGCTGCACCCGCACGTTGCCGAGGCGGCAGTGGTAGGTTATCCGCACCCTATCAAAGGACAGGGGGTTTATGCTTACGTAACGCTTATGCACGGTATTGCATCTGACAGTGTCGATAAAAAAGAGCTCGTTCAATTATGCCACCAAGAAATAGGCGCTATTGCGAAGCCCGATATTATTCAGTGGGCGCCAGCTTTGCCCAAAACACGCAGCGGTAAAATCATGCGTCGTATATTGCGCAAAATTGCACATAACGAGCTGGAGACTCTTGGTGATACCTCTACCTTAGCCGATCCGACAGTGGTGGATGCACTTATTGCTAACCGCGAAGGTGGCCAGTAAGCGCAGTTCTTAGAAGTAAGCCTGTCAGGTCTAGACAGGTGTGCGAGCTTGCTTTAGGGTGCGCGCTTAATTAATAATTGCTGTTACTACAGCCGGAGTATTTTTGTGAAAATTGCTAATGATCTCGCCGTGGGTATCCACTACACATTGACCGACGACAAAGGTGAGACCCTCGATAGCTCAATCGGTACTGAGCCACTGATCTACCTACACGGTTATTCAAATATTATCCCAGGTTTAGAGTCTGAGTTAGATGGCTTGGCTGTTGGCGATAAAAAAGCGGTTCAAGTTCAGCCGGCTGATGGCTATGGTGAATTTGATGAGTCACTGGTTCAAGATGTGCCGCGTGAGATGTTTACTGGCGTAGAGAGCATCGAAGTGGGTATGGCTTTTGAAGTTGATGGCCCTGATGGCCATCATTTAGTTGAAGTCACTAAAGTGGCAGAAGAGACCATTACTATTGATGGTAACCATGCTCTTGCCGGTAAAGTACTTAATTTTGATGTAGAAGTGGTTGAAGTGCGCGCAGCCACAGCCGAAGAAATAGAGCACGGCCATATTCATAGTGAAGAGTGTAGTCACTAAGTTAGATCTTGTAGTGCTTAGTCTTGTAGTGCTTAGGATATTGTAGTGTCAGCTCTTAGTTGCATCTTACCTTATCACTACTTAGACTTGAGTCATCAATAAATGACTTGATGCCTAGCGGCCAACAATTGTGCCGCGTAACAATACAAACCGTAACTATTCAGCCGAACCCAAAAACCCCCTTAAAAATATTTTTAAGGGGGTTTTTATTGTTGTTTTTTGAGTACGGCTTTAGGCTGGCGGGCTGAATTGGGCTGGTTTTTATGAGCTAACTTTGCGTAGTCAATTTTTTTGAATGGTGGCTTCTTGAGTGGCCCTTAGCGCATACTTTCAGCTAGGCGGTCCAGTTGTGAGGTCACTTGCTGGCTTGCGCTTTCCATTTTTTGGGCGCATGCGAGAGCTTCTTTAATATCATCGCGATGAAAGGCGCTAATGGCGTTTTTGCCTTGTGCATGCAAGTCGTTATGTGGCGACTCTATGGCTCGGAATGCGCTGTTGCTTGCGTGCTTTTGTGCGCCCTCGCCGTGTGAGCACCACTGCCCTAGACGGCATTGATCGGTGCTGACTAGGTCATTGGCATTGGCTTGTGATTGCCCAATCAATACTTTGTACACCTCTAGCTTCCAGGCCATGTGATCCATTTTGACTGTTTGAATAAAGGCATCGTCGGTAGAGGCATCAATAACGGCAAACATTTTTTTAGCTAAGCCTACGAGGCTACCGGTGGTCTCTTCAATATCTTGCGTGTTACTGCTGACGGTGTGCGACTTTTCGCCCACGCGGTCAATGCCGCCCACCACATTATCCATTTCAGTGTTGACTTTATTAATTAATGCGGCAATTTCGTTAGTGGCCTCGGCAGAGCGCTGGGCTAAGCTGCGTACCTCGTCAGCGACTACGGCAAAGCCACGGCCTTGTTCGCCGGCTCTTGCTGCTTCAATGGCGGCATTGAGTGCCAGTAAGTTGGTTTGCTCTGAAATGCCTTGAATCATCGAGACAAAACCGTTGATGCCTTCGGTCACGCTTTTAAGGTTGCTGACTGCGCTGGCGACTTCGGAGGTGTCTTTGCTGATTGTGCTGGTGGTGCGGGTGGTGGTGCCTAAAAGCCCCATAATCTGATCAAACATGGCTTGAGATTGCTCAAACTCATTGCGGCTTTCAGTGAGGGTGGCGGCAGAGCGAGCCAAATCTTGCTGCACAGCGCTGATAGCGTCACTCGATTGAAGCCATAGCTGGTTCAGTGTATGTTGGTTGTTGTCTTCGGCTTTTGGTGCGTTTTGCACAGTATCCTGTGTTTGCTTAAGCTCGTGCTGTAAATCACTCAAGCGCTCTTTAAGTTGACGATTTTCATGCTCTAGCTCATTCAGCGCTTCATCATCGCGGCGGGCAAAAAACATACAGTATTCTCCATAAAAAGCTATATGGGCTTAAGCGCCATAAAATAGTGAGTTCGAGACTGCCCGTTCTTGGGCATGACAAGATGATAAATGCCATTAAACTATCAATCATCTAGCGTTATCTACCATAACTATAGATCGTATATTTAACTTCGCTAAGATTATTGTGCGTTTAGGCTATAGCAAACGTTAAGCTCTGTTATAATGCAAGGCTTTGTCAAACACCTATCAAGAATCGCCATGAATATTACCGAGTATATGCGCCAAGTTGGCGAGCAGGCCCGCCTAGCATCACGTGCATTAGCTCGTGCGACTACCGAGCAAAAAAACGCCGCCTTAACGGCTATCGCACAAGCATTGCATACCGCCCGTGATGAATTGATGGCGCAAAATGCATTGGATATGGCTGCCGGTCATAAAAACGGCCTAGAGCCCGCTTTATTAGATCGACTAGCGCTCACGCCTGCGCGCATAGACAGTATGATTGAAGGGTTGCAGCAAGTTGCAACCTTGCCCGACCCTTGTGGCGAAATGACAGATATGCAATATCGACCAAGCGGTATTCAGCTCGGCAAAATGCGCGTACCTTTAGGCGTTATCGGCATTATTTATGAATCGCGTCCCAACGTAACAATTGATGCCGCTAGTTTATGCTTAAAATCAGGTAATGCCGCTATTTTACGTGGTGGCAGTGAGGCCATTCACTCCAATCAAGCCATTGCAAAAGCGATAAAAGCAGGTTTGGCGAGCAGTGGTTTACCCACAGAAGCTGTCCAAGTGATCGAAACAACGGACCGAGCGGCAGTGGGCGCGTTAATTACCAGTAGTGCTTATGTGGATGTCATTGTGCCGCGTGGTGGTAAAGGCTTAATTGAGCGTGTTGCTCAAGACGCCACTGTACCGGTTATCAAGCACCTCGATGGTATTTGTCATGTGTATATTGATGAACATGCCGACCTCGAAAAAGCTTTTAATGTGGCGCTAAATTCAAAAACGCATCGCTATGGCGTGTGTAACGCGATGGAAACGCTGCTTGTTGCCCGCTCGGTAGCGCAAGCGATATTGCCGCGTTTAGGCGCTGCTTATGCGCAAAAAAAAGTGGAGCTAAGAGGCTGCCCAGAAACATGCGTTATTTTAAGTGAAGCTATTGCTGCGACGCCAAGCGATTGGGCGACAGAGTATTTGGCACCGGTGCTGGCAATAAAAATTGTCACTGACATAGATGAAGCAATGACGCATATAGCGACATTTAGCTCACAGCATACTGAATCAATTATTACTGAAAACTATACCCTCGCACGCCGCTTTATTCGCGAAGTTGACTCAAGTTCTGTCATGGTTAACGCATCAACACGTTTTGCCGATGGTTTTGAGTATGGCCTAGGTGCCGAAATTGGTATTTCGACCGATAAAATTCATGCGCGAGGCCCTGTGGGCTTAGAGGGACTAACCTCTCAGAAGTGGGTGGTGCTAGGTGACGGCCATATTCGTACTTAGCGCCAACAGTGATGTAGCAAACTAAAAAATTAAACCGTTAGACCAGCCCGTCTATTAATTGTACGGGTGTTAAGTGAAACTGATTAGCATAGCGTTAAGCTTATCGTATTAACAAGCACCGCATACAGGGTGCTTTTATTTTTATCAAAACTGGCAAAATATTCATGACCATAGAATTAAAAGAAATTGTTAAAAGTGCACTCGCTGATATTAAAGGCGAAAACATTGTTGAGTTAGATGTTGTTGGTATTTCAGATGTTGCTGATACATTAGTGCTCTGTACTGGGGCGTCGAGTCGTCAAGTTAAATCATTGGCTAATAATGTGTTAGATGAAGCCAAAAAAGTGAATATTCGCCCAATTGGTGTTGAGGGTATGGACTCAGGTGACTGGGTACTTGTTGATTATGGTAGTGTGGTTGTTCATGTGATGTTGCCGGCTTCACGGGCTTTTTATGAGCTTGAAAAATTGTGGTCAAGCAAGCCGGTTAATCAGATCCCTGATTTTGACTAGTTAATACTTGGACTAGCGGAGCGCTGCTTAAAAGCTTCACTCCGCTGGCGCAATATTTTTATTTACCTGCTTAATGTATTCATAAGGTTAACGCATGAAAGTGCAGCTTATCGCTGTTGGCACCAAGATGCCAGACTGGATCCAAAAAGGTTATGGCGAATATTGCAAACGTTTACCGAAAGAGTTGGCGCCGAAGTTGATTGAGCTTACCCCAGGTCATCGGGGTAAAAATGCATCGCTCAGTGCGGCCATTGAAGCCGAAGGTAAAGATATACTTAATGCTATTGGGAACAATGATTTTGTTATTGCACTTGAGGTATTAGGTAAGCCGTGGAGCACGGAGCAATTAGCCAGCCATTTATCCGATTGGCGCATGGGGGGGCAAAATTTAAGTTTTATTATTGGTGGCCCTGATGGTTTGAGTGCATCGGTATTAGCGCGTGCGAATGCTAAATGGTCCATGTCTAATTTAACATTGCCACACCCGCTTGTTCGAGTAGTCTTTATCGAGCAGTTGTATCGCGCGTGGACTATTTTAAATAACCACCCATACCATAAATAGTGGCTATTAGCCATGGTTTATACATCTACGCGGTTTTGCTTGGAGCTCAACCATGCCAGCACTAGGCAAAAAACACCAGCACTCAACGATTGCTAACGAAGGTCATCAGCGACGAATTATTCAGTGGCGCCTGCTGGTGGCATTTTTGGGTGTCGTTATTTTATTGAGCATATTGGTGGCGCGCTTTTATTTATTGCAAATAAAGCAGCATCAAAATTTTGTTACGCTGTCCGATCGCAACAGAATACAGATGCAGCCCGTTGCACCTACGCGCGGGCTTATTTACGATCGCAATGGTATTTTATTGGCAGATAACCGGCCTAGTTATCGCCTAAGCGTGATTCCCGAACGCGTCAAAAACCTTGATGCACTGTTTGTTGAGTTAAACAAAATTATTGATGTTAGCGCCTCCGATATTGATCGGTTTAAAAAGCTCAAAAACAGGTCGCGCGCGCCGTATCAGCCTACCCCCTTAAAGCTCGATTTAAGTCCCGAAGAAATTGCCAAAATCAGTGTTAACGAATACCGCCTACCAGGGGTTGAGGTTGAAGCCGAACTTGTTCGCTACTATCCTTATGGTGAGCTTTTAGCGCACACAATTGGCTATGTTGGACGCATTAACGAGCGTGAACTCAAAGCCTTTGATGAAGAGACCAAAAAAGATTACAGCGCCACTTTTAGCATCGGTAAAATAGGGCTCGAAAAACATTATGAGCGGTCTTTATTGGGCGCTGTTGGCAGTCGATTTTTAGAAACTAACGCACACGGGCGTGCACTGCGAGAGTTAGAGCGCGAGGCTCCCGAGCCAGGCCAAGATTTACATTTGCATCTCGATCTTCATCTGCAAAAAGCCGCCTTCAAAGCGTTGACCGGTTGGCGCGGCGCGGTTGTGGCTATCGATGTTAAAACCGGGGGGGTGCTGGCAATGGCAAGCTCGCCGAGTTTTGACCCTAATTTATTTGTCACGGGGATTAGCTATACCGATTATAACGCGTTGAATAGCTCTAAAGACCTCCCTTTGTATAACCGCACTCTTCAAGCGCAATACCCACCGGGCTCAACGTTAAAGCCCATCTTAGGGTTAGGTGGATTAGAAACTGGCCTTATATCGCCTCAAACACGCATAAACGACCCTGGCTATTATCAGTTAGCCGAAGGGGAGCGCTTATACCGAGACTGGAAAAAATGGGGACACGGAAAAAGCGTTGACCTCCACCAAGCTATTACCGAGTCTTGCGATACATTTTTTTATGAACTGGCCGTGCGTTTAGGTATTGATAATATGCACCCGATAGGCGCGCACTTTGGGCTAGGGAAGCATACCGGCATTGATGTACCTAACGAAAGAAGTGGTTTGTGGCCCTCAAGACAGTGGAAAAAAAGACATCGACGACAGCCATGGTACCCCGGCGACAGTCTCAATGTGAGTATTGGGCAGGGTGATGTATTGACGACACCTCTTCAGTTGGCGGTGATGACAGCCACTTTTGCGAGCCAGGGTCAGCGCTTTGAGCCGCATTTAGTAAAGCAATTAGGTGATCAAAAAATCGAAAAAAAAGGCGTTGATATTGTGTCGGCATCTGCGGCTAATTGGGCTTATGTTAATAAAGCGATGGAGTCGGTTGTGCATAGCCGCAGGGGGACTGGCAAAGGCATCAATAAGGGATTATCGTATCGTGTGGCAGGCAAAACAGGGACCGCCCAAGTGGTCGGTATCGCACAAGATACCGATTATGACCGAGATAAAATATCGCAACGAAATTGGGATCACGCTTTATTTATTGCCTTTGCACCGGCCGATGCGCCTGAAATTGCATTAGCGGTTGTCATCGAAAATGGTGAGCACGGGTCGAGCGCGGCGGCGCCTGTTGCACGCAGCGTATTTGATAGTTGGTTTGAAATTGAAGCGGCGCGTAAAGCCAAGATGAACCCGTCACAAAAGGTATCGGCTAATCGCTCCCTTAAAAATAATGTAATGGCCAGTGAGGTTGACCTATGAAAATGCATGGCGGTCGAGACTTCGTAAGGCATATGCCAGGCTCTACACAAACGTTCAAAAAAGGCGAAAGTTTTTGGCGTATTGTGCATATAGACCCTTGGTTGTTATTAGGTTTATTGGTATTAACTGGGGTGGGTTTATCTATTTTGTATAGTGCGAGTGGTACTAGCCAATTTATGATAAAGCGACAGGTTATTTTCTTTTCTATTGCCTATATTGGCATGTTTTCTATTGCCCAGTGCCCCGTTAATTTTTTAGAGCGCAGTGGTAAATGGCTGTATCTATTTGGCATTGTGCTATTGGTTTTAGTGCTATTGATTGGCGTGGGTGCCAAGGGTGCGCAGCGCTGGTTAAGTTTAGGTTTTATTCGCTTTCAGCCCGCTGAAATTTTAAAGCTAGCCATGCCTTTATGTGTTGCGGCTTATTTGGGGTCAAGGGCACTGCCGCCAAAACTTAAGCATATTGGCGGGTGCTTAGCCTTGGTGGCTTTACCTGCTTTGCTCATCTTTAAACAGCCCGATCTTGGTACCGCTATTTTAGTGACTGCATCGGGCTTGATTGCTTTGTTTTTGGCGGGACTGAGTTGGCGTTATATTGTAGGCAGTTTATTGTTAGTCGTTGTTGCTAGTTGGCCTATGTGGACTTTTGTGATGCATGATTACCAAAAGCAGCGCGTTTTGACATTGCTTAACCCAGAGGCCGATCGATTGGGTTCTGGTTGGAATATTATCCAGTCAAAAACAGCCATAGGCTCAGGAGGCCTTGAAGGAAAAGGCTGGATGCAAGGTACGCAGTCGCAGCTTGATTTTTTGCCCGAAAGCCACACCGATTTTATTATTGCAGTACTCGCAGAAGAGTTTGGCCTTAAGGGGGTTCTGCTCTTGTTAAGTTTATATGGCGTTATTATTGCGCGCGGTCTAATTATCGCCTGGCGGGCGCAAAATCATTTTGGCCGTCTTTTGGCGGGTAGTGTGACACTCACCTTTTTTGTTTATGTCTTTGTGAATGTGGGTATGGTGTCGGGAATATTACCTGTAGTGGGTGTGCCTTTACCATTAGTGAGTTTAGGAGGTACTTCATTGGTGACATTAATGGCCGGCTTTGGTTTATTAATGGCCGTGGCGACCGAACCTAAAAAAACCCAAACCTAATAAAAGCTTAGTTGCGTGTCACTATTGATCCGTTGTCATACTTGATGCACTCAAGTTTGTTGTGCTGGTCTGGTTGAGTAGTGGCATGTATATTTTAGCACTGTCTAACATTAAGAGGAATTTATGCGTCAACACATTAATGCACCAAGGTATATACGCTTGACACTAGTGGCGTCGTGTATGGTGATAAACGCGCTAGTGTGGGCTGAACCAAGCTCAATAAAAAAAGGTTATGAGACGCATAAAAATGCCGAAGCTTTTATCCATACCATGGTGACAAAACACGGTTTTGAGCGTGAGTACGTGGTAGGCCTATTAAAAAAAGCTGAAAAAAAGCCCTCTATATTAGAGGCTATTGCTAGGCCAGCAGAAAAGACTAAACCTTGGCATGAGTATCGGAACATCTTTTTAAAAGAAAAGCGCATACAAGGCGGTGTTGAATTTTGGTTAGCGCATGAAGCGATTTTAGAGGCTGTGCAAAAAGATACAGGGATACCGGCTCATATTATCGTCGCGATTATTGGTGTTGAGACGCGCTATGGCCATTACATGGGTAATTACCGTGTACTTGATGCGCTGACAACACTAGGCTTTGATTATCCTAAGCGCGGTGCCTTTTTTACACGACAACTCGAAGAGTTTTTGCTGTTAACGCGAGAGCAAAATCAAAACCCATTAATGTTAAAAGGCTCGTATGCCGGCGCTATGGGTTATGGGCAGTTTATTCCGAGTAGTTATCGTAGTTTTGCTGTTGATTTTGATGATGATGGTTTTGCCGATATTTGGAATAATAAAAAAGATGCAATTGCTAGCGTGGCTAATTATTTTAAAGCGCATGGCTGGCAAACCGATCAGCCCGTTGCTGAGCGGGCAACAAAAGCCGCTAAGTTTCCGCGTAAATTACTGAATGTAGGCAGCCGGCCTAAGACCCCCGCACATGAGTTGGCCGCTTTGGGTTTTACCCCTATAGCGCGTAAAACCGCCAGCCAAAAGCCTGCCATGGCATTAGAGTTTAAAGGCGTTAAGGGTCCGGAGTATTGGCTGGGGTATAATAATTTTTATGTTATTACACGCTACAATCGAAATAAAATGTATGCGCTTGCGGTGTACCAATTGAGTGAGGCCATTGCCGATGCGAAGCGCGCGGCGGCATTAAATACACCCTCAACGAGTGCGGTGAAAGCTTAGGGGCGAGGGAAGAGTACTTGATCCAATAATACGTTTTTCTACTTTCTCTGCTGCGTTGCTCAAAGCGATTTGTGTCGCTTAATACTCATATTCATAAGCATAAGAAAATATTGTGACTGATCTAAAAAAAATATCTATTCAATACGTTGTTAGAGTACTTAATCACGCGTTATCTTTTAATTGTACCCTCGTTGTTTTTGCCTTAATGAGCGGTTGTCAAAGTTATCGTGTGACTTATGATGCGCCGGTTGATATTGACGTGAAAGACAGTGGCCCAGCTTCGGTACTGGATGTTGGGCATATTCCTGATGCGAACCCGGTTAAAGAGCCTCGCACAAAAGCGGGTAATAAATCGCCCTATACTGTTCTGGGTAAAACCTATCGGTTAATGAATAACCCCAAAGGGTTTACTCAAAAAGGGCATGCCTCTTGGTACGGCAAAAAATTTCACGGCAAAAAAACATCCAATGGTGAAATTTACAATATGTACGGTATGACAGCCGCGCACAAAACATTGCCTATCCCGACATTTGTGCGCGTGACAAATGTCAGCAATGGCAAGCAAGTGATTGTGAGGGTGAATGATAGAGGCCCCTTTCATGGTGATCGTATCATCGACTTGACGTATACCGCGGCCCGTAAATTAGGGTTTGCCGGGCAAGGCACGGCGAGTGTTAAGTTGGAGGTCGTAGAGGCGGCAGACCAAAGCCACTTTAAAGGCTTTGACAATGTGGTACCTCAGGGTAATACCGCAGCGGCTAACGTGGCTCCAAAGCCAAGAAACTCTGGTGGTTATGAAATCCCTGAAGGCACGTATTTGCAAATGGGGGCTTTTGGACAGCCCGCTGGTGCTCGCGCATTTGCTCAAAAAGTGAAAAGTTTAACCACCTATCCCGTTATTATAGAGACAGTGGCTGAGCGTAATATTCAGCGCGTATTGCTAGGACCGCTAAAAGACAATTGGGATTTGGTCAATTTACAGCAAGCCTTTAAGCGTAAAGGTTATCAAGAGCCTAAAGTTGTCTATAAAACGTTCGATCTGAATTAGAATAGCAGCGCGATTGATTATAATGACTTATTATACTTGGCGCACTTTGATATTATACGCGCTCAAATAAAATTGGAGATTTGGCGTGGATAATCAAAATTCCCACACACCTGAAAGTATTCATGGCACTTGGAGTAGCCGGTGGACGTTTATTCTTGCCGCAACGGGTTCTGCTGTTGGCTTGGGTAATATTTGGAAGTTCCCTTACATAGCAGGCGAGAATGGTGGTGGTGCTTTTGTTTTAGTCTACTTGCTGTGCATTGTTGTTGTGGGTATCCCCATTATGATGGCTGAGGTTTTTTTAGGCCGCAATGCTAGGCGTAATCCAGTCAATGCAGTAGAAGTTTTTACTCAACAATCAGGCGCTAGCCATAACTGGCGTTATATTGGTGTGATGGGTGTGGTAGCTGGCCTACTGATTATGTCTTTTTATAGTGTGGTTGCAGGTTGGGCATTACATTATGTTTTTGCGAGTGCAACCGGCACCTTTACCGATATTTCTGCTGCGGGATCGGATGCTTTTTTTGGCGGACTACTCGGTGATACCAGTGCATTACTTGGGTGGCATTCGACATTCACCTTAATGACTTTCATCATTGTAGCCAGTGGCGTGAGTAAAGGCTTAGGCGCTGTTGCTAAATATATGATGCCTTTTTTGTTTGCCGCACTAGCGGTATTACTGGTGTATGGTTTTTTTGCTGGGAACTTTAAAGCGGGAGTAGCATTTTTGTTTACACCTAATTTTTCAGCACTCACCGGAGACAGTATATTAATTGCTATGGGGCATGCTTTTTTTACCTTGAGTTTAGGTATGGGGGCGATTATGGCTTACGGCGCTTACATGCCGAGCAGTGCAAATATTGGTAAAACAATATTAACAGTGGGTGTCCTTGATACCTTGGTCGCTTTAGTGGCTGGCCTTGCGATATTCCCTATCGTTTTTGCCAACCCCACCATTGAGCCGGGTGCTGGGCCTGGTTTGTTATTTGTGAGCTTACCGATTGCATTTGGCTCTATGCCGCTTGGCTTATTAATCGGCACATTGTTTTTTGCGTTGGTAGCGGTTGCTGCTTGGAGTTCTGCTGTGTCATTAATTGAACCGGCAGTCGCTTGGCTGATTGAAAATAAACGCTGGAACCGTTTTAAGGCTGCAGGCACTGTGGCTGGATGTTGCTGGCTATTAGGTCTTTTAACGGTCGCCTCTTTTGGCCCACTAGAAGATTTTAAGCCCGCCTGGTTGTTGTATTTTACACCGTTTGACTTTCTCGACTTTTTAACCAGTCAAATCATGTTGCCTTTAGGTGGCGTACTCATTGCATTATTAGTCGCTTGGAAAGCACCTAAAGCGTTATTGCAAAAAGAGTTTGGTTTTAAAAATCAAAAAGTTCAAACAGTACTTCTCTTTTTATTGCGTTTTGTATCGCCGACTTTGGTGTTATTTATTATGGCAGTAAAACTTTTTGAAACACTTACGCATATAGGAGCTTAAACGGTGTCGCGAAGCTTAAGTCGTCACGCGCATGTGGTTTACTCAGCAGAACAAATGTTCAATTTGGTGAATGATATAGAGGCTTATCCGCAGTTTTTACCTCACTGTGTTGCCGCACAGGTTAATTCACGCTCGGCCACTGTGGTTGAAGCTGAGTTAACCTTGTCTAAGGCGGGTACTCATCATCGTTTCGCCACGCGCAATACGCTGAGCTTCCCGAACAAGATGACCTTACAATTATTGAGTGGTCCCTTTAAGCAATTTGATGGATGCTGGGAATTTAAAGATATTGCCGATGGTTGCGAGGTCTCTTTTACACTAACGTTTGAGTTTTCTAATTTTTTGCTTAATATGGCGGCGGGCAAGTGGATGGAAGACACCGCTAGCCAGCAGGTCGACGTGGTATGCCAGCGGGCCAAAGCGCTTTATGGCTAATATGTATTTAATTGCATGTATTGATGAAGACTCAATAGTATCTGTTAAATACATGTGCTAAACGGCAGGTGCCTAAAGAGTAGTAAGATATGACAGATATAGAGCCAATTGCTGTTGAGGTGGCTTACGCGTTACCTAAAAAGCAAAAACTGCTGAGCTTGCTGGTTAAACCTGGCACAACGGCATTGCAAGCTGCTGAGCAATCGGGGATTACGCAGTTTTTTCCGGAGCTGGATTTAACCGTTGCCTCAATGGGTATTTTTGGCCAAACGCTCGGGGTTAAGGGTTTAGCTGCCCCCGAAAGTTATGCCATGCAAGCGGGTGAGCGGGTTGAGATATACCGCCCACTCATATCAGACCCTAAAGAGGTGCGTAAGCGCGTTGCCGCTAGGCAAAAAGCTGCAGCCGAAAAAGCAGAAGCCGACAAGTCAGCTGATCACCGAGCGCCATAACCTAATATTATAGCGAGCCTGTTTTAGGAATTGCGTTTAGCAAAAGCATCAAGGCTGCAAACCAGCCAATAGCCGCTAGCGCTTGCCAAAACCTAAGGGGGTTGCGTTGTAGTAATGGTTGGGTTTGGGGGTTTTGCCAAAGAGGATTGGGGCGTTTTAAATCGTGTAAAAATTCAGAAAATGAAGAATACCGTTGCTCTGCGTGTATCGATACGGCTTTTGCAATAGCTTTATCCATCCAATAAGGTACTAGCGGGTTGTAGGCAGCTGCAGGCCGGTACTTGAGTTTTTGAAACGCTTTTAAATGCATGGCTTTACCGTATGCTTCGCCATAGGGCAGTTTTTGCGTGAGCATTTCATACATAAGGACAGCCACACTAAATTGATCAGACCGATTCGAGGCCTTTGCGCCATAGCGATACTCGGGTGCTGAATAATCCAGTGTACCCAGAATGTGATCGCGCTCAAAAGAGGCCGCCATCTCGCTGATACCCGCCACCCAGCTCGACCCAAAATCAATAATCACAGGGCCATGGCTTGTGACAATAATATTGTCTGGTTTAATATCTTGGTGCAGGGTGTCTTTGCGGTGAAAGGCGCGTACACCTTTGGTAATACCGGTGATTAAATCAATGGCGTCGGGAATATCAACGGGCGCCCGCTCTTTAATTAATTGCGTTAAGGTGGGCCCGTTGAGGTGTTCGGTTAAATAATACAAAAAGGTACGAGGCTTAGGCGGCGCTACAACCTTAACAATACAATCGCTGTGCAAGCGTATACCTATCCAGCTTTCCATAACAAAGCGTTCAATGTAAGCGATGTCATCACAGTAATGACTTGACGGAGTTTTCATTACAAGGCTTTGACCATCTTCATCTTCGACACGATACACTTGGCTGCGTTCAGACTCTTGTAATATTGCTTTGACACAAAGGCCATCAACAGTTTGGCCAATACTCAAAAGCGGTGGAAAGGGGAGGCGTGAAAGCACGCTGACGGCATCGCTTTGTGAGGCGGCCCCAATGTTATTGACTCTACAAATTTGAATGCTCAGATTATCTTGGCTGTTGTTTTCTAGGGCTTTATTGAGTAGCCGAGAACAGGCATCGTCTAAATTATCGCTATAAGCATACAGTAGCGACTCCATCGATTTGTGCTGAATACTGTCGTGAATGCCATCGGTGGTGAGAATAAAAGTGTCGCCAATGATGAGTTCATGGGTTTGCATATCGATTTCTAAAACACTATCGGCACCGAGCGCACGCGTTAAGTAGGTTGTTTTTTTGTCGACCTTTTGTGCGTGATCACGGGTGAGCTGCTCGAGCTGACCATCGCGTAAGCGATAGATACGGCTATCCCCGACATGAAAGCAAAACACCTTGTCACTTTTTAAAATGATGGCTGAAAAAGTGGTGAGCAGGCCCTCTTGCCTTGGGCTGTTTGAGCCTAAACCCCACAAATACCGGTTTAAAGATTGAATGACGCGTGTCGCACTTTGTTGGGTACGCCATGTATCGGGTGTGGCGTAGTAATCACTTAAAAACCCTGTAATAGCACTTTGGCTGGCCTGCTTGGCCGCGGCCGATGTGCTAACACCATCGGCAATCGCAATGGCAATGCCTTTGTTGGCCAATGAGGTGCCATCAGGGATACGGGCACCTATGGTATCTTGATTCTCGCTTTTGATGCCTGCTTGCGACAGTTGGGCAAACGTAATTTCGAGAGACGACTTTAAATGTTCCATAGTGACCTTGTTAAGTGTAAACGTTAAGCGATTCGATAGATCCGTTAAAAAAGAAGGCCAAATATAAAGCCTACTGTGCCAATTGCGAATACATACAATGCCATAGGGCCTACGGTATAGCGAATAATTTGCCCTTCGTGACCACTGAGTTTAACAACCGATGCTGCAGCGACCACATTGGCGACGCAAATCATATTGCCGGCATTAGACCCTAAAAGCTGTAGGCCCAACATGGTCGTGACAGGCAGTGATAGATCCTGGGCAACAGCCACTTGCAAGCTGCTAAACATCATATTTGAAAATGTTGCAGAGCCTGCGATAAAAGAGCCAAGTGCACCAATTAAAGGGGCAATAAAGGGCCAGTTGTGGGTAAAAATAGCGGCTGCTTGCTCGGCCAATAATAAAGGCATAGCCGGCACAGGCACTGCGTTAATGGTTAATGTATTTACATCAGAGTAAATAAATAGCCGTACCATAGGGACGGATGTACCTAATGCAATTGCGGTGGGTAGCAGTGTTTTTAGCGCATTAAGCCATGCACTTTTACATAATTGACGATGCGCGGTGGTTGGAGTTAGCGCCACTGAAATCAATGAAACGCCACAAGCCACCACAACAAAAATAGCACCGGGCGAATACAGCGGAGCAAACGCGGCCTCTATAGGCGTATTTAAAAGCATGCCGGTACGCCATGAAAGCCCCTGTAGCAAAGGCTTAAGGCCTGTAAACTCTAAGCGTGTTAATATCAGTAATGCCGCCACAATTAGGTAGGGCAGCCAAGCATAAATGATGGCTGTATTGGGCCTATTAGTTGGCGGGGCATTATTAGGCAGAGGGTCATCATTCGCGAAGCGCCAGTGTGTTGTGGGCATAAGCCAGTGCTTTTTAATCAGTACTAAGGCAACCAATAAGCCTGCCAGCCCTCCTAATATCGATGGAAACTCGGGCCCTAAAAACTTAGCCACTAACCAAGCGGTGAGTGTAAAACTTAAGCCCATAGCGAGCGCAAAAGGCCATAGGGCTAAACCTTCACGGAAAGACTTATTGTGGCCCCAAAAGCGAGTCAGCATCGCGCATAGCAGTAACGGTATAAACGTGGCTATTAGAATATCCATAGCTGCTGCGTGAGTGGCGATGGCGCGAATATGTGCATCCTCTAAGCTAGGTGCGCCTTGCGCCAACCCGACCAGCACAGGCGTGCCTACAGCGCCAAAGCTAACAGGTGCGGAATCGGCAATTAAGGGCATTACAACGGCGGCTAAAGCCGGAAAGCCCAGTGAAAGCAATAGCGGGGCAGCGATGGCAGCAGGCGTGCCAAAGCCTGAGGCACCTTCTAAAAAAGCACCAAATAGCCATGCAATCACCACGGTTTGAATACGCCGGTCGGGTGATAGTGCGGTAAAGCCTTGCTTAATATGCGCTATGGCACCAGCGGCCTTTAAAACATTCAATAAGACTATCGCGCCAAAAACAATCCACAAAATACTCAGCGCAATCACTAGGCCTTCGATGATGGCGGCGGCCATATACGGCAGCGCGATACCCCACATAAAAAAACAAATTGCCGCGGTAAGCGCAAAACTCAAAGGCATGGCGCGGCTTGCCGGTAAGCGTAAAATAACCAATAAAAAAATAACACTGAGTACTGGTGTTAAAGCCGACAAAACAATAAGAGCAGTCATAGGTTAAAGTCGCAGTGAGTTTTAGGTATTGTGCTCGGTTTTGAATAGAAGGGCAAATAGAGCTCACCGACTTAGCGCTTTAAGTGTGATTGGCTTTCATTTTGCGTGTTTTAGGGCTAAGGTAGTAGGGTTTTCTTACTGCAAAAGCCTATGAAACCCATTATTACAAAAGCGCAAATGCGCGAACAGTTAGAGCAAGCGATGGCCGAATACCACACCAAAGGTGGTGAAGTAAAAGATGTGCCTCGCGGCCTGAGCGGCATGACCGACAATGTCAATATTTTTGCACAAGGCTTTTCGCGTAGCCACCAGCAAGCGCGCACGCCTGTTAGCGACGCAGTAAAAGCTTTAGAGGCGCGTAAGCACCCCGAAAAACCTAAAAACCGCCGCCCCAAGCGCGTATTAATCAAAGATGACTTTGGTGAACCTTTGCGCTGGGTGTGGGAAGATCAATAAATTCATATTTATACCATCCCCGAAATTTCACTAGACCCCCCATAAAACTATGCCTCGCTATTGGTTATTCAAAACAGAACCCGATGAATTTAGTATTAATGATTTGCGCAGCCAGGGCACGGCTTGTTGGGATGGTGTGCGTAATTATGCGGCGCGCAACTTTTTGCGCGATGCGTTAGGGCAGGGCGATGAGGTGCTTATTTACCACAGTAGTTGCAAAACCATCGGCGTTGCCGGTATTGCGCAGGTCACGCAAGCCGCTTTTCCCGACCCTACGCAATTTGATCCCTCAAGCGCCTATTACGACGCCAAAGCCTCACCGGATACGCCTAAATGGTTTTGCGTAAAGATAAGCTTTATCGCGCGTTTTGATAAGGTGATAACGCTGGCCCAGCTCAAAAGTAACCCAGCCCTTAGCGGCATGACGCTGTTTAAGCAACCACGCCTATCGGTACAGCCGGTTGCCGCTGATGAATTTCAGTGCATTAAGCAATTAACACGTATTGCTGACTAAGAGGTATTCCGTGCTTAGGGCGCTGTTAAGTATCTAGTTAGGCTAGTACTCTCCCTATACCATCCCCGGTATATTGTTTTAAATACTGTATTAGCGTGGTTTTTATTTAACGGTTATTCAAGGTAATGTTTTTTTAAGGGATTGATGAGTCGGTTGGGGGGGGCGGGGCGCCACCCGCGTCACCCATTCAAGGCACGCGGCAAGTACTTCCCTGTAGCTCTAGTCGGCATCCTGCCTTCTAAGGCCTTGAATAGATAACGCGGGCGGCTTTTGGCTGGTGGTTTGGGTTGTTTGGTCGACACTCGACGGGTAGAGGGCACTCAGGGCGGCGGTTGGCTATAGTAGTGTATGCGTTGTTAGCTGGCACGCGGGCCAGCTTTGTCAAAAACGTGTAACAAGGTATGTTAGTGCAGCGCCCTTGTGCTCTAGCGTTGGGAGGTGTAGTGTTTACGGTTTTAAAATCAGGCTGGACAGAACGAGTGTTAGTGTGGCCTGAGTTCTAGTTAATAAACTGTTAAGTTTCATTGGAAAGTATGAGCGTACTTGAGAGAATCAAAAAAATAGATTGGGAAGAGTACTCAGGCTCTCCATGGTATAAGCCTGAGGATGTTAGTCCAGTATTAATGAAGCTTGCTACTCTTTCCGATACAGGGGAAGCTAACAGTGTAGGTCACATGGTCTTATCAACAATTGGAAATGATCATGCTGGAACTTACTACCCTGCGATTCAGGCTGCATTAGATATAATAATTGCTATTGCAGAGCAGACAGATAACCAAATATCTAAAATGTGTGCGCTTGGAATCTTAGATGATTTAATTAGTTTTCAGCCAGACATTGAGGGCTATTCAAAAATCAGCGCTGAGCAATTAGATAGCTGGGTGTACAAAAAAATGCGGAAGTATGAGCAGTAAAAAACTTAACAAACGCCTGCAATCTGACCTCCGGGCAATGGCGGGCGTTAGAATTTCGAATGAGCCATGAATAAATATACGATTGACTGTGTTGATTTTGAAACAGAATTGAATTTTTGGAATGGCTACTTAGCTATTGTTGAGCCTGATGGATCTGAGTTTTTTGGTAAAAATTTAGACGCTTTCTGGGATGCATTATCAGCTGGCGGCCCGGGCTATCCCGGAGACGAAAGTTCAGTAATTGAAGTGGTAAATACCGAAAGTATTAAGAAGTTTCGGGATGGCAACTTTTATCGCGCGTTAATTAAGGTTGCAGAGGATCTGAACAGTGAACCGTTCAGCTCTGTAAGTTTGGTGATTAGGTAGTGTTCAAAAGTTCTAAATCGGGTAGCCAGGAGTTTCTAGCTCCCAGCCCCCACACCACCCAGCATGCGGATCCGCAATGGGAGGTTCCCTATCCGTAACGAATAGCTACCCAACGATCATGTAGTGAAATTAACCCCTTCTTTGTGAAAAACTCATTATTGAGTGCAATGTGAATACTTTCTGTTTTTGAATTTCGCCAGTAACTTTTGCTACTAGCTGCTCCGGCGCTAGTAGCATGACCACCTTCCATGGCGGCCTTATCCGACGATCCACAAGTAACAGCCAGTGATTTACTGACACCCAGCCGCAGTAATTTTCGAACTTTTGTTCGAACTCTGCGCTAGTTTTGTATGAAATACCTCCCTGTATTTCAGCCTTCGGCCAGCGAAGCTGTGCCAAATTGATCCGGTCAATTTGGTTCAATAGCTCATTCTTAATCGCTTTTTGCTGGGACAGGCGCTTGTTTTTGGCACTCGTTTTAATCCCCGCTATATTGTTTTAAATACTGTATTAACGTGGTTTTTATTTAACGGTTATTCAAGGTAGCGTTCTTTTTAAGGGATTGATGAGTAGGTTGGGGGCGCGGGTAAATGACAGTATGCCTGCTGGAGAGTGTGGTACATGATGTTTTTTTTGTTCATAATTATATGGCTGGTCGGGGTCGGGGCGCCACCCGCGTCACCCATTCAAGGCACGCGGCAAGTACTTCCCTGTAGCTCTAGTCGGCATCCTGCCTTCTAAGGCCTTGAATAGATAACGCGGGCCAGCTTTGTCAAAAACGTGTAACAAGGTATGTTAGTGTAGCGTCCTTGTGCTCTAGCGTTGGGAGGTGTAGTGTTTACGGTTTTAAAATTAGGCTGGATAGAACGGGCGTTAGTGTGGCCTGAGTTCTAGCGAATAAACTGTTAAATTCCTATGGAGAGCCATTATTAAAAAGGTGTTTTCAATTTCCGAAAAAGTGGTTGCTGTTGTTTTCGGTGTGGGCATACTGTTTCCTGCCATATATGGCTCTTTGCCCCCGCCTCCGGAAGTAATTGAAATGCTCAATAGCGGCATACGGGTTAAGGATATTTCTCCTGACCCTAAGCAAGTATTTGTACTTGCATTATTGGTCATTATTCCACTTGGGCTTATTGTTCAGTGGTGGCGCTGGTGGTTACGAGTTATTGGTTGGTCTATTTGGGGATTTGTCGTCGTGGTACTCTTATTTGGCTTCTAGAAATCGAAAATTTAACAAGCCGCTCCTGGTCGAGTGCCAACTCTACACTCGTTAACATAAAAGCACTCCAGTTTCGGCGCAGCTGAAGCGGGCGTTATGTAAAAATATTACTAGAGTATTCTATTATGGATAAAGGAAATAGACCCATACAAATTAGGGCTTTTAACTGTATATGCAGTTTGGTATTAATCAGCGCACTAATTTATATTTTGGCCGCCGGTTTGGAGAAGGTCGCAGCAACTCTTATAGTTGTGTCTATCATTTCTGCTGCTGCTCCAGTAGTTTACGCTGGAGGTAGCGTGTTGGAAATATTTGTAGGTTTTTTAGAGGCATTGCTCGAAGGTGTTATGTTAATAGTGGAAGGCGTAACTAATATTTTATCAAGTATATTTGGTTAAAGCAAAGCTAGGACAGGCGTGGCAAAAGAAAGAGATACTAAGCTTTATAGGCTGTCGTGTCGCCACGCTAAAATAATCGCTAATAGCGCATTAATTTAATAAAAAGCATAAATAAAACCAACCAAATAACTGGGGGTTATTTGGTTGGGCAGGAGTGATTTTGGGTAATGCTGGAAAGTTTTGTTTATGATGGATATTAGGCAGCGCGCTTGGGCCTTTGCCGATGTTTGACGAATAAAGTCTGATACTCACGCTCAAAATGCTGCGTTTGTAATAGCCAGCGTCAATATCGATATTTAAGCGCTCTAATATAGGTGGTAAGTAAAGCGAGTGCCTGTCCTTGCAGGTGCCTTCCTTGCAGGTGCCTTCCTTGCAGGTGCCTGTTGCTGTGAGTGTTTTCAAGTGTTTGTTGGATGTGGTACCACCGCCGCGTATAGATTTCTCTGGCGCGTTCAAGCCATCCATGGGCACTCCATACGCGTTCCCGACGCATAAGGGCCCGAGAAATCAATCCCCGACGGCTTTAAATGTGCGTATCCGTAAATTTGTTAAAACCAAATGATATTAGCTTCGAGTGTTTATGCTTAGAGGTTATTAAAAATAGTGCCTGTCCCTGCAAGTGCTTGCTGTGATTAATGGCTTGTGGCGTATCGATTCTGCGGATGTTTCGATTAAGCGAAATGGAGGGTCGTTGAGTGTTGAGTGTTGCGTGTGATCGGGTGCTGGCTTAATGGTTAGTCGGTGTAGTGGCTTTTTAGTCTCTCGGTTTTAAATAAGTGTAACTATTCAGGAGTACCGAAATTGGGCGCTAATGAATCATTTACTGGGCCGCTCAAGCCATC
>CANLTI010000042.1 GCA_947494095.1 uncultured Pseudomonadales bacterium
TTGTGTGAGAGCCTTATATTTCAACGTATTCGGTGAGTCTTAGCACCTCTTTTACCTCACTAAAGCGGAGAAGAGCCCCCAGAATGTAAATATTTACTTTTATTTCAGTACGTTAGGGGTTTATGGATGGGCACTAGCTATTACTAGGAGGCCCTGGTAGGTGGGTGTCTTTGGTGTTCGTACCACTTGATTTTTTATGGAGTCTGTGTCACTGGCTCTTAACTGTAAGTGGATGGGTGCACAGCGAATAGATAGTTGTACACACAAAATTGAAGCGATACAAAAAACAGTTGGCTTTTACTCGTTTCTCGCTTATTTTAGCCAGCTTTTTTATTGCCTTTAATCGGGCGTTATAATGTCTTTTAAACAATGGAGTATTTATGAAAATTGGAATTACTTTAATATTTTTAACTTTAGGGTTGTCGTCAGCATCGAGTTTTGGAGCCTATGAAAAAGGAATTTCTGTGGGAGGGGGGATATTTGGTGCAAGTAGTGACGATTGTGAATATTCAGGCTGTAGCTATAGCGGTCAATATATTGAGCTAGGCTATGATATTAATAATATAGCATCAGTCGAATTAAAATACGGGAATGGTAAAAGCTCTTATAGTACTGGAGATAGTGATTTGTCTCTTAGTTATGTAGGCGTTAATGCTGGTCATAACTTTGGTACAACATGGTTTAATTTATATGGAAAAGCTGGAATCGCACAAATTAAAGAAGATGAATCCGATAATTACTCTAAGTATACTGAAACTGCGCCAACAGGTGGTATCGGCGTACGTTTCTTTCTTGCTGAAGACTCCAAAGGCTTTTATGCCAAATTAGAGACTATCGCTGTAAGCTTTCAAAATGAAAGTACAGGATATTCTTATGTAGCGGGTATCGGTTATAAATTCTAAATCGGGTAGCTGGGAGTTTCTCGCTCCCAGTTCTCACGCCATCGCAGTATGCGGATCTGTTCCGCCTAATGCTATTAAGCGCATCCTTAAGGGGCATAAAGGAGGGGCTCAGGTTTAGCGTTATAATACCTTTGGTTTGGGAGGCCATAAATACAGGTTTGATGCCATGGATAAAGGCTCTTCTTTGTACTCATATTTTTTATCAATAAAAGTTTTGTTATGGCCCTAAGCTGTGCTCGGGTAGAATGCGCGGTTTGAGTGAATTGATTGACTATTATGACTGATGCTAAGTACCCGTTAGATTTTCCCTATGCATATGGACAGCCTACTTTACGGGCTTTATTAAAAGGCGAAAATGCACATTTTGTTGTACATGAACAGCTGGGCTTTGAGCCTGCAGGCGAGGGCGAGCATTGGTATGTTCACGTTGAAAGCGATGGCGATAATACGCAATGGCTGGCCGAGCAAATGGCTAAAGCGCTCGATGTTAAAGGGCTCGATATAGGGTTTTGCGGTTTAAAAGATCGCAATGCCATTACGCGTCAGTGGTTTTCTATTTATGACCCCAAGCAGACGCTACACGATTTACAGGCGCGCTTGGTTGGTGCATTGCCCAATAGCCAAATACTCGAGGTAACGCGCGGGCAAACTAAGCTACGAAGAGGCATGCATGCCGGTAATGGCTTTATTATTACGCTGGTGTTTAGTGAGCACACGCTACCGTCAATTAAGGCACCATTAGAGGCTAAGCTTGAGCAAATCAAAACCTGCGGGGTGCCCAATTATTTTGGCCTTCAGCGATTTGGCCGCAATGGTAATAATTTGCAGGAGTTTGATCGGTTTTTGGCTCAGCAAGAAGCAGCAAAAGCGTCGCGCGATAGTGGCCCGTTGGCGCGTACAGCTAAAAAAGGCCGTAACAAGCCACGCAAACCTAAGGGTATTATATTGTCTTCTGCGCGCTCTTACTTATTTAATTGCGTACTCACCGAGCGTGTTAAAAGCGATACGTGGCAGTGTGTGATTGATGGTGATGTCGTGCATGCGAGTCACGCAGGCGTGCTCGATCAGGGTGTGGCACAAGAGGCGTCATCGATCGATGACTTAACACAGCCTGTAGGTGTTGCTACGGCACCATTATGGGGTCGCGGGCGCAGCCATACTGCGGGTAGTGCATTGGCTATTGAGCAAGAGGCTTTGCAAAGCCTGAGTACTTGGGCCAATGCCTTAGAGCACCTAGGGTTAAGCCAAGAGCGTCGTAAGCTGTGCAGTATGCCGCAAGATTTAATATGGGTTTTTGACGATAAAGAGCCCGTCACATTACGCTTGATTTTTAGTCTGCCGCCGGGCGAATATGCCACGGGTATATTGCGTGAAATTTGCGAGTGTTATGAGCCGGATAGGCAGTAGCGTTGCTGGGCTTTGCCGGTGGCGCGTAGCGATGTGAATGCGTTTAGCGGTTAATTAAAAGCTGCTAGAGTCTTGAGCAAAACACAGGGCTTCGGTGTAGGCAGTACTAATATCCGATTCATCAATGCCTAAAGCCATTAAAGAGCCTGTAGGGATGTCGCTCCACTGTTGATGCTCGAGCGCTTTACAGGCGGTTAAAAATAAGCCCTGCGTTGTTTTTTTAGCGCCTGTTAATGTATCGTTTAGCTCGGTATTTAAATTGAGTTGGCTTAAAATATGGCTCATTGCCATATCGAGGTGCGCATCTAGCATCGATAACAAGCCCACAGTAAATGCTTGGCTGGCATCGCATTTTTTTGACTTTATCGCCAGTAGCTCACAAAATTTAGCGCGTGTACTACTAATAATACAGAGCTCGCTGGGTTTGTGGCTATTGCTGGCAAGCAATAAAAAAGTAGACCAATTACGAATACGATCTAAACCCACCATGGCAATTGCCTGGCTTAATGAGTCTACTTGGCGGCCGCTACCAAAGGTGGGGGAGTTGACCATTTTTAAGAGTCGAAAGCTTAAACCTGGGTCGGACGATAGTACTTGCGCAATACCGTTAAAGTCTGCGTTATTGGCTGTGATTTTTGCTAAAATTTGTAAAATAGACTGTGTGCCTTGTTGGGCTTTTTTGCCTTCTACAATTTGGGGCTTAGCTAAAAAATACCCTTGAAAGTAATCAAAGCCGAGCTCGCAACAGAGCTTAAATATTTCGTGAGTTTCAATTTTTTCGGCCACAAATTTAAGGTTAGGCTTTTTGAGTGCAAGCATATACTCGCGAATCTCTTGTTCGCCTAACTGTAAAACATCAATTTTAATAATATCAGCAAAAGGCAGTAAGAGTTTACTGTGCTCAGTCAGTAAAAAATCATCCAGCGCTATGCGATAGCCTTGTTTTTTGAGTTCACTTAACGAGCGCAATACAATGTCGTCAGGGTGAATGTCTTCGAGTACTTCAATGACTAATTGCGAGGCCGGTAAAGGTGGCGGGCAAACGAGTAAATTGCGTGTAAAATTAATAAAAGCATCTTTTTTACCCGTAATATCTTCTATGCGGCGCTCGCCAAAGGCATACAATAAAACATGTGAGCTGGCTTTGTCACCGTCAAATTCAGCGGAGCTATTGAGTGTATCGCCTCTGAAGAGTAATTCGTAAGCTTCTACCTTTAAATCTTTATTAAATATAGCTTGCCGGGCAAATAAGGGCTTGTTCATTGATACGTCGCTTAAAAAAGTTCTATGTTGTCAGCATCATTGCGCGGGTGCGAGGTGTGCTGGTTGAAGCGTTGTTGGTAAATATCTAAAGCCTCTTCAATACTACCGCCTTGCATAATATGCTCAAACATTGCGTGTTCGGCCTCCATGGTGTAGCTATTTTTAATGGTATTTTGAATGCGCCGCCACTCTTCGGGTAGGTGTAGCGAGTCGTTGTTATTCATAATGCCAGAAACCGTTTTTAAACTGCGTGACACATGATCGAGGCGTTGGCACACGCGGTCGTAGAACTGAAAGGCCTGCACCGAGCCATTAATGTTGCTGTTCATTTTAGTGGTCGTATCGGCGATGCTTTTTTTAAAGGCCTCTAGGTCTTGCGGCTCATTCACGGCCTGTATTTTGGTATTCATTTCATGGTTGTGCTCTGCCAATGCAGTAAAAGATTGGGTCAGTGTATCAACGGAGGCATTACTATCTGCCAGTGTGGTCTCTATTTGGCAAATGGCTAAATAGAGCATGTTTATAGTCTCACGCACATGCGACCAGTCATCGAGGGTGATCGATGATGGTGGCGTTTGTGGCGTTGCCACTGCTTTTGGTTTCTGCATGAAGGTTTTAATCCTATAGCGGCCAGCTGTAAACCTTGCGACTGTTTAAACTATGTATTTTATGACGACACTGTATGAGAGCGAGCCTTGTTTGTTTGTGAATGTTTGTTTGTGAATGTTTGGTTTTGAATATTTAGTTGTGAATGTTATGGCATCGATGGATAGAGCATCGGTTAATGCTCTATCATGTATCGCTACAATGAGCGCTTGCGGGCGTTATTATGCTTACTTATTAGCATAGCCTACAGAGTTATATTTGCCTCTTGCGCGCGTAGTAACGTGCCTTTTTGCCAAGGGTGATGGGCATGGTTTGAGGCGGCATTTAATGATTGAGTTGCCTTATTGGCCGTACTCGGGCTAGAGGTTGGGGTGAGTGCGGAGGATGAAATACGATACTCGTAAATCACCGCGTAGGTGAGTACATTTTGTACATATTGGCGGGTCTCTCTAAACGGAATCACCTCGACCCAAACGTCGGCAGGGGTTTTGGCTTGAGGTGTTTTGAGCCACCGCTTAACACGGTGCTTACCGGCATTGTACGCGGCGGCGGCTAAAATACGATTGCCGTTAAAGTCATTGAGTAGTTTACCTAAATAAGCACTGCCCAAATGAATGTTGTGTTCTGGGGTAAACAAATCTTGCGTGCGATGATTGGTAATGCCTGAATGCTTGGCTTGCTCTTTGGCCGTGGCGGGCATGAGCTGCATAAGGCCACGTGCTCCAGCATGTGATACCGCATCAGCGGCAAAGGCGCTTTCTTGACGTGCGATAGCATAAATGAGTGTTTCATCGAGTTGACTATTAATTGAGGCTTGGGCGACTTCGTTGTTATAGGCCAGTGGAAAGCGTAAAGTCAGGTGGTCCCATAAATTACCTGTAATCATGGCCACAATCCCCGAATTGTACCAGCCCCAATCCTTGGCCAGCTCGCCAGCGGCCAACAGCTCTTGATTTTTGAGATGTTTCAGTGCGTAGTACCATTCGATACGGGCTTGCTGCTGCTCGCCAATCAGCCATAGCTCTTTGGCGCGTTGCATGGCCGGTTGATTGGCCAGTGTTGCCTTTAATTGGCTGTTGGCCTTGGTGGTGGCATCTTCTAGCGTGTAGGCGCTACCGAGCAAGTCAGCGGCCAAAAAGCCGTACCAGCTGCGCTTGGCGGCCAGCGCTGTGTAAATTGCAGAGGTATCGATGTTTTTACTTTGCAGCATTTCATGGCTGCGCGCATACCAGTATTGCCAGCGGTCACTTTGCTGCTCTTGTGGCGGTAATATCGCAATGTTTTTGGCTACGGCGGCCCAGTTTAGCGATTCTAAATTTTCGCGTATCAAGCTTTCAATCAGTGCTGGGTTGCGCAGTGAATGTGAATAGCTGAGTAATTGCTCGGCCTCGACTAAATACCCTTTACGTGTGAGGTATTTAATGATTTGTTGTTTGGTTTGGGTGGCGAGCTCGGCATCAAATAGGCGTTGCGCTTCGTACTTTTCCCAGTGTTGCCAGGCGAGTTGCGGTTGTTGGCACGCGAGCTTGCGAATGCCATGGGCAATAATCGTTTGCATTTCGGGTGACGAGTGCGCAAAGGTTTTGGACTGTGTGATAAGCGAAGGCTGGGCATTGACCTTAAAGTAGAGTTCGGCCAGTGTTTGATGAGGCTGACTCATGCTGCGTTTAACGTAGCGCGCCAACGACAGTTGCCCGTTGTTAATGGCTTTATCAAAGCGGCTCCAGCGCAAGTTGGGGGTGATTTTGTGATGTGCTTTAAGCACTTTAAAAAGTGGGTCGCAGGCTTTAGGTTGAGATTTTCCGACATTCCACAGCGCTGTGGCTTCATTTAACGCGGTTAAGTCACCGGTGTGATGGCGGGCCAATAATGACCGGCAGCGCATGGATGTAGAGCTAAACCCCGCCGTGTAGTAATGGTTAAAGTCTTGCCAGCGCTGTTGTTTAGCTAAAAAATACAAAACGCCGCCTGTGAGTTTGTCGGCAAGCAGTGAATTTTGGTTGTCGGCTAAAAAGCGGTCAATTGCCGCTATGGGTGTTGTGGCGAGCTGCTTATTGAGTAACTGGTATTCGATGTAGGGCTTAAGTGGGTAGTTTTGCAGCTTGGTTAGATGTGCTTTGGCGGTGACTAGCTGCTTATTTTTAAGGGCATTTTGTGCGGCTTTGTAGGTAAAGCGCATATTTTGTTTGGCCGCTTCGCTTAAGGCATTGTATTGGTTGATGGCTTGCTGTTGCGGGCTGGGTGTAAGTGGTGCGCTATGCGCTTGTGAGGGGGGGATCGGTGTTGGCGTTGGCGAAATAAGGCCTTGGGCATTGGGTTGCGCCCAATTTTGAGGTGACATACTCACTAAAAATACGCATAGTGCTGCACGTGCGCAGGCTACGAGCCGTTGGTTGTTACTTAAAATAGTCACTGTGGCTTCCTTTATCGCAAAATATAAGTCTATACCCTTATTGTTGAACAGGTATCGGTAACTTACCACTCTTTTGTAGGCATAATACGTGGATTTTTATACGTATATTGCGGCACACTGCGCCCCGCTGAATTTTGAGAGAGAATTATGAGTTTGTTAAAGCTAGATGGTTTGTGTTTGTCCTATGGCGAACAGGTTATTTTTGATGGCGTCAATATGCTGCTAAATAGCGGCGATAGATTATGCTTAGTAGGTCGTAATGGTGTAGGAAAATCGACGTTACTCAAAGTGATAGATGGCAGTATTACTCCCGATAGTGGCACCAGCTGGTGCAGTGATGGCATGCGTATTGCCGGTTTGATGCAGGATTTGCCCGAGGCCGATGAAACTTGCGTGTTTGATTTTGTCGCGCAAGGGTTGCCTGAGCTAGCGTCAAGCCTTAGCCGGTACCATGCGCTGATTCATGAATCCGAAACTGTCCCTATGGACGACAAGGCCTTAAATGAGCTGTCAAAGCTGCAAGGGGTGATTGAAGCACATGACGGCTGGACCATTAATAATCGCATTGAGCAAATACTCACGCGGCTAGATCTCGATGCCGAAACCTTGATGCAAGACTTATCGGGTGGTTGGCGCCGGCGTGCAGCATTAGCGCGCGCTTTGGTGATCAACCCTGATGTTTTGCTCCTCGATGAGCCGACTAACCATTTAGATGTGCAGGCGATTGAGTGGCTAGAAAAAGAGCTGGCAAGTTTTACCGGTGCGGTTATTTTTGTGACCCATGACCGTGCGTTTTTACAAAACGTCGCCAACCGTATTGGTGAGCTTGACCGCGGTAAATTGAGTATTTGGGATGGTAAATACAAAGACTTTTTAGCCTTCCGTGAGCGCCAATTAGCCGAAGAAGAAAAACACAACGCTGAATTTGATAAGCGCTTGGCCAAAGAAGAGGTGTGGATTAGGCAGGGTATTAAAGCCCGGCGCACCCGTAACGAAGGCCGCGTGCGCGCCCTAAAAGATATGCGTAATGATCGCGCGCAGCGCCGCGACCGCATGAAAACCTCTAATTTTAATATGCAGCAAGAGTCGAGCTCTGGCAAAATTGTCGCAGAGCTCGAAAATGTGTCTTTTGCTTATGATGACTGGCCCATTATTAAAGACTTTTCTACACGTGTTATACGTGGCGACAAAATTGGTTTAATTGGCCCTAATGGTGTGGGCAAAAGCACCTTGCTTAAAATATTATTGGGGCAGTTAGAGCCCCAAGCGGGCAAGGTGGCTTTGGGGACTAAAATAGAAGTGGCGTATTTTGACCAGTTGCGCGACCAGCTCGATCTCGAAAAAAATGCGATGGATAACGTCGCTGGTGGCCGCGAATTCATCGAAATTAATGGCAAGCCGCGTCACGCCATTAGCTACTTGAGCGACTTTTTATTTACCGGTGAACGCGCGCGCACACCCATCAAGGCACTGTCTGGGGGTGAGCGCAACCGCATATTGTTGGCCAAATTATTCAGTAAGCCTGCCAATGTGCTGGTGATGGATGAGCCAACCAACGACCTAGATGCCGAAACTCTGGATTTGCTCGAAGAGCTCTTGTTGAGTTTTGAGGGTACGTTGTTGTTAGTGAGCCATGACCGTGAGTTTATGGATAACGTCGTGAGTAGCACCATTAGCTTTGAAGGTAACGGGACGCTGCGTGAATACATTGGTGGCTATCAAGACTGGCAGCGTCAAGGCGGCAAATGGCCTGAAGGCGGCGCTAAAGCCAAGCAGACGCAAGCTGAGCCTAAAGTGGTAGATGAGCCTAAGCCGGCGGCTGTGGTGGTTAAAAAGCCTACGGTGAAGTTAAGTTATCAGTTGCAGCGTGAGCTCGGCGCATTACCGGCAAAAATCGAAAAGCTAGAGCAAGCTATTGCAGTCGCCGAGCAAGAGATAGGAGCGCCTGATTTTTATACGCAAGATCAAAAAAAGATTAACGATAAGCTCGCAGCCCTTGAGGTTTTAAATGCCAATATGGAGACCAGTTTTGAGCGCTGGCAAGAGCTAGAAGCGATGCAAAATGGCGAGGCTTAAATAATGTGGCCCATTGTGATTGTGGTTTTGGTGGTGGCCATGATGGTTGGCCCCGTGATGATTATGCAGCCCACTAAAGGCCAAAAGCGTTTAGCGGCACTGCGTACTTATGCAGAAGCGCAAGGGCTACACGTTAACGCCAGTCAAATCAAAACGCCCGATGATGATGTGTGCTGGTTTTATTGGTTGGCATTAGCCGAAAAAGACCAATTACCGGTGATGCGGCTTGAGCGTAAGGGCTACGCTCATGGCTTGCATGTGGCTAAGTACTGGGCGTTTAAAACACCAGAAGTCGAGGTGTCTCAGGCGATTGAGCGGTTTTTGTTAACGCTACCGCCCTCTGTGTGCGGGTTTGAAGTGAATACGCATGCCGTTGGTGTCCATTGGAGCGAAGCCGGTGGGCAAAAAAACCTAGACACTTGGCTGCCGGGCTTACAGAGCCTGATTGACACACACATATAACCATCAGTTCACCGGTTGGGCTATTGAGTGTGCAAAGGTGTTAGGTTAGGGGTGAGGCAATAATAGCTTGTCTAATTAATAGCTTGTCTAATTGTAACTATTCAGAGGGACCGTAATTGGGCGCTAATGAATCATTTTCTGGGCCGCTCAAGCCATCTGCGACTTTGTGCTCCTGCAAAGTCTACCCCCACGCATCCATGCTGGGGCTGGTCGCTATATAAGCGCTCCCGGCGCTTAAATGCCCAAAAAATAACCCATCAGCACCCTGCCAAGAGGGATTTGTTAACTTGACTGAATAGTTACGTCTAATTAATAGTTTGTCTAATTAGAGGCAGGGTTTTGTTGTCTACGGCGCTCGAAGGGGCGCATGCCTAGGCATCTAATATTTGAGTAACGCATCGGGCAGGAGCCCCTTATTAGACATTGCACAAGCACAATGCCAATATTATTGGATAATATATTTTTCCTCGACCCTTAAGGCGTCGGCGGGTTATTACTGGGCTCTGGTTTTTGCGTGGATGCGGTGGCCTTTGGCTCTAATGCTGTCGGTGTCGGTGAGTCGGCGGTTGGGTTATTGGCTGACTCGGGCATTAGGTCGAGCGACAGTGCCTTACGGCGATTGCCGAGCATGTCCGATACCTCTTTGATGAGCCTTTGTCGGCGCTCATCGGGGTGAGCGCTCGCAATTAACACTTGTTGAGCATGCTTGTAGTAGCCGTAAGCTTTTAGGTGATCGTTTTGCTTAAGGCTTACGTGTCCTTGGTTTACATAGGTCACAATCTCTATCATCATCAGGCTCCAAGACAGCTCGAGAATAAACGCATCACCCTCTAATGCATCAATGCGCCCAGCTTGTTGGTTTTTACGAATGAGCTTAGCGGCCTCATTGAGTTGAAACTTACAGCGTGCCACTTGAGAGTCACTCGCTAAATTGCGCATTAACTGGTAAGAGCGCTTTTCTAACGATAAATCCTCGGACAGGGTCTTGGCCGAATCCAAAGTTGCCTCCATGTAAGTGTTACTACTATCGAGTTTAATAATCGTTTCGAGTAGGTGGACAATTTCATCATTGACCGCGCGCGGTACTTGAGTCGACTCCAAAAGGGGCTCAATGCAAGCGGCCATTTCTTCGAGTTCGGCAATGCGCCGTCGCAATAGTGTGATTTTTTGAGAAATCAACTTACGTCTCAATTCACGACGATTCACAAAATTAACGGTGAGCAATGAAAAAGTGGCGAGAAATATCAATAATATTGTAATAACGAGTGTATTCATAATGCCGCGTTAATAAAGGGTTGACATAGCCTAGTAAGATGAAACACGCTATAAATAGCAGCTTTAAGGCCCTTTGTTATTTTGAATATGTGTTTAAAGCATAGCAGTTGCGGGTGTTTTGGGGGCAAGCTTTTGGCTTGCGAACCTTGCTTTCTTCATCTTTTTAATGGGCATAAGTTGACAGTCGTCTATAACTAATACGTTGGCTTTGCTTGACCTAGAGCTTCCAAGCACTTATATATGCGCACATCGCCAAGGTTGTTAGCGGCCTTAAAGAACAATATTTAACCAACTAAGCGAATAATTATGGGCAAGTCTCTTGTTATTGTGGAATCGCCAGCAAAAGCGAAAACTATCAATAAGTATCTCGGTAGCCAGTTTGTTGTGAAGTCGAGCGTGGGTCATATTCGCGATTTACCGACAAGCGGCTCTAGCACCCCAGTTGACCCTAAAGCGCGAGCAGCGCAGGCGGCGTTAACACGCAAAATGTCGCCCGATGAAAAGGCTAAATACAAAGCCAAAAAATCTAAAGACCAGCTGGTTAAGCGTATGGGCATAGACCCTGACAACAACTGGGCTGCACATTACGAAATATTACCAGGCAAAGAAAAGGTCGTCGCTGAGCTACGTAAATTGGCCGAAGATGCCGATGAAATCTACCTCGCAACGGATTTGGATAGAGAGGGTGAGGCCATTGCTTGGCATTTGCGCGAAGCGATTGGCGGCGATGAGTCGCGTTACCAGCGGGTTGTTTTTAATGAAATCACCAAAAGCGCTATTCAAGAGGCCTTTAAAAAGCCCAGTAAACTCGATATAGATCGTGTTAATGCCCAGCAAGCGCGCCGCTTTTTGGACCGTGTTGTGGGTTATATGGTTTCGCCTTTACTGTGGGCGAAGGTAGCGCGAGGTCTCTCGGCCGGCCGAGTACAATCGGTGGCTGTGCGCTTGGTTACCTCGCGCGAGAGTGAAATCCGCGCCTTTATTCCCGAAGAGTATTGGACGTTGTTTGCCGAGCTTGATACTGCTGCGGGCGAGCGTTTAAAGTGCGAAGTTAAGAAATTCAAAAATGCGGCCTTCACGCCGGTGACTCAAGCCCAAACTCAAGTAGCGATTGATGCTTTAACCAGCAGCAACTACGAGGTGATTGCGCGCGATGATAAACCGACTAAATCGAAGCCAGGCGCACCCTATATCACCTCGACGTTGCAGCAAGCGGCAAGTACCCGGTTGAGTTTTGGCGTGAAAAAGACCATGGTTTTAGCGCAGCGTCTGTACGAAGCTGGTTTTATTACCTATATGCGTACCGATTCGACCAACCTAAGTGCCGAGGCTGTGGCTAATTGCCGCGACTATATCGAACAACAGCACGGTAAAAAGTACTTGCCCGAAGCCCCAATTAGCTACTCGAGTAAAGAGGGCGCACAAGAAGCGCATGAAGCGATTCGTCCGTCTGAAGTGACTCGCCTGCCTACGCAGTTAGCGGGTATGGAGCGTGATGCCGAGCGCTTGTATACGTTGATTTGGCAACAGTTTGTTGCCTGCCAAATGGTACAAGCTGAATTCACCAGCACGTCGGTTGTGATTGGTGCCGGTGAGTATCAGTTGCGCATTAAAGGCCGTGTTATGCGCTTTGATGGCTTTTTGAAGGTGAGCCCGCCGGCGGGCAAAAAAGAAGACGACGGCTTATTACCCGATATTAAAGTGGGCGATAAACTGAATAAGCATGCGTTATTGCCGAATCAACATTTCACCAAGCCGCCTGCACGCTTCACTGAAGCTAGTTTGGTAAAAGAGCTTGAAAAGCAAGGGATAGGACGGCCATCAACGTACGCTTCCATTATTTCGACGATTCAAGATCGTGGTTACGTACACGTACAAAATCGCCGTTTTTATGCCGATAAAATGGGCGATATTGTGACTGATCGCTTGGTCGAGAGTTTTACGGGGTTAATGGATTACAGCTTTACTGCCAAAATGGAAGGGTTGTTAGATACCGTTGCCGAGGGTAATAAAGACTGGCATGAATTGCTCGATGAGTTTTATGCTGACTTTACGAACCAGTTAACTAAAGCGTCGGGCGATGAATTTGGAATGCGCGAAAATGCGCCTACCGAAACCGACATAGTCTGCGACAAGTGCGGCCGTCATATGCAAATTCGCACCGGCAGCACGGGAGTGTTTTTAGGCTGCTCAGGTTATGCATTACCCCCTAAAGAGCGCTGTAAAAATACCATGAACTTGGTGCCCGGCGATGAAGCGGTGAGTATGGATGCTGACGATGACGAAGCAGAAACCTTACAGTTACGCAATAAGCGTCGTTGCGGTAAATGCAATACGGCCATGGATAATTACTTGCTTGATGAGCAGCGTAAGCTCCATATTTGCGGCAATAACCCTGATTGTAGTGGTTATGAAATAGAGCACGGCGGGTTTAAAATTAAAGGTTACGAAGGCCCGTTACTTGAGTGTGATAAATGTGGCGCCGAAATGCAGCTTAAAAATGGCCGCTTTGGTAAGTACTTTGGTTGCATGAATGAAGAGTGTAAAAACACTCGCAAGCTGTTGCGTAACGGTGAAGCTGCGCCACCTAAAATGGACCCTGTCGATATGCCGCATTTAATCTGCGACAAAGTCGAAGACCATTACGTTTTACGCGATGGTGCTTCGGGTATGTTTTTGGCGGCGAGTCAGTTCCCTAAAAACCGCGAAACACGCGCACCCTTGGTGAAAGAGTTACTGACCGTTCAAGAGCAAGTGGACCCTAAATACGCCTTTTTAATGAAAGCACCGATAGAAGATAGTGATGGCAATGACACCATTATTCGCTATAGCCGTAAAACGAAAGAGCAGTATGTGCAATCTGAATTAGACGGCAAGCCTACGGGCTGGAAGGCGTTTTATGAGGGTGGTAAATGGCAGGTACAAGAAAAGCCTGTCAAAAAAGCCCCCGCTAAAAAAGCCCCTGCCAAAAAAGCATCGGCTAAAAAGAAGGCTGATTCAGAGTAAGCTCTTAGAATAAGCTCTCAGAATAAGTGGTGTATTTTGCGTGAATACATCGGTACTGATCCCATCAACCTTAGGCTCAGTATCGATGTGTTGTAGTATGATCGCGTTGCACGTGAGTGCACCGACGCCTACTGCATACCCCACTTAATCAAATGGCTTAACCGTTCCTACACTTTAGGTAAATAGGCTTGTGGTAGATATTACATACAGTCGTTTTGTTGATGATCAGCGTGCACAAGTGCGTTGTTTAGTGGCTGAGTTTAATAAGGCTGAGCAGCCGCTACACCAAAAAAGCCTATTTTGTGCCGCCGTACGAGCGGTCGAATTAGCCTTGATGGGGTATTGTGCCGAGCTTACGCAAGGGCGCTTTCAGTCTGAACGCTGGCAGCACTTAAGTACGGGGGTTGGATCTTTTGCTCGCTGGCAACAAGCCCTTGGTTGCGACACGTCATCGATTGCATTTTGGTTGGCTTGGGAGGCAGAGCCTGAGAGTCCGCTGGCGTGTATTTGGCAGGCAGTTAAACAGGTGAATTGGCCTGTTGACAGCCAGTATCGTAAAGGGTTGTTGGCAGCAACATCATTGACTGAACCGGTGGTCGATGACAGTGTGATTGCGACATCCGCTGGGCTATTGATTGATAACAGCCAGCGCCCAAAGGTGTTGCCCAGCGCTTTTTTTGAGGCTTGGCAAACCCTTGAGGCCCAAATGCTACGCGAGCGTGAGCAAGCGTTAGAGTGTTAAATTATAGGTTGCGCGTCAGCTGAATATATTGGCTGGTTAATGTGTGATCAATTATTATTAATAGTATTGATAAAAATGGTTGTTATGTCCGAGTTAGATGATGAGCAAGTTCTTTACGAAATCGTGCAGCTTGCCGAAGGTGAAATAGGTTTATGCCGCGCCGGTGATGATGAGCGAGAACACGAGCCTTTACTGCGTATTCGTTTTTCGGAGGAATCACAGTACTTTTTAGAAAGCCCAACAGGCGATGCCCCTATGCTCGTCGCAAAGGCCATGATTGAAGCGGGCTTAGATGCTGTTCAAGAAATGCAATTGGCCGCCGATAAAGAGCCGCAGGCGACCTCTCATTTGTTGCATTAACACTGTTATTAACATTGTTGTATTTAGCACTGTAGCATTAGCAACACGCTAAGGGAGTATGTGTTGTGAAAACACCGACCACCTCTGCTAAGCCATCAATGGCTTGAGCAGAGGTGGTCGGTGGTGTTGATGTCGTACATGTTTTGTTCTTGCTTTTGTTCTTACTGTTATTCTTGTTCTTGCGATTTTAACGGTTGCACTAATACCCAAGGCGATACCACGCTAGCCCACAAAGTGGCCGCTTCTGCGCTCCAGGCTTGCGCTTGTTTATCATTGACCGGGTAAATCAATTGGTTTTCGGTCCATTCGCTAAAAGCGGTTTTATTGTCTTGAATTAAGGCAATGCCTACATCGATAAGGTCTAGGCTAGCTTCGACATAAATGACTTTGCCGGCAGCAAAATATCGCTGTAGTTCTGCCCAGCTAATTTTAGCGGTTTGGCGCAGCATTTCTTGTTTGGCGTTTTCGGTATTCACGGTGTGCTCCTTATTCGCGGGGCTGACACGATTGGCAAGCTTGCAGTCAGCGCTCTATGTGTAGGGTGTAGGGTGATTTTATTGCAAGCTAGTTGTTGCAAGCTAGTTGTTGCAAGCCAGGTAAAGCATGAACCCTATCAAAGGTATGAGTTGCTCTCGGCGAAATCTAGTCGCGAAAATTATTAAACTGAAAGGGTTGGCCTAAATCTTCTGCACGTACCAACGCCATAACCGCTTGTAGCTCATCACGCTTTTTACCTGTCACGCGCACTTGCTCACCTTGAATACTACTTTGTACTTTTATTTTGCTGTCCTTGATGGCTTTAACGAGCTTTTTGGCGATTAAGCTCTCGATGCCTTCTTTGAATTTAATGGTTTGGCTAAAGGTTTTTCCGGTATGAACAGGGTCGCTAATGTCCATGGTTTTATTGTCGACTTTTTGGCGCGTTAAGTTGCCGCGCAAAATATCGAGCATTTGCTCGAGCTGGAAGTCACTTTCGGCTTTTATAACGGCGTGGTCTTGTTGCCATTCAAAACTGGCTTCAACATTTCTAAAGTCAAAGCGTGTGGCCAGTTCGCGGGTGGCGTTTTCGACGGCATGGCGAGCGTCTGTGGCGTTGATTTCGGAAACGATATCAAAAGAAGGCATAGGGTTATCCTCGGTAAAAGTGGTTGCGGCTAGGCGTCAACCAAGGCTTAAAACGAGTATTTTAGGGGGTTAAGCGCTAAAACAGAAGTTAATCGCTAGTTTTAAACCAAAAAGCGATTAATGTTGGCCAATAAACTGCGGCTATCGAGAGGTTTGGGAAGTATCACGAGCTGGTCAAAAGGTGACGGAGTGTTCGAGCTATCATCGGCAGTGACTAAAATAACGGGTACTCGTACAGCATCTAGCTCTGATAAATTTTTGCAAAAATTGAGTGCTTCGTGGGTGTCATCATCATCGATAACCACAATGTCGGGGCGCTGGCGCTGTGTGGCGCTGAGAGCGTCGGTATAGCTGTCGACGTTAATTAGTGTGCAGTGGCTTAGCAATTGGTGCTCGATAAGGGGTTTGGTGTGAGCGTGCTTGTCGAGTAACAATAATTTGGGCAGCGGTGTGAACTGCTTGACGCTGACGCAGTTTCGGCCTGCACCTTTGGCGCGATACAGGCCTTGATCGGCGGCGTGTATTAACGAGAGTAAATCGCCGTTGTGGGTATTATTGAGGGTGGCGCCACCGACACACAAAGTGACAACCTCCGAGGCGCTGGACTCTCGATGGGCAATGCCAAGGTCGGCAACGGCTAGGCGTATTTGCTCGGCCACATGGCGAGCGCCGGATTCGGGTGTATTGGTTAGCAATACAACAAACTCTTCACCACCGTAACGCGCAACAATATCGCCAGGGCGATTAGTGCTTTGCGCAATGGCATCGGCGACACTGCGAATACAATCATCGCCTGCAATATGGCCGTAGGTATCGTTAAAGGTTTTAAAGTGATCGATATCGAGCAGCAAAACACTTAACGGCTCGCGTGCGCGATTGGCTTGGCGCCAATAGTCTTGCGCGCGGTTTTCGAAGGTGCGGCGATTATAGAGGCGAGTCAGGCTATCGCGCTCGCTGAGTTCAGTGAGCTCACGGTTGGCGAGGTTTAGCTGGTTGCGCATGTCAAGAATGCGTTCCATGGCTTTAATTTTAGCTTTTAAGATAATGCGACTGACCGGTTTGATTAAATAATCATCACCACCCGCTTCGATACCATCTTTAAAGTCGCCCTCTTCACTTTTACCCGTCACAAAAATAATTGGCACCCAGTGTTCACCCAGCATTTCCCGAATGAGTTTGGTAGTTTCAAAGCCGTCAAGCCCTGGCATTTCGACATCCATAATGATCATATCCACCGTTGTGGCGTCGACGATGTGCATGGCTTCTTCGCCATCTTGCGCCAGCACGGCTTCGTGACCGACTTCACTGATGTAGCGGCTAATCGCATAGCGCAGCGTGGCGCTGTCTTCGACAAGTAATATTTTCATTCAGTAGATTACCCCGTATCTACAAAAAGTGTATCACAGCATATTTTTTGTGCTGGCTGATTGCGAATTGATCACCTGAGGGTTTGGCTTTTTTTAAAGTGGCAATTAGGGGGGCTTTTCGGTATGTTTGTCGGCTTTTTGGAATAATGACTTACAGCCATGTCTGATTTTGACGATATTCGCCCATACAATGACGATGAAGTGCATTCTGTACTCTTGCGCTTACTTGCCGATAATGAATTTTTGGATGCAATCGTGCGCCTCAAAAGCCCGCTTGTAAGCCGACTGGCGGCAGGTTTGGCCCGTCCTTTAGCTCGTAAAGCGCTACATAAACAATTGGCCGGCGTAAAAACAGTAGAGGGCTTTCAGGCAAAAATCGAAAGCTACTTGCAAAAAAATATTGATGAAACAACCACCGCACTCACGACCTCGGGTCTTGAGCATCTTGACAAGACTAAGCCCTATTTATTTATTAGCAATCACCGTGATATCGCGATGGACCCTGCCTTTGTTAACTGGATATTGTTTCAAAATGGTTTTCAAACCCTGCGTGTGGCTATTGGCGATAACTTGTTAACAAAACCGTTTGCCAGTGATTTAATGCGGCTGAATAAATGCTTTGTAGTCAATCGAAGTGCGACGGCACCACGTGAAAAGTTTAAAGTCGCCAAGCAGCTTTCGGCGTATATTCAGCATTCCATCGTCGAAGATAAAGCAAATATTTGGATTGCTCAACGCGAAGGCCGGGCTAAAGATAGCCGCGATATTACGAACCCTGCAATCATCAGCATGCTAGCACTCAATAAGCCCAAAGCCGACGATTTTGGTGATTACATTGCGCGTTTAAATATAGTCCCTGTTAGTATTAGCTATGAGTTGGACCCGTGTGATGAAATGAAGGCGCGCGAGCTCACGCTAACAGCCGAGCAAGGCACCTATCAAAAGGCTGAGCATGAAGATGTCCGCAGTATTGCGCAGGGTATTACCGGCCAAAAGCATGGTGTACATGTGGCCTTTGGCCAGCCCTTTGGTGCTGATGTGGCCTCGGTTGACGAGGTGGCTAGCCGCTTGAATCAACAAATAGCATCGGGCTATGTTTTGCACCCCACCAATTGTATCGCGTATGAGATTATTCATGGGCGTGCCCCTAAGGTAAATGTTGGCGCACTTGGGCAGCCTTACGTAGCAGCTGAATACCCAGAGGCTAAAGCACATTTTGAAGCGCGTTTGCGGGCATGCCCAGAGGCTTTTCGTGAGCAGTTTTTAAATATTTATGCCAACCCGGTACAGGTCCAGCTGGACCCTGGCAGTATTCAACCTTCAGCAGATGCAAACTAATGCTCAGTGATGAGTTAAAGCTGTGTATTCAGCAAGGTTATTCGACCTACCTTAAAGCGAAAGGGCACAAGCCACGCTACGGTCAAAAACTCATGATTGCGGCTATAGCGCGCACCTTGGGTAACATTAATAGTGATGATAATGGCGAGCGTCAAGGCACTGGGCATGTGTGTGTTGTAGAGGCGGGTACGGGCACAGGCAAAACAGTCGCCTATTTGTTGTCGGCTATTCCTGTTGCGCGCATGCTCGATAAAAAAGTGGTTATTTCAACGGCCACTATTGCTCTGCAAGAGCAAATTATGTTCAAAGATTTGCCCGACGTGCGCAAACATAGCCAGTTAGCATTTGATTACACCTTAGCCAAAGGCCGTGGACGCTACTTGTGTTTGAGCAAGCTCGATCGTTTATTGGCCGAAGATGACGACCCTTTTTTACCGCTATACGAAGAAGTCATTACCAGCGATGCCGATACACCTTTGTATACGGATATGATCCAAAAGCTAGCGGGTAATCAATGGGATGGTGATCGCGATAGCTGGAAAGAAGAAATTCCGCAAGAGCAGTGGTCCAGAGTCACCACCGACCACAGGCAATGCACGGGCCGCAGTTGCTCGCATGTGCGTAATTGCGCTTTTTTTAAGGCGCGTGAAAGTCTTGATGAGGCGCATGTTATTGTTGCCAATCACGATTTAGTGTTGGCTGATTTAGCCTTAGGTGGCGGCGCTATTTTGCCGAAGCCGAGCGAGACGATTTATATTTTTGACGAAGGTCATCATTTGCCCGATAAAGCCTTAAGCCATTTTGCCGCCCATGCACGTATCGTGGCGACTAGCCGCTGGCTTGGCCAAACGGAAGGGCAGTGGGCTAATTTTATCGAGCCTTTTGCGGCGGCTGTGAGTGTGGTGGCGCGTGCGCAAGGCATGGAAAAAATCCTCAAAGGTGCGCGTCAAGCCATCGATTTACTGCCGTCGTTACTCAAGGCGCTAATCCCTTTAATGGATGCCAATCAGCCAATTGTGCGCTACCGCTTTGAGCAAGGCGAGGTGTCGGCCGATATCGGTGAAATTGCCGTCGAGGCGTATAGCCGCTTTACTGATTTGGCCCTGGCCCTAGAAAAAATGGCCGATGAAGTGGGTCGTTTATTGGAGGATGAAAGCAGCCCCGTTGACAAAAATAGCTGCGAGGCAGCTTTTGGTGTATTGGGTGCGTGGTGGTCGCGGGCCGAGGCGGCACAAAAACTGTTCGAAAGCTTTGCCCACAGCACCGCCGATCCCAAATGGCCGATGGCGCGCTGGGTAACATTGGTTGAGCAAGGCGAGGCGGTTGACTTTGAGCTCGTATCTAGCCCTGTGTTAGCCTCACACACATTGACTGAGCGATTGTGGGAGCCGTGCTATTCGGCGATTGCTACCTCGGCCACATTAACGGCGTTAGGGTCTTTTGATCGCTTTACTATGCGCGGTGGTGTACCCAGTGATGCCACCTTTGAAGTCGTACCCAGTCCTTTTGATTACCCCAATAATGCCATTTTGCGCATTCCCAAAGAGGCCGTAGAGGCGCAAAATGCGGCGCTGCATACGCAAAATATGATTGAGCTGCTGCCTAAAATTTTAGATTTAAAGCAGGGTTCTTTGGTATTGTTCTCGTCGCGCCGGCAAATGTTACAGGTGTACGAAGCTGTGCCGCAGACATTACAGGCTATTATTTTGATGCAAGGCGCTGCCTCTAAGCAGGCGCTGCTCACTAATCATCGCGCCGCGATTGATGCCGGTAAAGGCAGTGTATTGTTTGGCTTGGCCAGCTTTGCAGAAGGCGTTGACTTGCCCGGTGGTTATTGTCAGCATGTGGTGATTGCTAAGATTCCATTTGCGGTACCCGATGACCCTATCGAGGCGGCTATGGCGGAATGGATTGGCCAGCAAGGCGGCAATGCCTTTATGCAAATGAGCGTACCCGATGCTGCGGTAAAATTAGTGCAAGCGTGTGGGCGATTATTGCGCACAGAGGCCGATACCGGAGTGGTTACCATTTTGGATAAGCGGTTGCTGACCAAGCGTTACGGGCAGGCAATTTTAGACGCTTTACCACCTTTTAAGCGTGAGCTGAATGTGTAAAGTCGATGCGTGCTACCTTTATTTTCCGCGCTACCTTTATTTGCGAGCCACTATTAAGACGTGTTGAGTGTCATCCATGTCTCAATCCGTATTGAATCTGTATTGAACCTATTAAGAGGAGCCTTCAGTGGCATTTAAATCAATTATTGCGCATCGTTTATTGCGCGCATCTCCAAGCGCCCCGGTCACTAAAACGGTGTGTGAAGATGTGTGGCCGCTTAACGGCAAAACAGAAGACTGTGTGCGCAGCTTAAAGCACGCTTGGCTTAAACGCGGCGGTAAAGTGTACGGGCGCTTGAGTGACGACGCGGGTGTTAATCCGTTGCCGGCATGGCTTAAGGGCTGGCACAGTGAGTCACAGACCTTTACCAAGCTATCAAGTCAATGGTTGCAGCACGCCGAAGTATTATTGGGGGCAACCGAAAACGTCTTAGATGTTTATTGTGTTTTTGCTCACGAGCAGCTTGAAGCGGGTGATGTGTTGTGGCTATTTTTGACCGGCCACGAACCGGCTTTTGCGATTAATGGCGATATGCAATTAGATGAAAGCCATTATCTGGATGTGAATCGTTTTTTAATGGCCGCTAAAATTAACCTAACAGAGTGGCAAGCGGGCGATAGCGCTAAATATTTAACCTTGGTGCGGGCTGCAGGCGAAAAAGAGCTTAGTGATTGGTTTATTGATGTGGTGGGCTTTAGCGATAAGCTCGATACCGCAAAGCAAACCGAACAATTGCTGGCGGTGGTTGAGGACTACGCTAAAAAACTCCCGGCCGAGCAAGCCGAGCAAACTCGCGAAAAAGTTGTAGAATATTGCTTAGAGCAAAGCAAAGCGGGGGAGTCGGTAGCGCTGGCTGCGTTATCGAGCAGCGTAACCCCAGAGGGCGCGCCAGAGTTCAAAACGTTTGCCGCGACACATGAAGCTAAGCCCGCCGCAGATTTGGTACCTCATGCTGGCCAGTTACGGCAATATGTGCGTATTAGTGGCCGCAACGAGCAAATGAGTATGAGTTTTTCATCGGGCTGTTTAGGTGATGCGGTGATTTATGATGCGCAAAGCGATAGCTTAACCATCAACAATATTCCGCCGGCGCTAAAATCACGTTTGCTTAAGCATATGAAATAAACCGTTGGTAGCGCGAGAGTGTAATCTGAGTGCTAGCTAACGGTATTATGGCTTGTAGTGTGTTTTACTGTATCGGTTGATTGGTGTGGGGTATGTGATGGGGCTTACAAAAAACGTTTTAACCAAAATAATCTTAGCTCAAGGTTTGATGGGTATGTTGCTGCTGGGCGCTTCGGTGTTTGGACGTACAGCGCACGCTCAGTGGTTAACACTGTATACGCCGCAGCAAACCCCTGTTGCGTCGCAAGCCTCTATCGCGCCAATCGATTATAACGTTGGGCGCGATGCTTTTAATGCTTTTGGCTGCGGCGAATGCCACGCCGATCTAGCGGAGCAAGGCTATCGCTCGGGTTTTCAGATGATTGAAAAGTCAGAGAGTAACCTTGAGCGTGAAGGCGCGCAACAGACGGCTCTTGCCGTCAGCGCTTTGCAGTCGCAACTACTACCAGCCAGCTCGCCCAGTATGAGCTCTGCGCTTAAAACTTTGGTTTTGGGTGGGCAGCAGTTTATCCCCTCTACTCGCTATAATTCTGTATTTTTACGTAGGGCGCATCGCGCTTTACCGTTTAATGTTCAGCGCGAAGCCCTCCAAAGCGTTGAGCTATTTGATGCCGCGAATGCGCAGCAGCAAGAGGCCAGTATCGATTACATGCTTATGTTTTAGCGTGTTGTAAAATTTTTGGGTGCTTCTTTATTGCTCTATATAAGCCGAATTTCCGCATATAACCCGATGCCTTGCTATAAATACCCCGGTGCAAATACGCCAACGCAATGAAACTGTTGGTAGTCTTGCAGTGCTTGCTCATACCAAATGTAATCTTCTGCGCCTGCAAAGCGTTGGCTTTGACGTTCTTTTTGCAGTGTTTCTGGGCTGGCATCGCGCCAAAAATACACACCCAGTGCCGGATAAATATAAGACATACCCAGTTGTGGATCTTGATTATCGTATTGCCCTTTAAGGCTCATGCGCATAATTGTTTTGTGGGCGGCTTGTTGCAAGGGGTTAAAACCAAAAATATCGGGCTCTAGTGCAGCTAGCTGTGGATCGCGATTCACACAAATAGCGATCACTTCATCGCGGCTGTTGTAGTCGACCACTAGTTTGCCTTTGGCAAAAATGTCTCTACGCAGTGTATTGCGGCAATCGAGCTGAAGGCTATTGATATGATAGGCAACATCTGTGCGGTGCATACCCAGCGAAATAGGGCCAATGCTTTGGTTGGGCTTGATTGTTAGCATGATAATAAATAAGGCAAATAAAAAAGTGAATAAGAAGCCGGGTAGGCGACGTATATTAATAGGTGGTTGAGTAACGACTCTAGAGCCGTTGTATGGTTTGTATTCGTTGTTTTAATCATAGCTATATATAAAAATATAGACACAACCTATTGCTCAGATATGAAAACCTCATCTTACTTCAATCGTTACTTTGTGGCCTATTAGCGGATTTGAGTCATTTATAATAGATGTTGTTACTCGTTTTGTGATGCTGCTGCGCGCGCCGGCTTGGTGTTGGCGTCAGTCAGTAGAAACGATGCATCAAAGCGCTGGGCCTAAGTAAGTATCTAAGTAAGTACCTGAGTAAGCAGTAACGTAACTATTCAGATGGGCCGTAATTGGGTACTAATGAATCATTTTCTGGGCCGCTCAAGCCATTCATGGTGCTATATAAGCGCTCCCGGCGCTTAAATGCCCAAAAATAACCCATCAGCACCCTGTTAAGAGGTTTTTGGGTTCGGCTAATTTTGGTTCGGCGTATATAGTTACTAAATAAATAAGTTGGTTAGCTGCAAGCGGGCAGAATATATTTGCGCAAACAGGTTAAACCCTATACAATCCGCGCCCCGATTCCACGATCATACTATTTGATCTGTGGTTCTCCTTGCCTTATCGCATTTAGTGGAAGGCTTAACCCGTAAGGAGCTTACAATGCGTCATTACGAAATCGTGTTCTTGGTCCACCCTGACCAATCTGAGCAGGTACCTGGTATGGTTGAGCGTTATAGCGCTCAAGTCACCGATGCTGGTGGTGCTGTTCATCGTTACGAAGACTGGGGTCGTCGTCAACTGGCTTACTCAATCAACAAAATTCACAAAGCACATTACATTCTTTTGAATGTTGAGTGTACTGATGAAGTGTTGCAAGAGTTGACCACTACTTTCCGTTACAACGATGCTGTTTTACGTAGCATGGTTATTCGTATGGATGATGTCGTGACTGAAGAGTCGCCTATCATGAAAGCGGAAAACGAAAGCCGTGAGCGCAAGCAACGCGCTGAGCGTCGTCAAGAAGAGTCAGCTCCTGAAGCTGCCGAAGCAACTGTAGCAGAAACCGCCGAAGCAACTGGCGACGATGCAACAGAAGAAACTGAGGAGAAGTAATTATGGCTCGTTTTTTCCGTCGTCGTAAATTTTGCCGTTTCACCGCTGAAGGTGTTGTTCAAATCGATTATAAAGATTTAGAAACACTCAAAGCTTATGTTTCTGAAACTGGCAAGATCGTACCTAGCCGTATCACTGGTACTAAAGCAAAATATCAGCGTCAATTGTCGACTGCTATTAAGCGTGCTCGTTACGTTGCTTTATTACCTTACACTGACAGCCACGAATAAGGGGTAGTTAGATGGAAGTTATTTTACTTGAAAAAGTTGGCCGTCTTGGCACCGTTGGTGATAAAGTCAGTGTTAAATCTGGTTTTGGCCGCAACTATCTTTTGCCACAAGGCAAAGCCATTACAGCGACTGCAGCTAACGTTGCTGATTTTGAAGCGCGCCGTAATGAGTTAGAAGCTGCTGCTGGTGATAAATTCACATCGGCTAAAGCCCGTGCTGAGCAATTAGCTGCGTTAGTAGTTACCATCAAAGCCAATGCGGGTGATGAAGGTAAGTTATTTGGTTCTATTGGCGTACGTGATATTGCCAATGCCATTACTGCTGCAGGTGTTAAAGTGGCTAAAGCTGAAGTGAAGTTACCTGAAGGTACTTTGCGTGATCTTGGCGAGTTTGATATCGACGTGCAATTACATATTGATGTTATTCAAGCGGTTAAGTTGGTTGTTGAGGCTGAATAAGTCTTAGTGCTAACATAGGCTGTTCTACAGCTGACGCAAAAGGCATGGGTGGAGATAATCTACTCATGCCTTTTTTGTGTTTACTCTACTTTTTTATTTGATGGCCCCAAAAATATTCTCATGGCAGATATGCAACCCGATTACCCCGACTTTCATCACGACGGCGGCGCTCCCGAGCGGCCAGAATCGGCGATGCCGCGTTCTATTGAGGCCGAGCAGTCTGTCTTGGGTGGCTTGTTACTCGATGCCTCTGTGTTTGATGCGGTGTGTGAAATCGTCTCCGAATCTGATTTTTATAAAGCGGCGCATAAGCAAGTTTTTCATGTGATGCAGCACTTGGTTGAGTATGAGCAGCCGGTGGATGTTATTACGGTATCGCAAGAGCTAGATCGACGTGACGAGCTAGAAAGCGTTGGCGGCTTAAGTTATTTAGCCGATTTAGCGGCCAATGTGGCGGGCTCGGCCAACTTAGGTGCCTACGCGCGTATTGTGCGTGAGCGCTCGACTTTAAGGCAGTTAATTGCAGCGGCAGGTGATATTAGCAAAGCCAGCTTTAGCCCTGGCGAGCTCGATACCGATGAGCTTTTGCAGCTCGCAGAAAAGCGACTGCTCGAAATATCCGAAGATAGGCCCAAAGAAGGCGGCTTTGAGGGCGTTAATAATCTTTTAAAGTCGACAGTGGCTAAAATTGATCAGCTATTTCGCACCGATAGCGACCTCACGGGTTTGGCTACCGGTATTGATGAGCTAGATCAGCGCACGGCTGGCTGGCAGCCCGGCGAGCTTATTATTTTAGCTGCAAGGCCTTCCATGGGCAAAACGGCGCTTGCGCTCAACTTTGTTGAGGCGGCTGTCATGACACAGCCTAAGCCCACCTTGATATTCAGTATGGAAATGCCCTCTAATTCACTGGTGATGCGTATGCTGTCATCGCTGGGGCGAATTGATCAGGGGCGTATTCGCAGTGGTAAATTGCTCGAAGAAGATTGGCCCAAGCTAGAAAGCGCTGCACGCAAACTCAAAGATAAATTATTGTTTATTGATGATACGCCAGGTCTCACGCCAAGTGATGTGCGCGCCAGAGTTAAGCGTATTGCCCGCGAGCACGGTAACCCCGGCATGATTATGCTCGATTATTTACAGCTGATGCAAGTGGCCGGTAGTACCGAGGGGCGAACCCAAGAAATTTCCGAAATTTCTCGCTCGCTCAAAGCGCTGGCTAAAGAGTACGACTGTCCAGTTATTGCTTTGTCTCAGCTTAACCGTAGCGTAGAATCGCGGCCCAATAAACGCCCAATGAACAGTGACCTTAGGGAATCGGGTGCCATCGAGCAAGATGCCGACGTCATTTTGTTTATTTATCGCGATGAGTATTACAATGAAGAAAGCCCCGATAAAGGCTTGGCTGAGTTAATTATTGGCAAGCAGCGTAATGGTGAAATTGGCACTTGTCGTGCGGCTTTTGTGGGCAAGTACACACGCTTCGAAAACTTAGCGCCCGACTATTTTAATGACGACTTACACTAGTGTTATTCAATTAAGGCTTCTTAACTTAAGACCTCTTAGGTTAAGGCTGCTTGCACGACTCTTATCGTACATTGGCGTAAAATAGCACCTCTAGCTAGGGTGTATGTGGCGTGATAATACTATTTAAATAAGCAGAGAACCTATGCAAACTTATCATCATATTTCTGGCCTTCGCAAGGCTCTAGCGCTGCATCGCCAGCAAGGCCAAACCATTGCTTTTGTCCCTACAATGGGCAATTTGCACCGTGCGCATTTAGCCTTGGTTGAGCAAGCAAAAAGTCTGTGTGATGTGGTGGTGTCGAGTATTTTTGTGAATCGTTTGCAGTTTGGTTTAAACGAGGATTGGGATAAATACCCGCGAACGCTACAGCAAGATACTCAAAAATTAATCTCTGTCGATTGCGATTACCTTTTTTGCCCCGACGAGCACGAGGTGTACCCCAACGGTATGGATCAGCAAGCCCGTGTAATCGTGCCAAGTATGGCCGATGTATTGTGCGGTGCTAGCCGGCCGGGCCACTTCGAGGGTGTAACTACCGTCGTTACTAAGTTATTTAATATCGTACAGCCCAATAAAGCTATTTTTGGTGTTAAAGATTACCAGCAGCTAGCGATTATTCGCCGCATGGTAGAAGATTTATGTATGCCAGTTGATATTGTGGCCGGCGACATTGTACGTGAGGCCGATGGCTTGGCGATGAGCTCGCGCAATGGTTTTATTTTGCCTAGCGAGCGCCCCAAGGTTAACCAGCTTAATCAAAGTTTAAATTGGATTGCTGACGAGCTTAAAAAAGGTAATTTAGACTTTAGTGCACTAGAGCAAGCTGCGCGCGGGCAAATTGAGCACGCAGGCTTTAAAGTGGATTATCTGACCATTTGCGAAAGCGCCAGCCTTTTACCGGCAGCTAACGATGATACCCAGATGACCATTTTAGGTGCAATGTATACCGAGGGAGCAAGGTTGATCGATAATGTGAGTGTTGTACTCAGCGATTAATACTATATTACAGCCTGTTCAAGGCGCGCACATAACAGGCGCCACTCAACGTAAACTCAACGGTTAAACCACAAAGCTTTTTGTGTCATTTTGGCAAGCGCTTAAGCTTCTTGTGGTTAACGGTTGTTTTAGAACAATTAACGGCGTGTTACCCGTAAGGCATAGTGACTGTGTGTTGCGCAATAACGCGAAATAAAGATGAGAGATAAGAGGTTTTCTTTATGCAATCAACCTTACTAAAAGGCAAATTACACATGGCCCGGGTAACGCAAGCCGAGTTATGGTACGACGGCTCTTGCGCGATAGACAGCGACCTTGTGGCGCTGGCTGGCTTACGCGAGTTTGAGCGCATTGATATTTATAACGTGGATAACGGCGAGCGCTTTAGCACTTATGTGATTTTAGCCGAAGCTGGCTCTAAAACTATTTCAATGAATGGCGCTGCCGCGCGTAAGGTACAGGTAGGCGATCGTGTTATTATTGCTGCTTACGCCGCCTTTGATGATGCCGAGCTGGCCACCTTTAAGCCTAAGCTTGTTTACCTAGCCGAAGGCAACGAAATAGACCGCACCGCAAATACCATCGCGATACAAAAAGATTAGCCCTGCTCTGGCGTAAATATGAATGGCTCATGCCAGCCGGTTAAGTGGTTTTAAGTCATAGGGCTACAGCCATATCCAGTGTTTAACTCAGCACTGGATTTTTTTGTCTGTCTATTGTTGCTGTACTCCTCTCGTGAGTACAGTCAATGTTGTTAATACCGTCAATGGTGTTAATACCATCAACGGTGAGTCCCGCCAGTTTTTATTGACCAGAGTAGGGCACCACCCTCGGTATTTATTTAAGGTGCGCGGCTTTTTTAACGGCGGCTCTTTATGAGTTTGCTGCAAATAGCATTGTAAAGTTAACGGCGCAATGCATTAAAAAAGCAGGCCAAAAGCTACGAGATCGATAGCAAATATAGCCCCATATTAAACCCGAAAATATACAGGATAAAGTTTCAATATCTGGCTTACCTAAATGGAGTAGGGTAAATGGAATCATTTGCAATAAAATCGCCCCTTCTTTAAAGCTTTTTCTTAAACCTGCTAATAAAAAACCCCTAAAAAAATATTCCCACCCTAATAGGTAAATTAACATGGTACTTATATGTCTTAACCAATCGACATGAGTGGTTTGATAATACTCATTGAGTGCCTGGCCTTTTGCGCCGATCAGAATGATAGGAATTGCGGCAGTCAAATAAAGAAGGCTTGCGGGTAACCAAAAGCGCCAATGACCAATGCCTAGTGCAAGCGCATCTAACTTATGGTGGCCTAGTATAATAAGCAATAAACAAGGCGCCACGCCATACATTAAAAGTGATTCATAATGCGCTTGGGCCCATATGCCGCTTAATATTTGAATGTTAGGCGATTTGGCGATAATCATGAGGGTTGTTGCCACAATAATAATGCCAATTGCACGACTATAGTTTTGGCAAAAAACAATGCCAGCTTGCAGCTCTTGTTTAAATTTTATGGGCTGGATTGAATGGGGTTGCATAATAACTTCTTTGGCGTGAGTACTGAGCAAATAGGGCGGCCTAGTGGGCAGCGACTTTAGATGGTTAGTATGCAAAAATATTTTAATGCTCGATATGGGTAAAACTACGTATATCCTCAGGTCTAGCGCTTACATATGAGATACGAATGTTCAATGTATGGGCGAGCCCCGTGACACTATCTTGAAAAACGCCGCTAGGCGTAAGTCTTTATGTGATTGATCCAGGTCAGTAACTCGGTATTAGCCTAGCGCTCGCTGACCAATATAGCCGCTATTTATGCCGCTTAATGGTTTATTTTGGCTTGTTGGATTTGCTCATAATTATTCGTTCGTTCGTTCGTTCGTTCGTTCGTTCGTTCGTTCGGCTGGGCTGGGCTGGGCTGGGTCGGGGCGCCACCCGCGCCACCCATTCAAGGCACGCGGCAAGTACTTCCCTGTAGGCTCTAGTCGGCATCCTGCCTTCTAAGGCCTTGAATAGATGACGCGGGCGGCTTTTGGCTGGTAGAGTAAGTGCATGTCCTCGTGATTTAAAAGAAGGGAAATAAATAGCTTTTTTTACTGCGGCCACTTATTTTAGCCAGCAATTTTTCTGCCTATTAATGAGGTGCCAGGCTAGTAATAAATATATTATAGAGTTGCTAGAGGTTAAAAAATGAAAAGCCTGGTATATTTTGAATACAATATATTGAACTCTATGGTGCGGGGTGGTGAGAATAAAGTAGCTGAAGATATTAAACGTAAAAATATGTTGCCAGTATATGCAGACGAAAATCTAGACGAAATATCTACCTCTGTTAACCGCAAAGAACAATTTTTGGATCTTTATGAAAGATTAGGCGCTTGCCATTTACACTTTCCTGTTTATTCTTGTTTTACAGCAACTGAGCGGTGTTTGCTCAATGACATTCGCCTGTTATTGCCTAAAGGGTGATGGAAAATACTGCGGGCTATGCTCTTTTGGGGAGCTTGATTTGGGTGTGCAATCATAGTATCGATTTTTATGATATTATTTAAAATTTTTATCGATGAAAAATGTAATTTATAGCTAATTGCTTAGGTTTTTGCAGGTGGCACCTTAATTGGGATTGTTTCATTACTGGAGTTGTATATGTGGAAGGCAAAATCATTCGTTTTTTTACTTTTTACTTTTTACTTTTTACTTTTTACTTTTTAGTTTTTTACTTTTGGGTTGTGGCAGTAGCGGTGGTGGTTCGCAAAACGAAGACACCGCTTCGGCTTCGCCAATATCGAGTTCGCAAGGCAGTAGCGCTTCTGGCGCAACTGTATCGAGCTCAAAGAGCAGTAGCTTATCTAGCGTAGGAGTGTCTAGTTCAGCAATGCCTAGCCCGCAAAGCAGCCTGTCCTCTAGCTCGGAGGCTGCCATTCAAAAGAGTTTGACCCTTGGCTATGATGTTGATCGCTGTGGTAATACTCTTGCTACGGAGGCATCCATTGTTCGAATATTTGAAAATGGGGATAGGGAGCCTCTTACCATAGGTGACCATTTAAGCCCTACCCCATACACGGCTTCGCCGTCGCCGTCACATTTATTATTTGAGCGCGTATACGATGAAGAGACGGATGCGCGCTTGATTTATAATGCGCCCTACGTGGATTATGCATTTGTTGGGGCTAGTAGTGGCTTTAGTTCGCAATGTGAGTGCAGGAAGGTAGACATCGAAGTCACAAGAGATATTTTTGCGGATGGCGCTTTTGGTTCGGATCTTTATGTTGGTGGTATCTTCCATCCTATTGTTGCACCCAACTCAGACGGTAATGTAGTTTTTGAAGAGATCACGGTTTGCCCTGAAGAAGAAGATATAAGCTACGTTGTTAACGGTGAGATGTCCGCTAAATTAGAGTTTAATGACGCTGGTAACCCATTTTTACTTACGCCTATAGAGCCCGCTGGTTTGATAACGCTATCGAGCAATATTGAGGGTAGTGCCTCGCTATATATATCTGTGCCAGATTTGCGTGTGCCGGTAGGGCGCGCTCTGGCTACGGCTTATCGGTACTCGCCGCCAATCTACGACGACCCCTCTTTGAATAATAACAACCTACTTTACCCCATTATTGAAAATAGCAGCTCAGCGGATATTCAGTTTCGAGTGACTGAGTACGACAACGAAGCGACTTCACCAGTGACGGTATCTTTTAATAATCCGGAGCTTAGTTTGACGGGTGATACTTCCCCGATCGGTTTTCGACTCATACCTGTTGACCCTCAAAATATGCCCGCAGCAATTGATCTACAAATACCTATTGTGCAGCCGATCGCAATACGCGTAGAGCAAGATGCTATTTATTTTGATGGCCTAGAGGCGGGTGCTTTTGATTATATTCTTTTGAATGCTAGATCAGAAGGTCGCCGTTTGCGTGTATATTTTGATGCGCAGATCAACGCAATCCCACTGTCTGCTCTGGCTGGGCATGTGGATATTAATGCGCTTGATGCGCTTAGTATCTATTTTTACGACTATAGCAATGCCGATAATTTTGCCGAGGCTATGGGCTCTCACTTTCATTTAGATGAAAAATTTGATCTTTTTCTAATTGGTAATAGCGTTTTCAGATAATTGGCGCGGCCATTATTGCTCATACAAATATTAACACAGAAGCACAAAGTCGAGGAGTCAGCTATCGAGCGCTTATATAGCGACCGCCCCAGCATGGATGCGTGGGGGTAGACTTTGCTCCTGTATAAGGATGTGTAAAATTAGACTTAGACTTTGCAGGAGCGCAAAGTCGAGGAGCACAAGTTTGCAGACGGCTTGAGCGGCCCAGTCAATGATTCATTGGTGCCTCATTTTAAGGGCCTCTGAATGGTTACCTGAATAGTCACCATTATTTTTATAATCTAGAGAATACTTTAGGCGATTTTTTTTGAGTTGAGCGCAAAGCATGGCCCACTCGCCAAAATTTACTAACATCTACCTCCAAAGCATACTGCAAAAATCAAACCCGCCCGCGCGGTCTTTCAATTTAGAGCCAAAACCGTAGCGGTATCGAGTTTTGATGACTGCGCCTCATGTGACTGTTGTTTCTTACAGCCGATACCAAAATAGCCGTGTAATATGTGCGGATTCTTGGTATACAGGCTTTAATTTTTATCGTTACAAACATAGTTACAAATATCGCTACAAGCGCCTTTTGTAGCGATATTTGTAACGACATTTACATAAGACATTTACATTAAGCATTGACGTGAGACATTGTTATGGCGATTAGTTTATTTGATCTATTTAAGATTGGCATTGGTCCTTCTAGCTCCCACACCGTTGGGCCTATGGTTGCGGCACATGCATTTGTCCATGCGCTAGAGAAAACAGGCCAGTTGAGTATGACCTCTAGGGTTGTGTGTCAGTTGTACGGCTCGTTAGGCGCAACCGGAAAAGGACACGCAACAGACAAGGCGGTATTAATGGGGCTAGAGGGGGCGCTGCCGGATACGATCGACCCTGATAGGGTCGAGCCTCGCGTTGACGCGATTACAACTCAAAACAGGCTTGCCTTGTTAAATAGGCATGAGATTGACTTTGTTGAAGTAACCGATCTTATTTTTCACCGTATCGAGCGGTTAGAGTTTCATGCTAATGGCATGGTACTTGAGGCGTATGATGACAAGCGGACACTCATTCTTAGTAAAACCTACTATTCAATTGGCGGCGGTTTTATTGTTGAAGAGAACGAATTTGGTGACGTTGAAACTGTCGAAGATGCAGCGCAGCTACCCTTTGACTTTCATAGCTGTGAAGAACTCTTGGCGCTGTGTAAGCAGCATAAGCTGACTATTGCCGAGCTAATGATGGAGAATGAAAAAACCTGGCGTACAGAAAGTGACACACGGCAAGGGATATTGGCCATCTGGAGCACTATGAAAGCGTGCATTGATAAAGGTATACGCACCCACGGAATTTTGCCTGGTGGCTTAAACGTTAAGCGCCGTGCGGCAAACCTTTACCGCGACCTTAATGCAAAAACATCGATGGATATGATCACCCCTTCTTTGGGCGCCTTGGATTGGGTGAATTTATATGCCTTAGCGGTGAACGAAGAAAATGCCGGTGGCGGTCGTATTGTGACTGCGCCAACCAATGGTGCGGCGGGTATTATTCCTGCTGTATTGCATTATTACTGGGATTTTTGTCCCCGCTCAAGCGAGGATGGTATTGTTGAATTTATGCTAACCGCTGCTGCCGTAGGTTCATTATTTAAAGAAAATGCCTCTATTTCGGGGGCCGAAGTGGGGTGTCAGGGTGAGGTGGGCTCGGCCTGCGCTATGGCTGCTGCTGGGTTGGCTGCGGCGACGGGTGGTTCGCCAGAGCAAATCGAGAATGCGGCTGAAATTGGCATGGAGCATAATTTAGGGCTCACCTGCGACCCCATTGGCGGTTTGGTGCAAGTGCCGTGTATAGAGCGCAATGCGATGGGAGCGATGAAAGCGATTAACTCGGCATCGATGGCGTTAAGAGGTGACGGTACGCATTATGTGCCGCTCGATAAAGTGATTAGAACTATGCGAGATACAGGCCGAGATATGAATGATAAATACAAAGAGACATCACGCGGTGGTTTAGCTGTGAATGTGATTGAGTGCTAATAAGGCTGGCTAACCCAGCCGCAGACTTGAATTGCTCAAATTGTGCCTGTCGTAGGCTATTGATTCATAAAATGATTAATTATTTGAATGACAAAGCCCAAGGCCAGTAACGGAAAAATCCAGCGGCTGAGCTTACTGATGCTTTGGCGGTTTTCTTCGGTTTGGCTACGGCTTTGCCACTCAGCAATTTTGATCATAATAATAAGCCCTATAAATAGAGCGCCGAGTATGAGTAGTAAATTCCCCATAATATCCTCTTGATGTATTTTTGTAGTGCAAAGAAAGAGCAAATGCAAAAAGTGTGGTTATTACAGCGCTAATTTGGCATCTATGCATGCTATTATTCGCGCGTCTTTTATTATGCCTCATTTGCTCTTGAAGTACGGCTAGAGGTTAAAAAATATTTTTGCTCGTTCACTAGTGCGCAGGAGTTGTTATGGTTATTCGGTACGCGGTTACGATATTGGGTTTGTTGTTACTTATTGGTGTTTTAGCTGGCTTAAAAATTACGCAATTTCAGGCGATGGCTGAAGCGGGTAAAGCCATGAAGCCCCCGGCGGAGGTGGTGTCTAGCACGGTCATCAAACGCGAGCAGTGGGAGCAAACATTGCGCTCTGTGGGCACGCTTGAGGCCGTGAGAGGCGTCACAATCACGGCGGAGTTTTCGGGGCGTATTGACCAAATATTATTTAACTCGGGTAGTCATGTTGAGCAGGGCGCTTTGTTGTTACAGCAAAATATTGATGCCGAAAAAGCCCAGTTGCGCGCAGCCGAAGCCAGTTTGGCGTTGGCAAAAGCGAACTTGGCGCGCTCGCAAGAGCTATTGACAAAACGTGTTGTCTCACAAGCGCAATACGACGCGGCTGATGCAGAATATAAATTAGCGCAAGCGCAAGTCGAAAATATTCAAGTCACCATTGATAAAAAAAGCATTAAAGCGCCATTTGCCGGGCGCTTGGGTATTCGCAAAGTCAATTTAGGGCAAGATATTCAAAAGGGCCAAGCGATTGTAACGCTGCAAACGGCTAACCCTATGTTGGTTAATTTTAGTTTTCCGCAGCAACAATTAGCTGATTTAGCATTAGGCTTGGAGGTGCGCGTAACAAGCGATGCGGTACCTGGCCATAGTTACAGCGGTAAAATCACTGCCATCAACCCCGAGGTGAATGCGCAATCGCGCAATGTTTTAGTGCAAGCGCAGCTTGATAACGATAACGATAAACTACTGCCTGGCATGTTTGCTGTGGCGTCTGTGGTGATGCCTGAGCAGCGCTCTGTTTTGAGTGTCCCGTTAACGGCAATACGCTACGCAACATTTGGCGACTCTATTTTTGTACTTGAGGGCAGCCAAGGTGACGACGGTGAAAAAACCTTAACGGCCACCCAGCAATTTGTACAACTGGGCGAAGCGCGCGGCGACTTTGTGGAGCTATTAGAGGGTGCACAAGAGGGCAGTGTGGTAGCGACGGCGGGCTTGTTTAAGTTGCGCAACGGTGCGCCGGTTGCTGTGAATAATAAAGTTGTGCCAAATTTTGAGCACGACCCTGCACCCGCCAACCGCTAACCCACGGAGTTATAGTATGAGTTTTACGGATATTTTTGTTCGCAAGCCGGTTTTGGCGATTGTGATTAACTTGGTTATTGTTATTGCCGGTCTACAGGCGATTAGCTCGTTGAGTATTCGGCAGTATCCACGTAATGATAATGCGGTGGTTACCGTTACCACCGCGTATGTCGGTGCGAGTGCAGAGTTGGTGCGTGGTTTTATTACAACACCGCTTGAGCGGGCTATTTCGGGTGCCGATGGTATTGATTATATTCAATCCGAAAGCAAGCAGGGCGTATCGACCATTAAAGTACGCTTAGAGTTAAATTACGACCCCATCAAAGCGTTGTCTGAGGTGACCTCTAAGGTTAATCAGGTGCGCGGTGATTTGCCACCCGAAGCCGAAATCCCTGTGATTAATGTAGAGTCGGCCGACTCTACCGTGGCAGCGGCTTATTTAAGTTTTTCGTCTGATATTCTTAAAGATAACCAAATTACAGACTTTTTAACCCGTGTAGTGCAGCCGCGTTTATCGGCGATTGAAGGTGTGCAGCGCGCAGACATTTTAGGGGCCCGTAACTATGCTATGCGCATTTGGTTAAAGCCCGACAGCATGGCATCGCTTAATATTTCGCCATCAGAGGTTAACCAAGCGCTGGCGGCAAACAATTATTTGGCGGCGCTAGGCTCGACGAAAGGCAATTTTGTTCAAATTAATTTAGCGGCCAACACCGATTTAAAAACAGTCGAAGAGTTTGAACAGTTAGTTTTGCGCAATGAAGACGGAGCCATTGTGCGATTACGCGACATTGCGGATGTGGAATTGGGTTCTGATTTTTACGACTTAGAGGTGGCCTATTCCGGCCAGACAGCCATTTTTATGGGGATTTGGCCACTGCCTAATGCTAACTGGCTTGATGTTATCAGCCTGGTACGCGAAGAAATAGCCACCTTGCAAGCGAGCTTACCCAAAGGCTTAGAGGCCAGAGTAGCCTATGACTCGACGTTGTATATTGAAAGCTCTATTGTTGAAGTTATCAGCACGCTCATTGAGACACTGGTTATTGTGATACTGGTTATCTTTTTGTTTTTAGGCTCTTTGCGCTCGGTCATTATTCCAGTGATTGCTATTCCGGTATCGTTAATTGGCGCGGTATTTTTAATGCAGTTGTTTGGCTTTAGCGTCAATTTGCTTACATTATTGGCCATTGTTTTATCGGTGGGTTTAGTGGTTGATGATGCCATTGTGGTGGTCGAGAACGTTGAGCGCCATATGAGTGAAGGCAAAGGCAAAATAGAGGCGGCCATGTTGGGCGCGCGCGAATTGGTGGGGCCAGTGGTAGCCATGACGGCAACGCTGGTGGCGGTGTATTTACCCATTGGTTTGCAAGGCGGCTTAACGGGGAGTTTATTTAAAGAGTTTGCCTTTACCTTGGCCGGCGCTGTGACTATTTCGGGGGTGGTGGCTTTAACGTTATCGCCCATTATGTCTGCGAAGTTTTTACGTAAAAATGAAAGCGAGCAGGGCTTTGCGGGTTTTGTCAGCCGCACCTTTGATCGCATCAAGCACCGGTATAATCGTATGCTTGAAACTACATTAAATACGCGCCCTGCGGTGTATACGGTATGGCTTGTGATTAGTGTTTTGTGTATGCGGATGTTTGATTTATCGCCTAAAGAGCTAGCGCCCACAGAAGACCAAGGTATTATTTTTGGGATTGTACAAGGTGCGCCAGATTCAACGATCGACCAAGCAAGCTTGTATGCCAAAGAGGCAAACCGCGTTTTTAGTAGCTTCCCCGAAACCGACTTTACCTTTCAAATAGTGAACCCTTCGGGCGGTTTTAGTGGCATGGCCTTAAAGGCGTGGGATGATCGCGAGCGCACGGTATTTCAGTTATTGCCCGAGGCGCAAGCAAAGCTGCACCAAAACCCGGGCTTGCGGGTGTTTCCGGTGACGCCCCCGGCATTGCCAGGCGGTGGCGACTTTCCGGTTGAATTTATTATTGCGTCGACCGCCGAGCCCGAAGAAATTTTAAAAATTGCCGAGCAATTGCAACAAAAAGCCATGACAAGCGGTATGTTTGCTTTCCCGCCCATTATTGATACAAAAATTGATCAGCCGCAAACCCGCGTTAATATAGATCGCGATAAAGTTGCCGATTTGGGTTTAAATATGGCCCAAGTCGGGCGCGATGTTGCGGTAATGATGAGTGGCGCTTACGTTAACCGCTTTAATATTGATGGGCGCAGCTACCGGGTGATTCCTCAAATTGAGCGCGCAGAGCGTTTAACGCCCGAGCAGCTTAATGATATTTATGTGACTGGCCCGAATGGCGATTTAGTGCCCTTGGGCACTATGGCCTCCCTAGAGCGCGAGACAGTGCCGCGATCACTTAACCGCTTTCAACAATTAAATGCGGTTAAGTTGAGCGGCGTAGCCATACAGCCTTTAGATAAGGCATTGGCCTACCTAGAAGAGGAGGCGGCTAACATTATGCCTGCCGGTTACATGGTTGATTATACCGGCGAGTCGCGGCAGCTGCGCCGCGAAGGCAATAAGTTTATACCAGCAATGTTATTGGCATTAGTGCTAATCTTTTTGGTGTTGGCTGCGCAGTTTAATAGCTTCCGTGACCCGTTTGTCATTTTGGCCGGCTCGGTGCCCTTAGCCTTTTTTGGCGCGCTTATTTTTACCTATTCAAAAATGCTCAGCCCCATGGTGCCATTTTGGACAGATGGCTTTACCACCACGTTGAATATTTATTCTCAGGTGGGCTTAGTGACGCTGATAGGTTTAGTGGCTAAAAACGGTATTTTGGTGGTGGAGTTTGCCAATAAAATGCAAGAGCATGGCTTAACCAAGCTAGCGGCTATTAAAGAGTCAGCCTCAACGCGCTTACGGCCTATTTTAATGACTACCATGGCGACAGTGGCGGGGCACTTTCCGTTGGTGTTGGTTTCGGGGGCGGGCGCTGAGGCGCGTAACTCCATAGGCTTGGTTTTAGTGGGCGGTATGGCCATTGGGACACTATTTACATTGTTTGTTATCCCTTCGCTGTATATGTTGATTGCCAAAGACCTTAAAGGCGACAAAAATGGCGTTCAAGCGTTAGCGCCGGGCAAGGCTTAAAATTGCCATGGCTCGATAAAAATAAATGTGTGTAGTGTGACATACACTGCTGTATGTAGTGTGACATACACCGCAATTAACCACATAAACGCAGCAACTGTGACGAAGTGAGCTGCGTTTTTTTGTGTCTTCTTTAAACTGCTTACATTAGTACGGTAAAATTTTAGATGATGTTTGGTTGTACAAAATAGCTTTATCCTGCGTGCAAATACATATAATAATCGTAACTATTCAGCTCAACTGACAAACCTCACCTGATAGGGTGCTGATGGATTATTTTCTGGGCATTTAAGCGCCGAGAGCGCTTGATCGGCCCAGTCAATGATTCATTAGCGCCCAATTCGGTACCTATGAATAGTTACTCATAATCAAGGCGGAAGCATCAATGCATAAACAATTACTCTCATTAACAAAAGCGTTATCGGTGGCCGGTGTGTTATCGGTGACTTTGGCGGCGTGCGTATCGGCTAATAAGCCAAACAACTCTTCTGCTGCGGTTTCCTCTGCGCCTGTGTCTTCGGTGCCTGTGTCTTCCGCACCCGTATCATCAGCACCTGTGTCTTCGGTAATGTCTTCTGTTGTCGCCTCTTCAAGCTCTATGGTGCCCCCTGTATCATCAAGCTCGGTGATGGTGCCAAGCTCGATTGCCATGAGCTCTTCTAGTGCGCCAGCGAGTAGTTCAAGTGCTATGAGTTCAAGCGTCATGAGTTCAAGTTCTGCGGCGGCTGTTGATTGTGCTGATGTTGACGTAAGCGCAGGTGAAGATTTTTATACTGGCGGCCCTGTTAATTGCACGCAATGTCACGGCACCTATAACGGTATGGTTTTCCCTGGCCCTGTTCGTCCTATCGACCCCAACGATTTAACCGAAACCACCCACGCAGAGCTAGCGCAATACTTAGATGCCAAAATGGCAGGTGGCTTTAACATGGGGGCCTGTGCCGATGCCGCGTGTAGCAATCGCGCCGTTGAAATGGCTAAATATATCAATAAATATTCAAATGATACTAACTGGTGTAATACCGATACCGGCATGAGCAGCTCTAGCGCCCCTACAGGCGATGGCGAGTTTGTCGATCTCTATGCTATTAACGCAGGCGGTAAAGCCATTACGCTGCAAGACGGCACCGAGTTCACCGCTGATTTTTACTCGAATGCAGGCAACACTGGTGCATTAACCGACCTCTTTAATATTGAAGGTGTTGCGCAACAAGATTTAGATCTATACCGCACCGAGCGTTGGGGTGAGTTTACCTATGACTTCCCCGTTAAAGACGGTACTTATGATGTTAAATTATATGTTATGGAAGGTTGGTTTGGGCCGCAAAACGCGGGTAACCGAGTATTTGACGTTACAGCAGAAGGGCAAAATATTGCCACTGACGTAGACCCTTTAGTGAAGACCGGTCACGATAAGCCTTTTGTGATTGAAGCACAAAACATTCAAGTGACCGACGGTAAGCTCTCGTTAGATTTTACGGCCTCTGTTGATGCGGCCAGTATTCGCGCCATTGTTGTGCGTGGGTTAGAAGGTAATAAAGCACCGTACGAAGCGGATACAGGTACTGTAGGTACTGCGGCTGTTCCTGATGATTGCTCGGGTGACTCTCAAGTGACCGCTAACGACTTTGTGTTATTTGATGGCAGCCAAGTAGGCGCTGTGGCAGGTAAAACATTAGGCTTACACGGCAACTGGGTATTGCAAGAAGTATGGGATGCCAATGCTAAACTCGAAACTGAAAACGCAGCGTCAGGTAAAGCCATTGCCTACTCAAATGCCGGCATTTTTACGGGGTTTAAATTTGTTGCCCCATCAGATATGACTGGCACAGCTTCAGCCTTTAAATTTAGTGGTGCTGATATTTATATCGATTACGAGACAAATAATGCGCCAGGCAATTTGCCGACCTTTGGCTTTCGTGTCAATTATGAAGGCGAAGCAAACCCTAATGGCTCTGGCGCTGCTAGTACGGCTAAATGGATGGTTGATAGCAATAACCAAGAACCTTACAGCGCTAATTCTAAGGGGTGTAGCTTAATCCAATTAAAAGCGCCACTTAATTGGAATTGGGATGCCCCAGGTCACATGGGCAATAAACTGATTTGGGAAATGAAAAACGGCTGGAGTAACAGCGATAAAATTCGTATTCGTCGCATTGTGTTTAAGGACTTCGAATATAAAATGTAGCGCTTAACTTTACCCACATAAAAAAACCCAGCTTAAGCTGGGTTTTTTTATGTGGGTCTTTTTGTGGACCTTTTACCGCATGGCTTTAAGGTTTTATCATACGGGTTTCTATTGACTGATTAGACGACCAATGCATGAATAGTTTTTTTGACAGTCACTGTCATTTTGATTTTGATGATTTTGACCAAGATAGATCTGGAGTATGGCGGCAAGCCCAAGCGCTAGGTCTGCAAGGCTTGCTAATCCCTGGTGTTACACCCTCGCAGTGGCCGCAAGCACAATTACTCAGCCAGCAACTGCAAGGGGGGCTGTACGCGGTAGGGTTGCACCCTTGGTGGTTGAGTGCATGGTTAAGCCTGCGCGAGTGCGATAAAAATGATTGGGTTGACAAGGATTGGGCCACTCACTTTATGCAGTGTATGGCGCCTTTTGCTAAAGATAAAAACTGTAAAGCCATTGGCGAGACGGGCATAGATGCCTGCATGCCACCATCAAAACACATATCGCTAGATAAGCAGCAAGCTATGGTCAGTGCTCACTTGCGCTGCGCTAACCATTTTAAACTGCCTGTCATCCTTCATTGCCGTAAGGCGCATAATCAATTATTGGCCTGTTTAGACGAAGTGAAGCCTGTAGCCGGTGGTGTTTTGCATGGTTTTACCGGCAGCACGCAATTAGCACAAAGCTATTGGCGCCGAGGGTTACGTATAGGGGTGGGCGGCAGTATTACTTACGCTCGGGCAAGCAAAACACGCAATGCCATACAGGCGCTACCCGATGAGGCGCTAGTATTGGAAACCGATGCCCCCGATATGCCGTTATTTGGTCAGCAGGGGCAGCGTAATAGCCCCGAGTATTTACCCCAAATAGCACAGGCTTTGGCCACCTTACGTGGTCAAGCCTTAGAGTCTGTTGCGCAGTACACGTTGGCTAATTCACGTACACTGTTCAAGTTTTAAACAAATTAAGCGCTTGAGAGTCTCAAGTGCTTTAACCTTTGCGTTAAATTTGCTAGTGTTCGCGCCCGCAAAATAAATGCTAGAGCACAGAGAATTATGGTTGGCACAGTAAAAACACCGTGCATTGGTGTTTGTTCTACAGGTTTAGGCGATGACGTTTGCCGCGGATGCAAGCGCTATACTCATGAGGTGGCCGATTGGAACGGTTATGGCGAACACGAGCGCATTAGCATCTCGCGCCGTTTAGATGCCTTATTGCGCCAAGTGCTGGCCGATCGGCTCGAAGTGTTTGATGAGGCACTATTACGCCAACAATTAGCCATTCATAACGTACGCCACCACCCCGAGCAATCACCTTATGCTTGGGTTTTTGAGGTGATTAAGGTGGGCGCTAGTCAAATTAAAAGCCTCGAGGCCTTTGGTGCACGCCTATTACCGTATTACGCCCATATGCCATTGCCTGCGTTTAAAAAAATGGTCGATGAAGACTTCTTTATTTTATCGTGTGTTCATTACGAGCGATATTTTCCGGCGGTGACCCAATATTATCCCGCTAACCCAACGGCACAGCCCGCTCCCCCCCAATTAGAAGAGGTTTAAGGTTTATGCCTATGCAGGCTATTAACGATTTTTTATTGTGTGCAACACCCGATGCTTGGGTGGCCCAAGCGCTTAAGCAGCAAGATGTTTTATTAGTTGATCATGCTAACTGCGAAAAAAAAGCGGCCAGCACCGCCATGAATTTAATGTACCGCTACATCGATAATTTTGATTTACTACACAAAATGAGCCGCCTAGCCCGCGAAGAGCTACGCCACTTTGAGCAAGTGATCGAATTCATCGAAAAGCGCGGTATTGTATATGACGCCACCATTAACGCTGGCCGCTATGCCGCCAAAATGCGCAAACCCGTACGCACCTTTGAGCCGGCCAAATTAGTCGATACTTTAATTGTAGGCGCCATTATCGAGGCCCGCTCATGCGAGCGATTCGCTAAGCTAGCTCCGCATTTAGATAACGAGCTGCAAAAATTTTATTTATCACTCTTAAAATCTGAATCTCGTCATTTTATGGATTATTTAAGCTTGGCCCGCGAAGCCGCAGGCGAGGATATTGAAGAGCGTGTACAGGTGTTTTTGGCGTTAGAAAAAGAGCTGATCGAGTCAGATGATGATGAGTTTCGTTTTCATTCGGGCGTGCCTATTCAGCCCAGCGCAGCCGCTTAAATTAAGCGCCCATGTATTTGCTGTAAAGTCGGTGGCTCGTGTACCTGTAAGGTACGCCTAAAGCGCGTGAGCCATACTGTATTTCTATGGGGAAGGAGTACAGGTTGAGTTAATCTTTATTGTTGATTTTTTCATCTGTTAAATTATTACTGGGAGTTGTAATGAAGTATCTATCTGTTTTATTTTTTAGCTTTATGCTGATGGCGTGCTCTACCACATCTAAAAATGCAAAGGTATTCACCGATACGGATATAGGTGTGCCAGATGATAGGCGAGCTGTTGTTATTCTTTATCGAAAAACCGTTCCTCCGGTTGCTTATGCTGCGAAGGCTTTAGTTGATGGGGAGCTAGTGGCTAAATTGCCTAATAAATCATTTACGTGGCTGTATGTGGAGCCGGGTGAGCACGAGGTTAAATTTTCTTGGCCGGTCTTTGCTTTAATGCTAGGCCAAAAGAAAAAAGTAACAGTTGAAGCCGGGCGTTACTACTTTTTTGAATTGGGTGGTGATATGAATTATGCAATCGGAACGGCATATATTAACCACACAATATCGGCGGGAACATATACAGTAAAAGCAGACGATGTAAAAGCGTGCTGCAAGCATATTCCAGCTCACTAAAACGGTTAAAATAGGCCTATCATTGATTCGGGTGCCAAGCAGAGCGTGATAGGCATTCCAAAAGCCTGTAATTAATAGCCGTATGCGCTCCTTCGAGCGCCTATCCCTGCAAGTGTTAATGCTCTGACTGTGGCACCGCCGCGTATCATCTCTCTGGCACGTTCAAGCCATCCATGGTCACTCCATACGCGTTCCCGACGCATAAGGGCCTGAGAAATCAATCCCCGACGGTTTTAAACGTGCGTATCCGTAAGCTTGTTAAAACCAAATGATGTTAGCTTTGAGTTTTTATATTTGGCGGTTATTAAAGTGAGTGCCTGTCCCTGCAAGTGCATTACCCCTGCCCAGCCAAATAACCCCAAGTTATTAGCTTGGGGTTATTTATGTTTTTTATTAAATTAATATGCTATTAGCGATTATCTTGGCGTGGTGACATGATAGTCGATAAAGCTTAGTGTCATTTCCTTTTAGTACGCCTGTCCTAGTACATTTGTGTCCTTGCAAGTGCTTGCCTGCAATTCACGCCTTGATTGGCGCCGCCGTGGATTGATTTCTCTGGCACGTTCAAGCCATCCATGGGCACTCCATACGCGTTCCCGACGCATAAGGGCCTGAGAAATCAATCCCCGCCGGCTTTAAATGTGCGTATCTGTAAGTTTGTTAAAACCAAATGATATTAGCTTTGAGTGTTTATGCTTGGAGGTTATTAAAAAGAGTGCCAAAAAGAGTGCCTGTCTTTGCAAGTGGAAGCGGATGTAATCTGCAATCCATCGGCAATAACTCTTTTCTGTGGTGTAAGCCATCTGCTTGCTGCGGATAAAGGCGCGCAGTTGATCCATGAAGCGTGTGGGCTGGTTGGGGAGTGGAGGGCGGATATCAGTCATCATGGCTTTTTTCAATCTCTTTGCTGTCTATCTAAACAGTATTACGAGTAGTTTGTGGCTGATCAATATTTGACCGATAAGTGGTAAAATATCTTAATACCCCGTCTGATCGAATATTAAGATATTTTGGTTGACCAATTTTTAAAAGCTATAAAAATCAATGGGTTGTGGCGTTTTTGGTGTGACCGGATATTATAATATTCGGTCTTACTATGAGGGTATATTTATGGGGTTAGGTGAGGTAATATCACTGTAAGCTACGAGTGGCGGGGTTTCGGCCTGATTACTCGTAAAAATGTCAGCCGGGAAAAGCGTCTGACGGATATACAAATGTCAGGTATTCAAGGAGTATTTTTAAACATGGGTAAAATCATTCTAATTTTAACAAGCCTTTTTATAGTCGGTTGTGCGTCTCTTCCTGCAAACTATTCTCAATTAACATCAGAGCAATTCTTAAAAGGTGTGGCTAATAACAATAAACCTAAAATTATGCCTGCCAAATATATTAAAGATTCGTCTGAAAATTTGTCTATGATCGCTGCTAATTACAACGTTGTAGGTAGTTATACATCTGGTCTGGTGTTGGATGGTATGGATGAGGCTACTAAATTATGTCGTGATAAGGGATTGAGTATTCTGGGGTCGCAAGAAATCAATGAACGCAAAGTGCTAGCTTGTGGTACTAACAGTATTTCTTTTATTGCTATTCATTATATAAGCCGAGAAAACGCTGGTTACGATACTGGTCACACTTATGCATATTTTGATCATATTGCTTTATTTGATATCACCTCAAGCGTAACTAAATCTGACCTAGAGTGGATATCAAAAAAATACATTTCTTTTGAAAATGGTACTGTAGACCTTGAACGTGTTCATAATTTTCACGAGATAAAAGAAGCTGAATTAACCCAATTGCTCTCTTATTTCATCAGCTAGAGCAGTGAATACCTAACAAGGCATTAAAGTCGGATTCGTAACAGTTTGCTCGGTTCCACTTTGTTCCACATTTTAGCAAAAAAAAGATAGGACATCCAAAACCCGACAAAAAAAAGATAGGACATCCAAAACCCGATAAGTGGTAATGCGAACTCTCAATTATTGGCTATACCTAAATGATAGATGT
>CANLTI010000043.1 GCA_947494095.1 uncultured Pseudomonadales bacterium
TTGTAATGTAAATCTTATTAATTACACCATCGCTTGATTCAGCCGCATTAATACTAAACGCGTATAAACTTAATGCACATAACGTCAATATTTTAGGCATTTTCATATATTTACTCCTTATAAAAAGTACAATAGGCAAGCCCTACATTACACATACCGCAAAGCCTCGCCCCTCGCCCCTCGCCCCTCTGCCGTCAGGCAATCACTTGCTTACACTTAAGGGTGAACATAAACTGCGCTCACTTGAGGAAACGAGGTCCCCCATAATGGTATACAACCATTAGAGTGAATTTTAACAGGTTTATTGGCCATAAAGGCCGCCAATAGTAGGGAATACTGCCTATTAGTACTACTATCACTGCCTTTCAAAGTAACGGCACCGGCTGTGCCGCATTCATCAGGGTTTTCGATATCCTCAGCTGAAATAGCAATCCTCACAACATCAAAACGCTCTGCATTTATATAGGCGATACGCCCCGAAAGATTCTCTGTAATATAACCAGAGGCACTCACAGGCATAGCCATCATAAAGGCAATCAAAGTCATGTATTTCATATCTTTTCCTTAGATAATATTCTTCAAACAAAAATCATTAAAATGATAAAACTAATGTAACTATTTAGAGGTGCGAAAATAGGGCGCTAATGAATCATTGACTGGGCAGCTCAAGTCATCTGCGACTTTGTGCTCCTGCAAAGCATCCGTTGCACTATATAAGCGTTCTCGACTTTATGCTCCTGCAAAGTCTAATCTTGAATATTCTTATGCAAATGCACTGTCTACACCTTGCTTTCCCTGCAAGGCCCAGCGCCTAAATGCCCAGAAAATATCCATCAACCGTATCAGGTGAAGCTTATCAATTGAGCTGAATAGTTACATTTTAACTTCAAACACAAAAACATACATACCTCCCCTAGTAGATGACAGATGGGTATTTTTTTAGGTCATTTAGAGTTACGCTATTAAAGCATACAAAATCGACGTAAAAACTGTCACTTTACTGACTTACCCATAAAACCCTATTTAAACGATTTAATCGTGGTGATAGTTTGAAAGTTATCACTTTGCCCTGAACAAGTACCGCCATCAATCCAAAGCTGAACATCCGCCTGTGAAGCATGAGCCATTAACAATTGCGAAAAGCGAATGCTAAAGCTAGTACTTTCGGTAACATCCAAAGCATAATAAAGTGTGCTTGTGCAGATCTCGGTATAATCTACATTGGTGCCGCTCATCTTTATCATCACGGTATATCCGTGATTATAAATTTCAATAATTTTTCCTTTTTGGGACCAACCACCTCCAGCTTGTACACTCATTGAAGCGAATATAAAAGACGTAAATATCAATAATTTTCTCACAATATTTCCTTCAAGCTATAACGCCATTGAACAGCAGGCGTGATTTAAATTATTCGATTGATTCACTGGACCTCAGGTAAAAACACGCCTTCAATACCAACAATATCGACTGGGCCCGCACATGAATTTTGAGCATCGTAAAAGCTAATATTACTATTCGTAGCTTTCGCGGTTATAGCCAAACTCAACCAATCGTTATGACGCATATTGGATGTTGCCCAACCAAACCAGCCATCTCGCTCATTACAGGTACCGTAACCACCGCCAATAAAGACTCTGACGCGATCTTCATAAACTTGAATATCTTTAACTTTATTAGTGAAGGTACCCGCTAACGATGAGCTTGCTAAAATAGCGCCCATTAGGATAATTGATAATTTAATCATTGCTGTCCTTGAGTTAATGTAACCGCTTATCGAGCGAGCGCCAATCCATGCTAATACCTGTAGCGCTCAATCACGGTCACGAGTTTAGAGTTTTTTGTAAAGCTGTTATTTTTGATAGGCAACGGCCAACCGGTAAAACTTCATGTCACTTTCTTTGAGTCGGCATGCTCCATACGCCCTACCCGATTTAATTGGGTATTAGTTATTGCTTAATTCGTATAAATGCCAATTGATGAGAATAAACAGTTGTATTACTTGTGTTGATGGCAATTTCAACTTCCTTATTTGCAGCTAATGCTGACAGCGCAATAGAAAGCATGCCTGAAAATGCAGTAGAGGTACTCTCTAGATGTAGGTATTTTTTTCCACCACAGAGGTAGGTACCGCTGCTATCTTTCACTTTAACAATGAGCTTATTTTGCAAAACATGGCCATCATCACGATCACCTTCTACCCATACATCTGAGATATATAGCGAATCACAATGTACTGTTTCTGCGGCAACATGACTTGAACTTACGATGACCCACAATATAAAAATTAACTTTCTCAATTCTTTTCACCTTATCAATTAACGCTCGCAACTGCGGGCGTCTTGCAGCAACAAAGGAGAGGAAAGCCACTCCGACAGACTGCGTTTAATATAAAATTTATTGTAACTATGTCAGCTCAGCTGACAAATCTCACCTGATAGGGTGCTGATAGATTATTTCTGGGCATTTAAGCGCCAGGCCTTGCAGGGAAAGCAAGGGGTAGACAGTGCACCTGCATAAGGATATGCAAGATTAGACTTTACAGGAGCAAACTGTCGAGAGCACTTGTATAACGACCGCCCCAGCATGGATGCGTGGGGATAGACTTTGCACCTGCATAGGGATATGTAAGATTAGACTTTACGGAGCACAAAGTCGCAGATAGCTTGAGCGGCCCAGTCAATGATTCATTAGCGCCCAATTTCGGTACCTATGAATAGTTACAATTTATTAATCATGTATGTACATATATTTAGGTTTATGATACTGATTTAAACTTGTGCAACTTGTTGCTTGAGTGTCATCAGTTCTTGCAATAACAGTTTTGTTCGTCGCGTAAGCAGCCAAAACCATTGAGGACCCCACATTAGACAATGCGCATACCCATTTATCATTTGTTGAATCTAATTTATAGGCAAGCTGGCCATCACACATATCGGGCCAATCAAGAACCCTCAATACTTTACCCGAGCATTCAGCCGCATTACAAATACTAGGCATAAGAGATACCAAAAGTACTATATACAATAATTTAACGCTCATCCAACTCTCCTCTAAAAACCCTTATTAAAAGCCAACAAAAGCCAACAGGGACACTCACCCTAAAAAACACCTACTTGAACAACCCAACAACGGATACCGCCAAGCACTAAAACACGCGGAATTATGGCCTTATTACTTCCGGCTATCAACCTAAGTTATTTATTGCGTTAGGGTATATATCTGCGCAGGTCGAATTCGTTTGAAGCGCGGTAACATGAAGGGTAATTGTTAACCGAAGAGCAATTTGCAGCGCTGCCGGTTGGGTGTGCGCTTATAACCCAACTGCAGGGCCGCGCTTTCTATGTGAGCCTCGGCCCCGACAAAAGTATTGGTATTTTTCTCGAAGGCGGTGGTTAACGCTATCCAGTTTTCAGGATCAATGCCAATGCGATCCAATATGGGCGGAAGATTGCCATCAATCGCGCCACGTTTATCATCACGAATCGCCCTGCCGGTCCAATCCACCAGCTCAATATAATCCATTAGCTTAAACGGTAAACCTTGCAGCATGGGCTCTCTGGGGTTGCCGATAAAACAGGCCAAATTTAAGGGTATTTCGTTGCATTTAGCCGCTTTAATGCGCTTTTTAATCGACGTATGGTCACTGGTTTCGGGGCTTTCGGCTATATTAGCGCGCACGGGGTTGAGGTCAACATAGGCCATGCACGCTGCCAGTGCGGCCTCATCACAGAGCGCCTGAGATTTAAATCGGCCTTCCCAGAAGCGGCCGGTACATTTATCTTCGGCATTCGCCATACGCGCAATGGGCTCATTCAGGGCTTTCATAAATTTGCTAATATCAAATAAGTTCAGCCGCCACTGGTCAATCCGCAGTTTAACGGCCACCTGCTCCGCTTTATTCATGGGATCTTGCCGAGCAAATTTCTGCGTAAGTACCGTGCCTTTATATAAGCGGTGCCAACGCTCGCACACCTCCAAATCGCTTAAACCATGGGCCTTAGCGGCGTTAATGTACAGTACGGTATGGACGTGATTTGACATTACAGCGTAAGCGCAGATATCTATTGCAAAAACCTCCGCCAATAGCATCAAGCGGTCCTCAACCCACTGGCGTCGGTGCTCGTAGCTGGTCCCGCTGTACTGATCATAGCCACACAAGAAGGCACGACGAATGCATCGTGTTACACAATGATAGTAAGGCGTAGTATCTAATGAAACCTGCTGGCTTCTCGCTTTAGTCATAATAACCACCTTATCGCTATCGGTTGAATTGTTAGCTTAAGCGTAGAAGATGGTTAATTATTATGCAAACTTTTGAGTGAGTGTCCCTGCAAGTGATAGTTAAACTTTTGAGTGAGTGTCCCTGCAAGTGTCTTTGAGTGAGTGTCCCTGCAAGTGCGTTACTATCTCTTTCTTTTGTCACGCCTGTCCTAGCTTTTGCTTTGAGTGAGTGTCCCTGCAAGTGCATTAAGGATTAGTTGCTAGATCAATTCCAGCTATAACCTGACCACCAGTATCGATACTGCACTTATCAGGAGCCTTTGTAAAAACATTCAAGCGGTGACCCGACAACTTAGCAGCCATAAGAATTGAGAGGGCTTGATGCTTCGCATCACTCTCCCAACCGGTAAAGTACACCCAGAATGAACCCGATGTATCCTGAGTCCCCTCGAGAAAAACGACCCTATTAAGGCCACCCTGAATATCTAGGCTAATACGTCCGACATATACACCATTACACTTATCCAGCACAGCATGAGAAACGCATGAAAACGTCGATAGGAGACAAAGTAAAAATATTCTATTCATAGGTAATTTCCTTAGTAAGGTAACAGTTTATTAGCAAGCAAGCTTTTGAGTGAGTGTCCCTGCAAGTGTGCAAGTGCTCTTATTGCATTGCTTCTGTAGAGCATAAAAAAGCAGCTAAAGGGGTTAAGCCTTAGCTGCTTTTTACCGCTGAAGTTAAGATCTAAGAATCAATGAGTCTGTGATATTTAAAATCAATGACTCTGAGCCTTTTGATCTTGATCCGCAAGTGTCCCTAACCCCTTTGATCCCTAGCAATAATTGCTTTTCATTCTAAATTCAACTCAAACTTCTCATCCAACCCCCAAGTAACATCCTGAGTAACAACTCTAAGTAAAACATCATTAACCCTAGAAAAATCATCACCCATAGCCTCGCGGGAAATAACTGAATTCTCCCAAACTAACGTAACCGGCCGCTCAAGATCAGTACTTAACACATCCCAAAGAGAATCCAAATTACCCCCGTAATAAGAAGGAAAATTCAGCACGCGGGCTATTACCTTATGGAAATCAACTTCCGTCTTAATATCATTACCATTAATTACAGCTTTCATAGTTTACTTAGCCTCTTACTAATCCTTCCAACGACCAATCAAATGTACTGTATCGTAATGGTCTGGCGTTACATATAACAACCCATCGTTTGAATATAACAATCGTGTCCCCGGCTGCTTAGGTCTAGACATAGCTGTTTTAATTCCAATATCAGCCTCGTACCATACTCGACCCTGCGCTGAAGGGAGGACATTAGTACTGTTTTCGAATATATCACCGCCCAACTGACCATCAGGCACTGAGTTACCTAAAGCCTTACCAGGCTTCCACCCTTGCTGAACGGCAGTGGGCTTATCGATATAGTTGGAAGGGAGCTTGCCTGTCGTTCGTAAACTGTCAACCAAGGGGTTAGCTAACTCTGTAACACTCAACAACTCTATGTGTTTAGCATAATTAGCTGCATTATGAGCTGGAGTAGCTGCGCTACTATCAATTGGCAGCAACGTAGTAACATCATCAATGTTATCTAAATCAACATCCCTAGCCCCAATATCAACATCAAATCCATCACCACTCTCATTAGCCCTAAACTTAACATCAAACGGAAGTTTATCTAAAACCTTGTCTAAATTAATCTTTCCTTCAAGGCTTAACGTTTTAAGCAGCGCTAAAGTCTTCTGTAAACGCAATGCTGAGGCAGCACCCAACGTCACCAAAGAGGCCCCCAAAGTTTCAGGAGCAGCAATAACCGAAAACGAGCCGACAGCCATGCCAATCGTAACACCACCAATTAAGCGCGCCAACTGTGCTTTCGCATAAGCATCATCATTGACAATAGCTTCATCCATCAGCGTTTTCATGGCTGGTAGAACCTGATCAATATTACGTACTAATTCAACCGTTCCGTCAACGGCTTGCTCTGCGCGCTCGATGGTTGCTTCATTTAAATCGGCCCCTAAAAAGGGAGACAATTGAGCGCGTAAAGTTACATCACCAAGAATGGCCGCCAGACCAACAGTATCAATAACCGCCGCAATCAACCCCGCCGATACCGATGGATTAGTAACATCAATACCCGAACTAATGAGCGAAGCTACATCTATACCTGTAAGCTTTAAAGCCCCCTCAAGCGCATCCGCCAACATGGCCGGGTCTGTATTTTCGAGGTCAACACCTATAGCGATAACCGAATCGGCCAGCTTGCTTGTAAGTAATTCAAGCGGCCCAAAAGGATTAGCGAGTAACGCTCTCACCTCTTCAATTGCATTTTTTAGAAGTGTAAAATCAAGGCTCATGGCATTATATCTAGCCGCGTTTTCAGCACCTGCTGCTGCCGCATTAACACCGGCAGCATCGGCACCAGCAGCAAATGCGCCCACTGCCGCACCTAGCTTCGCTAAGTCTACCCCTCGCTCAGCAAGCACTCTTACATCGCGAATTAATTGACCCGTTTCTGCTTTAAGTATTTCCTGAATTTTCTGCTCGGAGTGGCCTTCCGCAATAAGAGCATCCACTCGCCCAGTCTTACTCTCAAGATATTCTTCTAAATCTTCTTGAGCGCCCGCCAACTTGTCATTATCACGATAGGTACTAGCAATTAATTCCCCAATTACCGCACCACCGCCTTGCGCATAACAATTGGATTTCGCATCACCTCCGGAAGAGACACTCGCACTCGCCACTCCAATCACACACCCAACAGCTGCATGTGAAATATACTTTAGGGCTGTCTCTATGCCTGCTGCATCCTCTGTATCAAAGGCAGAACCAATTTTACCTGCAGCATATTGCCCAACAGCATCGGTTGCACTCTGCATTAGCGACTGACGAAAGGCGTCGTCAAATTTAACGTCATCGTAAACTGCCGCCTGGATACCCGCTTTAACTACCGCATGCGTAACAGCCTCCCCCACCTGCGCCGTCAACGACATGCCGCCTGCCGCAGCCTTGGTCGCATTAATAGCTGAATTCACTCCCGTCTGAGCTTGCGCAGCCGTAGAGGCGCTCTCTACGGCTTCTGAAGCCTCTGCAACACCAGCACTATCCACGTTAAAAAACGTCGCATCCACCTGCGCAATCGCTCCTGCAGTCACCATGGCAACGGCCAATGACTTTAGGGTATCTGAGGATGCAAGATCCTCCATTGCACCACCAATATCACCATTTACCGCACCATTAATGCCCGCCATAACCGCTTGGCTCACAAAAGCATTAACGCCTGCAGTGACTACTGCTGACGCGACAACACTACCCGAAGAGGTAATCGCTCCTGCAACAGCACCACCGGCACCACCTGTAGCAACAGCCACCGCAATAGCAACAACTGCGGCAAAAGCAGGTGATAAGCTCGTCGTTTTGTCATACCACTGTTCATGCGCTAAAAGGATTTCATTCCAATCCACATCAGGGCTATTACGCACATCATCGATCCACTCCATGCCCGGCATAGCCGCAATTTTATCAAGCTGCTGCTCTGTGCTTAAGGTAGGGTCGCCTTCATACTCAACGGTAATGCCATTAAGCGCCTCAACGGCAAAACCACCCACAATGGAGTTTGGAACACCTGTTTCAATATTGCGGCCTTTACTCACAGTCTTAGTCGTAAAAAGGCCTTTCTTAACAGACGAATAACTATAATGGTCTGTCTCGGTTGTCATTAATAAATTAACGGCACCCTTTTTAGCATTAACACTCGTACCTTGGCCCGATGTAATGTTGGCTGCCTTTAGCGTGATATCACCAAAGTCGGTACTTAACGTAATGCCTTTACCCGCATCCAATAGCGAGCGAATAGCCACAGTTTGGTAGACTGACTCATCAACTTTCTTTTTACCAAATTTACCGCTGGCTTGTGATTGCTTAACACCCAAAGCGTCAACAACCGTTATACCCAAACCCGCCAACAATTGGATATGCCCTTTATCGCTCACAAGCTCGGCCGCATCTAATACGATCTTACCTTTAGCAATCAGCTTAATCGTATCTTCAGCGGTTAAATGCGATTGTAAAAAAGACACTTCAGAGCGAGCTTGAGTACCACTGCCAAAGCGATCAGCCGAGCCACTATAAAGCTCCTGAGTACCAATGCGAATATCGCCTTCAGCACTTAATGTAATGGCACCGTTTAATGCTGTGGCATCTGCGCCATTAAATTCAATGTTTTTGTGCGCTGTTAATATAAGGTTGCCACCATGCGAGGCAAGTTTGGCAATTTGGCCATAGTGCGAGCCTTGCTCGTGCTCTAGGTCATAACGATAAACAATGGTGTTGTTTTTAATATTTTTTGCACCGATCGTCAGGTCGCAACCGCCTACGCCTAATCCAAGCTGGCGGCCTTGGGGGTCGGTACAGTTTGTTGAGATAATCGATGAGGCATTATCAAAATCACCCTCAGCCACAATTTCGAGGTTACCCGTACCACTAATAGTGCTATTTCTGGCAAGAAGATCGGTCACCCTTAATAGGGTATCTCGAGCAAATCGAATATCGGTATTGACAACGTTAAGCTGGCCAATATTTGTGTTTTTGGCGAGTTGCTGTTCATTGTTAATGACGCGGCGGTGACTAATTGTGTCATGGGTTAAATACACCACCGGCACAATCACACTTTTGCCATTAACCACTCTTAGCTCGGGCCAGATCATATCTTGGCTTAAGCCGCTTGCTTCTTGATCTAACTTTAAATTGTCGCCATAACGGTAATCCGTATTTTTGGCATAAGTAATTGCCTGATCAAAAAGCGTATCAAGTTGCTTGGCTTCTGTTGCGTAGCGACTATCATCACCATCAATCAGGTTGCGCCCAAGCAGCGCCATAATTTGCGTACGCACATAACGCGCTTGCACCGGTGGAGTACCTATGTATTGATACTTGGGGTAAACAGGAATAAAAGTTGTAATATCCCCAACACCTATCGGTATAAACTTAGCGTCACCAATTGTTGTGCTGTCTTCGGTGAGTAGTTGATCGTACATAGAGGCTAGCGATTTAGAGCGGCTGGTAGGCCACTCAACAAAGGCAGGCGTTCTATACATATAATCGGAGGTGGGCTCGTTAATATACACCGGGTTTTTAGCTAAGCTGTGCTCTACCGATTGACTCGTAAGAATATCGGCTATTGAGGGGGCGCTTGAGCCAAAGACTAATAAAAAGCTCAGGGCATAAGCCACACACTGCTTGATGAATGCGTTTAATCTAAAGGGCTTCATTATTTTAGCTGGCCTTGCTGTTAAAAAAATCATTTTCCATCTCCCCACCATTTAAATTCGCTCACTATGGCCGATATTTTATTTTTTACGCGCTCGTAATAATCACTCAGCAAGTCTAATAATGAGAATTCTTTTTCGGCCTTAATGGTTTTACTCTCTTTAGTATTGTATTGGCTACCCGAAGTACCTAGATAATTTGTAAATGTTGTTGCTGTTTTTTTTACATAATCATATTTTACTTTTACTTTACCACCTTGCTGATTAAGGTGTTCTAACTGAGCAAAATCGATTGATACATTTTGTTGGGTGCTATAATTAATGGTGTCTACAAAACGTATAGTCTGCAGGTCAGAAGGGCCATCAGTACTAGTTCTCGGGTCATAACCTGGGGTACTAACTCTAACATTTCGTGAATCCCTAGGAATACCAAAATCACCTTCCATTAAAGCCGCTTGATTAACAAAATAACGAAACGGATTGACCGTTTCGTACCAAGCTCGCACTGGAATATTAAGGGTGCCTTTAACATAGAATAAAGAATCTAGCTCTACAGCTTCGAGCAGTTGATTAATTGTTCGGGCGCTATGCCTTTCTTCAAGGACCTCTTCACCTGCATTTTTATCATAAACGCGTACTTTATACGTTGTTTCAAATCGACCACTCGCAAAGCCATGGCGCGCTAAACCCAGGTTTTTAAAGGTTGTGGTATCAATTCTGGCTTCGCCAAACACCTCGAGGTAACCAAAAGCATTTACAACAAAGTCATTAGGCTGGCTCATGGAGTCTCTATCGGTTTGGATGTTGAGGTTATGCATAGAGGCGATAAAACCCGGCGGCGAAAACACGGCCACGGCCGCATGGTAGACTGCATCATTTTTACCATTTGTCGTCTTCAGAGAGTGTACATTTTCGGAACCTTCAAGATAAGAGGGGCGCCTTTGCGTATCACTGAGCACATTGTTAGACCAGCCCCCTTTGTAAAAAACTGTTTCGGTGCGGTAGCGGCCATTCACCACTTTTTGGGCGCGAATATCTAATGAGCCTTGTACATTATTCACAACACTCAGTGCCGAAGCATTAACAAAATAATCGGCAAAGCGATAAGTCGTCGAGCTACCAACAGGTGGCCCTGAGATGGTTAATGTTTGCTCTGCAGAAATAGCCACATCACGAAGGCGCTCGTTCGATTGGAACGTCTGATTCTCTAAATCGAGATGCTCATAATAGGGGTTGATATTTTCAATGCCGTTAGCTCTTAGTTGAATGTGCTGCCCTAAAATATGTGCTAGATGCGATTGAGGCATTTTTAAACTTGAGCGCTGCTGAGTAATAACGCCACCGGGCACCCAAAAAAAGGCGCCTTCTTGGGTGGTATCAACGGTTGATGCATCAGCATCGGGCGAATTTGTCAGGTGTGTTAATAAAGGGGATTTGTTAAGTTGCAAAAAACTCCATCGCCCAGCACTATTATCAATATAAGGCGTACGCGAACCATTTTTGATGACGCCTTTTGCGACAGTAATGCGTACATCTCCACCTTGTAATACTCCACCATACTGGTTAGACATGCCTTTTTCAGCAAAAATATCGACCGAATCATGAGAGTCAATGCGCTGCTGGTTAATCACTGTATCGCCAGCGATACCAATTAGGCTTTGCGTGGCTGGCTGACCCACACGAATAGCCTCAAGATGCCCATCATTGTAAACCTCCATGCCGGCCAATAACTTAATAGTGTTAGCTTTAACATGCGTAGTGCGGCCAATGGCTATGTTTTTTGCGGCTCTTATTTTAACGGCATTATCGGAGTAAACATCGCCTAAAATATTAACATTGGCGTTTTTGGCTAACGCTTGTACGGTGGCGCCTTCTTGGGGGATATGAATTTCGCTTTGGTAGCTTACGGCGCTCAGTACGTTAACGCGGGTATCTATTTTACCTTGAAACCTCAAATCGCTTGCACTTGATAGGCTGACTCTGGGTGCTCTAAAGGTATGAGCGACATTACGCAACAAGCCACCAGAAAAGGCTTGATGTATTTTACGACCTTCGTAATTCCAAACCAGACTACCCAGTATCACATCAATGCTGCCGGCTCCTATGGCGTAAGTACCATGAGGGGCAGCGGAATACCCACCAATAGCCGATGAATTTTTGATGGCCGCTTGGTTTATGTCAATTGTGCCACTGCCCAGTAATTGACCCGATACAAGATCAAGACCGATAACACCCGGCGCATAGAGGGCATTAATGGTCATGCTTCCTTTGGGGCTTACCAAGCCCAAAGACGAGCTACTGGACTGTAAATCAGCCAGATCTCCTGTAATCAAAGACAACCTTAGAGCATTACTAAAGGAGCAACTTTGGCAAATAAGCGTCCCATCGTCATGTGCAGCAATAATCACAATATCTGTCGCCGGCCCCACAACATCGATAACAGAGCTTAACTTGATATTTGAAGCAATGATAACAACGGTCTTAGCTGACGAAATAGATGCGCCAGTTACCTGATGCTGGCTAGGCGTATTCATTAATTTTAAGGGCGCATCAACATCAAACCGAGAAAATTTATTAACCGATATGCCCGCGCTATTAGGGGGGTTAATATTCAAGAAATCTTGCCCCGCCACATAATCAGCGTTAAAGCGCACTTGCTGACCGGCCTTTGGGGTAATGACTGTCGCGCTGGCTAAGTGGGTTATACCCAGCACACAAATAATACTAAGAAACTGAAGACAAGACTTCACTCTCATTGAGTTACTCCATTAATGTGGTAAAAAACATAAAGCAGGCAGCGCGCCGTAAACATTCACTACGGCAAAGCAAAAAAGAGGATATATCCCTATTAATACACGCATCCTTAATTAAAAATCAAAAAATACGACCATAATATATTAAATAGCAAAAAAATATAATAACTTTTTTGCTATTTAATATATTATGGTCTATGTGCAGCTTTTACTCTAGCTGTACCCCACAATAATGGGCACTCAAATCAATAATCAACCGCTTTGAGTGAGCGGCAGAAGAAACCTTCATCATCGCGACAACACGGACATGGTAATGACAAGAATAATGCTTGGGGCTATTTTAAGCCTTTTAATCAGTAACTGCTGGTCAGCCGAAGGGCACCAAACAGGGAAAATCACCAACCTTACCGCAACAACCAATGGCATTCTCATCAAACTTAACAAAGGACTACCAGACAACTGCGAGAGCACCCCTTTTGGCTGGATGCTAATAAAACAAGAGAATACCGCACTTATTTCTGTGGTATTAGCCACCTGGATATCCGGCCAAAGCACAGGTACCGTCTACACCTCTGGCACAGCAAATAGCACGGGCTACTGTATCGTTAATCAATTTGACCCTGATAACTAGCCAATCAAGCAATACCGAATACAGCATCATAAAGTATATGAGCGCCCTCAGTGTGAGCAGATGGATGACAATTATCCACGCAGTCAAAAGCCCAGCTAAAAGGGCACCTTCAAAAACAACTAAAGCAACAATACCAAACCCCACACAACCCAAAAGGGTGCTCGATTTTAAAGAGCACCCTTTTGGGTTGATCACCACAACACTAGCCCAATACAGCGACTCACGTCGATATTATGCTTCAAGTTTAAAACCAACTCCTAATTTTTCTACTCACTTTCTTGAGACCCCTACCAACCTCCTTCACAACACTTCCTGTCCCATCAAAGAAGCCCTCAATAAAACCGTTAGCATCCAATTTTATATTTTTCCCTAATATTTTAACATTCACAACAGACTCATGCGTTGAAAGCTCAAAATCGAATTTAAATGCACTAAATTCAGCAGCATTAACTCGAACCCCATCAACTCCCACTGTAGTAAATTCTGCACCACTGCCCAAAAAATTAACGCTAGCTGCAACACCATCCTCACCCACCGTTGCATAAGCACCGCCTATTGGCCCTGTATTTACAGAGGCATGCAGGTTACCGTCATCACCCTGTAAACTTGCGGTATACATCACAGGGCCAACCTTTAACTCTGCATAAACACCATCGTCAATCACAAAATGCGGCAGGTAATCAGTTGATATATTTATTCTAACAATATCTTCACTAGCATATGCGAGCTCATTAAAATTACCCGCTTTCTTATTATTAATTATGTCATTTAATAAGCCTCCCCAATGATCATCTATAAAATAAGAAGGAACATCCTCATGCGGGCCAGCAACAAGAATAGGCCTAGCGTAACCATCAATAGGCTTATCAGCAATTGTTGTTGCAGCATCATATTTATACCAAGGCAGGCTATCATAATATAAGTAATTTTCGCGCTTAGCGCCATTAGAGGCACTAGATGGATATCTATCGCCTATGGTTTTGGATGCTGTAGGATCGAGCAAAATAGTATAAAGCTTATTAATTTTACTATTATGCTCTATATCATCACTTAACTCATGGGCAAACACACCACCTCGACTGAAGCCTACTACGACCACATCCCAATTATACTTCTGCTCAGACAAAAAACCATTAACGCGCTCTCGCAGCTTTTTAACTTGACGAGTATTATTCAATAAAGAATCCCACTTTACTGTCCATACGGCATAGTTATGCTGCAAGCCTCTTTTCCGTATACTCGCTGCAATATCATTTTGATATTGATCTATGCCCGCTCCATCTTTAAACACATCCACAAGGCTTGCACCATGCAATGTTATAAACAACGTAGGCCTTTCTTTACGCACTACGGGTGCATATGTAATCGCCTTAACAAGGTTGTAAGATGATATTGCAATTGCTTCATTATTTGCCACCTCCACTTCATATTTTTGTGATATGTTTTTATAGGCAACACTTTCATCTTCAATTTTAATAGGGGTTAATATACCGCCCACATTCACAAAAATGAATTTAGCCGGCGTTAATTCAGCCTGCCAGGTATCTACAGGGTTAAGTAGATTTTCAAGGTACTCCTTTACCTCAGGCTCTTGTCCAAATCTTTTATATGCCTCTTGATTAAATGTAAAAGCATGCAAATACTGACTAAAAAAAAATAGTGCACAAAAAAAATGTATTAACAACCAATGGTTTTTTTTCATTTTATTTCCATAATAAAAAATCAATAAGTAAAAAATTTAAAAACTCAAAAAAATAGATTAGTTAAATAATGTTAATTTAACAGAAGGGATCAAAAAATCATTAAATTGATAAAGCGCGAACATACAGACTTAGTATTTGACACTCAGTCATTTACCGACATCTATTTCAGCAGTTCACGCTCCTCACCCTAAGAAACCGTAGAAATTGACAGGTAAAGATCACCCTTAATCAGAGCCCGCAATGCGCTTTACGAGCTCTGATTAAGGGGTTTTACGACCGCCACTACGAGCAAAATATTTGTATAGCACGCATGACTAACCAGCACCTGTAGCTACTACAATAAATAAACTTCAGGACAGAATACTTCAACAAGATAACTCCCCTAGAGATCAGCCACCATCAAAGGCTTTTAGCTTCGATAAAACAGGTTTTTAGATGGTGAATTCATTGCATATAATTTACTAAAAATTAGCACTAACCCAAAAAAACCCACTGAAGAAAATCACGCATATCTCTCGGAACATTTTCACATCAAATAATATTGATTGCGCTATAAAAAATTAAATTAATGCTCAATTAGCATTAAGTACAATACCGTAACCTGTCTTTATTACATCACAAGACACTGTTCCATCAAAAACATTAATATTGGAAATTCTTACTGTTTGATTATTAGCCATAGCAGACAGTAATAAACCGTAGTAATAAGGAAAGTCTTTATCCGATTTTTCAATATAAAGATTAAAACCAAACCAACCGGCTTTACAATAATCATCTATCCCACTACTATCAATTTTAAAATAAAGCCTTCCACCTTCATTAATTTTAACCCTCTGAACCTTGCCAGAAAAATCAATACCCGCCTGAGAAAAAAGACTAGTAAAAACCAGCACAGCACCCACAAAAAAACGACTTAATTTCATGCTATTAAATGCCTTACATAAAAAATTTTAAAAAATATTAACCGTAGGCATTTTAATAAATAGCTATAAAATGCTCTACAGAAAAAGAGTTGGGACCAAAAAAAGTATTAATAGCGAAAAAAGAGATAGGTATCACTAAAAATCCTTATCAATGATTAAAAACGAACAATACACGGAATTAATGCTAATTAAAACAAATAGATTATAATACTAAATCTTTAATTAAATGCTTAGTAAGAATCATACTAAAAACGGAAAAAATCATATAAGTCAACTAAAAAACACTTCCGAGTAAGTACATTAATTATATAACATCAATCAGATGCTATGCAATAGGGCTTGAATTCAACACTGAAGCGCACAAGCCTTAATAAGCAGGCCTTATCACATTTATATTAAAAATATCACCCAAAGATTAGAAGCTCAAAATCCTTATAGTCCGCAACTATTCAGCCCAGCCGATAAATCTCATTTGATAGGATGCTGATGGATTATCTCCTGAGTATTTAAGCGCCGGGTCTTGCAGGGAGAGAAGGGTTAGGCAGCTCACCTGCATAAGGATATGCAGGATTAGACTTTGCAGGAGCATAAAGTCGCAGATCGCTGAGTGGCCCAACCCATGATTCATTAGAGCCCAATTTCGGCACCTCTGAAAGCTACTCTAGGCCAAGCATTAAGTAAGAGAGCAAGAGATAAGACATCCAAAAATATTCACGCCCACATCATCCATCTTATTATTGCAATGACACCCTACCCCTTGTATCGATGCAATCGCTGCATTAGTGTACTCGTCTACGCCAACGGACACTTATAGCCACACACCTGCCGCCCACATAGAATCCACTTGAATATCGATATTAAGACTAGCTATTACAAACTCTGCACTTTGAGCCTGAGTATCCGCCGAGTTTACCCTCCCTGCGCTTACGGCATTAGCGAACACCTTCACACCAGCTTCATTCGCCAAACACAGACAAGGGCCCAGGCCCGATACTTAACAATCACCCACAATAAAATCTTCCAGCATTACTTACCATCACTCCTACAAATAAAATAGCCCCAAGTTATTAGCTTCGTAAAGCCATTTTAAATTAGCATCGATCCAAAGCTTACCCACCATGCAAAACCCAAGGCTTACAGTGCTACTCACAAATTTAAACGTAACTATTCAAGTCACCAGCACTGCACACCATTATTATAAAAGGCTATTAAAACACCTCCAATCGGTAACAAAAAATTACACGGGATAAAAGCTATTAATCAAGACACCCTAACAAAAAATAAAAATGGGCATCTTAATTTGTTTCATGGCATACCCCATCTTGACTTTAACATTGAATAATCAATGATCTGCCTTGGGAATAATGCCATCGCTATAAAGCACCATCTCAAGATAACGGCTATTCCTTGTATTCGACGATAAAAAAAATAACAAGCGTAATTTAGAAATAACAGCGCCTTAACATAAGGCAAATTCATGCGACTAACAAAGCACTGTATTTTTAAGCTCATTCACCACAATACACCATGCCGTGCTTTTGTTATAAGCAGATCATTATTATTTGAGAGTCATTATTATGTTTATAAAAACACACAAAGGAGGGCACTGGCTCGCGACACTTGGCGTAAGCTTAGCGTCGGTGGCTTGGGCAGGTGTTGCATCTGCTGCGCAATGCACTTACACAGTGACTAATGAGTGGGGCTCGGGCTTCCAGGCCGCGATTAAAATCGATAACAATACAACCATGCCTATTAATGACTGGCGTGTTTCTTGGCAATACAACAATGGCAACCAACGCGATAATGGCTGGAATGCCAACGTCGCAGGTAGTAACCCTTATACTGCAACCCCCCTATCATGGAATAGCAACATTGCCCCAGGCCAAAGTATTGAGTTTGGCGTGCAGGGCTCTACAGGCCCGTCAGGTATTGCAGAGGTACCCGTCATACTAGGGGATGTATGTACCACCGGCACAAGCTCGTCAATGTCGCCGCCGAGCAGTAGCTCTGTTAGTAGTGTTGCAAGCTCGGTGCTCAGCTCAATACCCGCCAGTAGCTCAACACCCAGTAGCTCCTCTTCCAGTGTTAGCGTATCAAGCTCGAGCACTGTGAGCTCTGCCGCAACAAGCTCTTCAAGTATTAGCGGCACCTGCGACCTGCCTTACAGCAATAACGGCACATCTATTTCGAACCAGTCCACCACTTGGTCATCGGGCATTATTAACATCGCATGCAATGGCAATGTTAATCTCTCTATGCTGGCACGCGGTGCAGGGCCCATGGAGCCCTCCGACTTTTTAAATATTTATTACAAAATAGATGATGGTCCAGCAATTACGCTATCGCCAAACATCAATGCCTTTGCTCAAAAAGTGGTCTCGATAAATGGCTTGCGTGGCAATACACTCGAGGTGATTGTAGAAGGTAAAACCAGCTTTAGTGATGAAATTTATACTGTCTCTAACATTACCATAAACAGTAATGGCGCAAGCAGCAGCGCGCAGTCATCTACCACTAGCTCAGCAGGCTCTAGTTCGTCATCGGGCCCCTTAGGTGCAGGCGTATTTCGTGTGGATACTAGCGGCAATATTACCAAAGACGGTGTCATTAAACCCATCCACTGCGCCAACTGGTTTGGCCTTGAAGGCCGACATGAGCCCTCGGATGAGCCAACCAACCCAGGCGGTGCGCCCATGGAGCTTTATGTTGGGAATATGATTTGGAACCCCACAGGCCGCACCATTCAACAAACCCTGTCAGAAATTACCGGCATGGGGCTCAACACGCTGCGTATACCTATTGCACCACAAACCTTAGACCCCACCAACCCACAAGGCCTAGCACCCAACCTTAAAAATCATACTTCAGTGCTTGTCTCTAACTCTCGCCAAGCCCTAGAAGAGTTAATTATTGCGGCAGACCAAAATAATGTTGATGTTTTTATTGATATTCACTCATGCTCTAATTACGTAGGCTGGCGCGCAGGCCGCTTAGATGCGCGCCCACCGTATGTAGACTCTATTCGCAAGCAGTATGATTATTTCCGTGAAGATAGCTCTTGTGCCGGCACAGGCAACCCTGCTGGTGTTACGCGTATTCAAGCCTATGATAAAGACGCTTGGCTTGCCAACCTACGTGAAATAGCCGCGCTACCGGCGCAACTTGGTGTTAGTAATATTATTGGGATTGATGTCTATAACGAACCTTGGGATTACTCATGGGCCGAGTGGAAGTCGTTAGTGGAGTCAGCCTATACCGCTATTAACGAGGTTAACCCTAACCTTTTAGTTTTTGTAGAAGGTATTTCGGGCTCTTCGGGCAACCAAGATGGCACCCCAGAAACCAAAGAACAAACGCCACACGGCGACCTTGCCTCTAACCCCAACTGGGGCGAGAACTTTTTTGAAATGGGCGCTAACCCATTAAATATTCCTAAAGAGCGCTTAGTCTTATCGCCACACACCTATGGCCCCTCTGTTTTCCAGCAGGCAATGTTTATGGACCCCAGCCAACCAGAATGTGAAGGCCTAGAAGGCGAAGAAGCCGGCCAGCTAGGCTGCAACCTTGTTATTGACCCCGCTCGCCTGATCCCAGGATGGGATGAGCATTTTGGGTATTTAAGGTCGCAAGGCTATGCCATGGTTGTTGGCGAATTTGGCGGCAATTGGGATTGGCCTACTAACGCCTCAGCGGGTGATCGTGAAACTTGGTCGCACATTACGCCGGGTATTGTTGATGGCCAGTGGCAAGCCGCTTTTGTGGACTATATGATTTCAAAAAATATTCAAGGCTGCTACTGGGGCATGAACCCAGAGTCAGGCGATACCGGTGGCTGGTATGGCCACAATTACGACCCAATTTCCAATACCGAAGGATGGGGTACTTGGCAACCCTTTGATGCAAGAAAAACCAATTTATTAAATCGCCTATGGGGCAAATAAACTCATAGCACTGCGTTAGCGGGTTAGCTTTTGAAGTGTTTTCAAAAGCTAACCCGCTTTTAAAAATAAATAACGTACTAATAACCCCGCCCAACCTAGCCTCGCTAATATCCCAATCAAGTCACCCAAGCAGTATACCAATATACGCTCTAGCGCCCTTTCATCTTTGTACATCTTTGTACATCTTTGTACATCTTTGTACATCTTTGTACATCTTTTAACATCCCTTAACATTATTTAACAATCTCACACAACATATCACTGTATGATTTTCAGATCATACTTTTAAGTGGATGATTTATTATTTTACTCACCCACTAATGTTAATACAGTGTCGGCAAGCTTATTATATTTTTGCGTAAGGAGTTATACGTGTTTCATGCATTACCTAAAATACTGCACCGCATAGGGGTTCAGGCAAGGATGCTTCATACTCGCCTTTATGAGCGGTGGCAGAGATTAAACTGGCTTTCAAGATTCGTTACTTTTTCTGTATTTACTGTTTTAACAATCTATTGTCTTTGCTTAATATCCCAAATGAAAGGCGCGCATGTCACTAGCGCTCAATGGTCTAACGACGGCGTTATTTATGAATCTGTCAATTTACCTTTTTCTCGCAATTACACAGGCGATTATTGGATTAAGTTAAAAGTTTTAGGTGGGCGTACTAATACACCGTTTAAAGTGTATCCTGATGACCAATTACTGGAACTAAGCGTTAGTGGCAAAGCTTATGACCTATCTCATTTTCCATTAAGCCAGTTGCGCAACTTCTCTCAAGGCATGGCTATCAATATTGGTTTTTCATCAGAAGATGAGTTGATTTTTAAGCTAAAAAACCACAGCAACCCCGCATCATTTAATGTAGACATTAAAAGTGAAATGGGATTATTGCAAGGCACGATGCTATGGCTGGTACTGGCGGTATACGCCGTATTTTTATCGCTTAGTATTCGCATTTATTTATCACAGCTTACAATAGCCATTTTTAGTTTTTTGCTCTGTGTTATTTACTTATCAGTCACCGGTGAGCGAGAAAGAATATTTGATGTCTATCAAGGTGGCGGACATAAAGATTATATTGAATATGTCGCCAATAATTGGGCACTTCCCAACCCTGGTGACGGCTGGGAATATCACCAACCACCATTATATTACGGGGTCGCAGCAACAGTAAAAACGTATCTTTTACCCAAGGATATAAACAATGGCGATCTATGGGCGCGTATATTAGCGCTATGGTTTTGGGTTGTCTTTGTGGTCACTGCTTTGGGGGCACTAAAAGGTGGGCTAGGCAATTATTCAATATTAAATATCGCCAGCTTACTATTGAGCTTATGGCCTGCAGGCATTATTCATAGCGTACGCATAGGCAATGATTTACCCCTTTATGCTTTAAGTATTTTGTCATTTTATTTTACCCTAAAGTGGTGGCGCTCAAAACGAACAATCTATGTTTTTTGGGCTAGCTTTTGGATGTTTTTGGCCGTTTTAACCAAGTCAAACGGCTTAATTTTAACCGCTACACTTTTAGGCTTGTTAGGTATACTGGCAATACAGCCTATTTTAACGCTCCGCAAAACAAAAGAAATATTGGCCTTATACTACCGTCCACTATGCGTTGTAGCCACTTTTGCGGCTTTAGGTATAGCAATGAATTTAGGCGACAATATTTATAAATACGCCATTGGCGAAGCTGATGATTGGCTACTCGCCAATGTTGGCACTACCATCAACCCAGGTTTAAGAGTTGATAACGGCCTGCTTAACTATGTTATTTTTGACCTTAAAACTTTTTTAACATCGCCTTTTATAAGCACATGGAGTGATGAATATGGCAGGCAATATTTTTGGAATTTTGTACTGCGCTCATCATTAACGTCAGAATATTTTTTTGACGCTAGCTGGATGACGGCTTGGGGGGCCTTTAATGGTGTTTTATTATTGCTAATACTCGCAATACTGGGCTACTGCGCGCTAAAAACTATTGATGATGCAGGCTGGCACTTAATGGCTAAATCAGTCTATAAATCACTACCTTGGCATTTACTGTGGATTCTTTCATTGATTTTTTTATTGGCCTATAGAATCAAAGCCCCTTTATCATGCAATACAGACTTTCGTTATATTTACCCTCTACTTTTGTCATTCGTGTATTTCTCTGGCCGTATTGCCTCGGCTTATGGCCGCTTGTCAACTATCACTATAGGCTGCATGGTCGCCTTCCCTGTCAGCACTTTGGTGTGGCTTACTTTACTGGTTAGAGCTTGATTTTTACTGGGCACCCTATAAACACTCTAAGCATAGGGTCGATTGGCAACAGGCCCTAAGCCTTACTCGCCGCCTTAACAACCGCATCAAATAAACGATGCGATAAAACGCGTTTTAAAAAGGCCAATACGTAGGTAGGCTGGGTAACGGGGTAGCGCACTTTGGGGTTTTTACTTTCTAGCGCATGCAGTACACGCTTTAGTACAGCCTCTGGGGGTACAGTAAACGGTACCGCAGCGCCTTCGGTTTGTAAGCGTTGTAAGCTAAGGGCGTAGGTTTTTGCGTGACGGCTTTGGGTCATATTAATATTAGCTTGTAAGGCGCTTAAGGCGTTTTTTCTGAAATTACTTAATACTGGCCCGGGCTGAATTAAACTCACCTGCACATTAGTATTCATTAGCTCTTGCCGTAGCGTATCAGTTAAACCCTCTAAGGCGTATTTACTGGCATTATAAGCCCCTCTAAAACCCATACCCACAAAACCCAATACCGAGCTGTGCTGAATAAGCCGTGCGTGAGGCTGTGCTAATAACGCAGGCAATAAACCGCATGTTAATTGATGGGTGCCAAATACATTAGCGGCAAACTGCTGCTCTAATACTGCGCGGGTTAAATCTTCAACAGCCCCTGGCTGGCCATACGCGGCATTATTAAAAAGTGCATAAATATGGCCGCCTGTTATTGTTAAAATTTGCGCAATGCCCGCCTCTACCTCATCGCTTTTAGCTAAATCAAAAACGACAACCTGCTCAAAATGTTCACTGAGTATTGCTTGCTGCTGTTGGTTACGGCAACACGGTAATACTGTATAGCCTTTAGCCTGCAAGCCTTTGGCCACACACAAACCAATACCGCTAGAGCAGCCCGTAATCACCACCGAGCCGCGCGTGCTTGCCGCTGAACAGTGGCTGTTTTTTTGTATCATGATAAAGTCCAATTATTGATGCACAGTGGCATAAAGGTAAGTCAATAAGGCTGCCAGCTGGCCCGCGGCTAACTGCGACTGGGTTTGCGTAATACGTGCCGCTTGGGTGCGGTATTGGGCACTCAGCACCTGGCCTTGGGGTGCACTGTAAATAAACGGCGCCAAAGGCCCATGAGTCTTTAACGCCTGAGGCAATAATTGCTCAGCCGCCCGTATAGTATTAATTGTTGCAACAGGCTTTATTGTCGTTAAAGGCTGCGTAAACACCTCAAAACCAGCATCCCATACCCGATGCAAACTCACTTTACAGCGGCCATGCTTTTGAGTACCTGCGTGTTTTGTCGTCGCTAAACAGTGCGCATTGCCGCCAGCATCATGCCGACACTGCTTATTGAGTGCGGCCAACCCATGCAAGGGCTGATACGCATCAGCCAGTAAGTGGCTGATAAAAGCCATCCAAAAACCGCGCTCAGCAGCAGTATGAGCCTGCTGGTAAGCGGTGAGCAATGCCGGCCATACCTCGGCCAAGTTACCATTAACACGTGTATTGCAGCGCGTATTGGCGGCGTTAGCTTTAATTAAGCTGTGGCTCAGGGTATCCCAATACTGCTGATTAACATAATGCCAACTGGCTGTTTTTTGTGCCGCATAACGCTTAAATAGCGGCGGCATAACACCACCGGCATAGCGATTAAACAACGTGTTTAATGTGCTATCGCGGCGGGTATCGGGCCATACTGCCGCCAAGGCAAATGGCTCGTACGACTTCAGTGAGTAGCGCCATTTTTTGGCTTTATCGTTGCGCAATAAGGCCTTGGCATTACGATTAAAAAAGCGCTGCTGCTCGATGGGTAATTGCGCTAAAGCCTGGCGCGCAATACTCGCATGCCCATGGTAAGACCACGCCACCGCCTGCTGAGCCACACCCAACAATACCCAAACCCAAATCAAAAACAAAACCACCTGTCGCCAATACACCATTAACCCTTACGCGACTTTTTAACCACATCATAAGCGGCTTGAATTTCTTGTGAACGCTCGGTGGCCACCTTGATCATTTCATCGGGTACACCTTGGCCGGCTAGCTTATCGGGGTGGTATTGGCTCATTAATTTACGGTACGCTTTTTTTAGCTCGTTATCGGTTGCACTGGGCTCTACACCCAAGGCTTGATAAGCCCCTACCAGCTCCTCGGCGGCATTAGGCGCTTGGGTACCTGCGCCACCTCGGTAATATCCACCTCTAAAACGCTGCTGGGCTTCGGCCGCTTTGAGCATACGCTCAAACAAAAAAGAGCTAAAGCCCAGCTGAGCGGCAATTTTTTGCAGGGCTTGTTTTTCGGCGTCATTCACGGTGCCGTCGGCCAGCGCTATGGCAATTAAATAGGCTAATAATATTTGCTTGATATCAACATATTGCCCGCACACTGTTAAAAAGTGGCTCACTAAAGGCTCGGGGTTAAACTCAAGCTGCGCGCCGCCTTTAAATAAATGAATAGCCTCTTTGCGCTGCTCTGGGCTTAAGCGCATACCGGCCATAAGTTGCTCAGCCGCTTGTACCTCTTGCTCGCTAACGCGACCATCGGCTTTGGCCAAATACCCCATTAACGGAAAGGCAGTGCCAAATACGGTTGTTTCTATTTTTTGGCGCAACTGTGGATCTAACCGACGGCGCCGAGTGAGCAAGCCTTTGGCAACAAAATGCCCAACCACCAGCCCCACAATTAAACCAAAAAAGCCCCATAACTTTGCACCAATCACCGCACACACGATGCGAACAATAATACCCATTACCTTTTAACCTCTAACTGAATACGTCAAACACTCAAAGCAGGCAGACTAAACCAGAGTGCCGCCAAAACCAAGTGATTGTGCCCGTAGCCCCTGCCAACACGCTATTTATCTTGCCTACCGAGCAGCCCAATACAGTTCGAGCAGTCAAAGCCACCTTGGCTATACTTGAACAAGCCTACCTTGAGAGCCAACACCATGCGTCTATTAGCTGCCAGCCTTTTAGCCACCGTTTACCTATTGTATGGGCTAATGGCCATTGCTCAGCCTATCACCGCTTCCGCCTCTGCTCGTCTCACTCAAGCCAACGCTATTAAGCTCGATACCATCCGGTTTAAACGGTTGCTCCAAGGCACCGATAGTGACGAGGTGATTAATGCCATTTACGTCACCCGCCAAGACCCTTACGGCTTTATTTGGTTTGGTGGCGAGCACGGTCTAGCCCGCTATGACGGCCACGACATTAAAATTTACCAACACAATGCCAGCAACCCCAGCTCGCTCACCAGTAATGCTATTTGGGATATTGTTTTTGATCACGACGGGGTTATGTGGCTAGCAACAGATGCTGGCCTTGGCCGCTACAATGCAGCCAGCGATGACTTTACCAGTTTTCGCTCTAAAGGCTTGACTGCAAACTCGATCACGGGCGACTCGGTGCGCGCCCTTGCGGTAGATAGCCATAACAACTTACTAATCGGCACCGACAACGGTTTTAATGTTTTAGATGCCAAGCGGCGCAACTACCAAAGCTTTACCGATCGCCCCCAAGACCCTTACCGCCTGCCAAGTGCTGCCATTCACGCGGTATATAGTGAGGCCAATGGTGATATTTGGCTAGGCACCACTAAATCGGGTTTAATTAAATTACAACGCAAGCCTTTTGCTATTGAGGTTTTTGCTCACGACCCTGCGCAGCCGAGCACCATTGGCCATAACCGCATTACCGATATTATTCGTGACCACACCGGCGCGCTTTGGGTAAGCAGTTTTGGTGGCGGTATTAGCCGTATGAATCAAGACGGTAAAACCTTTACCAATTACCGCAATGACCCTAACAATATTAACTCGCTGGGCTCCAACACCGTATGGAATATCTTTGAAGACAGCCTCAACAATTTATGGGTAGCAACCGACCACGGTGGTCTGGCACGCTACAATCACGCCACCGATGACTTCAGCCATGTTAGGCACAACCCTTACGATAACAGCAGCTTAAGCTCTAATAACATCCGCAGTGTTTTTGAAGATAAGCAAGGCGACCTGTGGATTGGTGCCTTCCCCATTGGCACGAATTTTTTTGACCGCTCAAGTACAGTGTTTCAAAACTATGCCCACCAGCCTAATCAGGCTACCAGCTTAAGTCACAGCACCATACTCACCATTCAAAAAAGCCAGCAAGGGCACTTATGGATAGGCACCGAAGGCGGTATCAATGCCTTCGATATTAACACCCACCAAAGCCGGCGCTACACCGCCAAGCCCGGCCAAGCCGGCAGCTTACAATCGAATGCCGTACTTTCTATTGCCGAAGCCCAAAACGGCGATTTATGGGTGGGGACTTGGTCTGGGGGCCTGCATAAGCTTGATACATCAAGCAACAATTTTACACAGTTTTTACCCGATGCCGCCAACCCTACAAACGCCAATACCGTCAACAGCGCCTATATCTGGAGTTTGCTTATCGACAAAGACAAAAACCTTTGGATTGGCACCGAAACCGGCGGCTTAAATTTTTTAAATACAAAAACAGGTCAATTCAAACACTATGTATCGAGTGACCCCGCCACCGAGCATCATGTATCCAACGCCCATGTGTGGACACTACTCGAGGACTCCTCGGGGGCTATTTGGGCCGGCACATTGCACGGCTTAAATAAATTCAATAAAGACACGCAAACCTTCGAGCATTATTTTAGTGACCCAAGCAACCCTAAAACGCTCAGCAATAACCGCGTTATATCTTTATTAGAAGACACACAAAAACAACTGTGGGTGGGTACGCAAGGGGGCGGCATTAGCATTTTAGATCAGGCGCGCAAAAATTTTAGCCACATCACCTTAAAAGATGGCCTACCGTCAACCAATGTTGCCAGTATGGTTCAGGCACCCGACGGCAAGGTTTGGGCAACCACCGATAAAGGCATCGTTAGTATCGAGCTTAATACACACGCCGCTAACGGTAGTACGCCCAATCAAAGTAGTAACGGCCTACACCCCAACGCCAAATATATTATTAAGCACTACCAAAAAAGCCACGGCTTAATCGGTAATAACTTTAACCGCGATGCCACCTACATTGATGAAGACGGCCTGTTATATTTAGGCTCTACCGAGGGATTAAGTATTGTCGATGTCAATAAAATCAACACCCATACCGCGCCACCTAAAGCCGTTTTTACTGACCTCAAAATATTTAACGAAAGTGTCACAGGCCTCGCCGAGGGTTCTCCGCTAGCAGATGCCATTTACAAAACTAAAACCATTACCCTTGACTATAGTCAACGCGTTTTTTCTGTGTCTTTTTCGGCGTTAAGTTACCGCTCGGCTAATCGCAACCAATACGCGTATCTGCTTGAGGGGTTTGATAAAAAGTGGAACGATGTTGGCAATAAACATACCGCTAACTACACCAATATCAGCCCCGGCCAATACACACTAAAAGTTAAAGCGGCCAATGCCGCAGGAGTATGGAGCACACAAAATAGCGAGCTCAATATCACTATCAAAGCGCCTTTTTGGCAAACGGGGTGGGCCTATAGCTTATATATATTTATTTTATTTGCTTTAATTTGGGCTTATACCCGCCAAAAAGCCAAGCGAGCAGAGCTACAACAAGAGCGAGAGGTCAATGCCCAGCTTGTTAAAATCGATAAAATGAAAGACTCCTTTTTAGCCAACACCTCTCACGAATTACGCACGCCTTTAAATGGCATTATTGGCCTAGCCGAATCCTTACGCGACAGCTGCTGCGATGAACTAGAAGCAACAAAAGTCAGCCAACTGAACATGATTGTTTCTAGTGGCAAACGCCTATCTCATTTAATTAATGACATTTTAGACTTATCAAAATTAGCCGATCGTCAAATAGAGATAAAACTACAACCCGTTGATTTACGCTATCTAACCGACACCGTCATTACACTGCTAGCGCCGCTCACCAATAACAAGCCTATCAAACTGCAAAATGAAATACCCCATCCATTTTATGCCGTAGAGGCCGATGAGAATCGGCTACAGCAAATCATGTTTAACCTGATTGGCAACGCCATAAAATACAGCGACCAAGGCTATGTAAAAATTAATGCCCAACAAGATGATGTCACTACAACCATCCGCGTTAAAGATACCGGCATTGGCATAGCACCTGAAGACCTAAAAACTATTTTTCAATCTTTTTGTCAATTAGAACACACCGATGCCCGCGAGCATGGTGGTACCGGGCTAGGCCTAGCCATCACCAAACAGCTTGTTGAGCTGCATGGCGGCAAAATGGATGTCATATCTCAGCCGGGCAAAGGCACAACCTTTATTTTTACAATGCCTACCAGCAAAACTTTATCACAAAGCCCAATAAACCCAATAAGTAAAGTTCCACCACCTATCGATATTTTTAAAGCCAGCAAAAATAAGCCCGCCAATATACAAAACCATCAACAAAACACTCAGCAAGAGGCTCAACACAACCCTCAAAAAAACGATGAAGAGTCAAGCCCAAAAAAACCAAACGCTGTATTAAAAGATAAGAAAAAAGAAGATAAAAGCACGGCAAAATCTAAGCTAAAAGTGCAGCCTTTAAAAACCACCAGCCCCCTCACTATTCTTAGTGTGGACGATGACCCCGTCAATCGCATGGTACTCAAGGGTATTTTAAAACTGCATGATTACACCGTAATAGAAGCCGACAACGGCGAAACTGCTTTGCAAAAAATAGCCGAGCACCCAGAAATCGACTTAGTGGTATTAGATGTCATGATGCCAAAAATGACCGGCTATGAAGCCTGCGAAATCTTGCGTAAAGAGCACCCTATGTACGAACTACCTGTCATCTTTTTAACCGCAAAAGATATCGAAAGCGAGTTAACCCAAGGATTTTTAAGTGGGGGTAACGACTTTGTCAGTAAACCGGTTAAAAAAGAAGAGCTGCTGGCACGCATAAAATCGCAATTAACCATGCTTTTGCATGCTCGCTCTTTGGCTAGCCACGCCGCCACAGCGGCATCAAAAGTGACAGCCAATACACCGCATAACACACCAATATCAAAGTAACCGCATACTCACTGTATCGTTTTACACACTTGCACCCCATAAAGGCAGTAATTTTTGCTCTAGGTTTAACTGGTCTAAAATCCGCGCCACAACAAAGTCGATCAAGTCGTCTATTGTATTGGGGTTTTGGTAAAACCCTGGGCTAGCCGGGATAACAACCGCGCCCATTTGCGTCAGCTTTAGCATGTTTTCTAAATGGACTTGCGAATAAGGCGCCTCACGCGGGACTAAAATCAATTGCCGGCGCTCTTTTAAAGCCACATCGCCTGCCCGCTCAATCAGATTATTACTGGCGCCATGCGCTATAGCACTCAATGTGCCGCCACTGGCCGGGCACACCACCATTTGGCTGGCGGCGCTTGAGCCGCTGGCCGCAGGGCAAAACCAATCTTCGCGGCTATAGAGTGTGACGCTGCCCACGTTGTTAGCATTACTCACAAAATGCTCATCTAACCACGCCAGTTGCGCCTCAAATTCATCGGGAATACTGTAATGCGTTTCGGTATTAATAACAACTTGCGCTGCACGCGATATCATCAAATCAACATGACACCCTTGTGCTAGCAAACACTCCAATAAGCGTAGGCCATACTGCGCGCCCGAGGCGCCTGTTATCGCTAAAGTAATTTTTTTAATCGTTTTTTTATGCATATAAATACTCCTTTGAGCTCATCAATGCGAGGCATTAATGTCATGTGTTAATGTCATGTATCAATGTCATATATCAATAACTTACCAGCCCTGCCCAGCCCGATTAATAAACTGCGTTGAATAATGACGATTTTTTATAAACTGGATGGCTGTTGGTTAGGAATGTACATAAAATAACTGCTCGCTTTTAAAATGCCGGTTGCGCGCTGCCTTCGTTAAAAATATTTGCAATAACCGGCGATAAAGCCGACTATCAAATGGCTTCAAAAATTTCAATTAAATGTAAGCCTTTTGCCTTCGCTTTAGGGCTTAATTTATGACAGCGCCTGTGCGTTAGTGAGTGTTGCAGCGTTGCCAAATTGATTTTCCCTTGATCTAACGCCATTAAAGCACCCATCACATAGCGGATCATATGCTTTAAAAAACCGTCTCCGACTATTTTTAAATAATACACATCATCAGCTAAAGGAGAGAAGTCGGCCTTAAGGAGTTCACAACTCAATATTTGCCGCACGCTAGAGGCTATATTTTTATCACGTGTACTAAAATTATAAAAATCATGCGTACCCACAAAAAGTGCGCAGGCTTGACGCATTAATGCTGGATTAAAGAGTGCACCATGCAGACAATAATGCAACATAACATCGCTCAATACGCTCGTCGCCACAGGTGCCGAGGTAAAGTAATAATGATACTCTTTAGCGGTGCTGCACCGGTTAGGCTGATAACCACCAGCGCAAGGCGTACACGTTAAAATACGAATATCTTCGGGTAGGCGTGCATTTAAGCCCAACAATAGCGACTCGGGCGCTATTTTTACCGCCAATACCAGCTTGGCTACCTGGCCTTTAGCATGGACACCGCCATCGGTACGGCTAGCGGCACACACAGTACACGGCTTAAAATGTGTTATTTTTTTTAATGCGGTTAAGAGTGTCCCTTCAATGGTTGGCTTGGCTTCGTGCAACGTATACTCACTTTGTGCCTGCCAACCAAAATAGTGGGTGCCTTTGTAAGCGAGGGTCACGCGGTAATGGTGCATAATACAACTCGCAGGCAAAAGACAGGCATAAAAATAGGTGAAAGGGCACGCTAAAAGCCCTCGTTAAGCCGTACGGCAGCGCTCATATGTGTTGACTAAGACGCGGGGCTGTCGGTAATGCTGTGCCAGTATTGTGTTTTCAAACCAATTAAACGGTAAATACCGACCGGTAAATCTTTGCGGGCATTTCCCATATCGCGTGCAACACCTGAGTAGCTAATAAAGCCATGAATATATTGCTGCATCAGCCGTGCTATTTGCTGGGCGTCATCAACCGGGGTTAAATAGCCGCCTGATTCCAAATTGCGCACTAGCGCTAAATTGTATTTGGCACCGCGCTCCATCATTAATTGCAGTGTTTCGGTAATACGCGCCTCACCACAGCCCGTTTGTGCACCGGCATTAAAAAAAGCGCACCCTGGCATATTCTCAATATCATCGCCAATTTTATTACTAAAAATCAACGCGATCCATTTTTCTAGCTGCTCGAGCGGGCTATTGATAGGCGATAACAAGGCGTCTAGGTCTTGCTTGATCTTTTCCCAGTAGTACTCTGTGGCTTGGCAAAAAAGCTCAACTTTTGAGTCAAAGTGATGATAAAAGCAGCCTTTAGTCACGCCCGCCCGCTTACACATCTCATTAACACCAACAGAGTTGTAATTACTACTCCAAATTAACTCAAGAGCCGTCTCTAAAAGGGTGGTACGTGTATCTGTCGGTGGCATGGGGGATCTCTGTAATTCAAAGGCTAGGTCAGTATTATGATACCTGTCGGTACGCTTTTCAAGGCAAGCTATATGGCAAACTTGAGCGCTGTAGCTGGTTTCTCATTTTGCAATACGCTTCAGTATTGGAGTTTTGCGCACTGCTCACGAGTGAACTGTTACAACCCATAGCCAATACGTATAAGCGATACCGTTTGGCTCAGGCATTATAACTGAAAAATGAACGATTTAAGCTCGCCGATACAGGCGTTAATGATTGCCTGAGAGCAACATTGTCAAGACGGCATCAAAAAAACACACCAAGGCGACAGCATCAAAGCAATATTTTTCATCGAGAAAAATCATAAAAAACAGATAATAAAGTGATTTTCGACGAATATAGAAGCACAAAAAACAATATTACCGTCAACAAAGCGCCGCTGCTATATTCTATAAATACACCCGCCACCTCTTCCACTCAAAACGCTCGACGCTTTATTACTTAAGCTTCAATACCTTAGCGCCCTCACTATATTCGCCCATCGGCAATAAGATCATATTTGAACTTTTTAGCCTATCTCGATCAAAAAGGGCGCCACAGCAGGTCACCACAGAATTCAGCGCAATACCTTCAGGCCATACTTTAGGGTTCGTCAGGCGCAAATATACCCCTTTATCAAAAAGCCTATTGACCAACAAACCGACCGGTATGTATTATGTGCGCATCACGCATTCACCCTCTAGCACTTTTGACCTTATTTTTTTGACCCTATTTTTATTGCTTACTCTGGAGTTCAAGCATGCTCAGCCTAGCGCTACCCCTTCGCTCTACCCCATTTTTATATCAATTTGCCGCTATTGCATTGATTGCTATAGCAGCCTTATACAATGCACCCAAAGCAGCTGCGGCACCTACTGTGGATGTCATCACCATGCAACCACAAGGTATTCGCACATGGGTTAAGTTTTCGGGTCGTATTGCACCGGTCCAAAGCGCTGTTATTCGCCCACTCGTAGGCGGCACCATTCAAGAGGTTTTATTTAAAGATGGCGAGCAGGTTAAAAAAGGGCAGCCGCTCTTTATCATTGACCCTCGTAAACATGAAGCCACAGTCGCCGAAGCCGAAGCACGTATAGCCATTGCTCAATCACGTGCCAAGTTAGCGCAAGACGAATTGGCGCGCTCCAAGCAATTAGTCGATGACAAGCTGATTTCGCAAAGCCTGTATGACTCAGCTCTTAGCGCACAGCAAGTGGCCCAAGCCGATATCAAGCAAGCACAGGCGGCACTAAGCCAGGCCAAGCTCAACCTTGAGTATGCACATATTCGCGCACCCATTGCTGGCCGAGTCAGCCGCGCCGAATTAACCGCAGGCAACGTGGTAGAGGCAGGCCCTAGCGCGCCAGTCATGACCGAAATTGTCGCCACCGACACTATGTTTGCCGAATTTAATGTTGATGAAGGCACCTACATTGAGTTTGTTCGCAATATTAAAGACACCCAGGCAATGCCTGTGCAGTTAACACTCACCAATAATAACGACGTCGTATACGATGGTCATATCGCTTCGTTTGACAACCGCCTTGATGCCACCAGCGGTACCATTCGTGCCCGCGCATTATTTAGCAATAGCGATGGCGCACTGACTGCGGGCATGTTTGCCAATGTGCGCTTAGGTTCTGAGTCTACCCAATCTGTTTTATTACTGCCTACCCGCGCAATTGGTACCAACCAAAGTAAAAAATTCGTTTTGGTAGTCGATGATAAAAACACTGCCCTCTACCGCGAAGTAACCTTAGGCGAATACTACCAGCAGCACCGCGTTGTTTTGTCGGGCTTACAAGCTGGCGATACCGTCATTGTGAATGGTTTATCGCACGTTAGGCCAAACACACCAGTAACCCCTAATAACGTATCAGCGGCCAGTATTGTGCAGGCAACCGCTGCCCCCTAAAGCCCCTTAAGCATGACACAGCGCTTAGGGCGCATTTTTATCCATCATTTTCATACTTTTATTTTTTAAGCCAAGGCTCGCGGGCTCTTTATGAATATATCCAAGTTTTTTGTGGATCGACCGATTTTTGCCGGTGTGATTTCACTGTTAATATTTATTGCTGGCTGTTTAGCCATGTTCCAATTACCCATTTCAGAATACCCTGAAGTCTCGCCACCGTCTGTTGTGGTGAGTGCGTCATACCCCGGCGCCAACCCTAAAGTCATTGCCGAAACCCTCGCAACCCCCTTAGAGGAACAACTCGCCGGTACAGAGAACATGCTGTACTTTGCCTCACAAGCCACCACCGATGGCCGCCTGACACTCACTGTTACGTTCAAAATTGGCACCGATGTCGATTTAGCACAACAAATGGTGCAAAACCGTGTCTCGCAGGCTCTGCCTCGCCTACCCGATGTTACGCGCCAAAGCGGTGTAACCGTTGTGAAAAGCTCGCCCGACTTAACCATGGTTGTGCATCTTATTTCACCCGACAAAACCTACGACGAGCTGTATTTACGCAACTACGCTTTAATTAATATTAAAGATGAATTAGCCAAAGTATCTGGCGTGGGCACTGTGCGCTTATTTGGCTCGGGCGATTACGCTATGCGCATTTGGCTTAACCCCGAAAAGATCGCCGAAAAAAACCTCACCGCCAGCGATGTGGTTAGCGCCATTCGCGAGCAAAACATTCAAGCTGCTGCCGGCTTAATTGGCGGTGCACCCATTGACAACCTCGTTGATGTGCAAATGCCCATTAGCGCCAAAGGCCGCCTGAGCACACCCGAAGAATTTCAAGACATCATTATTCAAGCAGGCCGAGACGGTGAAATTACCCGCTTAAAAGATGTCGCTCGAGTAGAATTAAGTGCATCAGATTTTAGCTTGGGCTCTATGCTCGATGGGCAGCCTGCCGTGGCCATTCCTATTTTTCAGGCGCCTGGCGCCAACGCCATTCAAATATCGACGGATGTACGTGCCACTATGGCGCAATTAAAAGAGCGCTTTCCTGATAGCGTCGATTACAAGATTGTGTATGACCCCACCGTTTTTGTGAAAGACTCAATTAAGGCGGTTGTTAAAACATTATTAGAAGCTTTAATTTTAGTTATTATTGTTGTTATTGTATTTTTACAAACTTGGCGCGCATCGATTATTCCTTTACTTGCTGTACCGGTTTCTATTGTAGGTACCTTTGCATTAATGTGGGCCTTTGGCTTTTCGATTAATACTTTATCGTTATTTGGTTTGGTTTTAGCTATTGGTATTGTGGTCGATGACGCCATTGTTGTTGTCGAAAACGTAGAGCGCAACATAGAAGACGGCCTCACGCCAAAAGAGGCTACCTACAAAGCCATGCGCGAGGTGAGCGGGCCGATTATTGCTATTTCATTAACCTTGGTTGCTGTGTTTGTACCTATCGCTTTTGTGAGTGGTTTAACCGGCCAATTTTATAAGCAGTTTGCGTTAACTATTGCCATATCAACGGTTATTTCAGCCATCAACTCCCTGACTCTGAGCCCTGCATTAGCCGCCTTATTATTAAAAAGCCACAGCGCCCCTAAAGACCGCTTAACGCGGGTTATTGATACCTTATTTGGACGATTTTTTGGCTGGTTTAACCGTGTATTTAGCCGCAGCTCAAAAGGCTATTCTAATAATATTAGTCGCTTACTCGGCCGCAAAGGTATTGCCTTGGTGATATACACCCTACTCTTGGGTGTCACCGCAATGGAATTTAATGTTATCCCTAAAGGTTTTGTACCGGCACAAGATAAACAATATTTAATTGCCTTTGCACAATTGCCCGACGGCGCAACGCTTGAACGCACTAAAGCGGTGATTCGCGAAATGGGCGAAATTGGCCTTACCGAAAACGGCGTCAAAAACGCTGTGCAATTTCCGGGGTTAAGTATTAATGGCTTTATGAATAGCTCAAGCGCTGGGGTGGTCTTCTTCCCCCTAAAAGACTTTGCCGACCGCCATGGTGAAGCGCTTTCGGCTGGCGCTATTGCGCAAAAGTTACAAATGAAATTTGCCGGCATCGAAGAAGCCTTTATTGCCATCTTTCCGCCACCGCCTGTACGCGGGCTCGGCACCACTGGCGGTTTTAAATTGCAAATTGAAGATCGCGGTGGCCTAGGCTATGAAAAACTAGCCGACGTTGTGCAACAAGTACAGCAAAAGTCTTGGGCGCGCCCAGAGCTTGCCAGTGTTTATTCTAACTACAAAATTAATGTTCCTCAGCTATATGCCGATCTTGATCGTACCAAAGCCAAACAGCTCGGCTTAAACATTAAAGACATTTTTGACACAATGCAGATTTATTTAGGCTCGCTGTACGTGAATGACTTTAACCAATTTGGTCGCACCTATCAGGTCATTGCTCAAGCCGATGCACAATACCGCAACACCCCTGCCGATGCGCTAGCGTTAAAAGTACGTAACCTGCAAGGCGATATGGTGCCACTGGGTACGGTAGTGAGTATGGAAGAAAGCTATGGCCCCGATAGCGCAACGCATTACAACGGCTATTTATCGGCTGATTTAAACGGCAATGCTGCGCCGGGTTATTCGAGTGGGCAAGCGCAAGATGCCATCACCGAAATTTTGAATGAAACACTGCCAAGTGGCATTGTGTTTGAGTGGACAGATCTCACTTACCAAGAGGTGCTAGCGGGCAATACGGCTATTTACATTTTACCGCTGTGTTTATTGTTAGTCTTTTTAGTACTTGCAGCACAATACGAAAGCCTTGCATTACCTGTGGTGGTTGTCTTAATTGTACCGCTATCGATTATGTCTGCACTGTTTGGTGTGTGGTTAACCGGCGGCGACAATAATATTTTTACGCAGGTGAGTTTATTTGTGCTGGCAGGGCTAGCCAGTAAAAATGCCATTTTAATTGTTGAATTTGCACGCGAATTAGAGCAGCGAGGCATAGCCACATTTGAGGCTGCCGTAACCGCGAGCCGCATGCGCTTACGCCCTATTTTAATGACTTCTTTTGCGTTTATTATGGGTGTACTTCCCATGGTGTTTTCAACCGGCGCCGGCGCCGAAATGCGTAGCGTAATGGGTATTGCTGTATTTTCGGGCATGCTGGGCGTGACCTTTTTTGGCTTATTTTTTACCCCCGTTTTTTACGTCTTAATGCGTAAAATAGAAGGCCGCGACTATACCATCGAAGCGCTCACACCAGGCTACAAAGCACCTTCGCATCAGGAGCGCTTATAATGAATACAACTCTATCGCTGCCCAAACGCGTAATAAAAACCGTCGCGCTAACCACTTTACCGCTGGCCATAGCAGCGTGTAGCACCTTTAAATCACCCAATGACGTGCGCGCTAGCGCTGACTTAAGTGCAGCGGCTACATCTTTTACTTTGCCGGTAGCGCAAGATACCGCAATTAATGAGCAGCAGCCGATAGCCCAATGGTGGGCTCTGTTTAATGATGCACCTTTAAATAACCTCATTGAAAATTCACTCAAATACAATCATTCAATTCGTATTGCGACGGCATCTTTAGCGCAATCGAGGGCGTATTTACGCAATAGCCAACTCGATTACCTGCCTACCGTAGAGGCCGATGTTAGCGCGATCAGGCAGCGTCAAAGTGCCGATGTGGTCGGCGATAGCGGCTCGCGTATTAGCGATAGTTATATTGCAGGCTTTGATGCCAGCTGGGAACTTGACTTGTTTGGCCGCGTGCGCAATGGCGCACGCGCTTCACAAGCACAAGTAGGTGCTAGTCTAGCCGACTTACACGCCGCCCAAGTCAGCATTGCTGCAGAGGTTGCCAGCACATACATCAATGTGCGCGGCAACCAATATTTGCGCAGCATTGCACAAAAAGATGCGGGTATTTGGCAGCAAACATTAACCCTTGCCAAGCGCTTTTCTGAGGTGGGCTCAGGTGACCAGCTTAATGTAGCGCGCGCCCAATCACAATTAGCCCTCACGCGCGCCAGCATTCCAGCGCTTGAGGCCCAAATTAATAGCGGCCTCAACCGCTGCCGAGCTTACCTGCGACACTGTCAGTGGGTGATCCACAAAACTTAATTAAACGACGTCCCGATATTCGACGAGCCGAATATGCGTTAGCCGCCTCGGTAGCGCAATACAATATTCGCGTAGCCGACCTGTACCCCAACATTAGTTTTACTGGCGGGCTAGGCTACCTCGCTAGCGACTGGTCTCGTTTAGGTGATAGTAATACCTCCACCTTTTTGTTTGCACCACGCATTCATTGGGCCGCCTTTAATTTAGGCCGCGTACACAACCAAATTAAAGCCGCCGATGCCAATACCCAAGCGCGCTTAGCCGAGTTTGAGCAGCGCGTATTAATCGCGCTCGAAGAAACAGATAATAACTTACAAAACTTTACACGCGAAGAGCAGCGACGTGCAAACTTACAGCAAGCAGCCAATGCCAGCGGCCAAGCCGCTACGCTCGCGAGCAAAAAGTTTGCGCTAGGCAGTAGCGATTTTTTAAGTGTGCTTGATGCGCAACGAGAACAACTGAGTGTTAATGCGCAATTAGCACAAAGTGACATACAGGTTTTGCTCAACTTAATTGCTATTTATAAAGCGCTCGGTGGTGGCTGGCAAGCTAACACACAGGCCTAAATGTTAGAGTATTAAACACAGAGTTAGCGCGCCAAATAACGCGCTAACTCTGCACTAAATACGTCAATAATTTACAGCTTACTGATGTAAATCAATTTTAACATCAGCCCAGCGCGCATCCCCTTCACCCCCTTCTTTTAATAATGTAATATCAAAAAATTGCCCTACCTCCATGGTTTCACCGGCTACAATTGCGGCATCGGCAAGCTCGGCCACTTCGTTTAACGCCTGCCGAATATTTGAATCATCGGCTACTGAACTAGGTTTTGCATCCAATATTCTAGAAACGTCACCGGCAAATAAATGCGTGATGAGACCATTGGCCTTTATCTGCGAACTAAAAGATTCTGGCTCATAAGCCACCATAAACTGCTTGCCATCGGCTTTAATATTTAACGCGAGCGCATTAAGCCCGGGGTTTTTAACCAAGCGATGGCCCTTTATACGATAAACCCCAGAGCGTGTAACCTTTTGAATATTGGCCGGAGTTAACCAACCCATGCGATATTTCATTGGGACATTAATACCCGCTTGAATGGTGTAATTACCATTACCATTGTCTATTTTTGCACCGCCTTCGCTGCCCATAAAATAATACGGATCGTGACCGCCGCTACCGGTGGGTGCCGGATAGGTTACATCGCCCATTAAAACTTCGGCATGACCCACACCAAACATATGAAATGACTCATGCACAATACCTGGTGTCCAGGGGTCGGGGCCAATCCAAGCCGTGCCTTTATCGCCATTGCGCACACCCAGGGCGCCACCACCACTAAAAGCCCCACCGGGTAAGCCCAAAAAAACAAAATCAAAGTTTTTACTGTCATACATTGGGTTTGCAGCTTTGGCTTTGTTAATGACAAAATCGCGCATCCCGTAAACATCTTTACTGAGTGCTTCGGTGATATCAGAGTTCATGGGGATAAACGGTGTTTGCTCCCAACTGATACTCAGCTGATCATAAGACTCCACTTTAAGGTAAGCATTTAATGTCTCCATGGCTGAATCCACTGTGGCTTGAGTATGTTTACCTTTTTTACCATTAAAATCGGGTAATACCCATAGCGCTTTTTGTCTGCCGCGTATGGCGCGCTGATCAGCGGCTAATTGAGTGGTCACAATACGGGCTGACATCGCCTGGGACACACTTTTGTCGTCATAGAGCACAACCACCGAAAAATCAATTTGCTCGCCAGCAGTCATTGATGATTCAAGTAAAATCTCGCCATTAGCACTGATCGAAAAAGGTGCTTGAGAGTTATTATCCCAAGCAAGCTTAAGGCTTATCGCAAGATTATCAGGGTTATCTATGTTAACTTTAGCCAATACACTCCCTAGTGGGCTTTGGTCATCAAAAACAAAATTTTGAGCCGCCATTTTGGGCGGTTGCGCAACGGGTATTGCGCAGCCTTTATCGTCGACCATCGCCCCCGCTTGAGTTTGAGGGCAATCGTCTTGGGTATCAATAACGCCATCTTGATCAGCATCGGACGGAGCCGACGACGACGCCATTACCGAAGAGGCAACACTCGACATGGAGCCTTGCTGTGATGAGCTTTGCTGCACAGCACTGCTACTTGAAGCGGGTAGATTAACAGCCCCCTCTTTTGAAGAGCCCGAGCCTGAACACCCAACCATCAGTGCAGGCAGAGCTAAAGCGACTAGCGCTACCCCTAGATTTTTATTGGTTTTTTTATTTTTTTGCAGCATATAAAGCACATCACTTATTTAATTATGATTTACATTCAATAGTCGTAACGGTTCAACCAAACTAGCAAGCCCCTCTCATTTAGGGGGTTCAAGCTAATCTAGGGGTTTCAAACCCTCGCACCGAAGCTATTAACATTACCCACAGCGTATAGATTAAAAAAATGATTTACAACTTGCCAGTAAAAGCAAAACAATAAGGTGTGGATCACCTCTTACTTCCCAATGCGAAGTACTTAGTTTATGCGAAAGGGTTCTTAATTAGCCACTATTCAGAGGTACCGGAATTAGGCGCTAATGAATCATTGACTGGGCCGCTCAAGCCATCTGCGACTTTGTGCTCCTGCAAAGTCTACCCCCACGCATCCATGCTGGGGCTGGGCGCTATATAAGCGCTCCCGGCGCTTAAATGCCCAGAAAATAATCCATCAGTACCCTATGAGGTGAGGTTTATCAGCTGCGCTGAATAGTTACCGGTTTTTAAGCATTAATACCTCTACCCGCCGCAACAATGATGGGCAAAAATAATACTTAACAATAGCGACACTCAAAAAGTATAAAAGAAATAGGTTGACTCAGGCGCCACTTAACACTAAAGTGCGCGCCTCAGCTAGGGCATACCCTACTGATTAGGTGCGGGGTGGAGCAGTTTGGTAGCTCGTCGGGCTCATAACCCGAAGGCCGTAGGTTCAAATCCTACCCCCGCTACCAATTTTTATGGGTTATTAAAGCCCATCGGCTATTATAACTTTCAGCCATGGCGGCTATGCCCACACTAGCCAGCCTATCAAAAATCATATCCACGCTTACCCTTCAGCAAATTGCGCTATCATCCACTCTTATCCAACATAAGCTTGATTACAATAAAGCCTCGCTAGCATTGGCTAATTTTCAGCTTTATTGGTTAACTCCCAGCCCATATCAAATCCACATCAGCACTGACTTTTGATGACACTTTTTAATGGCTGGCCATTAAGTGTAATATTACGCATAAAACATTAATGCCGAGCCCCTAAACCGCCAGCTTTCAGCGCTATCAACGCTCAGCCGCCCACAAAATACGTGATCGTGTAGAATACGAGGCCGTGTAGAATACGAGGCCGTGTAGAATAAGGTTGTGTAGAATAAGGTCGTGTAAAGTGTGCGACAATTCCTGCTATTACGATTATTTAAACCTTTGCTTAGAACGTTATTAATTATGTTTGAACTTAGCATTCGCCCCTCTGGCACTTTATATTTTTGTGCCCACGACACCGACGGCACCTCTACCCTTGAAAAAATTTTTAATGGGCCTTTAGCCGATGGCCTAGGCCTTTATGCGGGCCTTATTGCCTTAGCAGCAGCAAAATCAACAGCCTCTTTTAGCCCCAGCTTACGCTATTGGCGCAACGTGGCACGCCAATATTTAAATCTCCGCTGCCAACAGCCCTCTAACCTGTGCGTCCCCAACCTAGCACTGGATGAGCAAGCGCTTAACGCGCTAGTCGTTAATGCGCCACCCATGCCTGGAGCTGAATACCTCACCACCGCTGGGGTCCATCATGTTTGGACTCAGCTCGATCAATGGTTATGCCAGCAAGTCCAAGAGCGTTACGCCGGTCAGCTGGCCAGTTTTTTACACGATAAAGCGCCGCATTGGCACCAAGTGGGGCGAGTGTGCTTTCACTTAGCCGAAAACAAACAAGACCCTAACTACCCTTTTGCTTTTATTGCTACCTATGCTGCACATATTCATGATGATGGTCGCGTTCGCTTTCATGCATTAGGTAAAGCACTACAAGAATATGCCGGGCAACAAAACAAAGAAGCGCTAATTCGCTTACTTTCACCCATTGATTTAGCAGCCAAGCAAAGCCCTCTTGTAGCTCAGTGGCTTAGCTCTGGTGAAATATACCAACCGCAAGCCTGGACCGCCCAAGAAGCGTATCACTTTATTCAACAAGTGCCGGTATATGAAGCGTGCGGCCTTATTGTGCGCCTACCCGATTGGTGGAAAAAACGCGCCAAGGCGCAAGTCGCCGTGACTATTGATAGCCCCAAAAAATCTATTTTAGGTATTAACAGCCTCATGGATTTTGAAATACGGACAGTCTTGGGTGAGCACACGCTAAAGCACAAAGAACTTCAAGCGTTATTAGACAGTGAACAAAGCCTAGTATTATTTAAAGGCCAGTGGGTAGAGGTTGACCGCGAGCAATTACAGCAAGCTCTCGCGCATTGGCAGCAGGTAGAGCAGCAAGTTGCCAAAGAGGGCATTAGCTTTGCACAAGGCATGCGATTACTCGCAGGCATGCCTACTCATATCGACAAACCTGACGCGCTAGGTACCGAGCATTGGTCATTTGTTAACAGCGGCAACAACCTTAAGCGCCAGCTCGCTCATATTCGCTCACCCGAAAACATCCCCAATCAACGCTCAAGTAAAGCCCTAAAAGCCACCTTGCGCCCCTACCAAAGCCTTGGCGTAAACTGGCTGTCTTATTTAACACAGCTAGGCCTAGGCGCTTGCCTGGCCGATGACATGGGGCTGGGTAAAACCTTACAAGTTATTGCCCTACTACTCACCCGCGCACAACAACAAGCGACGCTACCCTCGTTACTGGTACTACCGGCATCGCTTATGAATAACTGGAAAAGCGAGCTCGAAAAATTTGCCCCCTCGATAAAGTGCCTGTTTATTCACCCTGCGTTTTTAAGCAGCAACGCACTCAACGAGTGCCAAGACCTCGCAAATACACAATTAGCGATAACGACTTACGGTATGTTAACTCGACAACCCTGGCTGCTAGAACATGATTGGCAATTGGTTATATTGGACGAAGCTCAAGCCATTAAAAACGCCAATACACAGCAAACTAAAACCGTTAAAAAGCTCAAAGCCCAAGCGCGCATTGCGCTAACCGGTACCCCCATAGAAAACCAGCTATCTGACTTATGGTCTTTATTTGATTTTATTTGCCCAGGCTTATTAGGCAGCGCCAGCACCTTCAAAAAATACATTAACGCACTAGACCATAAAAAAGAAAACCCCTACGCGCCTTTAAAAAAATTAATTGCGCCTTACATTTTAAGGCGCTTAAAGAGCGATAAAAGCCTCATCGCAGATTTGCCCGATAAAACCGAACTCAATAGCTACTGCGACTTATCGGCGCGCCAAGCCGCGCTTTACCAAAAATCAGTCAAAGAGCTGCAAAAAAACCTAGAAAAAAACCAGCAACAAGCAGCTGACACTAAAGATAACAGCATGCAGCGACGCGGCTTAGTGCTTTCATATTTATTGCGTTTTAAGCAAATTTGCAATCACCCCGCACAATGGCAAGGTGATGGTGAATACAAAGCCTCGGCAAGTGGTAAGTTTACTCGCCTAGCCGAACTCGCAGAAGCTATTGCTGCGCGCCAAGAAAAGGTTCTTATATTTACGCAATTTAAAGATTTAACCCAAGTACTATCAGACTTTTTAACGCCTATTTTTAAGCAGCAAGGGCTAGTACTTAATGGCAGCACCCCCATTAAGCAACGCAAAGAATATGTCGATGCCTTTCAGCGTGAAGATGGCCCGCCCTTTTTTGTACTATCACTCAAAGCTGGCGGTACGGGTTTAAATTTAACAGCAGCCTCGCATGTTATTCACTTTGATCGCTGGTGGAACCCCGCCGTCGAAAATCAAGCCACCGATCGCGCATACCGCATAGGCCAGCAGCGCAATGTTTTGGTCCATAAGTTTATTTGCAAAGGCACTATCGAAGAAAAAATCGATGCCATGCTACAAGAAAAAATGAATTTAACGGATGAACTATTAGAAACAAACGATGGTGGCGAAAAAAGACTAACCGAACTCACCGACGATGAACTCATTAACTTAGTTTCTCTCGACTTAAATCAAACACTGTAAGGCATAATATTATGGGTTATGGCAGTTGGGCGCCTTATGTGCCAGTCGCAAAGCGGCGAGAAAGAGCCGAAAAAAAAATGGCTGCACTACGTAAAAAAGGCAAAAACATACAACCGGTAAAAATTACCGGCAATAAAATTGCTAAAAATTTTTGGGGAAAGGCTTGGTGTGAGCACCTTGAACATTTAAGTGATTACGCCAACCGTCTACCTCGCGGTAAAACTTATGCCCGCAATGGCTCGGTATGCCACCTTGATATTAAAGAGGGTAAAATAGAGGCCATTGTGAGCGGCTCGTCACTGTACAATATTAGTATCACTATTGCCCCCGTCAGTAAAGAGCACTGGAAAGGCATAAAAAGTGAATGTACAGGCCAGGTATCATCTCTATTAGATTTACTGCAAGGCAAGGTGTCTGATGGTGTCATGGCCATTGTTAGCCACCCCAACAAAGGGATACTGCCAAAGCCTCAGCACATAAAAACCCACTGTAATTGCCCCGATGGCGCCGCTATGTGTAAACATATTGCAGCCGTATTGTACGGTGTAGGTGCACGCCTAGATGCCGCGCCACAGATGCTCTTTGCATTGCGCGGCTTAGATCACGAGGAGCTTGTGGATACACAGATCAAGCTACCCCCGCAAGCTACCAACAAACCCGGAGTACTGGGTGATCTCTCTGATATTTTTGGTATTGAGCTAGCAGACAATGATGCGCCCATAAAACCCAAGCAAGCGACAGCGCCTAAACAAAACACAGCTAAAAAAACGATACCCAAAAAGTCTGCGACTAAAAAGTCTACAACCAAAAAAGCTACGCCTAAAAGTGCGGTACCTAAAGCATCTACACCTAAAAAAACATCTACACCTAAAAAAACATCTACGCCTAAAAAAATTGCCACTAACAAACAAAAAGCTAACAAACAAAACACCCCAAAAACTATCGCCCAACCGGTACGCAGTAAAACCGTCGCTACACCCAAGAGTGTCACACCACAAGTCAAACCCAGAAAGAAGCGCGCCTTTCGCATTACCGCAAAAGGCATCGCCCGCATGCGCAAAACATTCGCCATGAACTACTCACAATATGCACGTTTAATAGGCGTGAGCCCACCCACCATTAAAAACTGGGAATCCAAAGAGGGGCAATTAACTATTCAACCCGAAAAACTGGCACAACTAGAAGCCGTTAAGCACTTTGATAGAGCCACGGCGCTACACGCCTTAAATAATATCGATAAAAAAACAGCATTAAAATAATAGTAACTACTCAGCCATAAACTGTCCAAATAACAACCAGAATATGGGTCTCGTAAATTTATCCAGTTAAAAGGGTA
>CANLTI010000044.1 GCA_947494095.1 uncultured Pseudomonadales bacterium
CACTAATGTCGAAGATGGCCAAACCGTCACCGTGGCAGTGAACGGTAAAACGTACACCGCCACCGTGAGTGGCAATAGCTGGTCTACCACCTTGCCAGCAGCCGATGCACAAGCGCTTGATGCCTCAGAAACGATAACCGTCAATGTGTCCAATGCGGCGGGCGATCAGGCGAGTGAAGCCACGCGTACCGTGAGCCATACCGTCGCTATTCCGACCGTCACGATAAGTGTGGTGGCCAACGATGATGTGATTAACGCCACCGAAGATGATAGCGATATTACGCTGAGTGGTACGACCACTAATGTCGAAGATGGCCAAACCGTAACGGTGGCAGTGAACGGTAAAACGTACACCGCCATCGTGAGCGGCAATAGCTGGTCTACCACCTTGCCAGCGGCCGATGCACAAGCACTTGATGCCTCAGAAACGATGACCGTCAATGTGTCCAATGCGGCGGGCGATCAGGCGAGTGAAGCCACGCGTACCGTGAGCCATACCGTCGCTATTCCGACCGTCACGATAAGTGTGGTGGCCAACGATGATGTGATTAACGCCACCGAAGATGATAGCGACATTACGCTCAGTGGTACGACCACTAATGTCGAAGATGGCCAAACCGTCACCGTTACCGTGAACGGTAAAACGTACACCGCCATCGTGAGCGGCAATAGCTGGTCTACCACCTTGCCAGCAGCCGATGCACAAGCACTTGATGCCTCAGAAACGATGACCGTCAATGTGTCCAATGCGGCGGGCGATCAGGCGAGTGAAGCCACGCGTACCGTGAGCCATACCGTCGCTATTCCGACCGTCACGATAAGTGTGGTGGCCAACGATGATGTGATTAACGCCACCGAAGATGATAGCGATATTACGCTGAGTGGTACGACCACTAATGTCGAAGATGGCCAAACCGTCACCGTGACCGTGAACGGTAAAACGTACACCGCCATCGTGAGCGGTAATACCTGGTCTACCACCTTGCCAGCAGCCGATGCACAAGCGTTGGGTGCGAGTGAGACTGTCACGGTTGATGTCTCGAATGTTGCGGGCGACACCGCCACACCGGCCAATCGCACCATTAATCACACAGTGAACACGCCTTTAATTACCGTAGATGTGATTGCCGGTGACGATATTGTGAGTGCGCTTGAAGACGACAGTGATGTTGTGGTGACAGGAACTACGGCCAATGTTGAAGAGGGCCAAACCGTAACGCTCGTGCTTAATGGCACAACGTATACCGCACAGGTCAATAACGACCGTTGGTCAATGACCGTACCGGCAGCCGATGCACAAGCTTTAACGGCTTCGCAAGTGTTAACCGCAGACGTATCGAATGTGGCCGGCGATGCAGCCCCTCAGGCGACTCGCACCGTGGCACATACCGTTGACTTACCGACGGTGACCTTAGCGGTCATCAGTACCGACGATATTATCAGTGCCACCGAAGATGACAGCGATATTGCGCTTACGGGTACGACCACCAATGTCGAAGATGGCCAAACCGTCACCGTGACAGTGAACGGTAAAACGTACACCGCCATCGTGAGCGGTAATACTTGGTCTACCACCTTGCCAGCAGCCGATGCACAAGCGTTAGGTGCGAGTGAAACTGTCACGGTTGATGTCTCGAATGTTGCGGGCGATAGCGCGACACCGGCCAATCGCACCATTAATCACACAGTGAACACGCCTTTAATTACCGTAGATGTGATTGCCGGTGACGATATTGTGAGTGCGCTTGAAGACGACAGTGATGTTGTGGTCACAGGAACTACGGCCAATGTTGAAGAGGGCCAAACGGTAACGGTCGTGTTTAATGGCACAACATATACCGCACAGGTCAATAACGACCGTTGGTCAATGACTGTACCGGCAGCCGATGCACAAGCTTTAACGGCTTCACAAGTGTTAACCGCAGACGTATCGAATGTGGCCGGCGATGCAGCCCCTCAGGCGACTCGTACCGTGGCACATACGGTTGACTTACCGACGGTGACCGTAGCGGTCATCAGTACCGACGATATTATCAGTGCCACCGAAGATGATAGCGATATTGCGCTTACGGGTACGACCACTAATGTCGAAGATGGCCAAACCGTCACGGTGGCAGTGAACGGTAAAACGTACACCGCCACCGTGAGTGGCAATACCTGGTCTACCACTTTGCCAGCAGCCGATGCACAAGCGCTTGATGCCTCAGAAACGATAACCGTCAATGTGTCCAATGCGGCGGGCGATCAGGCGAGTGAAGCCACGCGTACCGTGAGCCATACCGTCGCTATTCCGACCGTCACGATAAGTGTGGTGGCCAACGATGATGTGATTAACGCCACCGAAGATGACAGCGATATTACGCTTACGGGTACAACGACCAATGTCGAAGATGGCCAAACCGTCACCGTGACCGTGAACGGTAAAACGTACACCGCCATCGTGAGTGGCAATACCTGGTCTACCACCTTGCCAGCGACCGATGCACAAGCGTTAGGTGCGAGTGAAACTGTCACGGTTGATGTCTCGAATGTTGCGGGCGATAGCGCGACACCGGCCAATCGCACCATTAGCCACACGGTGAACACGCCTTTAATTACCGTAGATGTGATTGCCGGTGACGATATTGTGAGTGCGCTTGAAGACGACAGTGATGTTGTGGTCACAGGAACTACGGCCAATGTTGAAGAGGGCCAAACGGTAACGGTCGTGTTTAATGGCACAACATATACCGCACAGGTCAATAACGACCGTTGGTCAATGACCGTACCGGCAGCCGATGCACAAGCTTTAACGGCTTCACAAGTGTTAACCGCAGACGTATCGAATGTGGCCGGCGATGCAGCCCCTCAGGCGACTCGCACTGTGGCACATACCGTTGACTTACCGACGGTGACCGTAGCGGTCATCAGTACCGACGATATTATCAGTGCCACCGAAGATGACAGCGATATTACGCTTACGGGTACGACCACCAATGTCGAAGATGGCCAAACCGTCACCGTGACCGTGAACGGTAAAACGTACACCGCCATCGTGAGCGACAATGCCTGGTCTACCACCTTGCCAGCAGCCGATGCACAAGCGTTGGGTGCGAGTGAGACTGTCACGGTTGATGTCTCGAATGTTGCGGGCGATAGCGCGACACCGGCCAATCGCACCATTAGCCACACGGTGAACACGCCTTTAATTACCGTAGATGTGATTGCCGGTGACGATATTGTGAGTGCGCTTGAAGATGACAGTGATGTTGTGGTGACAGGAACTACGGCCAATGTTGAAGAGGGCCAAACCGTAACGCTCGTGCTTAATGGCACAACGTATACCGCACAGGTCAATAACGACCGTTGGTCAATGACCGTACCGGCAGCCGATGCACAAGCTTTAACGGCTTCACAAGTGTTAACCGCAGACGTATCGAATGTGGCCGGCGATGCAGCCCCTCAGGCGACTCGTACCGTGGCACATACGGTTGACTTACCGACGGTGACCGTAGCGGTCATCAGTACCGACGATATTATCAGTGCCACCGAAGATGATAGCGATATTGCGCTTACGGGTACGACCACTAATGTCGAAGATGGGCAAACCGTCACCGTGACCGTGAACGGTAAAACGTACACCGCCATCGTGAGCGACAATGCCTGGTCTACCACCTTGCCAGCAGCCGATGCACAAGCGTTGGGTGCGAGTGAGACTGTCACGGTTGATGTCTCGAATGTTGCGGGCGACACCGCCACACCGGCCAATCGCACCATTAGCCACACGGTGAACACGCCTTTAATTACCGTAGATGTGATTGCCGGTGACGATATTGTGAGTGCGCTTGAAGACGACAGTGATGTTGTGGTGACAGGAACTACGGCCAATGTTGAAGAGGGCCAAACCGTAACGCTCGTGCTTAATGGCACAACATATACCGCACAGGTCAATAACGACCGTTGGTCAATGACCGTACCGGCAGCCGATGCACAAGCTTTAACGGCTTCACAAGTGTTAACCGCAGACGTATCGAATGTGGCCGGCGATGCAGCCCCTCAGGCGACTCGCACCGTGGCACATACCGTTGACTTACCGACGGTGACCGTAGCGGTCATCAGTACCGACGATATTATCAGTGCCACCGAAGATGATAGCGACATTACGCTCAGTGGTACGACCACCAATGTCGAAGATGGCCAAACCGTCACCGTGACAGTGAACGGTAAAACGTACACCGCCATCGTGAGCGGTAATACCTGGTCTACCACCTTGCCAGCAGCCGATGCACAAGCGTTGGGTGCGAGTGAAACTGTCACGGTTGATGTCTCGAATGTTGCGGGCGACACCGCCACACCGGCCAATCGCACCATTAGCCACACGGTGAACACGCCTTTAATTACCGTAGATGTGATTGCCGGTGACGATATTGTGAGTGCGCTTGAAGATGACAGTGATGTTGTGGTGACAGGAACTACGGCCAATGTTGAAGAGGGCCAAACCGTAACGCTCGTGCTTAATGGCACAACGTATACCGCACAGGTCAATAACGACCGTTGGTCAATGACCGTACCGGCGCCCGATGCACAAGCTTTAACCGCTTCACAAGTGTTAACCGCAGACGTATCGAATGTGGCCGGCGATGCAGCCCCTCAGGCGACTCGCACCGTGGCACATACCGTTGACTTACCGACGGTGACCGTAGCGGTCATCAGCACCGACGATATTATCAGTGCCACCGAAGATGACAGCGATATTACGCTTACGGGTACGACCACCAATGTCGAAGATGGGCAAACCGTCACCGTGACAGTGAACGGTAAAACGTACACCGCCATCGTGAGCGGTAATACCTGGTCTACCACCTTGCCAGCAGCCGATGCACAAGCGTTGGGTGCGAGTGAGACTGTCACGGTTGATGTCTCGAATATTGCGGGCGATACCGCCACACCGGCCAATCGCACCATTAGCCATGATAGCTATAATCCTAGCGCCGACGATGATGGTGATGGCATACCTAATGTATTGGAGGGCTTGGATGATACCGATGGTGATGGCATACCCAACTACTTGGATACTGACAGTGATAATGATGGTATCTCGGATGGCTTGGAGGCCGGAGCAACGGGTAATGATAGCAATGGTAACGGGATTGATGACGCCTTTGATGCTGAAACTTTGATGGTCGATGACAGTAATAACGATGGGCTTGCCGATAGTGTATTTCCAATCGATAGCGATGGTGATTCGATACCAGACTTTCTTGATCTTGATAGTGATAACGATTCTATCCCTGATGTTATTGAAGTGGGGGCGCTACCCAATGACCCGACAGATACCGATGGCGATGGTATTTATGACTTCCGTGATTTAGATAGCGATGGAGATCGCCTGCCCGATGCGATTGAGGTTGACGGCAACCCACTATTACCTCCAGATACTGATAATGATGGCTTGCCTGACTTTTTAGATGCCGATAGTGATGGTGATGGCATATTAGACACACTTGAAAGCTTGAACTTACCCGCTCCCGCTAATGCGGATGCCAACGGTAATGGTTTGGACGATGCGGTTGATGCCGCCATAACAGGTGGTGATGATGCTAATGGTAACGGTGTTGATGATCGTTTTGAGCCGCTAGATACAGATGGCGATGATTTACCTGACTATTTGGATTTGGATGCTGATGGCGATGGCATTAGTGATAAAGATGAAAATCAAGTGAGCGTTGTTCCTTTAGGTGATGATAGTAATGGCAATGGCTTGATCGATAGTTTGGATGTGGAGCTCACATTAGGCGACGACGCAAACAACAACGGTATTGATGATGCTTTTGAGTCTACCGACACCGATAGTGATGGCACTCCTGATTTTCAAGACCTTGACAGCGATAATGATTCTATTACTGATGCTATAGAAGGTATCGTCGATACTGATGGGGATGGTTTAGGTAACTATCGTGATTTAGATAGTGATGGCGACCTATTACCTGACTCCTTTGAGGTTGGCGGTGATTCTGCTATGCCACGCAACAGTGATGGCGATGCAGAGCCCGATTACTTAGATCTCGATAGTGACAATGATAATTTGCTCGATAGCGTAGAGTCTAATGTTGGCTTGGCAGTCGATAGCGATAAAGATACTGTGCCAAATCATTTGGATTGGGATACTGATAACGATGGTATTACCGATCTCAATGAGATAGCTGCGGTCATCAACAAGGACACCGACGGCGATTTTATCTCTGATCGCTTTGATGCCGATGCCGATAATGATGGCGTGTTAGATATAGGCAAGATGGATGACGATAATGACGGTATCGACGACAAAGTCGATGCGGATGTCAACGGAAATAAGCGCCCTGATCTTGATGGTAATGGCATTATTGACACTGCAAATTTAACCGACAGTGATGGCGATGGTACGCCTGACGTGATCGATATCGACAGTGACAATGACGGTCTACCAGATCTTGATGAGGTGGGCGGTTTTGAGTTTGATGTCGATGGTGATGGCCGGATTGATGGTGAAGATCGCAATGGAAATGGGTTGATTGATGCTATAGATAGTGCGCTGGGTCAATTGTTATTGTTGCCTGTTGATACTGATGGCGATGGCTTACCTGATACTTTAGATCTTGATTCTGACGGAGATGGTCTTACCGATCTCAGTGAAGCGGGCTTGACGGTCGTTGATCCTGATGGTGACGGTGTTGTAGGTACAGGGTCTTTTGCTGATAATAACAGCAATGGTTTAGGTGACCTTGCTGACCCGAGTGTCGGCGGCAAGCGAGCTGAGTTTATTGATCGGGATTTTGATGGCATTCCAGATACCCGCTCACTCGACAGTGACGGTGATGGTATTAGTGATTTACTTGAGGCCGCCGGCAGTACAGTGGCCGAAGCTATCGACCCTGACGGTGATGGCAAAGTAGGTACTCAAGGCGTTACACCTGTTGATAACAATAATAATGGGATTGCCGACGAGCTTGAGGGGTCGGATAATAATGTTGAAATGCGCTCACGAGCGGATGAAGATGGCGATGGTGTGCCCGATGTATCCGAGGAATATCTCAAGAAGATACTGGTGCAGCCGCCAGCGCAACCTGTCAATCCGATTTTTGGCGAAGTAGACCCAACTCAGGCAGACTTTGATCGTGATGGTTACCCTGATGCTGTTGAGGTGCGTTATGGCGGCGATCCATTGAATGGTGCTGAAAATGATATCGACGGTGATGGTATTCCGGACTGGGTGGAAAATACGGATATTGATGGTGATGGCAGTAGCGATAGCGATAGCGATGGCTTCAATGATTTGTTAGAGCAAATTATAGGTACTGACTTACTCAAGCCTGAAACTCAGGAGGAGCTATTTGATGCGGCCAATCGTTATTTATTAAATGCAAGCCGCTATGAGGGGCGCTCGGTGAAGCCGGTTATTTGGATTGATATTGCACAAGGTGGTGACGAATCAATTAATGTTGCAGCAGATAATGGCGCGACGACTCTTACGGGGCGTATAGGTAATTATCATGTGTTTGGCGATCCACGAGACCCTACCACGGTACCTATTTACCGGTGGTCTAGTGAAGTTGCGTCACTGAGTGATGCCATTATTGGCGATACCGATGCGGCGACCTTATCACTTGATACAAGTACCTTGGCGCCAGGTCTTTACAGTGTCATGCTCAGTGTTACTTTGGGTGGGCATGAATCTATTACCGAGCAATTTATTGAGGTGGTTGCTACGGCAGCTCTGCGTGATAGTGATGCGGATCGTCACCCCGATGATGTTGATGATCGCAATGCGGATGTAGGTTATTTACGTGCGATCCAAACACGTATAGGTCGTTATTTAAATGCCGATAGTTTGGTTGAGGTTGATGGTAAACCTTTTAGTGATAAGGCAATTCGCTTACGGGCTGGGCAATTCGCGCAGGTGAGTCGTGCAGGTGGTATTGCATTAACGCAAGGCGAATTTAAAGAGGCTGTGGATCGATTGATTACTCGCGGTTATCCAGCAGCGAGTGCGCAAGATACAGGCTATGAATATGGCAATATTTACGATTACGAGGTGACCAACTTACCTCATGTTGGCGCAAGCGCGCGCATTGTTATGCCCCTAAATACGGCAGTACCTGCTAAAGCGATATTGCGCCAATACTCGACACTCAATGGCTGGCAGGACTTTATCATCGGCGAGCGCAACGCCTATGCAACAGCTTCATGGGCTAATGGCGAAGTGGGCATTTGCCCTGAGCTGGGTGACGATACTTATCGTGCTGGCCTGAATGAAGGTGATAATTGCTTGGCGTTAAGTATTGTCGATGGCGGTTTAAATGATGCGCAAACTGACGGCGATAAAGTAGGGCAAGGCAAGGTGAATGGTTTGATAAAGAGCCAAATAGCGATTGGCCAGCCGATAGTCACTGACGTTGAATCACCCTCTGATGTCACTCCCGATACTGGTCGTATCGAAACGGGTTTACGTGGTGGAGGCTCGTTGGGGTGGCTAAGTTTGTTGGTATTGCTAAGCTTATTAATAATTCAGCAACACTCCAAAACAGCCCTCATTAAAAGGTCTAAAAATGTATAGTCAGAGTCACAAAATTGTTAATGCACGCTCGCTGTTTTTAATGTTGATTTTAGGTGCTGCGAGTAATGGCGTTGGTGCCACGCCGCGTCATTGCGAGCAAAACCCAACGGCTAGTCAGCTGCCAGAAGGTACTCAGCTTTATGATTGCAGTGGTTGGTATGCGGGTATTGGTTTAGGTGTGTCTAAATTGAAGCCGCGTATTGTTAACTTGCCTGAAACACTCGACAAAACAACAGATACCGTTTTGCCAACGTTATTTTTAGGTTATGACTTAAATGCTCAGTGGTCACTAGAAGGTCATTATAGTGATCAGGGTGAGGCCACCTTTGATTCTGGCGCTGCGATCGACTACAGCCATATGGGGGCCAGCGTACTGTACCATGTTGGCCAGCATTTACCTGGCTGGCATGCTTACGCTAAATTAGGCGTCAGTCAGCTGGATACCTCATTAGCAAAAGGCCGTGATGATGGCGGCGTGTTTAATTATGAGCAACTAAAAAGTACGCAATTGCATATAGGGGCGGGTATAGAATATATGACTCGAACCCTGTGGGGGCTGCGATTAGAAGCCCTGAGCGTAGATAAAGACAGTAAAGAATTGACGTTGAGTATTTTAAAGCGTTTTGGTCGCGATGCAGGTAAAACGAAGGCGCGATATGTTGCTGTACCACCACCTAAGCCTAAACCAGCTGCGCCTGCAGCGTTGTGTAATGCACCGCAGGGAGTGTTAGATGGGGTTTATTTTGTGACCGCATCCGCCAGGTTAACCGAAGCCAGCAAGCAAGTACTTAATAGCGTCATTAATCAGCTGGCGCCATTCCCAAGTGTAAAAATTGCGGTACGTGCGCACACCGATAGCCGGGGTTCAGATGCGTATAACTTGCTTTTATCTGAAAGTCGAGCTGCGAGTGTTAGAGTATATTTACAGCAGCATGGTGTCATCAATGTAGAGTCAGAAGGGTTTGGTGAAACAAAGCCTATCGGCGATAACAATACCGAGCAAGGGCGCGCGAGTAACCGCCGTGTAGAAGTGGAAGTGCTTAGTGATGAGTGTGGCTCTTAGTTTGTAGTTTTAATTTATTGATGTACTGGTAGTAAAAAAAAGCCCTTAACTCTGATTAGTTAAGGGCTTTTTTTATTGTAATTTCATGATTGTCTCTTTTAAAGTTTAATGGTAACTATTCAGCCAATATTTCTAGGCCTTTATGCTTCGGTTGGTATTACTATTGCTTTGCCTTGCTGTATTAGAAATATATTTATGAAAGGTGCATCATGGCAATATATTTAGTGACAGGTGGGTGCGGATACTTAGGTTCACGTTTGCTTGGGTATTTGATAGGTGATGTCCACTGCGTGAGAGTACTTGATAATTTATCGCGCGGTGTTTCAATGAGCACAACGGATTGTGTAGACTTTAAAATAGGTGATGTCTGTTGTGCGCAAACGGTAGAAACCTATATGGAAGGTGTCGATGGATGCTTTCATTTGGCAGATGCGTCTGAATCTGGCGTTAGTAAGCATAATGGTCGTGATATTAAAACAACGCTTGCCGGCGGATTTAATATATTTTCTTCGGCGGAAAAATATAAAGTCAAAGTTGTGTATATTTCTTCATCGGCTGTTTATGGTGATAATGCCGATTTACCTTTGAACGAGCAAGCGGAGCCCTGCCCATTAACAGTCTATGCTGCAGATAAGCGGGCGCTGGAATTACACGCTAAAGTTGCTTCGATCATGGAGTCGATTCCGACAGTTGGCCTTAGACTCTTTAATGTTTACGGAGAGCGCTATGAGCATGAGGGCTCTGGCTGTGATGTGGTCACTAAATTTGTTGAGTGTATTATTAATAATAAAGCCATTGATATTTATGGTGACGGTGAGCAAATACGCGATTATGTCTATGTTGAAGATGCTATTCGTTTTATTGTGTCAGCAATGGTGTATCGCAATGCAACCGCAGAGATATTTAATGTTTGTAGTGGAGAAGGTATAAGCGTTAATGAGTTGGTTAAGCGAGTGATGAGCATGACGCAAACGCTGGTCCCTGCATGTTATAAATCATCGCGCAGTGGTGATATTTATGGCTCGGTGGGCTGTCCTAAAAAATCATGGGATAAATTGCATTGTAAAACGGCAATAACGCTCAATGCGGGACTTCAGAGGTTAATTGATTTTTATTTGAGTGATGAAAAATCAATGAATATGATTTCTACGAATTATCCAATTGTTGATTGCAATCAAAAAGGGTTTAGTACCTCATCGGTTGAGCATGGCGCGATCGAAAGCCAAAATAATACGATTTTATTTTCTAGCGCTTCTGGAAATGGTCTTTTAGATGGTAATGTGAGTTGTTAATTATTAGCCCTATAGTATCAATACATCTTTATGGCAGATTTATTGTATGGCGTGTCATTATTTAATAATTTTATAGTCTGATCTTTTTCATGTAAAAACCCCCGAGAGTATCTATGTAATGAATAGACTCCATGCGTTAGATTTATTGCGATTTATAGCCGCTATTAGCGTCGTTTTTTATCATTTTATTAATCGGCCTGAGACAACATCATTTGAGTGGTTAGCGCCTTTTACTCAATATGGTTATTTAGGTGTGCCAATTTTTTTTATTATTAGTGGGTATGTGATTGCAGTATCAGCGTCTAATCGGTCCTCTTTTGGGTTCCTCAAGGCAAGAATTATTAGGCTGTATCCTGCTTACTGGATAGGATTGTTTTTTACATTGAGTGTTCTTATCTTGTCTGAAGGTTATTCGAATAATGAGAGCTCAATTATTGTTGTTTTTTTAGCTAACCTAACAATGATTAATGATGTGTTTGGCATTAGTAATGTAGATGGTGTTTATTGGACTTTGCATGCCGAGTTGCGTTTTTATGGGTGTGTTTTTTTGTTAATGATATTTGGGTTTTTTAATCGATTTTATCTATGGGTGAATGCTTGGTTATTGATGTCAGTTGTTCATGTTTTTTTGGGTGAGCCATTTTTTATGGGGTGGTTTATTAGTCCTGTATATTCACCTTTTTTTATAGCGGGTATTGTATTTTATCTTTTACAGCGTGATGGTATTCGTTTTTATTTGATCTTCATGCTAGCTGTTACATGTGTATTGTCGCTTGTGCGTACGTATGAAATAACGCCAAGCTTTATTGTAGGATCCGGTAAGTTTCAGGGGATGATGAGTGCTGTTATTGTTTTTATTTTATTTTTAATATTTTTGATGTTAATTTGTCGTTGGATTGTGGTAAAGCGCTATTATTGGCTTTCGATACTTGGGGCCATGACCTACCCTCTATACCTTATTCATAATGTGGCTGGGCGTATTTTTATTGATCAGGGCAGGCGTGTCGTGAGCGAGGAGTTAGCTATTATGATGACTGTTGCTGTGATGGTTGTATTGAGCTTTTTTATTACGCAATATGCAGAGCCTGGAGCTACGGCCTTGTTTAGATGTTTTTTAGATTATACGGAGCGCATTTTAGAGCGTATACTCTCGTCAAAGTATTGCGTAAAGTTGCGTTTGATACTGGGTGTCAAGTGATGCTGCCTTATGTAAATATACAGCGCCAAGCTAATTTTTTATGATTTATTGGTGGCTCCATTGTTGCTTTTTTCGATAAATAGTCGAAGGGCTTACATCGAGTAATGTGGCCGCTTTGGGAATATTGCCACCTGTCAATACAATAGCATGTTCTATCGCTTCTCTTTCAATGGCGGCGAGTGTTTTAACGGGGGGCGATGCGCAGTGGTCCTGGCTAGTGCCAGTGTAAAATCGCGGTGGCGAGCTATAGTTATTGCCGTGATTATCCTGCTGGTTACTTAAGGAGGTACGCTCATTTGCAATGTTGAATTGTATGCTGTCGAGCGGCTTAAGTATTTTTAAGGTGTTATCTAGGGTTTGGGTTTGATGATTGGTAGTATAGTTATTCGCTATAAGCTCTTGCGATACTGTCTCGGCTGGTTGTTTAGGGCCTGACGGTTCAGCTTGTTGCCATTTTAATTGGTTAAGTGGTGGCGGTAAATGCTCTAATTTTACAGTGATGTCGTTATGGAGTACGACAATATTGCGCATAACATTTTGTAATTGCCTAATATTACCAGGCCATGGAAATTTTAAAAAAACGTGCTTAACATGGTCTGATATATTTGAGAATTCTTTATGCTCTTCTTTAGTGAATTTTATTAAAAAATATTGCGCTAATAATATAATGTCATTTCCACGCATCCTTAATGGTGGCAAGTTAATGGGCAAAACATTTAAGCGATAATATAAGTCTTCTCTAAAGTTGCCATTTTGTACCTCTTCATAGGGGTCTCGATTAGTGGCGCAAATCACTCTAACATTGACAAATTCAACTTTGCTGCTGCCCACTTTTTGTACTGTTTTGTTTTGCAAAAATCGTAGCAACTTCGTTTGCAAATCGAGAGGCATCTCGCCAATCTCATCTAAAAAAAGAGTGCCCTCATTGGCTTCGAGTATGGCGCCTTTACGCTCGGCATGCGCACCCGTAAAGGCTCCTTTAATATGGCCGAATAATTCACTCTCTATTAAATCTCGAGGAATGGCGCCACAGTTTATAGCAATGAACGGTTTATTAGCGCGTGAACTCTGTTGTTTAATGGCTTCTGCGCAGACTTCTTTACCTGTGCCGCTTTCACCTGTGATCAAGACGGTAGCATCACTGGGTGCTGCCGCATCAATAGTCTTGTAGACCGCTTGAATAGGCGCGCAACTGCCAATAAAACCATGGTAATGCTCGCGCTGGATGTCTTTTTTGATTTTGGCGACAGTGTGTTTCAGTTGATGTACTTCTATACAGTTGTAAAGTGTTGTGCGTAAGCGATCTGCATTGACAGGTTTCTCTAAAAAATCTTTTGCTCCCATCCGTATAAGGTTCATCGCAATATCAATAGAGCCATGGGCTGTAACAATAACAACAGGGCATGTATAGTATTGGCAGATCCAGCGTAATACATCTCGGCCGCTGATGTCTGGCAGGTTGAGATCAAGTAATACAACATCGGGCGGATTTTTTTTAATGCAAACCATAGCCTCTTTACCACTGCTGCAAAGAGTAATGTTGGCATTGAGCGGCGACAAATACATTTCGTAAGTCACAGCAAGTGAGTGTGTATCTTCAACTAATATAATATTGGCCTTATCACTCATAGCGTTAACTATTGTCCTTCAGGGCTTGCTGTATTTGAAGCGTATACTCAAAAATCGTCTTCTATATTTTAATATTCCGCAGAGCTTTTATCGTGCGCTTTTTAAGTTTTAATCTGACGAGTACGTCTCTAGCATAAGTAGTGTTGCATCATCACTAGGCTTGCCAGCAACGACGTCAAAGGTTTTCATGACCTCATGTACGGCTTGATGTATGGGTTGATGACAGGTACCTGCAATGGCATCTAGCATACTTTGCTCAAGGTGCGCGCGGTTGTTAGCTTGCTCGGCGCCTTCAAATAAACCGTCACTGTACAACACGAGCCGCTCTCCTTGCTTAAGGGTGATCTGTTGGCTTTGGTATCTATTTTGAGCGATCAATCCAGGTAGCATACCACCACATTCAAGGCGCGTAATCTTGCCGTTACTGACAATCAGGGGCGGTGGGTGCCCGCCGCTTGCTAGGCAAACCTGACCATTGTTGAGTAGCTCTATAACCAGTGTAGTTAAAATAGTATGGCTTAGCAGGTTATCTGCAAATGCCATATCAGAAAGGTGATCGAGTACAACGGCGCAATCAAAAGGTGGCTGCCCGGCCTGGCAGGGCGTCATACTGCGTACTAAACCACGTAAATATCCTGTGTGCGCGTGAGCAAAGAATTTGGCGCTAATGTCATGCCCCATAATATCAAGCAATACTAATGTGGGGTTGGGGGTAGCCTCCAAAAACACGGCGTCGCCGCCGCCATGCCCAGTATTACGGCTGCCATAAGCCAGTTGCCAGCTCAGGACATGAGGCGGAAGGCTAGGGTAGAGTGCACGAGTGATTTTATGATCGAGGCGCTCGGTTACGCGATTAATCAGTTGATTTGTGCGCTGTAATATACGCTCTATACTAGCAATAAGTTGCGCCTTCGTGGCCGGCTTTTGTAAAAAATCATCAATCCCTAGATGTGCCAGACGTTCGATATTCATCATGTCTTCTGTGCCAGTTAAAAACATAAAAGGGATGAGATCGGTGGTGCTTTGGCCGAGTAATGATTTTCTAAAATCTATTCCATTAATGCCAGGCATTGAAATATCAGATACGACAATATCAATAGGTTGTTTTTCTATGGCATTAATAGCTTCTTGTGCTTCGTGGCAGGCAATGACGGTATAGTCGCTGCGTAGATATTCTGCATATAAATAGTTTTGAGCGGGGTTGTCCTCCAGCAATAGGACGCGTATTTTCTGGCTTTTTTGAGGCCAGTTTATGTGGCAAATAATGCAATTTACGAAAGGAGCCTGTTCGGTTTTATATGCGACTTGCTGGCAAGTTGCTTTAATTAAGCTTAAACCTCGCCCGTGTTCTGCTAAAGGACTAATGTCATCTAGCTCAGGAGGTGGGGTATTCAATGGATTAAACGCACCGCCATTATCTCGATATTCAAAAATAAGATGATCGGCTGTTTTATAAATACTAATACTGATGGATGTTGCTTTGGGTTTTTGACTATAGTCTGTGCTATTGGCAATGAGTTCACTACTGGACAGTAATAAAGGATTTACGATCTGTGGTGGCCACTGCAAGCGTTTGGCGATTTCATTAATATCTGATCGACATTTCTTTAAAGTAGTTAAATTGCAATCATAAACTTGAAAAAATAAACATCGTCGCATGTTGATTACCTGGGGTGTAAATGCATTGATTGTCGTTAAAAATATCCCTTATTGACATAATTTTTTTAAAAAATCACGTTGAGCTTTAACAGTTTTTTGAGCGAGTATGTGTATACCTTGCATAGCATGATGAACATTACTGAATTCGTTGGCCTTTATATTTAGCTCAATAATTTTTGCTTTAGCCGATAGTTCAATAGCCCCAAAGCTGGCTGAGCTACTTTTCAATATATGTGCTTCGTCACCTAGCGTTGACCATATTTCCTGTGCTAAAAGAAGCTCCATTTTAGGAATTCTTTCATCTAATTCTTTGAAGTAAATGTCTAAAATTACACTAATAGACGACTCGGAGGTGTCTTTTATTAACTGCGCTAATACTCTAGAATCAAGGATGTTTTCGGAGCCATCTTTTATCGCATAATCATTTTCACTGCGTGAAGAATATTTATCTACAGTCTTGCTAGGCCTAAGTTCATTACTTTTTTGGGTGTTTTGTTTTTTTGTGCTTTTAGGTGATTGTAACCAATGCTCAATTTTTTTATCAAATATATCAGTATCAATGGGTTTGCTAATGTAGTCATTCATGCCTGCGGCCATGCACGTTGCTCGGTCTTCCGCAAAAGCATTAGCTGTCAAGGCGATAATGGGTGTTTCTTTATTGCTGCTGTTGCCTGCGCGGATGTGACTTGTCGCTTCTAAGCCATCCATAATTGGCATTGATAAATCCATAAGTATTAGAGGATATTTTTTATTTTTTATTTTTTCGATCGCTTCTTTGCCATTGCAGGCAATATCTGCGGTGATGTTGTGTTGTTCGAGTAAAGCTAAGGCGACGGCACGGTTGGTTTCCCCATCCTCAACTAATAGAATATGACTATCGGAATCCTCGAAAGTGGCTTCACCTTTCATGTCGTTGACTTTGTTATCTTCTAGTATGGCCATTAATTTATGAGCTAAAATGGGTTTGTCTAATGAAAGTGTAAATCCTCGATGTAAACTGTAGCGCATTTGATCGGCTAAACGCATATCGCTGATACAAACAAAAACGAAGCGTTTTGCACTTAAAAAACGATCGGCTATTTGATGGTAATGCCGAGAGTTTTCTCTAAATTCGTCAGCTTCACCAAAAAAAAAGGCTGTTTCGATTGATGCCGTTAGTGTGCGCGTTATATCTCTAACATAGTAGACTTTAACGCCCCAATAGTTAAGTTGCTTTTCTAGAGACTTTTCGATAGTACTATTCTCGCAATCTAAAAAAGCAGAAATTCTCTTTGAGTGTAAGTTTTTGTATATAGTACTGTATTGATCGAATATGTGTTTTTTTGAAGGTAAAGGCTTGTCTAAAGGCTGGGTCGGAGTAAGCGGTAATAGAACAGTAAATGTGGATCCATGATTAGGGGTACTTTTTACATGAATTTCACCAGACATTAGCTCAATGAGCTGTTTGGCAATGCTCAGGCCTAAGCCTGTACCACCGAATCGACGGTTTTCAGATGATTCGGCTTGAATAAAAGCGTTAAATACACTTTCGCATTCTGCGCGACTCATGCCGATACCAGAATCAATGACTTCAAATTTCATGAGATTTTCATGGTATGGCTCTATGTTAACGTGAACGCCTCCGCGCTCGGTAAACTTAATGGCATTGTTAATTAAGTTCATTAATATTTGTCTAATGCGCTGTTCATCACCTGCAAATAATCCATTGCAGTCTGGGTGCACACTAATGGCTAATTCGGTATTGTTTTGCGCTGCTCTCACCCAAAATATAGAGGCTATTTCATCTAATAAAATATTAATATTGAAAGGGGCGATGTTTAATGTGAAATGTCCGGCTTCTATTTTTGAAAAATCAAGAACATCATTAATTAAAGACATTAAAGTTTGACCGCCTATGTGAGCGATTTCGGCATATTTTTTTTGTTTTTCTGTAAGCTCGGTATTTAAAAGTAATTGTGCCATATTCAGTATGGCATTAAGTGGAGATCGTATTTCATGGCTCATCGTGGCCAGAAACCGCCCTTTTGCATCATTTGCCTGCTCGGCTTGTTTTTTTGAGATGTTTAAGGCATTTAAATAGTGCTCGTTATTGTCGTCTTTACTTGATGATGTTATAGGCTCTAGCGTGATCGCGTAAAGTGCGGAGTCGTTTCTGTATGTATGACTAGGGTCTGCTAGAGGGACTATATCAATAGTTGTAGGCTGCTTAAAGATATAAAGCTGATTGCTAATATTATGATATTTATCGGTATTTTTTTGGGCGTTGCTAATAGGTTGGTCAGTAGCGATAATTTTTTTTAAGGTGGCGGTCAGTGATTGTAATGTGTTTATATCGTGATTTGAGTTAATGACTTTCCCGTAGCTATCAAATATTATTTTAATGCACTTTTTTTTGGAAGGATTATTATCTTCTTTAATGTGGCCAAATGTAAATTTAAGTAAGTCGAAGGTGTCTATGATTAAAAAAAAATAATCATCTTGCTTTAGTGTCATTATTTTGCAGCTAATAGATTTTTTTATGTTGCTGGTGTTGGTCGTTATAAAATAAATATCTTCGCTGTCGCCCCTTGCTTTTATTGCAGATGACCAGAGCATAACTTGCTTTTGATTTGGGTTGTTAAGTAATAATTTTGCAGCATTATTTAGTTCGAAATTATTATGCCTTGCATCAATTTTTATACTAGGTTGCTTTAATAAATGTATGTCTAGCATCAAGATAACCCAAAGTGAAAGTCGCGTTTTATAGATTAGTTTTTAGGTGTGAATGTGGCACATTAAAGCGGTATCATAAGTAAGCTATCTCTTATTTTTTGCGTTAACCATTCAGACGCTTTAGGGAGTATTTTATGAATTCTTTTTGACTCTCTGATGAGTTCTTGCCCTAGCGATGGGTTATATTGATTGTTCATAACAATTGCGTGAGGCTTGATACCTTGTTGCGCTAACAAGTGCATAGCACTTTTAAGATGTGGTGCTTTAGTTTTACCTGCCAGTACCATCAAAATAGTCGCATCGACAGCGGTAGCAATTAGGTCGGCAGGCACAATTTGATTGGCTTTAGTGCCTTGATGTTGTGCACCTAAAGGTGCGCAATCGATCACTAGCGCGTCAAAATTTTTCCCTAGACGCTCTAAGTGTTGGTTGAGAGTATTGGGATTGCGTAAGGCTAAAATATGGTTTTGTTCTTGTGGTGCGAGTACCCCAGTGACAACGTCTTCACTGTTATGGCTTGTTACCAGCATTGGTGAGGTTAAGGAGGTACTCAGATGTATTGTGCTATCACATGAGTCATCTTTTTGCGTTTGATTTGAAGAGTTTTTAACGACTGTATTTAACGGTGTTGTAGTTTTGGGTAGGTCATAGAGTGCTGTCATAGCCGGAGCTAATGAATTCATTTCGACATACAGTACAGAATGGCCTGCAAGTAAATGCCTTTGAGCCAATGCCATCGCCAAAGTAGAAACACCAGAGCAATTATCACAAGCTGTAACCGCAACACGTTTTGATCCTTGACCTAAAGTCTTTAGATATAAGCGATCTAAGTCTGGGTGATGAATCAGTTGCATGATAAGGCCTATTAATAATGCGTGTTGATAATAAGACGTTAAAAATTATAGCGCACCGATTAAAGCAATAAGACTGATGACTTGTATTATATCGCGCATACTTTCACGACTGCGATAAAGTATTCCCTCGCGCCGACTAGGTACGAAAATAGTATCGCCAGCACGCAATACGGGTAATTTATTAAAATCTGCGGTACGAGAAAATTTTTTAAGATTAAATACTTTAGCTTGGTCTTTACAGCAAGATAAATTAACGACGGTAATTTTTTTAAGGTATGCTTCTGTAGAGGTGCCTCCGGCTTCAGCGAGTAAATCCAGTATTGTCATGGTGTCGTCAAAGCGATAGCGACCAGGTTTGTTGACTGCACCTAATACACGAATTGTGGTTTCTTTTGGGGTGTGCAGCCATAGTCTTTTTTGCGCTGGTACATAAATAGTATCGCCAGGCTTAACGTCAGGCAATAAATGTTCATCACCCGTTTCAAAGTATAGATGTAAATTTAGCGAACTGACTGTCGGTTTAGATGTGTGGCGGTGACTAATGCGGATGCCTGAAATGTCTGCTTTATCGGTGGGCCCGTCAGCGGCGGCTAGAATATCTAAAAAATGCATCGCCTGAGTAAAGCGGTAGCGCCCAGGTGCGCCCACTTGACCAAAAATATAAATAGAGTCATTAGATGATTGGCGTACCCACTGACTCTTGTTATCAGAAGGATCTTGAGGTAAGTCATGAATTCGTACAGTGCTGCCAGCTAATATCTGAGGCAGTTTATCGTCACCTAATCCCTGATCTATAAAGGTATCTAAATTAAAGGCTAATTTTTTAGGGGGCATTCCTTGTTGCGGAATAACCACTTCAATACGTGTTGTATCTGCGCGCGAGGTGGGACCGCCAGCATGGGCTAATAAATCGAGTAAAGACATTTCATTAGACCACTCGATACGACCAGGGCGCACAACTTCTCCAATGACTCTTACGGCGCGACTAGGTGCAACTTTTAGCCATGACTTTGAATTCATATCGGTTTTTTCGGGAACAAAAATAGCGTCGCCAGGTAAGACAATAGGCATGCCTTGCTCGCCAGTTGCTTCGGTAAAAGCAGATAAGTCAAAAGGAATAACGCTACCGTCGGCACGTATTAATCGAATTTGTCGACTTTCGGCATAGCGTGTTGGGCCACCTGCATTGGCTAAAATATCTAAAAAAGTAGCGCCTGGCTTTCCTTCATAGGCGCCGGGCTTGAAAACTTCACCCATGATGTACACCATATTAGCGCCTGATTTTATTTCCTCTTCTTGAATGGGAATAAAAATAGTTGTGTTGGGTGTTATAGTCGGCAATATTTTACTGTCGCCGGTATCCAGATATTTTTTGAGATTAAACAGCTGAGGCGCACCATTACTGATGACTCGTATTTGTTCAACCGAGGCATAACGGGTCACGCCACCGGCGCGCATTAAGTAGTCAACTAATGTGGCACCTGCATTAAAAGTAAAGCTGCCTGGGCTAATAACTTCACCAAAAATTTTTATTGCCTTGAGATTATCGGCAGCGTCACCGCTGTTAGAATGAGTACTTGGATCAAATGCCACCTCTATATTGCCAGTTTTAGGGCTTGCAGGCACAAAAATTTCATCGAGTGAGCGTAATCGCGGTAAAATATTCTTATCGCCTGTATCAAGGTATTTTTTATAATTGAATATAATCATTTCACCTTGGCTACGTAACTGAATTTGGTCTAATTGTGCCCCCATGCGCAAATTACCAGCCATAGCAAAAGCTTTTTGGATATCAGCACCACTGGGCAGTAGGATTTCACCAGGGTCATTGACATAACCCGATATTTTAATAAGGCGCTGTTGCTTATTAATACCAACTTTAAGGTTGGTCAAGTTTCTAAAAGCACTGGATAATCGTTGGCTAACGAATACTTGAAGCTCTTCTTCATTTAAGCCAATAATTTTAACGGGACCTATTTCAGGTAAAATAATGGTTCCATCGCGAGAGACTTCAAAGTTTTTAGTTAAAGACTGCTCACCTGAGAGCTCTAAAAAAATCTCATCGCCTACGCCGATATACTTGATGCTCTCGGATGTATGATCTTGGTTTTTTTGGGGCGGCTGCGCATTAGCGTTAATGATACAGTGAAAAAAAGCCATAATTATAATAATGGCGCGCAAGAAAAAAATAAAATATAAGGGTGAGTGGAGTCTCAATGGCAGTGTATATATACACGTCATTAGTGCTGAACCGTAATGGCTGAGCTGTCAGCATTAGTTAGTGTTATATCGACACGTCTATTGACTAGGCGGTGTTCAGCGCTTTTGTTATGACTATAAGGTTGGCTTGCTGCAAGTGCTAGTACTTTTAATCTATTGAGTGGAATACCCATAGTGTGTAAAAAATCAGCGACTACTTTAGCGCGTTCTAAAGCTAGATTTTTATTATGCTGGTCATTGCCAGTGTTATCGGTATGGCCGTTAATAATGAGGTTAATTTGAGGTTGTTGATTTAATAACTGGCTGGCTTTGGCTAATCGGGCAGCATATTTTGGATTAAGGGCACTGGAGTTTGTAGCGAATTGATTGTCGGTATTTAGTAATATCAATAATTGCTTATTTTTTTCTTTTGCTACTTGGGCAACGGCTTCCATTTGGTCTGCCCCTAATAATGGCTTAATGCATTGCGCAGTATTGAGGTGGCCTATAGGGTTTATAGTGTTCACTTGCTGGCGCAAAATATTAAGCTCAAAATGTTGTATTTGAATGTTTAAGCTAGCGTCATAAAGGAGCCCGCCGGCTAATTCACGCTCTATACGATTTTGGCGCACTTGGGCATTGTGTACTGCCGCAGGGAAGCACATCTTAGCGCCTTGTAAAATGAGAGTATCCAGTGTGTTGCGGCATAAGTGCGTATCTATACGTAAACCTTGGGCACTCGAAACGAGAGAGTCATGTTTTTGCCGCGCATACTGATGTGAGTTGGTATCGGTCAGGTTATATTGATTGTTGTGCGGGTAATGAGTGTGATGATTATTACTGTGGAGGCCACGCTCATTGGCGTCGCGAAAATATAGATGCCCTTCATCTTTATTATTGACGTTGGAGTTGGAGTGGTTATCTACGTGGTTATCTCGTGTGCCCACTTCAATAGGGTAGCTATGATCTAGGTGTGGTATGTGATCGTTACTGATTTTAATTGCTTGATAAGGGGCTGCGTTGTGCTCGGCAAAGCCGCCAGAGCCTTCGCTTGGCCAACTTGAGCAGGCACCCAACATAACACCGCTTACTACGTAGACGGCGTATGCTTTAAGGTGCGCTAGAGGGTGGCTCTTCATACCTCGAGTCCTTGAATATCTTCATCCCCCCACTCGATAGCGATGGCTTGATTGACGCGCAATAATTTCATGAGTTCGGCGGGTTGGCCGTGCACTCCTAGCAAGGTGAGTTGTGTATTATTCGCCTTAAGCCGTTTAAATAAGTAAACCAAGGCGCCGATGCCGGATGAATCTAAAAAACCGACTCGTTGCATATTAATGTGAACATGCTGGTAGTGGCAGTCAATACATAGCGCCTCAATTTTTTCACGTGCTCCTTGAGCACCTTCGGCATCAAAGTCACCGGTAATTGTAATACAGCAAGTTTGTTCATCATTGTCGTCGCTGTTAATCAAGCTGCTATCTAGTTTCATAGTATCCTCGTATCCTGGCATCTATCATATCTATTGCAAAATAGGTAATGGCTAAGGTTGCTAATGGTGTGCCATAATTTGTAACTATTCAGAGGTACCTAAATTGGGCGCTCATGAATCATTGACTGGGCAGCTCAAGCCATCTGCGACTTTGTACTCCTCGACTTTGTGCCTCTCAAAGTCTAATCTTGCACATCCCTATGCGGGTGCATTGTCTATCCCTTACCTTCCTTGCAATGCCCGGCGCTTAAATACCCAGAAAATAATCCATCAGCACCCTATCAGCTGAGGTTTGTCAGCTGAACTGAATAGTTACCATAATTCTAGGTTAAAATCGCCCACGTTAAAAAAAAACATCGATTTTTAATAGTTTAAATTGGAGTGAACCCATTTTTTGGCACTTAAATGTTCACCAGAGGTTGGTTTACCTAGGCGTACGCTCAAGGTTCTAATTTTTTGCATTTTGCAACGCATTATAAAAAATTATGTCACTCTTCAGGTAAGTAGATAAATCTCATTCGATAGAGTGGAGTGGATGCTTTACTGTGCCTTTAAGCAGGTGCGAATAATAGGCAGGTACAATTCATGTTGTTTCACGCGACAATAAGGGCTGATAGGTACAATATGGTGTCAAAATATATAACGTATTTATAAAAAGTTATAATAACTGTCATATCGAGGATGTAGCGTGGCTATTTTTTGAGATGGCCAGAGGCGATATGAAATTATTAAAGGTAGTCAGGGCGTATTACGGTGTAATTTTTCTGTTAGGTGCGTGTAGTGGTAGTGATGGTAAGGTCAAGGTTGTTGAGGTTGTTGAGGTTGTTGAGGTTGTTGAGGTTGTTGAGGTTGAAAAAGAGGTTGTTGTGGTTCAACAGGTTACGCAAGTCGAAAAGGTTGAAGTGCCTGTGATTGTTCCTGTTGCTTCGGGTTTGGCGGATAATATACAAGTGACTACGCGTCCTTATTTTTTAATTGAAGGTTTAGGCGATGGTGAACTTAAAAATCGACTCAAAGCTTGTTCAGAAGGGCCTTTCTACAAAACGGACTTTTCGATTGCTCACCGCGGCGCACCTTTGCAATATCCTGAGCACACGAAGGAGTCTTATGAGGCGGCAGTTCGAATGGGGGCAGGTATTGTTGAGTGTGACGTTACTTTTACGCAAGATAAAGAATTAGTATGCCGTCATTCACAATGTGATTTGCACACGACGACCAATATACTAGCCACTGATTTGGCGGCAAAGTGTACGACCCCTTTTATACCTGCAAATATTGAAAGCCAAACGCCTGCACAAGCAAAATGTTGCACCAGTGATATTACTTTGGCTGAATTTAAATCATTGAAGGGTAAAATGGATGCAGCCGAACCAATGGCTACATCAGTCGCGCAATATCTCAAAGGCACAGCCGACTGGCGCACGGAGTTGTACGCTAGCGAAGGCACTTTACTCACACATGCGCAAAGTATTCAATTGTTTAATGCATTGGGTGTAAAAATGACACCCGAGTTAAAGTCGCCGAATGTGAGCATGCCTTTTGACGGCTTTACTCAAGCTGATTATGCTCAAAAAATGCTCGACGAATATAAGGCTGCTAATATTGCTCCCAGCCATGTTTGGCCGCAATCATTTAGCCTAGACGATGTTACCTACTGGTTAAATAATGAGCCAGAATTTGCTAAGCAAGCGGTGTATTTAGATGGCCGTTATGATGACCCTGCTTTTGATATAACGCGTGAACAGACGTGGCAACCCAGTATGCAGGCGTTATCGGATGCAGGCGTCAAAATTATAGCACCACCTTTATGGATGTTAGTGACTGAAGGTGCAGATAAAAATATTATACCGTCAGAGTATGCGATTGCGGCAAAAGAGGCTGGTTTAGATATGATCGCATGGACGTTAGAGCGTTCAGGACCTTTAGCGAGTGGCGGAGATTGGTATTATCAGTCAATCACGAATGTAACAAGTCAAGACAGTGATCAGTTAAAATTACTGCATGTATTAGCTGAAGACGTAGGCGTAATAGGTGTGTTTTCGGATTGGCCCGGTACGACAACCTACTACGCCAGCTGCATGGGTTTTTCTGCTAGTATTTAAAGTGGCCTCACTTTTTTGTCACTATTGGCCAAACTAACAAACCTTTCCTGGTGATGCACTGACGGGTTATAGGCCTTATTCCGTCGGTGCTTTTGTCGTTTCATCTCTCGATATACGCCTTGCAGTAGTCTCTTGGGGGAGGTTATTGCCCTCTGCCCATAATCATTACCTCTATGGTTTTGAACATTATCCATAAGTCCATGCGTAACCATGTTTTAACGCTATGCAAGGCTAAGGCGTAACCGTGATCGTAACCCACCTTACTGCGTACATCTTCGATACACGTATCGTAACCTTGATGAACTTGAGCCAGGCCTGTTATGCCAGGCATAACACCAAAAGTGCGTTCTGAAAAAAAGGGAATAGCTTTTTCAAGTTTGCCATAAAAATCGGGTCGTTCTGGCCGCGGCCCTACAATAGACATGTCACCGCGAATCACATTAAAAAGTTGAGGTAGTTCGTCTAATCGCGTTTTTCGTAAAAAACGGCCCATCGCGGTAATGCGCGCATCGTTTTTGGTAGCTAGCGTGGCGCCTGTTGATTTTTCGGCATCTTGTACCATGCTGCGGAACTTGTACATGGTAAAAAACTGCATTTTTGTAGGCGTACTCAAGCCAATACGGACTTGGCTAAAAAGTATAGGGCCTTTGGATTCAAGTTTAATCGCAAGCGCGATTAAAGGCAGTAAAGGGGATAGAGTAATAAGCGCTGCACTGGCGATGACAATGTCAAAGCCGCGTTTGGCTTTTGCTGTTGTTGGATCTAGTGAGACACAATCGTTGTATTGGCTACTCGGTTCATGAATTTTATGATTAATGGATTGGCGATGGCGACCGAGTACGGAATCAATAAGGTAGCCTGTACTGCCAATAAAACTATAATAATGCCCTTTGATGAGATAACTAAGTGGCGTGAATGAGGTGAAATGGTGGGGCAATAAAATGCTGAGTAAGCCAAGACCATAGGCCAATATTTGGCAACCCAAAAAAAGACTAAAGATAAAGCTTATTGGTGCGAGTAGAGCTGAGCCTAGAAAGGCAATAATCATTAAATGAGGCATGAATACACGTAGTGTTTTTCCGGAAGCAAACATAAATGCAACATTGCGATATTTAGGGTTAAGCAGGTTTCGCAGTCTAAATAATTGTTGCATGTTGCCTGCGGCAATACGCACTCTACGACTGGCCTCTTGATGGCGACTTGTTTTCTCCAATTCTAGTGCATTAATATTAGGCTCCATTATCGCTTGATAACCTAAGCCAACAATTTGCATCGGTATAACAAAATCATCATTGATGGTATCGTAAGGTAAGGGTTTGAAGAGCTCGGCTTTTATCATATAAAAGGCGCCATGCGCACCTTGTACCGCCCCCATTGTTGATTCCGCAAGCTGCTGCTTACATTGGTGTTGCCAGTACGTACTCTCACCATTATTGGCGGGGTTAAGTAAACGATAAAACCCTGTGACCACACCAACAGGTTTTTCGCTTTGCGTTGGCGCTACGCCAGTTGTTGATTGTGGCTTTGAGACAAAAAAATGTCTCGCGCATATGTGTAGCGCATCGCAAGAAATCAAGGACGAGACATCACTAAAAGCAATAAGGTCCGCCTGTATTATTTTGACAGTTTCGTTGATTCTGGCAATTTTACCGCAATTGTCTGAGTGATGAATTATCTGTATGTTGAGTGCGCTAAAAATGCCATCTTTTAATGTCTCTTCAATAATTGCGTGGGTGTTATCTGTGCAACCATCAAGAACAATATAAATATCGAGTAATGCTTCAGGGTAATCTAAGCTAATGCAGTTATATAATTTATCTCTGATTGTCTTTTCTTCATTAAACGCCGGTATGATCATGGCGATTTTTAATGTTGCAGGTGCAGGGTGAACATGAGAGTCATTGGCTGCTATTTTAATTGTTTTTTTGTTGGCAATGCGCTGTAATAAAAAGGGGTAAAACGCATGATGATAGATTACCAAAAAAATACTGACTAACGTGATAGCACCACATATATTTAATACAATAATATTTGAATAGATATCAGAATAAAGCGGTAAATCATATGGCATGAATCAAGCCCTCGAATAAATATTAATGATGAGTCAGTGTTTAAGTGTCTAGCAACTTCTGGTAAGCCATTGCCATTGCTTCAATAGAAAAATTTTCGCAAATATAATCTCTAGGTTTATGGCCTGATGTGGTTGGTTCTAAATATGGGTATTCTGAATAGGGCGCATCCTGCGTATTTGCAAGGCTATGATCTGGAGCGCGGGTAATCGCGTGCTTAAGTTGTGAATGAGCATGGAGGTCGCAGTGTTGCTGGATCGCTGCAGCCAGTGCGTATTCATCGGCTGCGGTAACAGCCACGCCACTTACAGGGCACAGTGTTTCGCTTGCACCACCAACGTTGGTGACAATTGTGGGTACATTACACGCTTGTGCTTCTAAGGGTGCGAGGGGAAAGCCTTCATTTAACGAGGGTAAGCAAAACACATCTAGCATAGGATAAAATTTATGGACTTGATCTGTTTGGCCTAAAAAATGAACACGTGCAGCAACATCTAACGTATCTGCAAGAATGCGCAGTTGCGTCGCACAGCGACCATCGCCAGCAATGACGAGGTGAACATTATCGCTGAGCAGCGCCATGGCGCGAATAAGATACTCGTGACCTTTAACACTTTCTAGTCGACCTGCCGCACCGACTAACAGACAATCTCGATCTAACCCCCAGTAACTGCGTAGTTTACGTTTGTCACTTAGCGATTGAATAGGCTGAAAACGTTGAGTGTCGACGCCATTGTAAATAACTTGACTAAAAGCGCCGGTATGGTTCAGTACTTGTTTTGCGACTTCTTGAGCATCTGCAACTAGGGTCGGATCTAAAAAATAATTTAAGCAACGCTGGATTCCAGAATGCTTTGCATTTTGCAAATGCCATCCGTCATGCTCAGTATGAATATGATTTTTTATGCCCGCGGCAGAGCCGGCTAAGCCACCGTATATAAAAGGGCCTATATGATGTGTGTGAATGGCTAAAATATTATGCTCTTTGAGTTTTGATTTTAAATTTTTAATTGTACTAAGAGAAAACTTATCGGGTTTATTCAAAAAAATTAACTGATCGGCATAGGATTCAAGCCTAGGCCACGCTTTGATCGCCTGCTCTTTATTACCTTCTAAGCTAATAATCATATTTTTAGTATTATTAGTACTTTTGCCTAGCATTTTTGGCTTATCGAATTGCTCAAGTAAGGTTAAAGCTAATGATTCTATACCGCCAGGCTGTAAGTGTTGAATAATTTGTGCTGTGCTCATAAACACCTTTCCTAAATAAAAATGCTATTTGCAAAAATAAAGGTAACTTATAACTATTAGGAGGCGCCTAAATTGGTTACTTATAAGCGCTCTTAACAGCTGGCTCTTGTGGTTCTGATTTTTCCAGTGGGTGCGCCTAAATATCCAGGAAAAATCCGTTAGCACCCTGTTAGGTGATGCTCTTTGCTTGGCTTAACAATTACACTGGTTGTAGCTACATTGTAATGTGACTATTGCAACGTAGTATTTCAATTTAATTATTTCAACTTAGCTATTTCAAATTAGCTATTTTAAATTAGTTATAGCAAGTGTGAGGCCATATGTGCCTTTTTGGGGTGTTTTATTGTAGGCTAATATGGCTTAGCGGTGGAATTTGTACTGCTACATCTTGCTCTGTTAATGACATAATTTGATCTGAACGACGAATGGTGCTGTCGGTTATTTCGCCGACAAGTGCAATGCCTAACCCTAGTGCTAAGCCACCAAAAACCCCGGCAATGATAAAGATAATCGCAGGCGGATTTGTTGGGCGCGTTGGAGTGTAGGGTTTGTCTATTATTTTTACTCTATCTTGGCTTTCGAACGAACTCAGTGAACCGGTTATCTTTGCCATTTGGTACCGTTTTAGTAGATCGCTATGCAGGCTGCGTTTGACGGAAATATCTCTTATGACATTGCCTAGTTCTTGTTCTCGGCTGCCCATGTCTTTAAGTTTTAACTGGAGATCTACGATGTTTTTTTCTAAATATTGAGTTTGCTCGCGTAAATGAGCAACTTCACCTTGATTTTTTTGTAGTTCTTGTAGTTGTGTCATAAGCAAAGTGAGTTCGCCACTATCGGTACTGATGTAATTATTAGCCATTACCCATAAATTTTTAATGTTGTTAATATCGTCGGCCGAGTCAATAATTTTTTTTCGTTCTTCCTCGAGTTGTTGTAGTGTAAATGTTAATGATTTAATTTGGCTATGCTCTTCTGTATAGCGAGTTCTCTTGGCGCTAAGCTCGCTTTTAGTATGTATTATTTTATCTTCAATGCCGCTAATAATAGGGTTGGTTGATGACAATTGCTTAGCCAAGCTACCTAATCGCTTTTCTTCTCCGGCTAATTTTGCGCTTGCTTCTGCGTAGTCATTTTTGAGCTGCTCTAATCGCGCGATATGTGCTGTTCTGTGTTCGGGTAGTTCGTTGGGGTGGGTATTTTTAAAATGAGCTAATTGCTGCTCTGCTTGATTTAATTGAGTTAAATTTTTCTCTATTTCACGACTTAGAAAGTCAGCTGATCCTGTTATTGATGATCTTTCGGGTGTGAGTAGCGCATCTACAAAGTAGCGACTCACAATGTCGAGTGTCTGCTTCATGTGCGCAGGCTGACTATCTTTAAGTTCAAGTTGATAAACATCTTTACTGATAATACGCATTTTTAATTTACCCGACAGCTTGCCAATGGCAAGATCTTTTTGTTCGGCTGTTGTGTCGGCTGTAATTAATTTAAGTTCTTCTGCGACGGCAGTTAAGATGTGTCGGCTATGCAATAGTGTATTCAGAGCCCCTATGCGCTCTTCTAATAAAGGTGAAACAGAGAAGTCCTCAAGGAAAGGGTTCATTTTTGCTGTTTCTTGAATAAGCATTGAGGTATGTGAGGCATAATTTTTTGGCATTTTAGAGCCAATAACATAGCCAGCTATAGGTAATATAAAAATGGGGAGTACAATGGTATAGCGGTATCGCCATGCAATGCCGAGTAACCAAATTGTTCGCTGCCATATATCCATTATAATTGATCAATCCACAGCTTGATTTGCTGGCTACGTGCTTGCCAGCTATGGTTTTTTACTAGGGCTTGTTGCTCTTTTTTTAATACAATTTTTTGTGAATTACTCAGCATATTAATGCTATTAAGATAATGACTGAATTGTTCTTGTGTATTCGCAATATTGATTATTTTTTTGTATTCATTGACCGCAGGGAAATCACTCGAAATAATGGGTGAACCTGCGGCTAAATATTCGCGTAGCTTTAGGGGGTTGCAATTACTGATTTGATCGCAATGCCTAAAAGGCAGTAATGAGGCTTGCCAATGCTGACTATATTGCGGAAGTTGATAGTGTTCTTTAGGCCCCAAATAATAAACGTTATCTAGTTGAGATAACGGCAAAAATTTAGCCATCACACTGGCTTCTATATGACCTATAAAAACAAAATTCCAGTTAGGATTGTGAGTAATTACGGACTCTAGTAGTGAAAAATCTATCCAGCTAGCAATGCTGCCATAAAACCCTGCTGTGGGCTTATTGTTGTTGGGTAAATCAGGTGCAATATTAGCGATTTGGCTAAAGTGTACATAGTCAACACCGTGTGGTAAAACTTTCGGTGTTTCTTTTTGATGCAGTGGCGCCAGGCGTAGGCTTAGGTTTTGAGCTAATTGATGTTGGCTGGCAATAATTAAGTCGGCACAATCGAGTAATTCTTTTTCGTGTATGCCGACCGTGCTGTGATCTACGCCCGCTAAGCTTGTGAAGTCATCACAGCAATAATAAATAGTGGCTTTATGTGCTAGGTATTTTATTGCATCAATCGCAGTGGGTAAGCTGGTCCAAATAATAGGGCGCTGACAGTCAAGTTTATTCAGTGCGTGCTGTATTTGCTTGGCCATGAGTTTACCGCATAGTTTACGCATTAAGCGGCTTTTAGGTGCAGGGAAAGTCTTTAGGTTGAGTAAAGCACTTGGTTCAGCGCACGCGCTATTTTTTGGCGTAGCCGTTTGTTTGTTACATAGCATGAACTGTCGTAGTTTACGTATTATTCGTTGAATATCGTGTGTATTTAGACGCGGTTGTCTGAGCCCAATAGAGTTGACCCAAATTACAGTGTACTGCTGACAAAGTGGTTTTATCAGGTGCTGCGTACTACTCGGTAGGCCGTGCCAGTCTTCTCCAAAAACGAGTAGGGTATCGCGTGGTATTTTATTTCTGGAGGCTGGGTTAATAGGGCTGTGATCAATAGAGCTGTTGCGGGTGTTGGGGTGCTCAATTGGTGAGCGACGATCAAGTGAGCTAATTATATTTGAGTTGTGTTTAGTGGGGCTTGTTAGTTTATGCGGTAACATTGTCGTCGCGTTCCTGGGTTAGCTCGGCCAAAGTGAGTTCACGAATGACGCGTGCAGGGTTGCCCGCGGCAATAACATTGGGGGGGAGGCTTTTAGTGACAATACTGCCGGTGCCAACAATAGTGTTGCAGCCAATGGTAACGCCCGGGAGCACGGTGCAGCTTGTGCCTAGCCATACATTCTCTTCGAGTACTATATTACCTACTTGATCTTGAGTATCCGGTTTACCTTGTGCGCGGTCAAAAGGGTTGACGGGATGCCCTGGATAACCGGCTAAAAAGCACCGCCCAGCAATTCGCGTATTGTCACCAATAGTGACCTTCTGGCCTACAGCGATTGTGGTTTGCCAGCTGATGCCGACGTTGTTGCCTATAGTAAGCTCTGCGTTAATAGGGGCTTTTTGCGGATTCATGTTTTGATAACGGCCGGTAAATGTCGTCTGTCCCGATATGCGACAGCGCTCCCCTATTGTTATAGTGAGTGGGCCACTAATATAAGGCATGCCTGTATACAAATAGAGGTGCTTTGGTGGTGTGGCAAGTTTTGTTTTAAACAGCGGCGTCCACCAAAGTTGGCGTAATAACCCTGTTGTTATCGTGCTGAGCCCCTTAAAGAGTGGGGCGATAATAAAGTAGGGGGTAAGCGGCAGTGGAATATTTTTTGAAAGACAATACTTTAAGCAGCGAAAGCTATATGTTGCTACTGGATTAGAGCTATTTTTAAGCCAGTACTTTAAATGATAGGCAGTATTCATTGGGAGGCGCCTGTTGTAATGTTAATGTAACTCTTTCAGAGGTGCGGAAATCGTGTGCTGATGAATCATTGCTGGGCCGCTCAAGCCATCTGCGACTTTGCTCTCCTGCAAAGCCTACTCTTGTATATCCCTATGCAGGTGCACTGTCTACCTCCTTCTTTCCTTGCGGCCCAGCGCTTAAATACCCAGAAAATAACCCATCAGCACCTTGTTAAGAGGGGGCTAGTTAGGTTGAATAGTCACATGTTAATAGTGCTTGTAGGGTAGTGTGCGAACCAATTGTTATAAGCGATTGCTGGGCCAATAAATTAATCTTTAGGCCGTGTTTTTTTACCTATACTCATTATTGTAGATGCATTTGACGAAACGAGTGATCTCATGAGTTAATGATTTAAAAACCTTGTGTTTTATCGTCAGGAAGATATAAGACCATCGAGTACTATTTATAACCTTTTTAAGAGCCTTAGTGATAACCGTTGGCGTTGTAATTGCTGTATTTTTTACGATAAATATTATTTTAGGATGGTCGTATGTCGAGCATAAGGAGTCTAAAGTGTTCATTAATAGCAGCCATGGGTGGATGTAATAAGCGTGAATGTTAATAATACGATAAGTAATAACAATAATGGGCTAGTCGATACTCAATTGCAGGCTGAATCTAATGAGCCTTTAAGCAATGAAGAGGCGGGCGCTATCGAAGAAGCCAGCACACCAAGGGTGTTGTTTGTTGATGATGAGCCCCCGGTATTAAACGCGATGCGGCGTTTTTCTCGTGGTAAGCCTTGGCAAGCGATAACGGCAAATAATGGTTATGATGCCTTAAAGCTTTTTGCTGATAATAAGATTGATATTGTTGTCTCTGATATGCGTATGCCCGAGATGAATGGCGATGTACTTTTAGCAAAAATAAAGCAGCAGTACCCCTATACGATTCGCATATTATTAACCGGGCATGCTGATTTGAAGTCGCTTGAGAATGCGATTAATTATGCTGGTATTTATAACTATATCAATAAACCTTGGGATGACAATATGTTGGCCGAGGTGATTAATGGTGCTATTCGTTTTCAGGGATCAGAGCGAGAAAGAAAGCGCCTAGAGGATTTAACACGTAAGCAAAATAGGCAGTTAGGCCGCTTGGCACTCAGCCTTGATAAAACAGTGAAAGAGCGAACCATAGAGATTGAGCAAGCGCTAACATTACTAAAAATGACACATGAGCGCTCTAAGAAAAGTTTTAATGACGCGCTAGGTGTTGTAACGCATTTATTAGATTGGACCGAAGGACGGGCTAATAATCATTGTCGTTTTGTATCGGAGTTTTCGGATAAAGTGGCTAGGCACCTTAAGCTTAGCGATGATGATATTGAGCTGACACAGCAAGCTGGGCTATTGCATGATATTGGCTTAATGGCTTTGCCAGAGGCTCTACGAAAAAAGCCAGTTTATGATATGACCGATGATGAGTTAGAGAGCTATCAGCAGCACCCGCTAGTAGCAGAAATGGTGTTGGCAGCGGCACCTGGATTAGAAAGTGTCGCTAAAATTGTTAAGCAGCATCATGAGCGACTGGACGGCTCAGGTTTTCCTGAAGGCCTGTATGCAAAAGATATTTTAAAGATATCAAGAATTATTACTGTCGTTGCCGAATACCATGATTTGTATCATGGTTTATTGATACCTCAATGCTTGGGGCAAAATGATGCAAAAAAATACATTCAAAAAAACGCCGGGTTAGCCTATGATCCGTATGTTGTTGAAGCGTTCTTTTCAATTGTTAATGAACAAGCTGCCCAAAAAATAGAGCGCTTTAAGGCCTCTGTTGCCCAGCTTAAGGTGGGTATGTTGTTGGATGAAGATTTGCATGCGGCCAACCAGTTATTATTGCTGACAGAGGGTACAGTAATTACGCAAAGTATTATTGATCGCTTGTTGAGTTACCAGCATAAATTTAAGTGTAAATTTGAATTAATGGTTAAAGAAAGTGAATAAAATAATTTACAATAAATTATAATTATTTTTTGGATTTTCAGGTTTTTGCTAATTAATTATTGAATGTATTGTTTAATTGTTTAATTTTAAATCGCTGATCTTTCGTATCTTCTATGGCTTAGGTGCTGTACAAGTGCTCTCGGTAAAAGTTGTTTTTTTACCCGTGTTTTTCTGAAAAATTCTGCGCTTAAACACCCGGGAATAATTCAGTAGTATACTACTGAATGATATTTTCGCATTCAGCTAAATAGTTGCAGTGAATAGTTATAGCGAATAGTTACAGTGAGTTTATTGATATATTATTTTATAGATGTGGCTTATTTAGAGGGGGAACTAATGAAAGGCGCTGTTTTTATTGCACTCAATGATTTCATAGAAAGTCAATTTGGTATTGCGCAATGGGAGGCAATATTAACTGCGGCCAATACAGATTCTGGCGGTATTTATACCTCAGTAGCTAATTATGATGACTCGGAGATGTTTAAATTAGTTGGTGCAGTGTGTCACCAGCTTAATGTGAGCCGCGAACAAGCGTTACATTTGTTTGGCATTTATTTATTTGGTGTGTTAAATAAAAAGCACCCGATATTTACAACGCTACAGCCTGATTTTTTTAAATTTTTAGCTAGCGTAGACGATATTGTGCATGTTGAAGTGCGCAAGTTGTTTGAAGGCGTTTATTTACCTGTGATCACCGCAGTTGAGCAGTCTGAAAGTAAAATATTACTGCGTTACGAGTCTAAGCGGCAGATGTGTGAATTGGCTGAAGGGTTGATTCAGGGGGCTGCTGAATTTTATCACTTAACGATAAAAATAACACAGCACGACTGTTATCATAAGGGCCATGATCATTGTTTAATCGAGGTAGAAAAGATTGGCGAATGTTGATTATAAAGCTGCATATGAGCGCCAAAAAAAAGCGAGAGCAATAGCCGAAGATTTGCTGGAAAACCGCTCGCGCGAACTGTATGAAGCCAATAAATCATTACAGTATGCTTACAATAAGCTCAAGGGGCAAAAAGAAAAAATAGTTCACCAAGAGAAATTAGCCTCTTTGGGGCAGCTTTGTGCTGGCTTAGCTCATGAAATCAATAACCCTGCAGGCTATATCAAAAGTAATCTCAATACACTTAAAAGCTACAGCAAAGAACTGACCGATTTTTTTGAAGCATTAAATAAGCTGCTCTGTAAAAATCAAGTCGATGATAGAGGCGTGCCTATAGCACTTTTAATTGACGCTATTCAAACGTTGGGCAAAGTTCATGAAGTTAACTATTTACTTAATGATATCAATAGTATTGCAGATGAGAGCCGTGAAGGTATTTCACGTATTGAGGGTATTGTTAAAGGACTGAGAGACTTTTCACGCCCTGATGACGCTAATCCAGAAATTTTTAATATTGTTCAATGTATTGAAAATACACTGGACTTAGTCAAAATACAGATTAAAGATAAACTTTATGTGTGCTATGACTACAGTGACCCACTCTATATTAGTGGGCAGCAAGGTAGTTTGTCGCAAGTTTTTTTGAACTTAATCATCAACGCTTCACACGCTGTAACTAAAAATGGACGGCTTATTATTACAGCCAAAAAAGAAAATAAATTTGCCATTATTTCATTTTTGGATAATGGCTGTGGCATGAGCCATGAAGTCTGTAAAAAAATATTCGAACCTTTTTTCACGACTAAAAAAAATGGACAAGGAACCGGCTTGGGCCTTTCTATTTCTCATGGAATCATTAAAACACATGGTGGTCTGTTGAGTGTAGAAAGCCAAGAAGGTCAAGGAGCCTGTTTTACCGTTAAGCTTCCATTGACAGAGGCTTGCTAGCTATTTAAAGTTAAAAATTAACCGTTGGTCGCTGTGCATATTGATTTAAAAAGACGATTATAAATTTTCTTTTTGCCAGTGTTTCATTGCAATGATTAAACTAGCGACAACATAAATTGGCCAGGTATAGCCTTGGGTTAAAAAAGTGCCCGATACGGCAATGCCTAAAATAGCCGCTAAGTTAGCCTCTGAAGCTGCAGTAATTACTGCGGGCGAATGTCTTTTTACGGCAAGATTAGTGCTATTAGTCGCATCAATCACAAGCTTGACGACCATGCCTATAAAAACAATAATGCCGAGCAATCCGGACTCAGCCATTACACCAAACCAAGTGCTGTGCACCGCGTGATTAAGCCCATCCCAATGGGGGCTATAAAAATAATAATTAGAAAAGAAGTTTTTTAAGCCAACTCCTGTTATTGGATTGACAAGAGCCATGCCCCAAGCTGCTTGCCAAGCATAAATTCGCCCCATTGCAGAGGCGTCTACACCATCTTCAGCGGCACCGCCAGAGGCTCGACCTGAAATGCCCGCCATAACAAAAAGAGCCATTACCCCAACGGCGCCACCACCAAAAAAAATAATTTTTGATTCAATGCGGCGATAAGCCATTAAGCCAAATACGGCGATAACACCGAGTAACCCACCTCGGCTTTGCGTTGCAATAACGGCACTAAACAATGTGATTGTGCTGAGGGTGCCTATACATCGCGCTATTTTACCTAATCCTTTGTTAAGCATCAGGCTGGCAGCAAAACTAATAGGAAACATAAGCACTAGCGCCAAATCATTAGGGTCACCCAAAATAGAGCCTAGTTCGCGGCCAACAGTGACACGTGTGCCTTCGACCAGGCCAATACCATTGGCCTTATTAAACAGTGCGACACCGGCAACGGCAACACCCGAAAGGGTAAATAGATATAAGCTTAAGGCGAAATCTTTGGGTGTGCGAGTGAGCCAAGCAATGGCGTAGGTCATAATGATTATTTTGATGTAAGAATCTTTAAATGCTGTGATCGCAATATCTCGGCTTGTGGCAAAAAATATCCCAATAAAAACTAAAACAAAAAAAACAGTCACCCAGTGTAAACTTTTATCCCAGAAGGGTTGTATTTTACCCGTTACCACAATATGCCACCCCAAAGCAAACAATGAGCCTAGGGCGAGCAATTGCGGAATTCTTAGAGGATTTAAAAAAGGAAAGGCTTCGTGAATACGGCAAAAAGAGAAAATAACAAAACTTAATACAATTAAAAAAGGCAGGCGAAGTACGCCATAAATGGCTAATGGTACGAGCCCAGCAATGATAATTAATATAGGGTGTGGTAAAAGCCACCATACACCTGCAAACAGCCCGCATAACATTAAGGCTACCCAAGGACTCCAACTTACCTTATGGCGGTTGTTGAGTTGAGGTTTTTGCCGGCGAGTAAAGCGCTGTATGTGTTTGATATGACTCGATAACGGTGTGTGCTTTTCCATGCTGTAAGTGTAGTTAAATGTGCGCTGCTGGTGTGTTTTTAAAGACTTGGAGTATCAAATTAAAGGGCTTTGATCTGAGTTTTTTGAAGCTTTATGCGCTGAAAAGAAATAATATGGCACTGTAGCGCCATACCTAATAATATTATTGATAGGGTTAAAAACACTCCGCCTAGGGGGAGGCTAGTCATGAGCAAGTGATGAATAGTGATATGCGTGAAGCCATTATTTATAGGGCTTTGAGCGACGAAATAAGCACTACCAATCACACTCAATAGTGTAGTGGTCAAGCAAAATATTAACCAGCGCGCGCTAACATGAAGGTGAATACCTTGGCGTGTCAGTACATATTTCCCGCCCCCAATAATCAAAAGTAGTCTTATGCCCTGAGCAATAATAAGACCTGCAATACAGCCTTTGACGCCCCACAGGCTTGTACACAGTAAACACAATACTGTCGCGAGTGCGGCGCTAGAGATATTGATTTTTAAGAGCAGGAGGGTGTTTTTTTGGTTAAGGACGCCTAAGTTGAGCACCTCACTGGATTCTCTTAATGCTAGCATAAAAGCAATAGCGGCAATCCATTGTGCGGCAGCGATATACTCATCGGGCATTAAACTGGCAATTAATATTGGCCCAGCACATGCAACAGCGCATGTAATGATAGCTAAAAGTAAAATAGCACGTTCTAACATTTTACCGCAGGCCACGGGTTGCTCGGCTAACCAGGCAAAGCGCTTAGGCCGCCACCACATGCCAAAAGGTTGCATGAGCAAGACTGTAGCGAGTGCAAATTTTGCGGCAACGGCATATAGCCCGAGTTCGGTTAGGCCTACCCAATATGCAATAGCTATCCTGTCGATACCATTGAGTGCAAACAAACATAAGCCGCTGCCTAACAGTGGTAAACCATATTGATAAATAGCTTTAAGTTCTTGTGGCTTGGGTTTTATTCCTGTGCTTTTTAATTGCAGAAAACCGAGTATTAATGCCTGACTGCAAGTGGCAATTAAACTGGCGAGTAGTACGCTGGTAATCGATGCTCTATGATGCAAAAAAACAAATGTTAACATCGCCTGTAAAAATGTACGACCGATAACTACGTAAAAGAAATGAGCCGGTTTATCTTGCATGCGTAAGTAAGCTAATGGCAAGCTAATCGCGCCTTCTAAGGCAACGCCGGCCCAAACCATTTGCAAGTGATAGTGTTGCAACCCTCCGTCACTAAGTAGCTGTTTACTGAGTGCGCTAATAGTCGGCGCCAACAATGCCCCCAAAAGCAATGCTGCCAAGCCAATGAGTAATGACCAGCCATAAAGAGAGGACACAATAGTACGTTGTCGAGCGCCGGTAGTATTTGAGGCAAAGCGGAATAGGCAATCTTCTAAACCCATTGCAACAAATAAACTCGCGAGTATAGCGGCTGTGGTGAGTAGCTCTAATTGCCCTAAGGCAGCAGGACTTAAGTAACCCGCAATAAGGGGCAGCATAATCAGGGATAAACCCTTCATTAAAACAATCGATAAGCCATAAAATACAATGGCTTTTTTTAAGTCGCTGCTGGGTGCCTTTTGAGGTTGCTGACGTGACAACATTTATAGTCCTTTGGTACTTTCATTAAACGCTGAGGGTTTATCATTTAATGCGCTACCTAATAATACTTGGACTATCGCGCGATAAGTGTTTTGAGCTTTATACTGTGAGGCGATATCTTGCGCGCACTGGCCAACGGATGTAATACAAAAAGTATGTCGGCTAAGTAACAATAATATCCTCGCCAATGATTGGGGGTCGTTAGGGGTGTATTTAAAGCAATTAACACCATGAGTAAGCTGAGTATCCCAGTAAGCGCCATCTTTAGGGATGACCGGGCACAGCCGTGCAGCCATTGCTTCTAAAATACTTAAACCAAAGGGCTCATGCTGGCTGGTTGAGACAAAAATATTACATTGACTGCGAATTTCATCAAGGTTGTTAGGGTTTTCCCATACTGATATTTGCTGGTTATTTTGTGGTGCCTGATGACAGGCTAAAGTCGTATTGTTAGGTTGAATGTAGCAAATACTCGCTTGGATATGGGTGTTGTTTAAATAATGATTCATCGCTGTTTCAAGAATATCGAGCCCCTTCCATTTGAGTAATGAGGCCGCCCAAAATACTCTTGAAGGTATCGGGTTGGGGAGAGTGCTGGGATTGTGATGATTATTATGCGCAATCACAGGTCGATTGGTGCTTGTATTATTAGTGCTTGTGTTATTGATGCTTCTATTGTCGCTATTTATACTGAGAGAAGGTGTTGGCCACTGATTATGGGGTAACCCATTAGTAAAAGTGGTACTTTTTTGATTGATTTTTGCGATGTCTAATGTAGATTGGTATTGTATTAAATTGGCAATATTTTTTTGGCAGCTGGCCAAATAAAATATACGGCTACTCATTTTTAAACCGAGTAATGCGACTCTACTGTGTGATATTGGCCCTTGAATTAATTGAATGGTGTACTTTTTCAATAATTTACCCAATATTAATGCTGCAATATCTACAGCAGGACCAGAAATAACGGCTACTTTTTTGATGCGGATATACTTTAAAAAAATGACAACAAGCTGCACACTGAGAAATAACTGTTTGCCATAAAATGGGATGCCCGATGAGGCGCGTTTTAGCTTTTGGGGTAAGTAAAGAGGAATAATTGTATGCTTAGCATGCCAGCTGCTAGGATCGCAAGTGGCAACAATAGGCCGGCTACCGCGACATTCGCCAATAATATGGTTCATGGCGACTTTTGAGCCGCCGGCAAAGCTAACAGGGTCGTAAATAATAAAGTCAAAATCTGCTATATTGGTGTTGTCAGCGTGATGGGCTTTTTTCATTTTATGGCTGCAGTTTTTTTGTTAATAATACAGTGGGCCAATAAATTTTTTTTGAATGCCCATTTTTTAATTGCTTGGCATACAAATAGCCATTTTTTGAACCGCGTCAAAAGAGTATTATTGTGGTGAATCTCTATTGCTTGCTCATAGGCTTGGACAATACCGTAGATGTGGTTATGGCTATTAAATGTTGTGAGGGCCCGATAGTAACCTCGGCTGACTCGTACTTGCCAGCATGCGTGCTGAGATAATGATAACAATGCTTTTTGTAGGCTAAGGCTATTATTGGGCGTGTACAGTAGGCCCGTTTTATGCTGCTTTATCACGCTATTAATACCTTTAATATTCGGGGCGATAACCGGTATTTTGGCTAAATTGGCCTCTGCTAGTACTAGCCCAAATACTTCATCGATAGCGGTACTGATGAGGGCGTCAGCATCACCCAGCATATAGCCAAAAGCATTATCTTGATTGCCTAAAAAAAATACATATTCTGTAATATTTAAGGCATCGCACTGTGCCTTGAGTGAGTCTAGCTCTTCACCGTCACCAATAATGGCGACATAATAAGGTTTTCGGTGATGGTTTAATGTGGCTGACGCGTTTAACGTGCACAGGGCGTTTAATAAAAACTGATGACCTTTACGCTTAATCACAGAGCCTACACTCAATAATAATATAGCGTCTTGTTTAAGCCCCAGTGCTTTTTTGATCGGTATTGGAGGCTGTTGTTGTAATGCGAGAGCATCAATGGCATTGGGTAAAATAATACGCGTTTGCTGGCGGTTTATACCATCGCGATCGAGTGCTCTAATCGCGGCATGACTCACACCCATAATAATGTTACAAAAATGTAAGCCCAGTGTCAGTCTATCTTTGAATGTACCATAGTGAGCATGCAGCTGCGTAATGCTCGGTGTTTTAGTTAATAGGCAAGCCGCTTGCATCCATTGGCACGGTGCAGCGCTATTGATATGAACAAGTGCAGGCCGGTATTTTTTAATCAATTGAATGCCTGTTTTGACTTGGGTATACCAAGCGTATAGATCATATCGTTTTTTTTGATAACCTAAGAAAATATGCATCTCAGAGCAATGATGTGGCACATTATGGCTTTTGAGGGCATCGGACAATGTTTGTGCATTACACCAAACAATTGGCGAAAACCCTTGTTTTTTGAGCGCTAGGCATAAATCTAAGAGACAGTGTTCGCTGCCTCTTAACCAATCATCGCCATAGTGCACCAGTAAAATGGCGCTGCTGTCAGGAAGCGCACGCGTCGATTCTAAAAGTTGATCAAACACGGTATATACTCGTTGCGGTGCTAAAATAGCAATCCAAAAATTTAGGTAATGTCGAACGAGTGCTATATCGGTTAGCAATGGTACTGTAAGCATTTTGTTGAATGTTAAGTTGCTGCGTAAGATTGAGGTCTTTCCAGTGCATGAGTGTTTTGATCATTTCGGCGATCACTTCTTGCTCGGCATGATTATTTGTTGATGTGCCAGCTTTGAGTAGCCAGCCATTATTATTATGTTTTATTAATAAGGGTATATCACCTGCGGGTGTAGCGATGACAGGTATGCCGTGGCTCATGGCTTCTAAGGCTGCCAGAGGTAAGCCTTCATATCTGGAGGGCATGAGTAATAAGCCTATTTGAGGCCAATGCCGCTCCATCGGTTGTGCACCATGAAAAACAACATTGCTGCTTGCTTGTGCTTTGTATTGCTCTAACAATGGCCCGTCTCCATAAATATCAAACTGAGTGTTGGGTAATGCTTGAGCGACCTTAAGCAAACGATCAGCGGCTTTTTCATGACTTAGCCGCCCTACAAAGGCAATTTTTTTACCTTGACTTAAGGCCTCTTTGGGTTCGACAAAATTGCTTAATACTTGCGTTTTTTGAGGAAGTTTGAGTGCTATTTTGTGGCTAACAGCAATGATTTCGTGAGCTAAAGGAGCCGTTAAGCGGTCTAACCATGAATAAACGGCTAAGCGCCCTCGGGTTGATTCGCCCGAGTGGTAGCTACTGCATACGCCAAAATGACCCAGCTTGCCAGCTAGTCGGCCAATAATTCCAGCTTTATAGCCATGAGTATGCAATACGTCGGGTCGTCGTTTACGTAGCCAATTAATGGCTTTTAGCCAAGGTAGGTTAATATGTACGACTGCAATAGCTTCTTGATGCAGCTTTTCTTTGAGTGGGTGGTCACCGTAATCATTCATAAAGATGACAGTTGGCGTATGCCCGCAACTTAATAGCGCCTTACTCAATTCAAAAATATGGGCTTCAATACCGCCAAAACCTCTGGAGTCTAACAGTAAATCGATATGCATTTAAGCGACCTCTGGCGAGTAGTCATGGCTATTTCAATAAGACAACTCAGTAAGGGCAAGGTCGATGCCAATACTGTAACCCACTGATAATTAATAGTTTTATTTTTTATGCATTTTTCTTTTTGCATTTTGCATTGCACTTTGGTGGCAATTTTTAGTCTCGATACATACTGGCGGTATGATTCAGGTGCAATACCGACTATTATTTTCACGGTGCTCGCTTTTATTAGCTTCTTGAGGCGAGTAATACAATACAAGTGAGACAATTAAGAACAACCAAGGCTATTGAATACAAGGTATGTAAATGAGTCAGTTTTCAAGATTAACCCCTAAAGAGCAGGGGACTGTTGAAGTGGTCTTGCTGGGCTTTAGTCGGCACCAGTTGCCACGCATGTTAGAGATACTCAATAAAGTGAATGAAGGTGATGTATTAGATGAGTATGACATTATTTTTTTAGAAGAAACGTTAGCCGAAATTCAGAGCGTCGCCCATTTTGCTGACACTCACCCCGAATTTCAAACATTGATGGCTGAGGTGGCCGAGCTTTACGAGCGTATTACACTAAAAGGGAAAGCGAATGAGGCTCAAAAAGGTACCTTGTAGCAAAATTATTGGTGAGACATTATTGGTGAGACCTTATTGCGGGACATGACTGAGAGAGTGATTGATAGGAAATGTTTTACGTAAAATAGCTAGCGGGTGAATATTTCAACGGCTTCTATCAATATTAAGGCTTCCTCGCGATGAGTGCCGCAAAAGTCGGGTTCGGCCTTAAATTGGCGGCAGGTTTCTGGATAGTTAGCGCTACCCCAAATTTTACAGTGATATTGTTTTACATCAAGATGAATGCATATCTGCCCAGCGGCTTTGCCGTGAGGCATGCCAAAATAGGGGGCGTGAATAGATGGGGCGATGCAGCAGGCGCCACAATGTTCTCGGCATTTCACAAAATAATCTCTACATATGAATAAAAGAGGCATTGTATGGCAAAAGTGCTTGTTGCACTCGCTAACGGGAGTGAGGACATCGAGGTGGTTACCGTCATTGACATTTTACGGCGGGCTGATATTGATGTGACTGTTGCGACGGTTATGCCCGAGCTCAAAGTGACTACCTCGCATGGTGTGCAAATCACCGCTGATTGCCATATTCAGTATTGCCAAAATAAATCTTGGCAAATGGTGGTGTTGCCCGGTGGGTTACCCGGCGCGCAATGCCTAGCAGGCAGTGACGCTCTTAAAGATATTATCAGCGATCAAATCCGCCACGAACACTGGGTGGCAGCCATTGGCGCGGCGCCGGCGTTGGTTTTAGCTGCTAGAGGTTTTGTGGCGGGTACAACAGCTACGTGCTACCCGACCTTTAGGCCTTTGTTAGAAGAGCACCACTGGCACCATGTCAATGAACCTGTGGTGACCTATAATAACATCATTACCAGTCAGGGTCCTGCAACGGCGATTGCCTTTGCTTTGCAGTTGGTCACTGTTTTAAAGGGAGATGTTAAAGCAAAAGCACTCGCGGCAGCGTTATGCTATTGAGTATTGACCGGTCTACCAGCTCGTTGCGTGGCGGTTAGGGGCGAGGCAATAATAGTTTGTCCAATTAGACGTAGAGTTCTGTTTTCTCGGCAAGGCGCTCGAAGGGGCGC
>CANLTI010000045.1 GCA_947494095.1 uncultured Pseudomonadales bacterium
TTAGACTTTGCAGGAGCATAAAGTCGAGGAGCACAAAGTCGCAGATGGCTTGAGCGGCCCAGTCAATGATTCATTAGGGCCCAATTTCGGTACTCCTGAATAGTTACCATTCGTTAAGGCTTATTAAATATTTTTCTGGTTAAACAAAGCCTTCTCTATAAGCTAACCTTTAATTAATCGATCAGTTAATGCTGACATTTTATATGCAGCCTCTATTATTGTTATTGATAAGTAACCCCCCATTGATACGTGAATTATGTTGATAAGTGAATGATGTTAACCGACTGGCCAACCAGTAAGCGCAGGTCTTTAGAGCGGCACGTTTATTGTGACGGTATCGCTGTGTTGCGGCCATGGCTATTGATATCGCTATTGATATTAAAAGGTGCGCTAGTATTGCTCTTGTGCAGCTCTCGTCAGGTATTGGCCACGCAAGTGGCCTTAGATGCTGCCATTGAGCGGCATATGGCGCCTTATGCCGAATTTAGACATATTCAAATCTCCAACTATACAAGCGATCAAACTAATATCGGCTCCATCACAGCCATGGTACAAGATGCCAAGGGTTTTTTGTGGGTGGGTGGCGAAAATGGGTTGGCGCGTTACGATGGCCATAATGTGCTGCTTTACCGCGCTGATAATAACAACAGTATTGCGGGCAATTATGTGCAAAGCCTTGCCGTAGACGAGCGCTATGTATGGGTGGCAACGGTGACAGGTATTAGCCGCTTTGATCTCAATAGTGGTGTGTTCACAAATGTATCATCGGCAAGTAATGCGTTACCGAGCAACGACGTGACCTCGGTAACACGTTATAAAAGTTGGACCTTTGCCGCAACAACCGAAGGCCTTGCGGTATTGGATGCTGATACCTTAGAGCAAAAGACACCGGCATTTATACGCAAGCTACCGGCATTAATTCATATTCGCTATGTGTATGTATACGGTGATGACCTATGGCTTGGGACAAGCCATTTGGGCCTTATTCGCGTGAATTTATTAAGCGATGAAGTTAGCTATTATAGCCCCAACCCCAAAGACCCCAAGGCTATTGCCCACCAAGATGTACGTGGTATTTACTCGCCAGATGGCATTCATTACTGGCTGGCTTCACTCGGTGGCGGTTTGATATTGTTTGATAGCGAGCAGCAAACATTTACCCAGTATGCGGCGCATGCCAATGCCGACAAACCCTTTGTGACTAATGATGTATGGGGTGTATTTGGTGACACTAAAGGATATATTTGGGTCGGTACAGACAGCGCAGGTTTGTGGCGTGTTAACTTAAAAACACAAAAAATAGAGGGCTATATTCACGACCCTAGTGTGCCGGCGTCTATTGATAGCAATAAAGCGCGGCTCGCCTTTGAAGATAAAGATCATAATATTTGGGTGGGTAGCTTTTCGGGGACATTGAATTACTATTATCGCGGCTTTGATCAAATTAAGCATTTTCGCAAGCGTAATCGTTTTCATCGGGGGTTGAATGATAATGCGATATTATCGATTCACCCTGCGCAAAATGGCCTGTATTGGATCGGTACTGAAGGCGGCCTTGATTTACTCGATCCACAACAAGGTCGCGTTAAAAGCTTTAGTGCCAATACTGGCGCTACGTTAAAAGCTGACCCAGTGCTAGCGCTAGAAACAGACAGCCAAGGCTATTTATGGGTAGGTACATGGGGTGGCGGTGTTCAGCGCTATAATCCGCAAAATGGACAGTGGTTAAGCTTAATCGACCACCCCGATCCAACCAAAAGAATCGCCAGTGCTTATATTTGGACACTCAAAGATGATGGTAAGGGGCATTTGTGGGTAGGGACCCAAAAATTAGGTCTTTTCAAAATTAATTTAGCAACCGGTAATGTTAAGCATTACCCTTTTAACGCCATGGATACCGGCGGTATTGTAGGGGAGTTTGTACGGGATATTACCTTGGATGAACACGGTAATGTGTGGGTTGCGAGCCTTCATGGGTTGTCGCGCTATCGCCCAGAGAGTGATGACTTTGATATCACCACACACGACCCTGACAACAGCAATAGTTTAAGTAGTAATCAGTTAATTGCGATTATGGCGCACTCCAATGGTGATATATGGTTTGCGTCACGGTCCGCGGGTATTAGCGTATATAATCCTACCACCAAAACTTACCGCCACTTGGCTGTCAAAGAGGGCCTGCCTAGCCCGGCGGTGAGCTGCATCGTTGAAGATGCCCAGGGCGATGTCTGGGCAGGTACCCCCTCGGGGTTAGTGCGTGTTACCGCTGATTTTTCACAGGTGCAGGTCTACCGGCAAGCCAATGGCCTAGCGGGCTCTAATTATAATCGCAATGCCTGTTATGCCGATCAGCAAGGCCAAGTGTGGGTAGGCAGCAAAGAAGGGCTGAGCATTTTTGAGCCCTCTATATTAGAGCAAACGCAAAAATCCAGTCATACGGTGTTGTCGGGTTTGCGCATTAACTATAGCCAAGCTCAAGCGAGTACTTATTGGCAAACGCAAATGCAGCTACCTCAGGCGTTGCATTATAAGCAAAATTCAGTGAGCTTTGAATTTTCGCTCAATCAATTTCATTTACCGCAATTTAATGAATATCGCTATCGCTTGCACGGTTTTGATACCTCTTGGCAAAACATTAATCGAGGTAACTCGGCCATTTATACCAATTTAGATCCTGGGCAATATACGTTTGAAGTTAAAGGTAAAAGTGCTAATGGTCAATGGGCAGAGACGGCAACCACGATTAGTTTTAGCATTAACCCTCCGCCTTGGCGGCAGTGGTGGGCTTATTTACTCTATGCTAGTTTTATCACTGTTGCTTTTGCGGGCTATCGTAATTATATGGCGGTGCGCGCGCGCAGTTTAGTGTATCAGCAGCTCTCGCAGCAAGATCAGCTTACGCAGCTCCCTAACCGCTTAGCTTTAAATAATCGTATTGAAAACTGGCTAAAAGCTGGTAAAGCATTCAGTGTGATTATTATTGATCTGGATTTATTTAAAAATATTAATGATACCTATGGACATGAAGCAGGCGATATTATCCTTAAGGCGTTTGCGACGATTGCACAATCTGAAATTCGCGATTGTGATTTATTAGGGCGCTGGGGTGGAGAAGAATTTTTGGTGTTGTGCGACAGTAATAACCTCAGTACCGTTAAAAATATTGCCGAGCGCATCCAAAAAAATGTCGCAATGCAATCGTTTCTTTATTACCACCAAACCATAGAGCTTACGATTAGTGCAGGCTGTGCCGTGCGTGAGTTAGAAGAAAGCTTTACCGAATTATTCCATCGTGCTGATCAGGCTTTGTATTTTGCAAAAGAAGGCGGGCGCAATTGCGTGATGGCTGCTTAAGTGTAGGTTTTAGTATGGCGTCGCTATGCCAGCTTACAGTATCGGCTGTATCCAAGTTTATCTATTCTATCTCCCCTCCTTATTGACTGTAGGCTGGCGCTCAATCAATGCGCTACGCAGTTTTTGTAAGCTTGGATCAATGGCTTATCTAACAATGTTTAAATGAATAAAAATTTGTTATTAGTATCACTTTTTTATTCAATAACCTCATCTATTTAATATTTTTAGTAGTAATAGCTTCTAGATGTAGCAGCTTGAAATCGTGCATCATTATTTCACATAATACTAATAATCCGCGGCATACCTCTGGAGAAATTAAAAATGAATGATTATGACTCTTACAAAATACCTAAGTATAAAATAGATGGCCATTCAAGTGCTGCTAAGGCTTTAAAGCTCCCAGCCATCGCCGCTTGCGCACTTATTTTGGCTGCGTGTGGCAGCGATAATAAAAATAACGGCAATGATAATAGCAGTAGCACACCTTCAACGCCTGCTCCGCAGTTGACTATTTTTGATATAGCGGCAGATGACGAACGCTTTGATAGTTTGGAGTTAGCTCTAACCACAACAGGCCTAGATGAGGCTCTCGATAATCCTGGTGCGACTTACACCGTATTTGCACCCACCGATGACGCCTTTGAAAAATTAGGTGACACACTCAATACTTTACTGTCAGATCCTGATGCGCTATCAAATATTTTACAATATCATGTCATTGATGGCGCAGCGGTCGATGCCGCAACAGCTATTAGCCTTGCCGGTAATACGCAAGAAATGCTCAATAAAAGTAATATAGCCATCACCTTACAAGGTGATGATTTGTACATTAATAATGCTAAAGTTATTATTACGGATATAGCCGCATCAAACGGTATTATTCATGCTATCGATACTGTAATTACACCGCCTGCCCCGACCGATATTGACGGTACAATTATTGATGCAGCCGTTGGTACCCCCGAATTATCGACACTAGTAAGCGCTATAGAAGCGGCTGGCCTAGTTGATTTACTCAGTGACGAAACAAAAATGTTTACAGTATTTGCACCACTGAATTCAGCCTTTGATAAAATAGATGATGATGCGTTAACTGCATTATTAGCAGATAGCGAAGCGCTAACCGATGTACTTACCTACCATGTGATTAGTGACAGCGATGTAGACTCAATAACCGCATTGAGCTTATCGGGCAAAACAGTGACAATGGCTAATGGCGATGACATTCATATTATGATGAAAGACGGTAAGCTCTTTGTTAATCATTCAGAGGTTGTAACAAAAGATATTGTCACTAAAAACGGTACAGTGCACTTAATTGATACTGTCCTTATGCCGCCTGTAGGCTCGATTACTGATATCGCTGCTGCCGATGATCGCTTTGAGACATTAGTCGCTGCATTACAAGCGACCGAATTAGATAAAGTATTAGCTGATAAATCAAAAGTATTTACGGTATTTGCGCCGACTGATGATGCCTTTGATAAATTAGGCGAAGAAACTATTAATGCGTTATTAGCCGACACCGATACTTTAAGTAATATTTTACTCTACCACGTAGTCGCTGATGCGAGTGTGAACGCTAAAGCGGCACTGGCAACTGCTGCCGCAGGCGAGACTGTTGCAACGGTAAACGGTAGTGATATTAGCCTCACCGTGACCGATGGTGAGCTGTATATTAATAACTCTAAAGTTATTATCACCGATATTATGGCCGATAACGGTATTATTCATGTGGTTGATACTGTGATTGTACCGCCTAAAAATATTTATCAAACCGCTATTGATGCCGATGTTTTTGATGTGTTAGCCGAGGCTTTAATTGCAGCAGGTGTTGATGAAGAGCAAGCGAAAGCAGAGGCAACAAAAACGGTATTTGAAGCCACTGAGCTCACTACTGTGCTGAGTGATGAAACGGCCATTTATACATTATTTGTACCTACGGCTGAGGCTTTTAGTACACTAGGCAATGATGTATTAAATGATTTAGCCCAAAACCCAGAGAAGCTCAAAGATATTTTGTTGTACCATACGGTCGTTGGTGCAAAACTAGATGCAGCCGATGCTATTGCTGCCGGTAGTGCGCAGGGCGGCACAGATGTCACCATGGCTAATGCGGCGGGCGATACTGCCAAGGTTGAACTGATCGACGGCATGCTCTACGTGAATGACGCCAAAGTGGTAACTACCAATATTCAAGCGAGTAATGGCATTATTCACTTTATCGATAAAGTTATTTTACCTACGGCACAATAATTATTTAAAAATCATAAAGTCGTAAAAAGCGCAATCTCAAATGATTGCGCTTTTTTATTATGCGCTTAAGCTAATTTTGCTGCCACTAGCACTACTAGTGATATCGACACGCAATGCCATTTGTTCTTTTAACTCACTCACGTGGCTAATAATGCCAATCATTTTACCCGAGTGCTGTAAATCAATGAGTGTTTGTAGCGCTAAATCTAGAGCCTCTTGATCTAAACTGCCAAAACCTTCATCAATAAATAATGCATCAAGCTGAATACCACCGGCATAGGCTTGCACTACATCGGTTAAGCCTAGCGCTAACGCAAGTGCAGCCAAAAATGATTCTCCACCACTTAAGGTCGCTGCGCTACGGGTTTTGCCTGTGTGGTTATCTTCTATTAATAAATCAAGGCCCGAGGCGCCGCCGCCTTTAGTGCGCTCTAAATTACGCAGTAAACGGTAACGGCCTTTACTCATTTTAATTAAACGCTCACTGGCCTCAATCAATACATCATCTAATAAAACACCCAGCACAAAGCGCTGCAAACTTATGCGCTTTCCACTTTTACCACTCGCGCAATCGGACAGTGTGGCCACTAAACGGTGTTGCTCTTCCAGTGCAGTCGATTTTTTTAAAATATTTTTGAGTTTTGTTAATGTTGTTTTTATTTGATCGACTAGGCCTTGTTGCTTTTGCCAGTAGGTAAGCTGTACGGTATAGTTCTGGCTACTTATTTGCGCAGTAGTTTGTAAGGCTTGCATATCAGGCGGGTTTTGACCGTTTAATTTTTGTGTTTGTGCCTTAATAACCGCTTGTAAGTCATTGGTGCTTTTGTCGTAATGTGCAACCTCTGCCGCTAGGGCATATTCTTGCTCAGAGGTTAATAGCGCGCTATTAAAGGCATTGGTATTTTTAAAACCATGGCTATTAAGTTGCAGTACCCAATGGGTCTTTGCTTTGTTTAATTCGGCGAGCAGGGCATCACAATTATTTTTTAGCTCGGCGGTTAATTGTTGCTTTTTAATCAATACCGTATTGGCGCTATCAAAGGTCTCTTGGCTTTGTTGCTGTTGCTGCTCTAGGGCGGCAATATTTAGCTCTAGTTGTTTTATATTATGGGTGAGAACGGTTTTATTGCGCTGCTCTTCAGGTATGGCTTGCTCTAATAGCTTTAATCGGTCATGGGCTACTGCAAGGCTGGCTTGTGATTGGCTTAATAATACTTGCTGCTCTTTTAGTACTTGCTGGTCCTTATTGAGCAATGTTGTCGTGCTGGCTGCGTGCTCGGCGAGTTGCTCTAAAGTCACCTCGGCGTTTTTTAATGCTTTAATATCATCGGTAATTTTTTTGCAGGCTTCGCGCAGTTGATGAATATCAGTATGGGCTTCACTCGCTAACAGTTGCGCTATTTCGTGCTGCTGTTTGGTTGCGTTTTTATGTTCTGTGTTTAAGCGGGTTAATGCTAGATTATGCGTATTGAGCTGTGCATTAGCGTTTTCGAGCACTTGTTTTTGCTGTTTAATTGCTGCCACATCGACTAACTGATCGTCTGTTGTATTGGCCGGCTTAGGGTGATTGGTCGAGCCACACACCAAGCAGGCGGTATTAGGCTGCAACTGCTGCGCTAAAATAGCGGCTTGCTGGCTGTGCCATAAATACTCGAGTTGTTGTAGCGCTTGGTTTTCATGATTGCAATTATTTTTAGCTTGCTCAATGGTGGCGTTTAGTGGGCCTATCTGGGCATTTAATCCTGTTATAGCCTGTTCTAATTCGTCACGTTGTTTAAGCCGCGTGCCTAACTGTACTTGGCGTTCGCGTTCAGTTTCTAGGGCGGGTAGTTGCGCTAAGCTATCTTTTAAACTTGATGTCGTCTTTCTGTTTTCGTCGATGGATTTTTCGTGTTGGGCGATGGCTTGGCTAAGTGCATCACAGCGCTGTTTATTTTTAAGAGTTTGCTCGGTGGCCGTTGACGTGTTGGCTTGCGCTTGGTGTAGTTCATCGATTTTAGGCAATAATGCGGCTAATACGCGTAGTTGCTCTTGTTGCTGGGGTATATTTTGTGCATCAATAGTGGCTTGTTTAAGCTGTGTTTGTGCATGGAGCATAGCGCTGTGTGCTTGTTGCAAGCCTTGCTCTTCTAAAGTTAAGCGCTGCTGAGCCTGTTGAGTTTTATTATTAATAAACTCAAAATTATTGTGATCGGCTTTAATTGCCTTAGCGTGTTCGCCTTGCTTTAAGGTGGTCTTTTTAATTGCAAATTGCTCCTTTTGATCGAGCAATGTGCCAAGTTTTTTTTGGTCTGTGGCTAACTGGTCAAACTCTTTTACTGTGTTATCTGCTAGCTCTAGGTTTTTTTGTTGTTGGTCGTGCTCTTTTTTGGCGGCATCTCTTGCTTGCTCTATCTCGATTAATATGTGTTGTTGCTCTTGCCAATAGTGTTGCAGTGCATCGCTATCTTCGGCGTTATAATCGGCCAAAAGGTTACTGGTATCGTGTTTGAGTAGCTTATATCGAGAGTCAACCTCTTTGGCGGCCGCTTTGAGTTTATCCTCTAATCGCTTGTAGGCATGAGTTTGAAAGAGAGTGCTAAAGATTTTTTCACGATCGCCAGAGTCGGCCAATAAAAAGTCACGAAATTTACCTTGGGGCAATATCATCACCTGACGAAACTGCTCTACGGTTAAGCCCATTAATTGAGTGATGTACTGAGTGACTTGATTGGCTTTTTTGGCGGTAATAATGGTTTCTTTATTGTCTTCAATAAGCCATAAACTGGCTTCGGTTTGCTGTGTGGTGGTGCCTTCGCCACGGGCTTTGTTGCGTTCTTGCTGGGGTATGCGCTCTACGGTGTACTGTTGGCCTTTAATTTCAAAGGTTAACCTGACTTGAGTACGTGTTTCGTGAGTGGCGTGGTCGCAGCGCATTTGTGCGGCATCGCGGTCGCTACCACTGGTTTGGCCATACAAGGCAAAACACATGGCATCTAGCAGCGTACTTTTACCCGCACCGGTGGCGCCATTAATTAAAAACAATGGGTTTTGACCCAGCTGGGTAAAGTCTAATACTTGCTCGCCTGCAAAGGGGCCAAAAGCTTGAACCGTTAGTTTTAGTGGCTTCATGCTTCGTCTCCGGTTTGCTCATGGTGTATTTGGTCGAGTAAGTTGGCGATATACTTTTTTTGGCTGTCATCCATAGCCTCACCCGTCGCCTCTTTAAAAAAGTCGGCAAACATCGCTTGCTCGTTGTGTTGTAGCGCTTTATTGGCTTGCTGCGTATTGTGGCTATTTTGTAAAAAGGTTTTTTCTAGCTGTAATACATTTGGGTAAACCGTCCGCAATTTGGCCATCGCATCTAATAATGCATGCTTATCGGTAAGTGTAACGGCTAAAAAGTCATTACTGTGCGGGTCATTTTGGCCAGCAGCTATTAATGCATCCAGCTCGCCCTCTAAGGTGCGCATATTGCGTAGCGGTGTTAAAGGCAGCTGTGTTATCGCTGGCGGCAGATCTACAGTCAGCTCAACTAATGTAACGGCCTTGTTGTGCTTGTGCTCAGAAAAACTGTACTTAAGCGGTGAGCCGCTATAGCGAATATACTCGGCACCGCGTTTTTGTTGGCCATGTAAATGGCCCAGTGCGACATAATCAAAGGGTTGCATTGGGCTTGCACTCACACGATCGGCACCACCAATAGCAAGCGGCCTTTCTGAGTCACAAGCCTCAGCGCCACTAACAAAACAATGGCTAAGCAAAATACGAAAGTCTGTGGTTTTTGGTGTTTCGAGTATGCGTTGCACTAAAAAGGTGTGGGCTTCATCAAATGTTTTAGCAGGTATATCAAATAGCGAGCGAACCTGCTCGGGCGCATGGTATGCAATACCATAAAAGTCAGCGCTTTGTCCTTGGGCGTTTGTGAGAGTGATTGCTTGGTTACTATCTTTAAGGCTGTGAAAGATATGCAAATTTTGATTGGATAGTGACCTGGCCCCAAAGGCTAAGCGCTCAGCACTGTCGTGGTTGCCACTAATTAGTATGACAGGGATATTGTGTATTTGTGTGAGAGTATGGAGCGTGTCGTCTAACAATGTCATAGCCGATGACGGCGGCACAGCTCGATCAAAAATATCACCGGCAATAAGCACGGCATCTACCTGCTGCTCGGTTGCATAAGCGATTATTTGCTCCAATATAAATGCTTGATCCTCTAATAAAGACACATTATGAAACACCCGCCCAAGGTGCCAATCTGAGGTGTGCAGTAGTTTCATCAAAAAGCCGCCTGTTTAGTGTTATAGAGAGTGGCAGGCTAGCGGGTGTTAAGGTAATGGGCAAGTGAATCACGTATTGGGCGCTAAAAATTAGCGTGGCTTACTTTGCTGCGTTGCTTCTTAATGCATTTATCACTAGCATGCGCCCTTAAAATTGACGTACTTCTTTTATTGTATTGTAATTATTCAGCTCAGCTGACAAACCTCACCCGATAGGGTGCTGATGGATTATTTTCTGGGCATTTAAGCGCCGGGAGCGCTTATATAGCGCCCAGCCCCAGCATGGATGCGTGGGGGTAGACTTTGCAGGAGCACAAAGTCGCAGATGGCTTGAGCGGCCCAGTAAATGATTCATTAGCGCCCAATTTCGGTACCCCTGAATAGTTACATTGTATTATCCATTAGAGCCCGCTATGACTTCGCCTAAAATTTTTAAATCACCGAATACGCTAATGGTGCAAGGCACTACCTCTGATGCAGGTAAGAGCTTGACGGTGGCGGCGATTGGGCGGATTTTATATCGGCATGGTGTTAAAGTTGCGCCCTTTAAACCGCAAAATATGGCGCTTAATAGTGCGGTGACGGCAGCCGGTGGCGAGATTGGGCGGGCCCAAGCTGTACAAGCTTTGGCGTGTGGTCTTGCTGCGCATGTTGATATGAACCCTGTCTTATTAAAACCTAATAGCGATACGGGCTCGCAAGTGATTATATTGGGTAAGGCTGTTGGCAATATGAAGGCGGGGAGTTTTAATCGCAAAAAAACAACGCTCTTACCCCACGTACTCGCAGCCCATCAACGCCTTAGCGCGCAATATCATGTTGTAGTGGTCGAGGGCGCTGGTAGCCCAGCAGAAATAAACCTACGCCAAGGTGATATTGCTAATATGGGTTTTGCCGAAGAAGTTGACTGTCCAGTCGTTATAGTGGCTGATATTGACCGTGGTGGGGTATATGCTCATTTATATGGCACCTATTTATGTTTGAGTGATAGCGAAAAAGCGCGTGTTGTAGGCTTTGTGATTAATAAATTTAGAGGCGACCAAAGTTTATTGACGCCAGCGAATGATTGGTTAACACAAAAAACCGGTGTGCCTATTTTAGCGGTCATCCCTTACATTCCTGATCTATATATAGAAGCCGAAGATGCAATAGATACTCAGCAAAGCGCTAAAAGTGATGAGTGTTTGAATGTACATGTTGTGGTGTACCCACGTATATCTAACCATACCGATTTTGATGCGTTGCGTTTACACCCTCAAATTAACTTAACTTATGTGCGCAACCCGCAAGAGGCTATTGATAGCGATTTAATTATTTTGCCTGGCAGTAAAAATGTACAGGCTGATTTAGCTTGGTTCAAAAGCCAGCAGTGGGATGTCGCGCTCAATAAGCATTTACGTTATGGCGGTAAGGTACTGGGTATTTGTGGTGGTTATCAAATGCTAGGCAAAAGCCTTAGCGATCCGCAAGGTATTGAGGGGCCAGCAGGCTTATGCAGTAATGGCCTAGCCTTGCTCGACTTACACACCACCTTACACCCCGATAAAACCTTACGTAATGTGAGCGGGCAGTGTCTGTACACTCAAACTAGCATTAAAGGCTACGAAATACATGCTGGGCAAAGCAAAGGTGCAGCGCTCAATAGCCCCTTGTTTAGCTTACAACATGATAACGGCGCCGAGTTTACCGAAGGTGCAATGAGCGATGACAGGCAGATAAAAGGTACCTACTTGCATGGGGTACTAGATAACCAAGAATACCTGCAAAGCCTACTGGCTTGGTGTGGTGTTGCGCAGGTACAAGTGTTTGATTACGAAAAATACAAATTAGAGCAGATTGATTATTTAGCTGATGAGGTTGAAAAGGCTTGGTCGTTTGAGGCGATAGGTGGGTTATTAAATTTAAGCGACTAAAGGTATTCATCGCGCGTATTGAATCATATTTTTAATACACTAATGAGTCTTCGATTATCTGCACGTGACGATAATTATTTAGCGTCATTGTTTGGGATGGTGTGTTAGTCTGCGCTACCTTTTTAGGGTTTGTTTTTACGGCTGATGTTTTTTTGTCAACCATTATACACAGCCTAGTACTTTACTAGGCAGCTAGAGTACAACCATGCAAACATTTAAATGCGACGAATGTGCACATCTTCTTTTTTTTGAAAACAACAGCTGCATTCGCTGCGGTCATTTATTGGGGTTTTCGATCGAAGAAGGCGACGTGCTCACACTGAAGCAGGTAAGCCAAATGCCGGCCGCTAATAGGCCTACGGCACATAATGCAGTTGGCCAGTCACCTATTGATCAAGACGCTCTTAACCACGGCGTTCTTAATCAAGGTGCTCTTAATCAAGACGATCTTAATCAAAGTGCTCCTAATCAAAATGCGAGTCATCAAAAGCCTGTTACTCACGAACACAAGCCTGTGGGTGAGCCTCCAATCAATGCTTCCGTCGTGCATTATGCTGATGTGAGCGACCCAACGGGGCCGCAGTATCGGCTTTGCAGTAATGCGACACAATTAAATGCATGTAATTGGTTGATCCCTGCTGAGCAGCCCCATGATTTTTGTGTGTCGTGCCGTTTAACCGAAGTTTTACCGCCCATGCATGATGAAAACCGCCGTAAGCAATGGGTGCGGGTAGAGTCGGCTAAAAGACGGTTGCTGTATACACTAATTGGTTTGGGCCTGCCGGTGCAATCGCGCCAGCAAAACGCTAACCTTGGATTGGCGTTTCGCTTTGAAGAATCGACAGAAGAAAAACCGGTGTATACCGGCCATGCATCGGGTGTAATAACGCTGAATATGGCGGAGGCGAATAATGCCTTTCGCGAAAATGCCCGCGAAAAATTAGGCGAAGTATATAGAACAGTATTGGGCCATTTGCGTCATGAATGTGGTCACTATTACTGGGAGCTGCTCGTGCTGCCCTCGGCTAAATGGTTGCCAAAAGCGCGCGCTGTTTTTGGTGATGAACAAGTGAGCTACCAAGATGCCATTGCTCGCCACTATGAAGAGGGCGCGCCAGCTAATTGGAGTGATTCTTATATTAGTGCTTACGCCACTATGCACCCGTGGGAAGATTGGGCCGAAACCTGGGCGCATTATTTACACATGCTAGACACCCTAGAAACAGCGGCTGCCTATGATTTAGCGGTAAAATCCCCATCAACCAAAGGCAAAACCCGTCGCACTAAATCGTCTATGAGCCATCGTGAAAACTTCGATAAACTGTTTGAAATGTGGTATTCATTAACGTTTGTGCTTAACGGCTTAAGCCGTAGTATGGGCATGCCCGATACCTACCCCTTTGTAATTTCGCACACCGTCAAACAAAAATTAAGGCTAGTGCACGATATTATTTTGGACTTGGGTGAGGGCTAATAGCCCAGCCATTACACTGGTGATTAACGACTAGGGTCGGCGGTGTAGCCGGCTTCTTGCAGTTGCGTAATGCCGTGGTCGGTCCATGTGACTTTGTTTTTGGCATTGCCGACGCGCAGCGCCTTGTTGGCGGCAACCATTTTAGGGTCTTTGTAGCCACGTGAGTGGTCTAAATGCACGCAAATTGCGTTATAGCGTACGTGCTTAGGTTTGATGCCGTTGTTGGCTAGGCGTACGCCAAACTCACGGTCTAGGCCGCCCCATTGCATGCGTTCATCAAAACCATTAACGTCCAGAATATCTTGTCGCCAAGCAGAGGCGTTGGAGCCTTTTAAATTACAGGCCGTTGGTGTGAGTGCATTAAGCAGGGGCGCCCATTTTTGAGAGGCGCGCAGTTTTAATGTTTTACGGGTTTTAGGTAGGCCGTTTTGGTATAACCACTGCACATCAAAACAGCGTTGGGTTTTGATGTCTTCTTGGGTAATGTTACGGCTGGTGTCCATAGGCAATTTATAATAACTGCCCGAAAGATAACGGCCGGGCTTTGCCTCTTGAACATGCACGGCTAAAAAGTCACTGCGTGGTATGCAGTCGCCATCGGTAAAGACGATATAAGGCGCCTGCGCATGGAGCACGGCTTTATTTAAAATACGACATTTTTGAAAGCCCTCATCTTCTTGCCACACATGTTTAATATCTAAATCTAAAGCGTTGCGTTGGGTTTTAATGAGTTCGGCGGTTTCTGGGCTCGAGCCGTCGTCGGCAATAATAATTTCAAAATCTTTATGTGTTTGATATGCAAAGCCCCACAATACTTTTTGTAACCATTCAACCGAATTGTAAGTAGAAAAAACAACAGATACCTTCATAAAAAACTCATTAAAAAATGAAAATCACATCAATGCATAACTGTGGCCATTACAGGCCAATTACGCAGACTGTTTGACTGTTTGCAGTGCATTTGTAGCTTTGCTTGCACTGCATGATTGCGCAGCTTAATTATCGTCTGCCACATCGTCGGTATCGATTTGGCCACTCAAGCGACGACGAATGTATGACCAGCTCATGCCTAAGGCCAAAATAACAGCGGTAATTGATAAGCCTACCCAGGCCATTAAGCTAATGTTTTGCCAATCAAACCAGCCTAAATCGATAAATAACCACACCAAACAGCCTTGTAATAATGCCGCGAGAATAACGCCAATAGGCCCCAGCGAGCGAATAGTGGCGCGAATAAACATGGCCCAACCAATAATGAGCGCAATACCGGCTAAAGCAATATAAGGCGTAAAAGTGGGCAGAGTGTTTTTAACCCAGTGAAAGTACGAGTAGCCACTCGGGTTGAATGTGGCAAAAACCAAAGTAAAGGCAAAAAATAACCTAATCGAAAAGCGTAGCCAAGTTAGTTCTTGCATATAAACCTCTAGGTAAAGTCAAAAAAGGGTGGCGCCACTAATAGCGTAGCGACAACAGGTAACATTAAAACGGCTAAAGTTTGCACTTTATTATATGAACACATACCCAATAAATGCAAAAGTATGAGCCTAGCGCTGAGTGGGCATAGAAGCCATTTGGCTTTCAATCCATTGCTCGACTTCGCTGGTGACTTGCCGGCTGGTTTTGTCTGCGGTGGTGATAGGCTCGCCAATAACCAAGCGAATAGTACCGGGGTATTTGGTAAATTCTTTATTGGGCCAGTACACACCAGCATTCATGGCAATAGGGACGACGCTGGCGCCACTGGTGACAGCAATTTCGGCGCCGCTACGGGCGTACTTGCCATGCTCGCCTTGTTTCATGCGCGTACCTTCTGGGAAGATAATGACATTTAAGCCGTCGTTTATACCCTGTACACCGCCAGACTTTACCTGCCGTAGTGCATCGCGTGGGTTGTCGCGGTCAATCCCAATGGGGCGCAAGCCACGCAAACCCCAACCAAAAAACGGGATGTCTAGTAATGATTTTTTTAAAATGGTTGCCGCAGGGAAGAACAGCATTTGTAGGTACAGGGTTTCCCAGGTGCTTTGATGTTTGGACATTACCACCACAGGGCCGTTTAAGCCTTTAAGGTGCTCACGGCCTATTACTTCGTATTTTACACCGCATACCCAGCGTGCAAGGCCAATAATAAGGTTGCACCAACTAATAATAATACGGTGGCGCGTAACTTGTGGTAAGCCTCCTAATAAGAGCGATATGGTGCCGTACACAACCGTGAGTACAGTACCTACAATAGTAAAAATAAATGAGCGAATTAACGCGAGCATGGTGGGTCCTTTGTTTAGCGGGTGCGGGTTTTACGGCAAATAAGCCTTTTGCCAGACGCGCCGTGAATACATCTTCGTAGGCTCTGCACCGGCATCTTGCTGGCGGGGTCTGTCAAAAGTCGCCCTATAGCTTACTCGATACCGCATTTGAGGCAGCTATAGGGTTTGACTCTGTGCGTATGGCGCAGAGTTTAACGGTACTTAATTATTTAACAACTAAGCAAGAAATTTCGGCAACTTCGCCAAACAAGCTGCTAAGTTGCTGAAGTAACGCTAAGCGGTTGTTGCGTACGGCTGCGTCTTCGGTCATTACCATAACGTCGGTAAAAAACGCATCAACAGGCTTTTGTAGGCGCGCTAATGTTTGCAAAGCGGTGGTGTAATCGGCTTTGGCAAACAGTGGCGCAACCTCAGCTTTTAAGTTGGCCACCTCTGCCGCAAGGGTTTGCTCTTGCGCTTGCTCAAGCAATGCGGCATTAACGTCGCCGGCTTGGGTGCCGTTTTTAGCGAGAATATTAGCAACGCGCTTGTTGGCTTCGGCGAGCGCTGGTGCCTCGGCCAATTGACGAAAGGCATCTACCGCTTTTACGCGGTTATCAATATCTAACGGTACGCTTAAGCCTTTAGCGTTAACCGCTTGGAAGACTTCAGCCGGAATACCCGCTTCGCCATACCACGCTTTAAAGCGCTCAAGCATATACTCTAATGCCAAGCCTACGGCGGTATCGCCTTTGGGCAACCCGCCATCAATAGCGGCGTTGTACTGGCTAACGGCTTTTTCGAGTAGCGCGTTAAGGTCGAGTGCATAGCCCTTTTCGACCAAAATACGCAGTACTGCAATACTCGCACGGCGCAGGCCAAAGGGGTCTTTACTACCGGTGGGTATTTGGCCCAAGCCAAAAATACCGGCAATGGTATCAATGCGGTCAGCCAAGGCGATCAGTGCGCCGGTGTTAGTGCCGGGTAAAGCGTCGCCTGCAAATTTGGGCAAGTATTGCTCGCTCATGGCTGTGGCCACTTCGGCGGGCTCGCCATCGTTGACGGCATAGTATTCACCCGCAATACCTTGCAAGTCAGTAAATTCGTACACCATGTTACTGACAAGGTCGGCTTTACTGAGCTCGCCTGCGCGTTGCGCCAAGGTAGCATCAAAGCCAAGCTGCTCGGCCATAAAAGTCGCTAGGCCTGCAATGCGTTCGGTTTTATCAAACACGCTGCCAAGCTTACCCTGAAAGGTGACAGTGCGGAGCTTTTCGCGGCGGCTGCTTTGGCTGGTTTTTTTGTCGGTTTCAAAAAAGAAGACGGCATCGGCTAAGCGCGGGCGAATCACTTTTTCGTTACCGGCAATCACTTGTGCAGGGTCTTTACTTTCGATGTTGGCCACCGTAATAAAGTTGGGCATCAATTGACCGGTGCTATCAACAACATGAAAATACTTTTGATGCTCAGCCATCGAAGAAATCAGCGCTTCAGCAGGAATTTGCAAAAAGTCGGTATCAAAGCTGCCCGCTAAGGCGACAGGCCATTCGTTAAGCCCTGTCACTTCATCAAGCAGGTCGGCATCAATCACCGCCACACCGCCTAGCTTTTCGCCTTCGGCTTTGGCTTGCTCAGCAATCAGGGCTTTACGCTCTTCAAAGCTGGCCATCACATAGCCTTCGCGCAGTATGCTGGCATAGCGTGTGGCGTGAGTGAGTGTTAACTCGTGGTTAGCATGAAAGCGATGGCCACGGCTGGTATTACCCGAAGATAAGCCCAATATGGTGGCGGGTACAACAGCGTCATCCCATAGCATGGCTAACCATTGCACAGGGCGTACAAATTCGGTGCGGCTAGCACCCCAGCGCATGCGCTTGCTAATCGGTAAGCTAGCAAGGGCCTTTTCGACTAATGCCGGCATCAACTCGGCCGTCGGCTCACCACCACTTTGGCTGGTGTGCATAAGTTTTTCGGCTTTGCCATCCATACCGGTTGGCAAATTATTGACATCTAGGCCGTTCTTTTTGGCAAAGGCTTCGGCCGCTTTAGTGGGTACGCCGTCTTTAAAGGCAACACGGGTCGGTGGGCCCCAAGCGGTGATGGTTTCGAGCGGGGTGCTTTCGGGTAGCCCTTCAATCAGCAGCGCTAAACGGCGCGGTGCAGCAAAAGGGGTGTGGCTGGTAAAGCTGATTTTGGCGGTTTTTAGGCCAGCTAATACGCTTTGGGTTAATGCTTTACTGAGGCTTTTTAAGGCAACGGGGGGTAGCTCTTCGGTACCTAATTCTACTAAAAATGCATGGCTCATTAGGCTTTGTCCTCGGCGGCTAATTTGTTTAAGGCTTCTTCACGGAGATCGGCAGGTGCCAAAGGGAAGCCGAGTTTGGCGCGTGCTTGTAAGTAAGCACTGGCTACGTCGCGTGCTAGCGTGCGCACGCGTAAAATATAACGCTGGCGCTCGGTGACCGATATCGCTGAGCGGGCATCTAATAAGTTAAAAGCGTGTGAGGCTTTCATTACCATTTCATAAGCGGGCAAAGGCAAGCCGGCTTTAATCAGTTGGCTCGATTGCGCTTCGCACTCATCAAAGGTGGCAAACAACGCATCTACATTCGCGTGGTTAAAGTTGTAATCGCTCATTTCCACTTCGTTTTGATGGAACACATCACCATAGGTCACAGGCGTGCCATCAGGGCCAATGGTCCATACCAAGTCATAAATAGAGTCAACATTTTGCAAGTACATGGCTAAGCGTTCTAGGCCATAGGTAATCTCGCCGCTCACCGGGTAACACTCTAGGCCACCGACTTGTTGGAAGTAGGTAAATTGCGTCACCTCCATACCGTTAAGCCATACTTCCCAGCCCAAGCCCCAAGCCCCTAAGGTAGGGGACTCCCAGTTATCTTCTACAAAGCGTATATCGTGCACGTTAGTATCAATGCCGAGCTTTTGCAGGCTACCTAAGTACAACTCTTGAATGTTGCTAGGCGAAGGTTTGAGGATCACTTGAAATTGGTAGTAATGCTGTAAGCGGTTGGGGTTCTCGCCGTAGCGGCCATCGGTGGGGCGACGACATGGCTGCACGTAAGCGGCATTCCAAGTTTCTGGCCCTATAGCACGCAAAAAAGTGGCGGGGTGAAAAGTACCCGCACCTACTTCCATATCAAGCGGTTGCATTAACGTACAGCCTTGCTCTGCCCAATAGGTTTGCAGAGCTAAAATCAAGCCTTGAAAAGTTGCCGCGGGGTTGGCAGCGGGGTTTGCCGAAGTAGAAGTCACAATATCACCTAGCTTATGAGGTAAAAACAAAAGGAGGTGATTATAGCGGGTTTTGTGGTGCTATGGAGGTGTGAACGTTTTGCGAGGTAAATTGATGAGTTGTTGAGTGTTATTGGGGGTATTACACCTAACGAAATAACTCGCAGGGGCTTCCCGTGCGAGCTAATTTAAGCGAAGCTATCAAGGCCGCATGCGGTTTGATTTTAGATCCGGAGTGCAGACTGCCCCCCAAATACTCCCTGCCTCTGAGCGATTTAGCTCGACAGTTCTCTTAATAGACAGTTGACATCAATTCCTAGCTGGATGATAGTTGCTCTAATTTCTTATTATTGTAAAAAGTACACAAAACCTGTATTTTGCGCGACCAAGAATAACTACTCAATTCCGCACTCGACTTAAAATGGATCATGTGGTGGCACAATGACACAACTCTCAGACAAGCTTTATCAACTGCAATTGAATCAGTTACGTCATGATGAGACCTATCATAAAGAAATTGTGCGCCTTCCCGTTCATCAGCGCCTGAATCATATGGCCCTGCATTTTGCCAAATATTCAGGACTGCTGGCATCTGAGCTAATTGCCCCATCATTTAATGAGCAGGAGCGTGCGAAGCTTGTTGTAGATTGCTTCGCCATCGCTGTTTCATCGATGAACATTCTTAATACTCGTATTTCAGATCGGCTGCTTTCTGACAATACGACCCATATCAGCAGTATTGCTGAGCTAGCGCAAGCGTATGCCAAAGAGCTGGTAACGCCAAGCAAATACTGGCTTTTATTACAGTCCAGTGCTTTATCAGGGAAAATCGCTAAAGCGTGCGAGTCTTTGGATCATTTAGAATCGTACGATTACCGAGAGGTTTTTTTAGAAGGCGCTACTGGCTTGATTAAGGTTTATCTGGCAGCGGCACACACTTTTGGTATTGATATTGAAAGCTCCCTTACAGAGCGCCTACTTACGGTAAAGAAGAAATCAATCTTTTTCGAAGATATTCACAGTTAAGTTGTTCTAGTTTACTATTAAACTGTAATTCTCGGTAACTGAGTTTTAACCAGCTAGCATAAGAAGGGATCGCTATGGCTTTTTGGTCGTCACAGAAGCTCAAAAAAAACATTCATAAATTAATCCTTCTCCCGAACTATAAAGACCGTAGTGACATAGATCGATTGGAGAGGTTGATAGACTGCAACGCGATAACACTATCTGTTGGGCCTGAAATATTTCTATCCAGTGAAAAGGAGACTGGTAAAGTTAAGTGCCGTCGTGAGAATGACGGCATAACCGAAATCGCTCCAGGGCAATTTGCATACATAATCACGGACGAATACATTCATGTACCCAAAGATACTATGGCTTTTATTTCCTTTAAGGCTAAGTATAAATTTAAGGGGCTAATTAATGTATCCGGCTTCCATGTAGATCCGGGCTGGAATGGACGCCTCGTGTTTTCCCTCTATAATGCCGGCTCAAATACCATATCAATAAAGCGCGGTGATCCGTTCTTCCTTATCTGGTACGCCGATCTTGATGCTAGTTCCGAAGATAATAAAGCTAAGGCATCCTGGCAACATCATATTAAGAGCGGCTTGCTCGACAACATCAATCAAAATATTCCTTCACCTAGCGCTCTTGATAAAAGAATAAATGATCTTGAAAAGACATTTCACGCAGAGCTTACGGCTGCTAGTGCGAGACGAACTATTGGTATGATTGGTCTGATTATCGGCGTAATCGCTTTTGCCCTCAGGTATCTCCCTGAATTACTTACGTTCGCAATAAACATGCAAATTAATGGAAATATTTAAAAAGACCGAGGCTTTCGACACTTACTGGAAATTCGCCTACCTCAGGCAAGAGGCTTTCCTTGCAAAGAATCACTCCGCTAAAGTAACTAGCTACTTGGCTGACCCGATTATTTCAGCTCATAGATTCACCAATTGTTATAGAGCTCTCGACAGAGTCAGCCAGTTCCTTATCAAAGATGTGATTTATCGAGAAGCTTGCACAGAAGAAGACACTATTTTTCGCATATTACTTTTTAAGTTCTTCAATAAAATAGAAACATGGAGGCTGTTAACTTCAGCCTTAGATGGTGATATTCGCTGGAGTAGTTACTCACGTGAGAAATATGATGCCGTCTTGTCTGATGCCATTGATTCAAAGGCTCGCATTTATTCTGCCGCTTATATTATGCCATCAGGCAAAAGTGTATTTGGTCATTCACGCAAGCATAGAAATAACCTAAGCCTCATAGAGCATATGATGCAAACAGGCATTACGACGAAGATAGCTCAGTCAGTTAACCTTGAAGATATCTATAATGTTTTTCTTAGCTATCCCACGATAGGACCATTTCTGGCTTACCAATTTGCTATTGATGTCGCGTACAGTGAGTTAACCACTGCTCAAGAGCATGATTTTGTTATGCCTGGGCCTGGAGCTAAGGATGGTATAGCAAAGTGTTTTTCTGGCGCATCAACCAAAAGTGGGCAGTACATAATTGAGTATATGTGTGATCAACAGGAAGCAGAGTTTGAGCGGCTATCGTTAGATTTTAAGTGGATCAAAGGTCGAAAGCTACAGCTTATCGACTGCCAAAATTTATTCTGTGAAGTTGATAAATACTGCCGGGTTTACCATCCTGATATTGCTGGCATATCAGGGCGTACTCGAATCAAGCAAAAATATAAGCCTAACCACAGCGAAATAGATTTGTATTTCCCGCCGAAGTGGGGTGTTATAGCCGAATTCTGAGGCTCGGCCGCAAGCCTTTTAGAGCGGTTAATACCTAAAAAGCTAGCAATACGCTACCTACGTAGCTAGCTCTATTATGGGCTTTTGTTTTAACAATAACGCCTCAATCGTAATCACTTAATAATCCCGTCGCCACTCTAAAGAGGCTGAGGTTTTGCCGGTGCTGGCGGCGGTGCTGTTTAGGCGTACTTCTTTGGTGACATCAATTTTTAAATTACCTTGCCAAGGTTGTGCGGGGTTGGAGGAGCGCTCTAGCTCTAAATATACGCGCTCGTTTAAATATTTACCCACCCCCACGTTGACCCCGCCGCCATCATCTTCGCTATCTTGCCCTATGCGCAAACTATCAAAGCCGAGTTTTTCACGGGTGGTATTGAGGGGGTTAAAGCTGCTGCCGTTACTAATGGTATTAATCGCGCTGGCTAGGCTAATAGCCTCTAGTGGCGAAATATTTTGGATTGAATCACCAAATAATAAACGCGATAAAATCTCTTCTTGGGGGAGTGTAGGCACTGAGCTTAAGTCCATTTTTACCTCGTCCTCGGTCCCTGAAATAATTAATGTTATTTCGTGATCTTCCGTATTATAGGTGGCGGGAATATTGAAATTAAAAGAGTCATTACTAAAGCGCGCGCGGCCTTCGTTAAGTGTGAGAGGTTTTTGTAAAAGTTTTATTTCCCCGCGTAGCGTTTTAAAATTACCCGCCACATTGGGCTTAGCGGCGGTACCACTTACAATCACATTACCTGCGAGTTCGGCAATTAAACCTCGGCCGCGAATGTACGCTTGTTTTTCGATGCCTACGGTGATGTCTAAATTAATATCGGGTAAGGCGCTCTTTTTTGTTTTGGCGAGAGCTTTTTCGTTGTAAATTTCTTTGATTTTGAGCTTTGGAATGCTCGCCGCTGGGGTGGTATCAATGTTGATTTCGAGTGGGCGTACCTCTAATTTGCCAGCCACATCAAAACCTTTCATGCCGCCTTTAATATTAACGTCACCACTGATCGAGCCGCTCACATTAGGTGTGGTAACGAGATGGGCATCGGTTGTGTGCACCGTTAAATCAACGGCTTGCGGGCTGTTGGGTTGGCTCCAGTCTACATAGCCACTGCCTTTGACCGTACCGCCTTCGCCATCGCGCGCAAACGCTGTGACCAGGTCAATGCGCTGGGCACTGGCTAAGGCGTAAACTTGTATTTCGCTCAGCACAGTGCCTGTGGCCGCTTGCCTAAAATATCCGTTTTTAAATAATAACTCGCCGGTGGCAATCGGGTTTTGGGCGGTACCGTCGATAGTAATATCAGAGACTAGCTCCCCCTGTACTACGGTTTGGTCGGTGTCTAAAAATAATTGGAAAGCACTAGTATCAACATTGGATTGAATACTGCCATGAGTGGGAATATCGCCGCCGCTTTGGTTAAGCGCAAAATTAAGATAGCTATGCCAAGGAATATTGATAGCGATTTGCCCAGCCGATGTTTTATCGAGGGTAAAGCTTGAGTCGACGATAAGGTCGGTATTTTTGGAGTTAATGTTGGCATGCCAAATTAAAGGTACCTCACTGCGGTTATTTGTATTGTCGCGCACAGCTATGGTTTCGCCATACGACATAAAACCGACCAATCGAGGTGCGGTATAGCTACCGGTGAGGCGCAACCGGGCCTCGGCACGGCCCTCGCCAATTGGGATGCCAAGCACTTTGAGTAACTGTACCGGTAAGCGTGAGACGACTAAGCGCAAGTTGTTGTCTTGTGCGCCTATATGCCCTTTTAAAGTAATGAGCGGTTTGGTGAAAGTGGCCAGACGGAGCTTTTTAATATCGACAGTCATGGTTTGCAAGTTGCCCACTTGGGTACTGGCGACTAACTTGAGTCTGAACGGTAATACTTGATTTTGGTGCTCATACCCACCCTGAAATAAAGCATTAATACTGGCAGCTGGTGCCTTGAGTGGGCCGCTTAGCTTCCAGTCGGCATTAATAACGCCCACAATACCCGGCGGTAAAGGGAGCTTGTGCCTGTACGCTATTGCGGGGGATAAGTGTTTGACCCTGCCTTTAAGCCGAGTCTTATTACCATGCCAGTCAGCAATACCTTTTAGCGTAATAGTAGCGTCTTCGACCTCGGCGGTGAGGCTGTGAATTTTCGCTTGTGTGGTGGTGACATTGGCGCTGCCATACAGGGTAAAAGGCGTGCCTTGATAGCGGCCCAGAATATTGACGTCGGTAATGATTTTAGGCTTGGTTAGTGTGCCGCGTATTAAACCGCCGATCCGTTGCGCGTGCACACTTAAAGGCTGGGGAATAAGCTTGGCAATGCTGGCCGGTAAAATTTCACGCAGGGGCTTATCGCGTAAATGAGTTAATGTAAAGGTCAGTGCATGGGGTTTGCCTTGGGTATGCAGACGCCCTTTTACGCTTAATTTGGCCTCGCCTAACTGCGCCTTTAACTGCTTAACTTGTAAGGTTCTGGGGCTGAGCTGTAGCTGAGTGTTGAGCGTGACGTGTTTTTTTTTATAGCTAAGCTGGCTTTTAAGTGCGATATGGCCGCGAGGCAAATGCTGGGTATTCCAATCCCACGTTAATTGGCTTTGAGCGTTAAGTGTGCCGCTAGCCAGGCCGGCTACCCAAGGCTTAATCAGGGTTAAATCAAGGTCGTTAATGGCTACATCTAAGGCGAGCTGCTGTTTGTTGAGGCTACCGCTGAGGCTATGATTTTGCTCGTTCACGTTGATATTAAGCTTGGATAGATTGATATGCTGCAAAATAGGGTCAATAGCCAGTGCGCCATCAATATTAACCTGCTGCTCAAAAACGGGCGCCGTTAATTGATGCAGCGTGATATTGATGGGGGCGTTGGCGTTAGCGTGCGTTGAGGTTAAGTTGATGCTCGCATTGACCGGTTGTGTGGCGGGTAGGCGCATAAGCTGCGCGATCCAGCCGCCAGCGTGGTGCTGCAACACGCCTTGTACATTCAGCATATTGGCCTTTTGGCTGCTGCCTGTTAATTGCAAGAGCGGTATGGGGTTGCCGGCCTCGCTGAGTGTGAGCGCCAAATCGAGCGGTAGGGTCGATGGAGTGGTAGCGTTGTTGTGCTGATGGCTACCTGCTTGATCAGGGTTGGTGGCGGGCAGGTTTTGCTCAACGGCTGAGCTTTCGGTCCATTGAGGTGCCCAGTTAATGGCGATTGAGCCTTCTATCTTAAAGCGTGTATTTTGTGGAATCCTTAAGCCTTGTGTAATGTTGTTTGATTCCGCTTTAGGCTTATCTTTTTCAGGTTCATTTTCTTCAGGCTTATCGTCTTCTGGTTCATCGTCTTCTGGCTTAGGCTGTTCGTCAGGTTTAGGCTTATTGGCAGGCGCAGTAGAGCTGGAGGTATTGGGTGCTGGCGCACGGCCATGATGACCGCTAGGCGTCTTGGGTAGCTGCCAGCTATAGCCCTTAATTTGTAAGCCGTTCATGGTAATGCGTTGAATTTTAACCGGCGGAATATTCGGAACTTTTAACGTTAATTTTAAGGGCTTTTTGGGCGTTGTAGGCGCGGCTTTTTTGGCTGGCCGATAAAACACAATAGCCTGAGTGTGTAACTCACGTATATACAAACGCTTTTGCATCAGTGATGACAAGGCAACATCTAGTACCGCGCCACTGACCTCGAGTGTGGGTTTTTGGTTTTGGCTGATTAGGGCATAGTCGATCTCTAGGCGATTTAATGCAGGCCAGCGCGGGTTATCGATAACAATGGCTAGTTGCTCGCTTTGTACAAACATTAAGCCATGCTTTAACCAAAACAGTCGTCCGGTTTCGGTGGCTAAGCTGGCTAAAGCACTAAGCACCACCAACAAAACAATAGCCAATAACGCCAAGCTAATGCGTAGGCTGCTGAGCAAAGTTTTTTTCAAGTAAGTCTTTATTAACATCAAAAGGCTTGGCCTATGGCTATGTAGAGCTGAATACTGTCGTCGCCTTCGCGCTTATCAAGTGGCGTGGCAATATCAATACGAAAAGGAGCAAACGAGGTGTGATAACGCAAACCCAAGCCGGCGCTCCATAAATAATCATTCCCCACTTTAGGGGCCTTATCAGAATAAGCATAGCCACCGTCAACAAAGACGGTAATACCTAGGCTTTGGCTAATACGGCTGCGCACCTCAAACGACACCTCACTAAAAGATAAGCCACCCAAAGGCTTAATATCTTGGGTATCGGGGTCTATGAGCTCTGGGCCTATAGGGTCAGTTGTTGCGTCTATTGTTGGATCTACAGCACTGACACTGGTCTCGCTAATACTTTGGTAGCGGTAGCCGCGTACCGAGCCGCCACCGCCCACATAAAAGCGTTGGTCGGCAGGTACATCAAGCAATGTTGAGCCATCAATCACACCCGCTGCCATGCGCATGGCAAAGGTGGGCTTAAGTGCCCACTGTTTGGCCGTGTGGTAAACACTGCCAGCTAGGGTATGGCGCGTAAACTTACGGCCTGTACGGTATAAGTCAATAAAGGGCTCTATTTGCACCCCCGCTGCCCAGCCGTGTTTGGGGTCGAGTGGGTTGTTGCGTGCGCTGTAATCTAGGCTAATAGGTGTACTCAGTAGGGCAAAATCTTCGGGGTTGTCAAATTCGGTGACCCGGCTAAAAGTAATGTTGGCCCCTATATTGGCCGATAGACCATGCGTTAATTCGCGTTTGATATTGGCGCCAACTTCACCTTTAAAGACATCGTAAGCGTCGGGTGTTTCTTTGGCGATAACAGCGGTAAGGGTTAGGCGTTGTTTTTTGCGCTTAAAATGCGGAAAGATCAGCTCAGTTTCGATGCTTTGCGATATTTTACTCAGAATAAGGTCGGCGGTGAGTTGCTCTCCACGGCCCATAAGGTTGCGGTGCTCCCAACCGGTAGAAACCTTCGTTTTAATATCGGCATCGTAGCCTAATGTGGCGTTAATACTGCGCTGGTTGCGCTCGGTTAAGCGAAAGTCTATGGCTACTTTGCCGTCTTCTATCGGCTTGGTTAAGGGCTCGGCATTGGCCAATAGGTTGGTTTGAATCAATTTTAAACGCGTACTGTCGAGTAGGCGTGATTTAAAGCATTCGCCCTCTTCAAACCCTAAAAATAAATCGAGGTAGCTTTCTTGGATTGAGGTGTGGCCTAGATAACGTGTTTTACCAAAAACCACCTGCTGACTGGGTTTGAGTGTAAAAGTGATATGGGCGTTTTTATGAATATGGTTAACCGTGGCCTTATAGCTGACGTTGACTTCGCGTAGGCAGTGCTCATCGAGTACCCACTTTTTAATATTAGCCAAGCTCTCGAGTACGGTTTGGGCAATAACAGGGTCGCCCTCTTTAATGCCGATGACTTTTTGAGGCGGGAGACTGACATTACTGGGCCAGTTAAAGTCGATGGTCGCCAAGGTGAATTGTGGCCCTGGGTATATTTGATGGGCTACTTGCCCGCGGGCATTTTTGCTTTCTATTTTGGCCGCATAATAGCCTTGGCTGCGCAAAAAAGTGTATAGCAGCTCATGGTCGTACTTAGAGGCCGTACGCAAGGTAGAGGCGTGCTGGTATTTGCTGTTGGTGGCGCGCTGCTCACCCAGCGTAGCTTCTGCCAATTTTTGCAGTGCAGGCTTGTTGGCGACAAAAATAACAAAAGGGTGCTTGGTGCCTATCAGTTGACTGCCAGCAATAGTGGGGGTGCCTGCCGCCGAGCTGAGCGCTGAGTATAAAAACCAGTAAGGCAGTGTGCACAGTAAACACAGCTTAGCTGCTTGGCTTAAAATGCCGCGTGCGGTTAAGCGCTGTAATGCGGTATGACTAATAACATTCAACTCAGGTGTTGCCTCGTTGTGTAACGTTAACGGTGTTAGGGCGCGCAGCATAACAAGAATCACCCGACATTCTGTAGCGCTTTTGTTAGCATGCGGGGCATATTTACTCTCTCCTTGTTTAAGTGACCCTTTGGAACCCTTTATGACCTATTTTGATTGCGTAGTAATTGGCGGTGGCGCGGCTGGTTTAATGTGTGCGGCACAGGCCGGTTTGCTCGGTAAAAGCGTGACAGTGCTCGATCATGCTAACAAAGTAGGCAAAAAAATCCTCATGTCGGGGGGTGGCCGCTGCAATTTTACTAATTACTTTGTGGAGCCTAGTAACTATCTCAGTGCTAATCCGCATTTTTGTAAGTCAGCACTTAGCCGCTATACCCAGTACGACTTTTTAGCGCTAGTGGGTCGGCATCAGCTCGCTTACCATGAAAAAACACTCGGGCAGCTGTTTTGCGACAACAAAGCCAAAGATATTCTCAATATTTTGCTAGATGAATGCGATAGCGCCGGCGTGCGTATTGCCACGCAGTGCAGTATTCATAGCGTTAAGCGTATAGAGCCGCAAGCCGGTAACGACCATGATGGCGCAACAGCGCCAAGGTATGAGCTGGCCACAAGCCAAGGTGCTGTGCAGTGCCACTCTTTGGTGATTGCAACAGGTGGGTTGTCTATTCCTACTATGGGTGCCACGGGCTTGGGTTACGACTTAGCGAAGCAGTTTGGCTTAAGAATAACGCCCAAGCACGCCGCTTTAGTGCCCTTTACGTTTAAAGGGCCTTTGCTGGCGCTGGCGCAAAGCCTTGCAGGGGTGGCGCTGCCGGTGACGATCGAGTGTGATAATACGAGCTATGGCTACCAAAGCTTTAAAGAAGCTCTCCTTTTTACCCATAAAGGCATCAGTGGCCCAGCAGTCTTACAGATTTCTAACTATTGGATGCCCGACGACACCTTAAATATTAATTTTTTACCCGATCATGACTTGGCTGCGCAGCTTACCCAGTGGCAGCAAGAGGGCCAAAAAGCCGAGCTTAAAACGCTGCTGAGCCGGTTACTGCCTAAGCGCTTTGTCTTAGCTTGGTTAGCCTATGACACCCAGCTAGCTAGCTTGGCCGAAAAAACAGTAGTACAGCTTGAACCCAAAGACACAGCAGCGCTGACGCAAGCGTTGCACCACTGGCCGTGTGTACCCGCCGGTACTGAAGGCTATAAAACCGCCGAAGTCACACGCGGAGGTATTAACACCGATGATGTGTCCTCAAAAACCTTTGAAGCCAAAGCAGCACCCGGTTTATTTTTTGTGGGCGAAGTATTAGATGTCACGGGTTGGCTGGGCGGTTTTAATTTTCAATGGGCATGGGCCAGTGGTTATTGTGCCGCGCAATATGTGTAAATCGTGGTTTTAGATGATTTCAGATGGTTTTAATCTGTAGTTTTAAGGTATGGTCAAAAAGTCCATGCGATTGTGCATGATGCTTACTGCGCACATGATGAGGGGCGAGGCAATAATAGTGTGTCCAATTATAGACGTAGGTTTCTGTTTTCTCGGCAAGGCGCTCGAAGGTACGTAGCCTGGGCATGTAACGCTTTGAGCAACGCATTTAGACATTGCAGGAGCCCTTTATTAGACATTGCACCTGTATAAGGATATGCAAGATTAGACTTTGCAGGAGCATAAAGTCGAGCAGCATAATGTCGAGTAGAGGAAGTAGAAAACAGGTATTATTGGATTATGTATTTTTTCCTCCTCCCTTAGCGCTTAAATGCGAAAAATAAAAGGAATACGGCACTATGAAAAAAATTATTCTAGAAATATACGCTTTGGCTGTTTGTTTTTTTAGCGTGGCTTGTTTTATGCTCATATTTGGTTTGCTGTTGTGGGACGGGATTGAGCTGTCTGCCCCCGAGTTTACGCTCAATAGCTACGATTATGAGTGTCATCAATCTGATGAGGCCTATAAATACTGTAAAGAAACAGATCACAAATATGCACGTAAAGACGCACCCGAGACCTTTCCTGTGGGGCAAGAGCTGACCAAAACTAGGGTTCAATCATATGAGAAAGTCATTAAATCCGAGCGTAGGCAAGCGCTGCAAAGCTCGGTGCAAAAGCTTATCATATTGCTGATAGGCGGATTCATTTTTGTGATTCATTGGCGACTGGCTAAAAGTGCTCGTAGCCACAGCGTATAAGCGACGCTTATTGTGTGGATGTTTTTTGCCCGATAAGGGCTTGCCACCATCGTGGTGTGTTGCGTGGTGCTTTAATACTAGTGCTTTCGCCAAATACCGGTGTAATGAGCATCACTTGCTGTGCATTGGCCTGCACTAAGGCTCTTTCGAGGGGGTCGTACCAATCGTGCAAGGCCAGATCAAATGATGAGTTATGAACAGGCATCATCGCGGCGCCTTTGACATCAATATGCGCCTGTACACTTTGTTCGGGCAGCATATGAATGTCATGCCAAAGCTTATTGTAAGCGCCTGTTTCAATTAAGGTCATATCAAAGGGACCTAGGCGCTCACCAATGTCTTTAAAGCCTTTAAAGTAACCCGAGTCGCCACTGTAGAAAATATTAGTATCGCTCCCTTTAACGGCCCAGCCCGCCCACAGTGTTGTATCTTTATCAAAAATACCGCGGCCCGAAAAGTGCTGCGCTGGCGTAGCGGTGTAGGTGTGAGAACCAATGGTTGTGGCCTCCCACCAATTGAGCTCGATAATTTTCGAGTCGGGTATGCCCCACTCCCTTAAGCGCTCGCCCACTTTTAAGGGCGTGATAAAGTGCGCTACTTTTGCACTGAGAGTCCTAATACTATGCTTATCGAGGTGATCATAATGATCGTGGCTAATGAGTACGGCGGCAATGTTAGGCAGCGCTTCGAGTGTAATGGGCAGCTCATGAAAGCGCTTGGGGCCGGCCCATTGCACAGGCGATACACGCTCACTAAAGACCGGGTCGATTAAAATAAATGACTGATCTAAGTAAATAAGTGTTGTTGAGTGCGATAGCTTAATCACTTGATCATCGCCTTGGGCTTGTATGGCGGCGATAGAGACAGGCTGTATAGGAATACGCGACAGCGGTGTGGGCTCATTGCGCTCGGCAAGTGCGTAGGCCTTAATGACGTTAAATAAAGCGCCTATATTGGTTTGGTAATGAGTGTCGCTGTTACTAAAGCGCTCAATGGTGGGTTTTAGCTCCATCGCTATCACCACAATGGCTACAGCTGCGCCAATGAACAAACGGGTATGTCGCATATTGAATCCAATCAGTATATTGCAGTGTGCAGCTTATAGAGCCCGACAAAAAAGTAAACCGCTTGGGGTAAAGTCGTACCCCCGACTGAGAATTCATTATTTAGCCTTGCTTAGGGGTGAGGTAATAATAGTTTTTCGTAACTATTCAGAGGTGAGTAAATCGGGCGCTAATGAATCATTTGCTGGGCCGCTCAAGCCATCTGCGACTTTGTGCTCCTGCAAAGTCTACCCCCACGCATCCATGCTGGGGCGGTCGCTATACAAGCGCTCCCGGCGCTTAAATGCCCAGAAAATAATCCATCAGCACCCTATCAGGTGAGATTTTTCAGCTGAGCTGAATAGTTACAGTTTTTCAATGAGACGTAGCGTTCTGTTTTCTCGGCAAGGCGCACGAAGGGGTGTAGCCTGGGACGCCTTGATCAACGCATCGGGGCAGGAGCCCCTATTAGCATTGCACGAGCATAATGTCGAGCAGAGGCAGTAGAAGCACGTATTATTGGATCATGTATTTTTTCCTCGTCCTTTAGACCGCAGCGTATAATGCAAGGCTATGAAATACGGCTTGTATCTGTAGCCCGCTTGAAGCGACCCCAAGCGTTAAAAAACGATAGGCAGTATGACGAGCCATTACTGTATTTTATACGAATCAATTGATACCTTACACTAGGAGTAATTATGCACATCAGTAGTAGTTTTGATGCCGGTAATATTGAGGTGCTTGATTGCACCAAAGCCAATGATATTCAGTTGGCTATTCGCAAAGACAACCAATCTGATTTTTATCAGTGGTTTTATTTTAGGCTCACCGGTGCACAGGGCCAGCCTTGTACGCTTAATATTACCAATGCAGGTGGCGCAGCTTATGTTGATGGTTTTAAAGGCTATCAAACGGTTGCATCGTATGATCGTGAAAATTGGTTTAGAGTGGATACTCAGTTTGACGGCGAAACGTTGAGCATTGATCACACACCGATGACAAACAGTATCTATTTTGCTTACTTTGCCCCTTACTCAATGGAGCGTCATGCCGATTTAATTGGCTGGGCAAGCACTGACTCACAAGTGACTTACGAGCGCCTCGGTGCAACACTTGATGGTCAAGATATGGATTTACTGATTGTGGGTGATCGAGCAGCACATAAAAAAAATGTGTGGGTTATTGCCCGCCAGCACCCCGGCGAGAGCATGGCGCAATGGTGTGCCGAAGGGTTTCTTGAGCGTTTGTTAGATGATGCTGATCCGGCTGCGCGCGAGCTACTCAATCAGGCCAATGTGTATGTTGTACCCAATATGAACCCTGACGGCAGCCGTCGTGGGCACTTGCGTACTAACGCTGTGGGCAGCAACCTTAACCGTGAGTGGCAAAACCCCAGCGCCGAAAAAAGCCCAGAGGTTTTGCATGTATTAAACAAAATGCATAGTACAGGTGTTGATTTTTGTTTAGATATGCATGGTGATGAAGCCTTACCTTATAATTTTATTGCCGGTGCCGAAGGTATCGCCGCATGGAATGATGATAAACAAGCTGAGCTAGATTTTTACAAAAATCAATTAATGGCTAGCAATCCCGATTTCCAAATAGCCAAAGGATATCCCGTTGCCGCAAAAGGCACCGCAAACTTAACGGTATGCACTAATTTTATTGCCCATACTTTTAATTGCTTATCGATGACGCTAGAAATGCCTTTTAAAGATACGATTGAATCACCCAATACCATTGAAGGCTGGTCGCCTGCGCGCAGTAAGCACTTAGGGGCTTCAAACCTTGGTGCTATATTGAGATATCTACAGCGCTGATTTGAAAGTTACCAGCTATACGTTAATGACTGCTTAAAATAATTAAAAGCCCTGTAGTATGGACTACAGGGCTTTTTTTTAATATTTTTTTAGTAAATGTAATATGTCATTGTGTAGATATTACAAAATGAAATATCTAATGCCTTTTAATTTTAAAATTTAGTTATATTAAATAAAAAATCTAGTAAAAATTGAATTATCGTCTAGAGTCATAGGGTCGGTAATATTATTTTTTCGATAATCGGAAAAATAATATAAGTCGATGTCGTATTAATACACTGGTATGAATATTGGCGCCGATTTTTATAATATCTCATGTGTATAGTATTTAGGGCCTTACAGTTTGGCGGGTGAGTAAAAAATACATGATTCTCCTGCCCTGATGCGTTCTTAAAACGTTATATGCCCTAGCATGCGCCCCTTGCCGAGAAAACAGGAGTCTACGCCTAATTTTGACACACTATTATTGCCTGGATCCTAAGTAATATTTATCGATTTTGACGAGGGGTTATTGATTGCGGTATTGCTTTATGCCGAAGGCAAGAATGATGATCTTCGTAGTAATGCAGGCTACATTCCAAGGTCGCTTTTAACATTGACCTTATACGCAACGATACTGATAATGGCGACATTGTTGTTGGTATTCAAAAATTCGAGCAAACATTACTACGCGTTGGTGTAGATAGTGTTTTTTTAAGGAATTCTATATGAAAACTCAACTGTGCCTGGTTCCGTTTATTTTTTTTAGTATTACTGCATTGGCCGATGTTGCTGTAGTGGTCCATCCATCTAATACCAATGCTATGGACACTAAAGTGATTGGACGTGTGTTTACGGGTAAGATTAAAGCCTTTCCGGATGATAGCCGTGCAGTGCCTATTAACCAGCAAGCCTCAAGCCCCTTAGCGAATGAGTTTAATCGCAAGGTGCTGCGTAAAAGCTCTAGTCAATTAAAAGCTTATTGGTCAAAACGTTTATTTACCGGTAAAGGTACTCCGCCTAAAGAGGTGGGCAGCGATGCTGATATGATTGAGCTTGTAGCATCTAACCCTAATTTTATTGGGTATGTTGATGCGAGCATGGTGACCGATAAAGTCAAAGTGATTTCGACTTTTTAATAATACATTTTAGTGCTAATTGAATAAAATAAAAAAGGAGCCAATATAGGCTCCTTTTTTATGTGCTGTTAGGCCTGTATTTTAGTGCGCCTATGCTTGCATGAGTACAGATGCTATTGTGAGCAATCGCTGGGCATGCCCCAAGGCCCAATAAGGCGCGCGCTAAATTTATCGGTAACGGCGTTGACCGATGCGACAAAATCACACATGGCAAGTTTGGGTGTATCACGCTCAGTTTTTTTGGCGATTTCTTTGAATATATCGCGTATGGCATCGGGTGACTCGGCCTGCACAATACGGTACATCATTGCGGCAATAAGATCATGCGGGTTATAGCCTTGGCTTGATCCGGTAATAAAGGTTTCATGAAACTTTAAGGTTTCGTTTTCCCATTTATTGAGGCGATCTAATAAGCGTCCAGGGGTTGAGCCCGTTGATTCTAGGGCGCTATCGCCACCGAGTGCGTGCATACAAATGCCAGCCATTGTATGTGGCATGCCAGCGCTCCAGCCTGTTTTTGGCCAAATCCCTTTATTGTAAAAAGGTTCAGCGCGACCACCTCGGCCCATTTCATAATAGAGTATCCAATGAGGTAAGACGCTATTAGGGGCATTGGCAGCACTCGTTGCATAGCCTCTTGAAGCTTGCGCTTTTAATTTATTGCCGCACCCAGCGGCATTGACTGTACCGCATAACATAGGGCTATCATCAACAACCGCTAGAACTTTTTTGGAGCCAAAGTTAGCATCATTTTCGAGATAGGCCGCACGATCAAGTACTTTTTCATAGAGCCCATTACACTGCTGATACCACGTAAGCCAGCGATCAGCATTCTCTTGAGAGACGTCATCCCAAGTGTAATAAATAATATTATCTAGGCCCCAAGCATGCTCCACAATGGTTCCGTTGCTAAATGACTTAAAGGGTTTTTTACCATGATAAATGGCTTTGGGTTTAGGTGCTGAGGCACTATCAACAATCGAAAATTTAAGCGTTTTGGTATTGTCTGGAGTGCCGTTTGCGTTAAACTTTTTATAAGCCGAAATATGAATAGTAAAGTCGCCTTGACCAGCAGCCCAAGGGTTGTAATCTTTAATATCAGGCCCTTGACCTGCAATAGAAAAAGGCGCGCCGTTGGCAATGTGTGTGGTATCGCCATTAATATCATATTTTACTGAGCGTGTTGCTGAGCTACTAATAGCCTCTAAACTAATAAAGCGATTGGTTAAAGCGGCTAAGTCAATGATTTGATCATCCACTATTTCGGCAATGACTTGGTCGGTGACCGCATCAATTAAATTCACTTTTAGTATATTGGCTAAAGCGGTGGTGCAGCCGGTTGAGTCAACGGGTGCTTGGCTGGGTGTTAAGTAGCATTGATCGGCGTTATTGCTAATACCATCTTGGTCATCATCAGCGGTAGCAGGGGCTAAGCGTATAATTTTAATACCGGCCACACTGGCATTATTTTTAAGTGTTTTAAACTCGATATTAATAATATCGTCTTCGATAGCTAAAAAGCTAAAGGCTTTTTTGAAGGCAATGTTTTTGCCGCCAGCAGTGGCGTGGATATCTAGTTGCTCGATGACGTTGTCACCCTCGATTAAGACATCTTGAAGGCGCTGATTATTCGCATCCCAAAACGTTTCATTAAACAGTAGCTCTACGGTATAGCTAGTTTCGCTTTTAACAGGAATGGCATAGGTAAAATTACCGAAGCGTAATGAATTAAAAATGGGGTCGTCTTGGGTATTGGCAATGGCATTATTTTTGACGGAAACTGAGCCGTCTTTAAAGTGGGTATCGGCGGCGTAAAGGGTATTGTCATTGCTATAGTACAGTGTACTGCCGGCATTAATACCAAAGGCTTCTACCGCCACCATTTGGCTAATGGCGCAACCGTTTGTATCAACGCTACTGTTTGGCGGTGTTTGCGGGCACAGGTCTTGTGTATTAATCACTTGGTCTTGATCGGTATCTAATTGCACCGCCGAGCAGCCCAGATTGTTAACAGTCGCTTGCGGGGCGGTATTGGGGCATTGATCGACAGAATTTAAAATACCATCTTTATCTTTGTCTGTATCAGGCGCAGGAGTTTCAGGTTCCATGACGGACGATGGGCAATCGGGGTTGGCCTCTGAGGGGCAATCATTAACGGTTGTGGAGCTGGCCGAAGAGCCCCCGCAAGCGCCTAAAAGGCTAATGATGGTGAGCGTTAATATAAGACGGAAAAAACGATTACAGGTCATGGCGCAGCTCTTATCAATAAATATTCTTTCGCATTATATGCGCCTTCATCCGATAGCGAACTCCACATGGTCACACATTGGACGATGCTTTTTGATGGTAAGCGTTATTTATAAATTATTGAGAGATACGTCTAATTGCAGCCTAGGTGTTGATGACTTAACCCATAAGAAAGACCATAAAAAAAGGCCCGATACGGAGTGTATCGGGCCTTTTGCGTAGCAGCCTTATGTTTTTGTGGTGTTATACCACAATACCGCCTGAGCCATAATCACCGACTTGATCGCCGCCTACACTCGATTCTAGGCCTAATAGGTTGAAGACATCGGCAAAGATATCGGTATGAGAGTTATTGACACGTTTAGCGCCAGCACGGAAACCGCTAATACCTGATGCTACAGTAATGGGGCCGTTGCTGGTTAAATGGTTAATACCTTCACCCATTTCACTAACGACACAAACAACGGTATCTTTAAAGAGGTCTTCTTGTTTAAGTTGAGCAATTAAGTGCGCTACGCCTTTATTCATGTAAGCGAGAATATCAGGCAGTGCAGCTGGGTTACCGTGGTTGCCGCCATTATGATGATCTTGCCCAGCATTCAAGGCTGTTACAGCATCGGCTGTACCATCGTTAGGCTTCCAGCTCGCTTGTGTTTCACTAAACTGAATGGAGCAAACGTTGGTTAAGCCGCATTTAAGCGCGGCAACGGCTACATCGGCTTGCGCTTTGTACTCGGTGAGTGCTGAGCTGCCCACAGGTGACACTGTAGGTGCGCCACAGCTACTGTCGCCAGTGCTACCGCTAGTACCGCCACCACTTTGGCTGGCTAAAAACTCATCTTGCTGGGTTTGGGCGCGTTTTTGTAGGCGCTCAACAGCGGCGCGATGGCTAGCGAGTTTGTTTTTCTCATCTTGCCCAAGCTTGCTTTCAAGTGCATCGAGCGCCTTCATATTGGTATCGTATGCTGATAAACGACGCTGAAAGGCGCTAGGGCCAGAGGCACCTGGTGTCGGTGCCGAAGGCGTATCGCGGAAGATACTGGCAATAGCACGCTGTGAGTTCCACTCGCGTGCTAATGGGCTACCTTTCAGGCGATCGATACCCGCCGTTTGGCTGCCACTGGTAGGCTCTGTACCTGCGTTATCGCCCGAGAATACACCCAGTTGTAATGATCTGAACGGTGTATTGTTGCCCAGCACATTAGAGGCCTGCACGTTTACACTGTTAGATTTAACGTCTTGGCTGTTGTATGACGATGCGCCTGCAGACAACCACAAATTACCGTGGTTGCCCGGCATGCTAATGGTCATTTCTAGTGCGGCCACATCGCTAGCATGCGGTGCTAAAGGTTTTAGCGCGGTAGAGTTTATATTAACGGTTCCGCCGCCGCCGTAAGCATCTTCTGGCTTGCCATTGGGGTGGTAAATTAAAATAAACTTTTTGTCGTTGGTTGCTGCTTGTGCGTAGCGGCTACCTAAAATGGCAGCCGCGAGCGGCGAAGCGCGTAAAAAGGCACTGGGTAAACCGCACTTGCCCATGTTCTCGAGGAAGCGGCGGCGGCTACTGTTTAATGCTTTCGTGGTTCTTTCTGTAATTTTATTCATCATTAAATCCCGTAATAGCCTTAATTTTGAAGCTGCGAATTGCTGATAGAGCGACGCAAGCGAATCAGGTCAAGAGTACCCACTTTGCGGTACACGTTTTTAGGGCTGTTAGTGCTATCAAGCTCAGCGACTAAGTCTTGTTTAATACAAGCATAGGCCTCTTCTTGTGCATCGCTTAGCAATACTTGCTCATCAATCGCGCCATTAGCTTGCTTAGAATAGGCTTTTTTCTCGATGGGTAAATGGGTTAACCAGCGGAAGGTATTGGTGGCTAAGCATTCTTTAACCGCGGGTAAGTCAGCCATTTGCTTGCCTAAATCTTTGGTGCCGGCAAAGGCAAAAGACTCGGTTTCGGTGCCGGGCTCTACAAAGCCAAAGAGTGTACCGGTGTTATCGACGGGTAGGTTAGCCACACCAACGCCGTTGGCTTTTACGCCATTTTGTACTGTGCGCGGTAAACCGTAGGCATCAAAGTCTTCTAGGCCAAATAATGGGTTGATAATACGCTCGTGACAGCTTTTGCACGCGGGGTAATCGGTTTGACGCTCAAAGTATTCGCGACTGGTTAAATTACCTGCCTGGAAGTCACTTTGTATCGCGGCTAAAGCTTGCTCACGTTGCGTTTTAAGGGCTTCTTGTTGGTCGGCTGGTAAAGTGATGTTGTTGGGTGGTGGTACCACATGGCACAACATCAGTTCACGGACTTCTACAGCGCGAATAATGGGGCGAGTAAAGGCATCAGAGGCTGTACTGACCATAAAGGCACCAGAGGTTAAAACACCGCCGCGCTCAGTGGTGGTGGTGACAGCCCAGTCATTATCACCGTTACTAGGCGTGCTCACACCGTAGTACTGCGCTAAGCGACGGTTAAGGACAGTTTCGTCGCCACCGTAAAGGTCGCCAAACGGTACGCTGTCATCGTAAATAACACGCTTAAAGGTTTCGCGGACTTCACGGGCCATGTCGGCTTTAATATTGTTGGTTAATTTAGCGTCTAGGCGGGTTGCCCCTAATACTGTGTCGGCTAAGAACCAAGTAGCGCCAAAGTTACCGGTGTGCTCTTTACCGCGGCTGGTTTGCATGATGCGGTCAATTTGAGTCAAAATTTGCGCTTCGCTATTCAGTTTGTTGTCGCGTGCAGCCTGGAGCAATTCCTCATCAGGGGTCGAGCCTGTGTACATATATGATAATGCGGTTGCAAGCTCGTAATTGGTTAGCACGTAAGCATCGTTATCAGCGGCGTTAAGCTTGCTTGAGCCATCGGCAAATTGACCAATGTTCATGTTTTGTGCTTTAGCTTGTGCAACAGAAATACCCACTTCTGATTTGTAAACAAAGCTGGGCGACGAGATGGCGGCATAAAAGGCAACTTCTAGCGCGGCATCACCGGTGTAGTCTGCAAAAATGGTATTAAACTCAGTTTTTTCTGCCGTGGTTAAAGGGCGACGGTAAAGTTGCTCAGCTTTATTTAAGAAAGCTTGCTTACAGTTATCGCCACAGCTGCTTTGCTGCTTGGTTTTTTGGGCAGCAATAATCGAAAGGCTCTCGGCGGCGGCCATTAGCTTGTCGAGGCGTGTTTCTTCGATACCTACAGAGGTGTTAACTGAGTAACGGCTTTTGCCTGCTGCACCACTGGTGTATTCGTAAGAGTCTTTAAAGTCGCTTTCGGTAATGAGGTCTAAATCGACCAGTGAATTTTTAAGCTCTAATACGTTTAATAAGCGTGCGGTTCTTAAGCCGTAGCTCAACTCATTAGCATTACACGATAAAGGCGTAGTGACTGTTTTGGTCAGATTCACCATCCAAGCGGCGGTATTTAATGCACAATCACCAACACATTTTGCGGCACCACCTAATGGCATGGTATCGGCGATAGATTTGACTAAGCCGTCAAAGCCTTTGCTGGCAACAAGAGAGTTGATATTAAAATCATCACCGCCGAGTGCAGCAAACACGCCATTGTCTTTATAGGCATGGCAAAGTTGACAGGTATGCTGCGCATAGCTGGCTTCGCCAGCCACAAGGTCAGCATCGGCCGGCGTAACGACAGCGGGTGCGCTACTAGCGGCTACGCTACTTGAGCTAGGCACTGGTGCTTGGCTGCTACTGACAGCAACAGATGATGAGCTAGGTGCAGGAGCGCTTGACGCTGGCGCACTTGAAGCAGGTACGCTGCTAGAAGATACCGCCGGTGTACTAGAGGCCGGTGCGCCTGTTGGCTTAAGCTCAAAGTAATTAAGGTTTACGGCGCCATCAGGGAAGCTAGCGCGAATAACCACGTTAGCCCCATTAATAGAGATATTATTGATGCTAACGTTGGCGTACATGTCCCAGCCATTGTTAGGCGAGGTAACAGTACCTGCCGCGTTGCCGCTAACAGTAAAGTCAATGCGCTTGCCATCTAAGCCAGATGAAGTCCGTGCGACCAAGTTATAGGTGCCAGCGGCTAAGCCTGTGACATCAAATTCGAGCCATTCCCCGGCTGCTGTGTAGCCTGCGGCACAGGTGCCGTTGTTATCGGTGATATCAACAAGGTCAAAGTCGCCTTGGCTACAACGGCCAGCAGTAGCGCCTTCGCGCATGACATCAGCTTCATTAAAGCGGTCGTAATCTTGTGCCTGTACGCGTACGGTGGTAGCCGCAGGCGCAGAGCTAGCAACCGCCGAGCTTACCGGTATAGGGGTGGAGCTTACTGGCGCAGAGCTTACGGGCACGGGTGTAGAGCTAACCGGTACAGAGCTAGAGGCTGGTGCCACAGAAGAGCTAGCGATGGGCGGCTCTGTGGGTTTTGTGTCTGAAACACAAGCTGCGAGGCTGGTTGCAGATACAATCAGCCCTGCGAGTTTGGCCATACGGGGTAAAAAAATGGGTCGCATAGTGCAATGCCTTTTTTATCTATAGAAACAAGTGATATACGGTGTGGATACGATCGCGCGTAAAGCATCAAATGCTTAAAACAGTCATCGTAACTTAGTCCTTGGTGTCTCAAGCGGTACTGTAATATTTACGGTTAGTATTATTGAATTGGGTATTAGTTACTCGCTAGAATACAACTCGGTTATAATTTAACCAGCTGCATAGCGGAAATATGAGACATAGAGCAAACATATAAAAGTAATATCGGTCAAAAACAGAATACCTTTCTCGGTATTATGAAAAAGACAGTATTCGCCCGCCGGATCTAAATTTTGTTTTCAAAACCACGTACAATTGCCGCCCATATTTTGCTACTGATGTTGTCGCCATGTTACGTATTAACCAATTGATCCTCCCTTTAGACCATACCGAGCAACAGCTTAACGATGCGGTGCTCGAGCTTTTAGGTATAGAGCAAGAGCAGCTGCTGAGCGTGAGTACGTTTAAGCGCGGCTTTGATGCGCGACAAAAAAAGACGATCAAACTCATTTATACCCTCGATGTTGATACCTTAGCCAACCAAGCATTACTTGAAGCCTTTAGTGAAAATCCCAATATCAAAGCTACGCCCGATATGCAGTATCGCCCAGTTGCGCAGGCGCCCGAGTCGTTGGCTCAGCGGCCTATTGTGATTGGTTTTGGCCCGTGCGGGCTTTTTATTGCGCTTATTTTGGCGCAGATGGGCTTTAAACCTATTGTTTTAGAGCGCGGTAAAGACGTCAAGCGCCGCACCAAAGACACTTGGGATTTATGGCGCGGGCGCACCTTACATAAAGAGTCTAATGTGCAATTTGGCGAGGGCGGTGCAGGTACCTTCTCTGATGGCAAGCTGTATAGCCAAATTAAAGATAAGCGCCATTTAAGCCGTAAGGTGCTAAGAGAGTTTGTATTAGCGGGCGCGCCCGCCGAAATCGAACTGATCAGCAAGCCGCATATTGGGACTTTTAAGCTGGTTAAAATGATCCAAAACATGCGCCAAAGCATTATTGAATTAGGCGGCGAGATTCGCTTTGACCAAAAAGTAGAAGACCTGATCATTGATAAGGGCCACATTAAAGGCGTCACCTTAGCCGGCGGTGAGCAATTGCTGAGCGAGCATGTGGCGATTGCCGTTGGTCATAGCGCCCGCGACACCTTCGAAATGTTAGTGGCTAATAATGTACATATCGAGGCTAAGCCGTTTTCGGTGGGCTTTAGGGTAGAGCACCCACAATCGATGATCGATGATGTGCGTTTTGGCGCCAGCGCCGGTAACGAGTTATTAGGGGCCGCCGATTATAAGCTGGTACATCACTGTAAAAATAATCGCACGGTATACAGTTTTTGCATGTGCCCAGGTGGCACAGTGGTGGCAGCCACCAGTGAAGAGGGCCAAGTGGTGTCTAACGGTATGAGCCAATACTCACGTAACGAGCGCAATGCGAATGCCGCCATTGTGGTGGGTATAGACCCAGCCACCGATTACCCCGGCCACCCGCTAGCGGGTATTGAGCTGCAACGCAAAATAGAGCGCGCCGCGTATGACTTGGGCGGGCAAAACTATAATGCGCCTGTGCAGTTAGTGGGCGACTTTTTAAAAGGCCGGCCCTCTACTCAACTAGGTGATGTGACACCCAGTTATCAACCCGGAGTCACCTTGACGGATTTAGCCCCACTACTACCCGACTTTGCTATCGAGGCCATACGCGAGGCGATCCCAGCCTTTAATAAAAAAATCAAAGGCTTTGCCCGCGAAGATGCCATTTTAACCGCTGCCGAAACCCGCACCTCCTCGCCTATTTGCGTCAAGCGCGATAACGACACACTGCAAAGCATTAGTACGCAGGGTTTGTACCCCGGCGGCGAAGGCGCAGGTTACGCCGGCGGTATTTTATCGGCGGCGGTAGACGGCATTAAAGTGGCCGAGGCCATGGCTTTAGCGATATCGGCCAAATACGCACAAAGCTAAGATGAGAGTGTAGGCTCCATTCATTCCACCTCTATTAATATAAAGGTACGATCGCGATTAATCGATGAGAAATACTATGAGCCACACGTTAAATGAAGAGCATATTTACTGCCCCTATTGTGGTGAGCGCCTCAGCGTTTTAATAGATTCACAAGATGCCGCGCAAGAATATATTGAAGACTGCCAAGTATGCTGCCGGCCTATTACCTTTTTGATTCATGAAAGTATCAATGGTGATATTAGCGTCACTGTGCACAGTGAAAACGATACGTTTTAAAATGTGATGGGGTGTGTTTTTAGGTGATGGGCTTATAGTATTCTGGTCAAAACCGGATACTCTATTAGCTGGTTTTAGTTTATCTTGATGGCTTCCGACACGGCATGACGCCCACTCTCAATTGGAGGCAAGTTATTGTTGGCTGTGTGCTGTCTAATGTTGTTGTAAAGCGAGTGCTTGTGTCTGCAAGTGGTTGCCTGAAATTTCACGCCTTGATGTGGCACCGCCGCGTATTGATTTCTCTGGCGCGTTCAAGCCATCCATGGGCACTCCATACGCGTTCCCGACGCATAAGGGCCCGAGAAATCAATCCCCGACGGTTTTAAATGTGCTTATCCGTAAGTTTGTTAAAACCAAATGATATTAGTTTTGAGTGTTTATGGTTGGGAGTTATTAGAGCGAGTGCCTGTCCTTGCAAGCCTTTGATCAAAATGGTAACAATGATTGCGTGGATGAACTTAATAACCCTCAGCTACCACAGGGCACAACAGGACTGTTCTCACCTAATTTATGGGACACCTTATTGAAAAAAGATTTGACGCCTATCGCGGCTCAAGGCATTGACAATTTACAGCGCCAAGAGTCAGTCAAAATGTCAGGGGTGCCGCCGATTATGTTTTTGTTTATGCTTGTAGCGGCTATATTATCGCCCATGGTTAAGCATGTGCGTGCAGTTTTAGGGCTTTTGCTGATTGTGTTAGCAGGTGCTGCGCATGCAGAAGTGACAGAGTCGGTGGTTTATTTTCATAAAGATATTGGCGGTAATGTAAAAGCCGCGACAGATGAAAATGGCAAGTTGATGTGGCGCCAAAGCTACCTTCCTTACGGCAAGCAACGTGCTAACGTAGGGCAGACCCTGGGGTACCAGCAGCACCAGTATGATGGAAACACCGGTTTGGTTTATATGGGTGCGCGTTACTACGACCCAAGCGCCCGCCGGTTTATCTCCCCCGACCCTGTTTCAGCAATGGCCGCATTAAATAATCCTAAAATGCTGAACCGTTATGCCTATGCTAATAATAATCCTATTTCTTATACTGATCCCGATGGGCGTATACCTGTTGATTATGCAGTTGATGGAATATCTGTAGGTATCAGTGCAGCTATTTATGCAAAAAATCCCACCTTTCTTAATGGACTTGGGCTTAGCGCTGATATCATACTGGCTGCAATACCTTATGTGCCATCTGGTATTGGACTTGTGCGTGCTGCTGGTGCGGCGTCTGATGTTGCAAGGAATGTTACAAAGGGAGTACACGGAAATTCTAAGTTAAGTCAGAAAGCACAACACGTGTACGAGATTCGTAACAATAAAACCGGCGAAGTTGTGAAAACAGGTATTAGCCAAGGAAAGATTAGCAAGAAAGGAAAGTCATACCGAGCCGAAAGACAGAGGCGTAAGGTAAGCGATCAATATAAGACGTCTTTCTCTCTCAGTTAGCCCACTCTAAACTGCATGCCATCTATTCGATACAAGAG
>CANLTI010000046.1 GCA_947494095.1 uncultured Pseudomonadales bacterium
TTAGACATTGCAGGAGCATAATGTCGAGGAGAGGAAGCAGAAAACAAGTATTATTGGATAATGTATTTTTTCCTCGTTCCTTAGGCCTTTACTGGTCAAACCAAGGCGCCACAAAACCGGGGCCTTGGGCATGACTTGGTATATCGGGAAAGTCAGGGTAATCAACACCGACAAAATACAAGCCTGTAGGCTGAGCCGTTGTGCCAGCAGCTGCGCGTGACCTTTCAGCAAGCACCTGCGCAATCCATTGCGGCGACCGAGCACCACGCCCAACGTCTATCAGCGAACCGACAATATTGCGTACCATATTATAAAGAAATGCCGTCGCTTTAATTTCCATAACAATAAAGCCACCGCATTGCACAAAGCGAATGTGCCGAATATGCCTCACAGGGCTAGATGCTTGGCAAAGTTTAGCTCTAAAAGATGTAAAATCATGCTCGCCGACCAAGTAATTAGCCCCTTGCTGCATTAAAGCCATATCCAGCTTATATTTTGTCCAACTCACGTTATCACGCATTAATGCTGGCCTCACTTCACTCGGGCAAAGTACATAGCGATAGGTTCTGCCTCTTGCTGAAAAACGAGAATGAAATAACGGGCTGACCTGACCCGACCACTGCACGCGAATACTGTCTGGCAACTTAGTGTTAATGCCTTCTCGCCAAGCTTTCAGTGAGCGTACCGCACGGGTATCAAAATGCACGACTTGCTGTGTTGCATGCACGCCGGCATCTGTTCGGCCTGCACACCCTAAGGTAATCACTTCATTTGCGACATTACTCAGTGCTTTTTCCAGCTCGCCTTGCACTGTTTTTTTAGCTGATATTTGCCGTTGAAAACCTTGATATTCATTGCCTTGGTATTCCACAACCAAGGCAATACGCTGCATCCCTTCTGGCCAGTTAGCCATATCTCTTATTTCTGCATTGCGCCTATACTCCCAAGCTTTACCGGGGATGTTAATCTCATTACTCATGATTACTGCTCAAAATACTTTTTAAAAACGTAACATTCAAAACACTACACCCAAAACAAAAAAACCCCGCCCCCTCGTTAAAGGGGCGGGGTTTTTTATTTAATCAACCTAACCTAATTCAGCAAACAATGCTTCAGCTTCTTGCTTTTGATTATCGTTACCCTCTTCCCGAATTTCTTCCAGGGTATTCAAGGCCGACTCGGTATCACCCATATCAACAAATACGCGCAGTAAGTCGATCTTGGTGGCGACTTCGTCACTGTCGCCTAAAAAGCTAGGCTCGCTATCGTCATCGGAGTCTGGATCAAACTCGGGTAACTGAATTTGCGCTGCAGGCTCCTCTTTGATCGGCTCATTAACGGGTTCAACATTTAAAGCGTCAGGCTCAACTGTCAGTGAGCTATCATCAGATAGCTCACCATCTAAATCAGCAAAATCACTGTCTAGGTCGGCCAAATCGCCTTTAAAGCTTGACGATAGCGCCTCTAAATCGCCTTCTAGATCACCAAGATCGTCATCCAATGAATCATCAATGCTACTGGCCACCTCAGGCTCAGGCTCTGAGTCATCAACCAAGTCAAACTCAGGGGTGTCAAACTCAGAAGAGTCGAATTCAGTGCTATCAGTTGCATTAGTATCGTCTAAAGACAGTGCCGCGCCTGCCTCAATATCCTCTAGCGCTAAGTCCTCATCTGCTAAGCCATCTAATAGGGCGTCGGCTTGATCCTTAGTACCACGACTCGCATCATTCAGGTCATCGCCAAGGCTCAGCTCATCATCTAAACTCAAGCCGTCGTCCAAGCTCAAGTCTTCTTCTAAACTCAAGCCGCCATCTAGACTTAAATCATTATCTAAACCCAGGTCATTATCTAAACCCAAGTCATCATCTAAGCTTAACTCTAAATCCGCTAAGTTATTTTCAACATCCGTCTCACTAGCCGATAAGTTACTAAGGTCAAGCTCATCATCATCTTCTGCAATTGAGCTGCTTTCTCGAATCTCAATATCTAAATCATCATGCCCTTCTAGTAAGCTTGACGTGCTAATACCTACGTCATCTGCACTTTCACCAAAGTCTTCAAGGTCTAAGCTCAACTCAGGTGCTTCGACACTATCATCGTCTAAATCAAGCGCTAATGCCTCTGGCTCTGCCTCTAATGATATTTCATCTAGCTCGGCGGACGCTAAACTATCCTCCAAACTATCATCAGGTGACGTTATTTGGCCATCTAGATCGAGTGCCGTAAAATCAAGGTCATCAGATATACTCTCTTCAGAAGGCTGTGAACCTAGCTCAATTAACTCATCATCATCTAATTCTAGGTCCTCACCCAAGTCCAAATCAAGGCTGGCATCCAAACTGTCTAACGACAACTCTTCGCCTAAGCCCTCTAAAGAGAGCTCATCGTCTTGTGAATCATTAGGTGTTGTCTGTGCTGCAGCCTCTTCAAGTTCGGCCTCGGTAATAGAATCAAATTGTAAGGTGGTATCTAAATCGCTCGCATCAGGCTGCGCTTCTTGATCTAAAGCGGCAAGACCGCCAGCGCCAAGCATAGCTTCACTCAGTAAGCCGCGTAAATCTTGAGCACGCTCGACCTGCTCTCCGGTAGCGCCTAGCTCAAACTGTGCATACTGCTTATCAAAAGCATCTAAATTATCTTGTTTTGCGAAGACCTCCAAGCGCTTTAGCTGTGTCACAGAAGAGTCTTCAAGGCCATTCAATACCACTAACGCCTCGGGGTATTCCCCCAATGCAATATGATTATCAGCAACATCTAATGGGTCGCCAGCAGGGTCATCCTCTAACAACTGCGAGCCTAGGCTTTCTAAGGTTAGCTCCTCTTCGGGCTCGGTATGATCGGGCTCTGGGGCAAATGCCAATGAGTCACTCGGCTCGATATCGTCCAAACTTTCTGCACCATCATGCAGATCACTCGTCTCTTCAAAGTCTTCATCAAACTCAAAGTCTTCATCTTTTAAAGTATTATTACGCGTAACTAAGAAGTACACCACGCCAGCAATCAGTAAGGCAATACCGCCACCAATGTACAGCAAGTTCTCCATGATAATATCCATGAAGGTTTTCTTTTTGGTGGGAGGCGCTGACTCAGCTTTGGCTTCCTCTATGACGGGCGCAGGATCAACCGCTGCCATTTCGCTCTCGTCATTCATTAACTCCGAAGGCTCATCAAGCATCTCTTCGTTAAGAGCGTCATCATCAAGCATTTCGCCATCAGTATTGTTTTCTTGTTCAAGCGCTTGAGCTTGCGCACGAGCTTCATCTAAAGCCTCCGAGACATCTAATGGCTCTAATGTTTCTGAAGCCTCCTCAGTGCTTTGTTCTGCATTTTCGGCGGCTTTGCGCTCTTCCTCTAAACGATCTTGCTCGATTAATGCCAATTCAAATTTACGTAAATCGCTATTGGCAATTTCTAGTAACCGCTCCACGGTATCAACTTGCTCATCCATAGCTTGTACACGCGCATTAAGATCCGTATTTTCTCGCTGCGTCGATGTCAGTTCTTCTTGCGTATTTAACAACTGTGAACGCAGTGCTTCTGTATCTTGGCCGCCATCAGCACCGCCACTACCCGATTTACTACCGGTAACATCAGTAGCCGAAGATAATTTAACCCGACCTTGCACTTGCTCAAGCGCACCACCACGATCAACTTGGCTACGGCTAGCATCAATTTGCGCCTTAGGCAGTCTCGTTTTCATTGAATTATTTTGATTAGCAACTTCGCGCTTGGCTTGAACGGGGTCAAAATCAGCAATATCACTCACCGAAGGTAAGCGCAGAACAGCGCCTTTTTTCAGTAAATTAATATTGTTATTAATAAAGGCATTGGGGTTTAAGCGCTGCAGGGCCAACATCGTCTGCTGGATACTCACGCTGCCATCGCGCACCCGTTCAGCAATAGACCACAAAGTATCGGTCGAAGACACTGGGCCATAGGTGTCGCCATCAAAGCTACTCACCGGTGGGCGTTGGGGCGATTGCTGGCGAGCTGGAGCAGGCCGACTAGCGGGTTGAGTTTGCGCCTTCGCTGCAGTCACCGCTCTAGCGGGTTTCTCTGAAAATAAAGGCAAATCGAGTAACACGGTGTATTCGCGTAGCAATTTACCGCTAGGCCACTGCGTTTGCACAATAAAATTAAGGAAAGGCTCACGCACCAAGCGAGTTGACTTTACTCGAATAACCGGCCCGTTAGGGCTTTCCATATCGACCGCAAACTTTAGATCATTAAGGAAAAAAGGTCTGTCGACGCCCACGCGAATAAAATCCTCTCGGCTACCTAAGCCGACAAGAATCTCTTGTGCTGTCAATTCGCGTGTTTGCAATAACTGTATTTCAGCTTCTAATGGCTGATTAAGGTGAGATTTGATCTTAATCTCACCCAAACCCAATGCCAAACCTAACGGAGAAACTAAATATGTTGCAACGCCAAGTACTATAGCTCGTGTGCGTAAACCCATAGGATAACCCTTGTTGTTTTTTATCGGGTGGCTAACCAGTTTTGTGTCCCTATACGCAAGGAAACATCTGTATAAATGCCGCTTACGTCAAAATACAATAAACGGTGTCAACCTTAAGGCGACAATCGCTTAAGTATTCAGGATAAACAGTCTTTTTTCAACTTTATGTCCAATATGACTAAAAGGATGGCTCACTAATCATCATTTAGATACAATTATGCCATTGTTATAGTCGTTTTTTTGGCAAAGTGTGCAGAAAAGTTACGCTTCATTACTATTTGCCAGTATCAAGGCTTACCCAAATAGAACGGCGCCATTGTACAGACTCCGTAAAGCCTGACAATAACGCCGCACCACAAGCTATGAAACACGACGACCCATCGCGCATTGCTCAGCACTAGTTATACACCTACACCATATTTATACACCTACACTATATTTATACACCTACACCATATTTATGTACCTACACTATCTTTATACACTGAGATGTACAGCCGTATCCCTCGATTCATATCGATGGAGTTATCACCGTACATTTACTGTGCTGTTAGCTTAAGTATTCACTTAACCATTAACTTAAGTATTAGCTTAACCTATCAATTTACCGCTGGGTTTTACGTCTCGGGCTGACTCATTAGCGCTCTTGTAAAATATTTAACATGCGACGCAGTGGTTCGGCCGCGCCCCACAATAACTGATCGCCCACAGTAAACGCACTTAAGTATTCAGGGCCCATGTGCATTTTACGTAAGCGGCCAACAGGTACACTTAACGTGCCGGTCACTTTAGTGGGGGTTAATTCTTGTAATGTAATATCGCGCTCATTAGGTATAAGCTTAGACCAATCGTTAGCTTCTTCTAGTAAGCTTTCGATATCACTCATGGGAACATCTTTTTTGAGCTTGATGGTCAACGCTTGGCTATGGCAGCGCATGGCGCCAATACGTACACACAAGCCGTCAATATGGACAGGGTTGGCACCAGTCGCTAAAATTTTATTGGTCTCAGCACCGCCTTTCCATTCTTCTTTACTTTGACCTTTGTCCCATGCTTTATCAATATAAGGCAAGAGGCTTCCCGCTAAAGGCGCACCGAAATTATCAGTGGGGAATGCATCGCTACGCATAGCAGCCGCTACAGCACGGTCAATATCTAAAATAGGGCTGCGAGGGTCAGCCAATAAGTCAGCGACGCTACTATGAACTGCACCCATTTGGCTAATGAGTTCTCGCATATTTTGCGCGCCGGCACCCGAGGCCGCCTGATAAGTCATAGAGGTTGCCCACTCAACGAGCCCTTCTTGAAACAAACCACCCAAGCCCATCAGCATTAAACTTACCGTACAGTTACCGCCAATATAATTTTTAACGCCGTCTTCTAAGCCTTTTTTGATACTCGCTTTGTTAATAGGGTCGAGTACGATAATAGAGTTATCGACCATGCGTAAGCTAGAGGCCGCATCAATCCAGTAGCCATTCCAGCCAGTATCACGCAATGGCTGAAACACTTGATGGGTATAGTCGCCACCCTGACAAGAAACAATCACGTCCATTTCCTGCAGCACAGCCAGGTCGCTGGCATCTTGTAATGTGGGTACATCTTTGCCCACACTGGGCGCTTGGCCGCCTACATTTGAAGTGGTAAAAAATACTGGGTCAATATTGGCAAAGTCATTTTCTTCTCGCATGCGACCCATCAATACAGAACCCACCATGCCACGCCATCCAACAAAACCTACTTTCATCTGTTCTACCTCTCGTTAAAATTATTTAATACAGCATTAACACACAACACTGCAATCAACCCACAATCGGCTAAATGCATAACTTGTGGGGGTTATTAGTTAAAAGACCATTTTTAAAGCGCCGCCACCACCGCATCGCCCATGGCCGTGCAGCCGGTTTTCACGAAGCTTTCGGTGTAAATGTCGGCAGTGCGTAAGCCTTTATCTAAAACGGCACCTACTGCGGCCTCAATGGCATCAGCGGCAGCGCCTTGGTTAAGCGAGTAACGCAACATCATAGAAACCGATAAAATCGTTGCTAAAGGGTTGGCGATACCTTGGCCGGCAATATCGGGGGCGCTACCGTGCACCGGCTCGTAAAGACCGGTGCCATTTTGGTTTAATGATGCCGAAGGTAGCATGCCAATAGAGCCTGTTAGCATTGCGGCAGTATCAGATAAAATATCGCCAAACATATTGCCTGTGACCACAACGTCAAATTGTTTGGGCGCGCGCACTAATTGCATAGCCGCGTTATCCACATACATATGGGTCAGCTCGACATCGGGATATTCGGGCGCTAGACGCTCCATGACTTCACGCCATAAAATAGTCGCCTCTAATACATTGGCTTTATCGACTGAGCACACTTTTTTATGACGCTTTTGGGCCATTTCAAAAGCCGTGCGGCCAATGCGCTCAATTTCGTGCTCGGCATACACATAAGTGTTGTAGCCTTGCTTTTCGCCATTGTCTAAAATGCGAATACCACGAGGCTCACCAAAATAAATACCGCCGGTTAATTCACGTACAATTAAAATATCCAAACCCGCAACAATTTCAGGTTTAAGCGAAGAGGCATCGGCTAATTGCGGGTACAAAATAGCAGGGCGTAAGTTGGCGTACAAACCCAACTCGTAGCGCAATTTCAGCAAGCCTTTTTCGGGCCGTTTAGCCGCATCAATGGCATCCCATTTAGGCCCGCCCACCGAGCCCATCAAAATGGCGTCAGCCTTGCGACACTGATCTAACGTGCTATCAGCCAATGGCACGCCATACCTATCAATCGCGGCACCACCTAATAGGTCTTGCTCATACGTTAAATTCAAACCAAATTTAGTGTCGACTGCCTGTAAGACTTTAACCGCTTCGCTAACAATTTCGGGGCCGATGCCGTCACCGGGTAATACAACAATTTTAGGCATTATTTTTTCCTGAAAATAAAACTAACTCCACCCTAAAAGGGCGCTAGAGCGATATTAAAAGATACTCAGCGTACGCAGATTACGCGCCAAAATTAAACAGCCAAGGTGCCGTCTGTTTGCGCGCCTGTTCATAAGCTGTAATTTTATCGGCATCGCGCAAGGTCACGCCAATATCATCAAAACCATTTAACAAGCAATGCTTACGAAACTCATCAACCTCAAACGTAAGGGTTTCGCCATTGGGCTTAACAACAACCTGCTGCGCTAAATCCACCGTTAAGCGGTAACCTTCTTGTGCATACATTTCTGCAAATAATTGCTCAACGGTATCTTCGGGTAATACAATGGGTAACAAGCCGTTTTTAAAGCAGTTATTAAAAAAAATATCGGCAAAGCTTGGTGCGATAATCGCCCGAAAACCATATTCGTCAAGCGCCCAAGGCGCATGTTCACGACTGGAGCCACACCCAAAATTTTTGCGTGTCAATAGTACACTAGCACCTTGATAGCGCTCCAAATTTAATGGGAATTCAGTATTAATGGGGCGGCCCTCATTGGGTTTTTCTGGCGATCCTTCATCTAAATAACGCAGCTCATCAAAAGCATTAGGGCCAAAACCACTGCGCTTAATCGACTTTAAAAATTGCTTAGGAATAATTAAGTCAGTATCCACGTTAGCGCGATCCATTGGACCCACTAAACCGGTATGTTGTGTGAAAGCTCTCATTGCACCTCTCCCATTGTACGAACATCAATAAAGTGGCCTGCAATACCTGCCGCTGCTGCCATAGCAGGGCTCACAAGATGCGTGCGGCCGCCATAACCTTGGCGACCTTCAAAGTTACGGTTAGAGGTAGAGGCGCAATGCTCGCCATCATTTAACCGGTCGGCATTCATCGCTAAACACATACTGCAACCCGGTTCACGCCACTCAAAACCTGCCGCCACAAAAATTTTATCTAGGCCTTCAGCTTCGGCCTGCTGCTTAACCAAGCCCGAACCCGGTACCACAATAGCTTCTTTGACCGACGCGGCCTTTTGGCGGCCTTGAACCACCGCTGCTGCGGCGCGCATGTCTTCAATACGCGAGTTGGTACAAGAGCCAATAAATACGCGATCAATATGAATATCGCTAATCGCTTGATCGGCCTTGAGGCCCATATATTCAAGGGCGCGTTCGATACCGGTTTTTTTGACCTCGTCAACTTCATTGACAGGGTTAGGCACTTTGCCAGTCACAGGCACAACCATCTCGGGTGATGTACCCCAGCTGACTTGCGGCTCGATAAGCGCGCCATCGATAGCGACAACCTCATCAAACATAGCATCATTATCGCTGTGCAATTGATTCCATTGGGCCACAGCCATATCCCAAGCTTCGTCTTTAGGGGCAAAAGTTTTATCTTTTACATACTTTAATGTTGTGGCATCAACAGCCACCATACCAGCACGGGCACCCGCTTCAATGGCCATATTACACACGGTTAAACGGCCTTCCATTGTCATCGCTTTAAACACATCACCGCCAAACTCAATGGCATAACCGGTACCGCCGGCGGTGCCGATCGTGCCAATAATGGCTAATACAACATCTTTGGGGGTTACCCCTAAACCTAATTCGCCATCAACGCGAATCAGCATATTTTTCATTTTTTTAGCCACCAAGCATTGCGTTGCCAACACATGCTCAACTTCACTGGTGCCAATACCAATCGATAACGCACCTAATGCTCCATTGGTAGAGGTATGCGAGTCCCCACAAACAATGGTCATACCGGGTAAACACGCGCCACTTTCTGGGCCTACAACATGCACAATCCCCTGGCGCTGATCATTGATTTTAAACTCTAAAATCCCTAGCTCATCGCAGTTATCATCTAAGGTTTGCACTTGTATTTTGGAGGTTGGATCGGCAATGCCGGCAATGCCGTTAGCGCGCTCGGCACTTGTTGTGGGCACATTATGGTCCGGTGTAGCCACCACGCTATCAACTCGCCAAGGTTTACGCTTTGCCAAACGCAGGCCTTCAAAGGCTTGCGGCGAGGTCACTTCGTGAACAATATGACGATCGATGTAAATCAAGGCCGAACCATCATCGCGCTGCGAGACAACGTGTAAATCCCATAATTTGTCGTATAACGTTTTACCAGCCATTTCTCTGCTCCTAATTAATTAGCTGCAATTTTTAATGCAGTGCCTATTACATCTAGTGGCTTAGGGACTAGGAGAAATACATTACCCAATACACGTGTTTTCTGCTTCCCCTCCTGCGTCGCCCAAAGCGTTACATACCTCAGCATGCGCCCCTTCAAGCGCCTTGCCGAGAAAACAGAACCCTACGCCTAATGGGACAAGCGGTTATTGCCTCGCCCCTTAAAACCCTGATCACAAAAACCCTGATCACAGATTTGTTGAAATTTTAACCGCAATCCCTACAATAACTCAAATTCATTATTTTCATAATTACCATTCCTTTAAGGAATACAATTAGCCGCGAGCCCTATCCATGGATACTGAACACTTAAAATCTTTTGTTGTTGTGAGCGAATGCGCATCGTTCTCGCAGGCTGCAGATAGGCTTTTTATCACTCAGCCGGCCGTTAGTAAGCGTATTGGCGCACTTGAGCGCCTGCTTGATACGCGTTTATTTGACCGCATAGGCAAGCATGTACAACTGACCGAAGCAGGCCGTATTTTGTTACCCAAAGCCTTAAAAATACTAGCAGACCTTGAGGATGCAACACGCGCTGTTCAAGACCTAACGGGCGAGGTACGCGGGGATTTGCATGTTGCCACCAGCCACCACATCGGGCTGCATAAACTACCGCCGGTGTTACGCGATTTTGCCGCATGTTATCCCAATGTTAATCTACGCTTTGAGTTTTTAGACTCCGAAATAGCCTGCGAGCGCGTATTACAAGGTAAATGTGAGCTAGCACTGGTCACATTACCGCCGTGCATCAACCCCCACCTGCAAGCCGTGACGATTTGGCGTGACCCGCTAGTCTTTATTACGAGCGGCCAAAGCAATATCACGACCCACTGCACGCTGGCCCAACTTAGCCAGCAGCCTGCAATATTGCCCGATTTAAACACCTACACAGGCCAGCTAGTACTGCGTTTTTTTAATGAACAAGGGCTCAGTTTAAATATCAGCATGGCCACTAATTTTTTGGAGACGATAAAAATGCTGTGCTCTGTCGGCTTGGGCTGGAGCGTATTACCCGCCAGTATGGTTGATAGCCAACTTAAAATATTGACCGTTAAAAACGTTAAACTTGAACGCGATTTAGGTATAGTACGCCACACTGGGCGCACGTTAAGTAACGCAGGACAGGCTTTTGTCACCAGTCTCAACAAAACAGCTTCACAAGAAACATAACAATGCGATGTAGCGCCAAACTCAACACCTCATTTCTGCTATAAAAGCAGCTATTGTTTGATAGGGGAATAAAATGAAAAAATTATTATTAGCATCGCTAATGGCTCTACCCACTTCTGCTTTTGCAGACTTTATTGGTATTCATGGAGAAATAGGTACTTGGAATGCTTCATTTAAAGGAAAAACAGCCGCTGTAGCCGACAAACAAAAGCGCAACAACATTGGCCTAGAGATCCCCTCTTTTAAGGAGCGAGGATTTGAAGAGGACAATCAAATTGTTGGCTGGGTTGCCTTTGAGCACCCGCTGCCTTTTATTCCTAATATACGTATTGCTTATTTAGGGGCCAGCTCAACAGCGACAAGTGAAGAAGAAATTGTCTTGGATGTTTTTAAGGTAAACACTTCTATTAACGGTGCCCCGGCAACGATTACTTTTCAAGATGAATCTAGAATAATCACTGAAATGACCTTAGACAGTATCGACGGAACACTGTACTGGGAACTCCTTGATAATTGGGTAAACCTTGATCTTGGCTTTACTATCAGAAAGTTAGATGGGAGCTTTGAGGAAACTGCCATTGATGACGTTTTTTTACCTTTGGGGCCAATTAATCAACTCGCGACTTGTGATGCTCAAAATTGGCCACGACAAACCGCTCTCGGCAATGGCCTGATCCCTGTTGAGGGCTGTACTCGCCCTGGGTTTGCATTGAAAAGCACGACTCCAATCGACCTTGTGATCCCGCTACTTTATAGCAAGCTACAACTTGATCTACCTTTTTCAGGACTATTTGCTGCGGCAACCCTGCAAGGAATGAGCTTTGATGGAAGCTCGATGTTAGATATGGATATAGAGGTAGGCTACATGTTTGATTTAACTGTCATGGAGCTAGGCGCCTCAATTGGCTATCGCAGAGCAACACTTGAGGCCAATAACTTAGAAAGCCTTTATGCCGATACAACACTCGAAGGCGCGCACTTAAACTTCAAATTACATTTTTAAAGGCGCATAAAACAATAAGGGCGCATTACTTTATGCGTCTTTATTATTTTATAGTCAATAACCGCTCAGCCTGCGCAATTGCACTGACTATTTTTTCTTTTTGACCATCACCCATCCAATAAAAACTTGCCCTATTCCAGCGTGCTGCGCTTTGGTAGCGATAATAAGCTACGCGCTTGCGGCTATTACTGGTGGCTTGCTCTTTAGCCATTAAGTCGGCTGCTATCAGCGCCGAGCGCTGCCACGCTTTTGCCGCGCCTTCCGCGCTGCCCTCGCCAACATAAGCCTGTGCGTGCTGCTCGCTTAATGTGCTCGCGCTGCGCCCAACCTTCATGGCTAATATGCGATAAGCTTTTTGTTTGGCGGGCTCTTTCACCGTGTGCATCTTAGACCACAGCACCTTAGTGTAGCCGTGAAACGCAACGACCAAATCACCCAGCTCTTCGCGGTACTCACGCCAAATCGCTTCGGCGGCGCTGTTGCCCACACGCTGGCGCTCGCCTTCAGCTGCGTGACGCTGGGTTAAATACAAGCGGTCGATATTGCGATCTAATAATTTAAGCACTTGCAGCGCATCACCAAACGATTGCTCTTGTTCGCGGCGGCGTACATTGTCTAAGTCATCCTTCACTGACCACATTAAAATTGTGGCTTGGTGCTGATGTAAGCGTAATGATTGTATTGTAGTAGCAGGGACTGCAGGCCTAGCAATAGTAATCGCAACAGGCGTCGCATTGGGGCCATGCAAAGTGCAATATTGCTTTGGCACCCCTTGATTGGCCACGCAATTTTGCTTAACTTTCAGCTCTGCTGCCAAGCAACGCTGCTGCCAAAGAGCTAAAGCTATTGCGCTACAGTCACAATTTACCGCAGGGCATATTACCGCACCCTGCACTATTAATGGTGGTGCGTTGGTAGCGCTGCTAGACACCTCTGACTCTGACGCCTTTAACACCTTTTGACTGGCACGAATTTTAGCAGACCTTAAGCGATGAATACTCGCGTCAACAGCTGACGGTGCCTGCTCTTGATCGATGCCATTAGCACCCATATCACTAGCATCAACACGTTTATCAGGCTCAACGCTATCACTAAGCGACTGTGCAGCCTGAGCAGGTAAGCTCCCAGCGCCAAGCGCCAAGATAAGCGCCGCCACAAGAATACCCACCTGTCGATAATAAATAATAATCATACGAACCCTAGCCTCAATAGTGAGAAAAATACGCCACTTCTGAATATACCTATCTCTTATAATTGATTTTGAATAAGTATAAAGAACAAAAATGACCAACTTGGAATATGACAATCACTAACATGAAGAAATGGCGCTTTTTACGCCAGATAACAAAAACTAACACAGATATCCGGCGCTGCAACCGGAGGTTAGGTAAAGTGAGCACTCTACCAGCAATAGACAAAGCCCAATAATAAGACTGTGACGATGACCCAACCGCAGGCTCATTGCCAACACACTGGCCGCTATATAAGCGCTCTCGACAGCTGACTCTCGACTTTGCTGCAAAGGCTAATCTTGCATATCCCTATGCAGGTGCGCGGCGGGGCTGTTTTATACCGAGCCGGGAACCACCGGCGTCACCTGAGCGCCGCCGCCATTTTGCCCGCGCTGACGCAGGGCATGGTCTAATAAAATAATCGCCAGCATCGCCTCCGCAATAGGCGTAGCGCGAATGCCCACACAAGGATCATGACGGCCAGTGGTAATAATATCGCAAGCGTCGCCATTCACATCCACACTGAGGCCAGGCAAGCGCAAACTAGAGGTGGGCTTAAGCGCCATATGCACGACGATGTTTTGCCCACTAGAAATCCCTCCTAATACACCACCGGCATGGTTACTTAAAAAGCCTTCTGGTGTGAGCTCGTCGCGGTGCTGTGTACCCTTTTGCTCGACACTCTCAAAACCATCACCCACTTCTACGCCTTTCACCGCATTAATACCCATCATTGCGTGCGCAATATCGGCATCTAAACGATCAAATACAGGCTCGCCCCAACCAGCGGGCACACCTTTAGCCACAACCGTGATTTTGGCGCCAATAGAATCACCCTCTTTGCGCAGCGCATCCATGTAGGCTTCCATCTCAGGAACCTTCGCCGCATCGGGGCAAAAGAAGGGATTATTATTAATCTCGCTCCAATCAACACTATCTACTTTAATTGGGCCTAACTGACTTAAATAGCCGGCAATTTCAACACCAAACTGTGCTTTCAATACTTTTTTAGCCACAGCGCCAGCGGCGACACGCATCGCGGTTTCGCGCGCCGATGAACGGCCACCACCACGGTAATCGCGAATGCCGTATTTATGATGGTAGGTATAATCGGCATGGGCGGGGCGAAACTGGTCTTTAATTTTGCCGTAATCTTTAGAGCGCTGATCGGTATTGCGAATCACCATCCCAATAGAAGTACCCGTGGTTTTACCTTCAAACACACCCGACAAAATTTCAACCTCGTCAGGCTCTTTACGCTGTGTAGTGTGGCGTGATGTTCCGGGTTTACGACGATCTAAATCAAGCTGTAAGTCGGCTTCAGTTAACGCGATGCCCGGCGGGCAACCGTCCACAATAGCACCGAGCGCTAAGCCGTGGCTTTCACCAAACGTAGTGACAGTAAACAATTTACCAATAGTATTACCCGACATAGCCTAAACCTACAATTATCAATCAAAGAGCTTTGATTATACGCAATTGCACATTCATATGGGCGAGAAACTGCATAGCAGTCCATTTGGCGTTTAGCCTACAAGGACAGCTACAAGGACTACCGCTACAAGAACTACCAAGCCTGCACCATATCACCTATCGTCACGATATCGTTGGGTAGACCTTTATCCAGTTGCGCAACGCTCTTCAGTGGAAAAACACCCACAATCGTCACCGCTCCATAATACTGCCAACGATAACTCGGCACCCCTTGCGCATCGAGCCCAGCAGGCTCTTTATGAAATACGCGCAAGCGGTCTCCGGGCATAACGCGTGAATCAATACCCACATCTATTTCCATCATCTCATCATTAACACGAGTAACCTGTGCGCGTAGCGGCAAACACTGCGTCATACGGTTAATTAACGTGGCTTGCTCGTCAAGTGTTCGAGACATTAACTGACCGTAATCGCTCTGCCAAAAATAGCCAGTATCTAAACCCGTCTCGCCAAGGCCCGAGCGCCTTGAGCGATGTGTGCGCTGGCCATTAATCATGTGATTAGCCGCTGCATTATAGCGCTGACGCTTTAATAAAAGGCCACTGGGCCCATCAAAAACACTCAGCTCTAAATGCATTTGCCGCCAATAGCTATCGGTCCCACGCTGATACATTTGACGCCCCAAACGCTTCCAGCTTTTTAGGCTAGTCACCAAGTCAATAGCATGGGTTTGCGTGCGATCAAAAGATAAATCCAATAATCGCCCCGAGACTAAAAACTGTACATTCAAATCTTTTGCGGTACGCCGAATCAACTCGGCGCTCATGGCGCTGTGCAAACGCGACTGCCGCGTGTAGGTATTCAAAGAGTGATAATTAGAAGCATCCAAAGGGATTAACTGACCCGATTTATCTAAACGTCGCACTAGCGCTTGTGCGTATTCTCGCTCAACATAGGGGATATCAACGGCATCTTGGCGTTGCTGCAATACCATTGGTAATACTCCAATACGTTTGCGATAAGAAAAACTTGGGTGTGTATCGGCCAAGCAGCGCGTTGTACCCGGCTCGCCCTCGCTGCTACGGGCCAACGCTTTACCAGCATGCGCCATACCCATATTTTGTGGGGCATTACTGTCATTTTTAACAACTGCGTGCGTGTCAATAACTGCATCTACACCTACCTCGACATCGACAGGCTCGCCCGCTTTACTCGCGTGTAATGGGTTATGTTGATTTTCAGGTATGCTCTGCTCTTGCTTATCCGCCGTATAATCATCATCCATAAAAGACTCTAAAGAAGACTTACTCGATACAGCGCCGCAGCCCAGTACATTACCCACAACAATAACCCAAACTATTATGTTAAATACGCTTAAATAATGATTTTTCATAATACTCACTCTCGTTGCCGCCCTAGTCATCGCTATGACCCCCACTAATAGACCATATAAAAACAATGAGCTGGGCGCTTGCGTGTTTTACTTGCACCGCTGTCATAGCAAGAGGCTAAAATATCTTGTGTGGATTGTACGGCTGGCTCTTTCTTCTGTTCTAATTTTTGCTCTAGTTTGTGTGCTTGCTGTTGTATGGAGTGTTGCGTGGAGTGTTGCGTTGAATGCTGGGCTGAATGCTGTGTTATTTTTTGGGGCATGATTTTTTGGGGGGGTGGCCGGCGGCGAACGGGCTCTTGCCTCTGATCTAATGATGGCTCTAATGATGGCTCTAATGACGGTTCTAGCGATTCATTTATCGGCTTGCGCCCAGAGCTAAAAGGAGGAACCATAGCCTGTAAGGTAGCAACGTTCTTTGTCGTTATATCTTTTGTCGTTATATTCACCACTGGTGGGGCTATTTTATGTTTATCGTCGGGCAGATTATTCACCATAGAGCTTGGCTCTGGCGCACTATAATTTTGTGATTCATTTTTTAGTTCATTTTTATTACCCTCTTTATTAATATGAGCACTTGGCTTTTTCTTTCCTGCCACTTTATCTATCATGCCGCCGGCCACACCGCCGACTAATAAACCGGCAGGGTGCGCTGTAACCGCTGCCGTCAACACCGACCCAATAGCCACATTGCGCCACGAGGTGTTGTCGATAATTCGCGAAAACTGTGAGCGAACGCCTTTATTTTTGGGTGCCATAGTGACGCCACGATGATCGAGCTCTTGCTGTATTTCACTGAGCATAAGCTGTAGCTCTTGCGTACTCTCATCTGACACATCACACATGCCATCATGGGTTATTCCACAAAAGAGAATCAACAATATACACCTACAGATATCTTTCATATTCTCTCCGCCATACTAATAAATTTAGTAACTATTCAGAGGTACCGAAATTGGGCGCTAATGAATCATTTGCTGGGCCGCTCAAGCCATCTGCGACTTTGTGCTCCTCGACTTTGTGCTCCTCGACTTTGTGCTCCTGCAAAGTCTACTCTTGCATATCCCTATGCAGGTGCACTGTCTAACCCTTGCTTTCCCGGCAAGGCCCGGCGCTTAAATGCCCAGAAAATAATCCATCAGCACCCTATCAGGTGAGGCTTATCAGCTGAACTGAATAGTTACTAAAATATTTTATGTGTACAAAAAAGACCGACAAAATACCACCACTAAAAATCATATAGCTAACAACGCAAAAGCAATGCCAAATCAATATTAAAGAGCGGCGTACCATGGCTGATAAAAAGTAAACAGCTATAAAAGTATGCAATAAAACTCACTCATTGGCAGTCATTTCATCATGCCACTACTCCACCATGCCACTATGCGTGCCGCATAATTAAAGCCCATAATAAAAAATGTGTGATTATGCAAAGGTGGTGACATTGCGCCTATCAATACAAACACAAACCACTCTCATTCACAAAAGCAGCTGCATACAAATCCCGTTTTGTACTCCTCCTAAACACAGAGTAAACTAAGCTGACTATCAACGCCTTTCCTCTACTCACACAAAGCAGGAGCCCTTATGCAAGCTGCGCCCAACATTTTAAGCACGCTCAATAGCGTGTTAACCACCGAGCTCACCTCCATTAACCGCTACTTTTTACATGCGCGCATGTACCGTAATTGGGGTTTCGAAAATCTCAATAACGTATCATTTAAAAAGTCAATTAAAGACATGAAGCAAGCCGACGAACTCATAGAGCGTATTTTAATGCTAGGTGGGTTACCCAACCTGCAAAAGCTTGAGGCGCTACACATCGGTGAGCACACACAAGAGATGCTAGCTTGCGACGAGAAATTCCAAATACAGCAAGTGGCGCAACTCAAAGATGCCGTTGCCGTATGCGAGGCCGCTCAAGATTATGTGAGCCGCAATATGTTGAATGACTTATTAGCTTACGAAGAAGACTACTTAGATTGGATCGAAACACAGCAACAGTTAATTAACACAACCGGTACCGAAAACTACCTGCAATCACAAATCAGCAAAGGGGAGTAACATGAAAGGTAATAGCGCAATTATCGATGCACTCAACGGCCTACTCGCTTATGAATTAGCCGCGATGGACCAATACTTTATTCACGCTGAAATGTATGCCGATTGGGGGCTTAGTAAACTGCATGAGCGTATTGCTCATGAGTTTGACGACGAAAAAGGCCACGCCAAGCAACTCATAGAGCGCATGTTATTTTTAGGCGGCAAACCCGATATGGTCACCCGTGATGGGCTGAATATCGGCCACGATGTACCCAGCATGTTACAAAGCGATTTAGATGTAGAGGTAGCGGTAGGCAACGCCCTTAAAAGTACTATTGCCCTTTGTGAAACCCACAAAGACTTTGTGACCCGCGAAATCCTTGAGCAGTTATTAGACGACACCGAAAAAGACCATGCTTTTTGGTTAGAGCAGCAGCTAGGCTTAATTAAAATGGTGGGTTTACCCAACTACCTACAATCGCAAATATAAATAGCCAGCTAGCGAGCTTAACCCATAAAAAAAGCCCTCACTTGAGGGCTTTTTTTATGGGGCATTACAGCTTAACTATTAATAGCCTAACTATTAACAGCCTAACCATTAACAGCTTAACTACCAACCACTTAATTACCAGCAGTTATCAGCGTCCGTACCGGTTGCTTTTTGCCTTAACGCCTGGTCAATCGAAAAAGTCTCGCAGCGCTTATCATTAGCTTGCGCCCCAATGGCTGTGGCTGTGATAGTAAAAGCACTGCACAAGGTCGTACCAGTGCCTGTACAGATAGGAGACATACCAATCTCATACCAACCTTCAGGTGAGAGCGGAGGAGTCCCTGCAACCCCTAACTCAGCCAAATCTTTCGTGTAACTCGATTTTTGAAAAAAGAACCGCTCTTGTAAGGTTGCCAATCGCATAAGCGTTTCTTTCGCATCAACCCTGCGGGTTTTTTGAATATATTGCTGATACGAAGGTATCGCTACAGCAGCAAGAATCCCTACAATAGCTACTACAATCATTAACTCTATTAAAGTAAAGCCTTGTCTGTTTTTTTTCATAATATCTACACTTGAATGATTATAAGCTTAGCATCCATTACCTTTTAAAAAGGTAATGGGATTTCTCGCCAGGAATAACGTGATGAGCCCTTAGGGTCAAGCAGGCCCGGTGTCTTTTCGAGTCCTGCATCAACACCAATTTTATAGCCGCTCACGGGGTCTATGGGTGGAGATGAACCGTCTGAAGGTGTTTTAGAGCTAACCCCAGCAATAACTGTCCCATCGGGAGCCAGCTTGGGCATGCTATTAGTATTCCCAGAGCGAGGTGAAGCCACACCAGATAGAAAATCAATCTCATAGGAGTAACCAGCCGCACTCACGTCGCAGCTGCTTTGCTGATTAGCCACAGGGTTTGCCAATACACTATTAAAAAATAAAACACCCGTCGAATAAGCCGCCTCAGCAAGCTGTCTTTCGTTGGAGTCTAGTTTGATTTGCCAGCCATCATATTCTACCGGAGTCACTCTTGTTGTATCACCATTAGCAATAACATCACGTAGCTCTTCAATCGACGTCATTGCTGTACCATCTATAAAGGTTGCCTTTTCTATTGAGCGATCCTGATAAACCTGAATCCCCGCCGTATCAAATAGGTCGCCCAATAAAAAGGTTGTATTGGTCACAGTACCCGCTGCGCGAGGGGGTGTCTCATCAAGGCCTTTAGCTTCTTTAATGCCCACATACACGTTCCCATCATGGGTATAGTCGCCCTCTTTCGAGGTGTAATAACGACCCGTACCAGCAAAAACCCAATAATTTTTATCGGCATCAAGTAAAGTGGTAGGCCGGCCGATGACAGGTTTGGTTGTATTAAGCATAGTTGATGGTGTCATCGTTACACCTGTAGCGGTAAAATCAAGCGTTGCTCGCATTAACTTGCCATCGGGGGTTTGCCCTGTACCTTCTATTAATCCAAAATAAATCGCATCATCTTTATAGTCCCGGTTCCAATCCATACCATTAATACCACCCACAAACGAATCAAGCGCTGAGTTGGTAATGGCGCGTACTTTTAATGCCGTATTAGTGATTTTAGGTGCTAGCTCTACCGAAAAGAGTCGCGCTTTTCTTTCGCCATCACTTAAGATCGTATTAGGAGTGATTTCATAGTCAAGCTGTGCCGAACGTCTACTTGTATCATCATACCCTCGCGGCCCCGATCCAAAAACTAAATGCCAACTACTCACCTTTGTGGCTTTATCGACATAGCGAATAACATCTGGCTCGCCTACGGTAAAGCCTAGCTCGTCATGCGTAATTTCGCCCATTAGCTTAGGTGGGCCATTACGGTCGGTTACATCCAAAATAACGTAAGCGGGGCGTGTCGTCACATCGGCATTACCATCACCATCGGTATCAATCGGAAAGTGGCCGCCACCTTGGCCGGTACCGGCCACCAAAATAGTCCCCCAACCACCAACATGTTCATCATCAGCAGTGAACACCTTGACATCAAAGGTGCCCAAAAAACCATCAACATAAGGTACATGGGTATACCCTGGGTTACTTAGCCACTGCAAATGCGGTAATACATTAAACGGAATATAAGCCCACAGCTCGGCGCCTAAATTACCGCTGTATTTTTTCATTTTGAAGTCAAAAGTACCTGCATCAAACGCGTGAATCATTCCGTCGTTTGCAGCGGCATACACCACTTGACGCTCACTTTTGTACTTCGCTTTATAGGCTGCATACTCTGCGTCACCAAACTCATCGTCATAACTATAGCTAGGGGTTGAGGCAATAACGGGGCTAGAGCCTAAAATATCACCTAACAAGTATTTTTTGGGACCTGTCGCCTGGGTTAATGTGCGGTTACGCATACCCGCAATACCCTCTTCACCGCGAATATAATTTACAAGGTCATCGGTATTCGCAACCGGCCCTAATAAAGGGGCTTTATTAATATTGCCGCCATTAAATAAGCCGGCCACAAATGGCTGCAAATCACCACTTACCACGTTTGTATCAGCATAAGAATCGGGGATTCGGGTATAAATAAAGCGCTCACCATCCCCTGCCGAAGCACTATTATAAGTAGCACTTTGCGTTGTATAGTTTGTAATAGCACCTAAGCTATCAGCCGCCGACCATACATAGCTAATATCCTCGAGTGGTTGCTTATCGACTACTACACCTGCGAGTGTTTCGTAGCTTACTTGCGCTTGCCCTCGCACATCATAATCACCGTTAAATTTAACGATTCTATCAGTGTCTGTTAATTGACCATTGCCGTCAGTATCTTCACGCAATCGGCCTTCGGCATCAATAAACAAAGCGCCAATGCTACCAAACCAAGTAACCGACTCTTGTACACCCGCATTGTTGTTTACTTTTTGAGCGGCAAAGTAGGTGTGCAAAATAATATTAGCGCCTCGGCTGCCTGTTGTTGCTGTGACACCCGATGTACTCGCAGCCGGGGTTGGGCCATTTAACCCAAACAAAGCATTTAACCCTTCTTCGAGTTTTTCGGGGTTCTCGCTTTTGTAATATGATGCCTCAGGTGCCGCACTGGCGTATTTTGCGGCAAGCTCTAAGGGTGATGGCAATGGTGTGACCTCGCCAGAGGTAGCGAGTGTATATGTTTTTGCAGTCTCCTTATCATTTTGCTCGCACTTCGTCTTGCTTAACGGATGCTTGCCATTTGCACACTCGGCGCCCTTATACCCATTAATACCTGAATGTGCATGAAAACCTGACTCTGTAACACCGGTAATTACATAACCAAAAGCCAGTGGGTAGGGTGTAGACTGCTCAATCACATTAGTCGTTATCTTAATAGTTGAGCCGGTTAGGTTATATCTTAATACGCCGTGCATATCTTGGTCGTAATCGCCACCTTGCTCACTATCTTCAAAGTTAATATACACAGCACCTGAGGTAGGAGTTTTCTTTAATACCTTAAAATCAACAATCGCACAGTTACCGCTATTACCGCCTTTTGCATTCTGACATGCTGGAATAATTGTAACCGTCTTGGTACCACTACCTACAACTACTTTAGGCAGTACCGCTGCAAACTCGATACCAAAAGTTTGTACCCGCTGCTCTACCTCATAACGCCCTAAGCCTTCACTCAAATTACTGTAAGTATTAATGTCATTTTCAAAGGCATACTGCGCCATACCGGCTATGTCCCAACCACCTTCTAAACGAGGGGTTTCTGGGCAAGCACCTGTTGCACTGGTTAAAGCCGTTAATGATTTTGGCGTACACAAGCCATTATTATCTGTGCCATTACCGCCAATAAAAAATTTCCCGGTATACAGGCCTTCTAAACGCCCGATCTTGTTTGTGAGCTTGTTTAAAAGCCCGTTGCCAGGGCTTCTCTCCGAAGTTGCCAAGTTCAGCTTTAAGCCGTTGTTATCATACGATTGGGCACTGGTATTCATACCCAATACACTGAGTTTTGCACAATAGTTTTTACTGGCATCCGCGCCTTTAATGGGCGGGCTCCAAGGCGCCTTTACTACACCCGCCGGTACATTCCCCGCCTCTTTAATAACATTAGCGCCCGTATGCTTTGTATATGTTCTTGCTGCATCTTTTGCCGCAAAGTAACTATAAGCCTCTTGCATAACCTCACCGAGCGGGTTGCCCCAATCTCGGCACTCACCATCAGCAAAAGTTGATAAACCGTAGCCGCACTCATTCACATAACCTGCTGAGGCAAAGTCCCAGCCGGCAATACGTAAAGCATCGATATGGCCAATCAAACTTTCACCACTCGTAGGGGTAATGAATAAGCCATTTTTAGGGTCTATTTCATCGGTAATAAAACCGATATTTTTACGTAAATAACCACCCGTTTTGTTTTCTTTATAACTGCCCGAAATAAGACCAAACTTAACCTGGTCATCTTCACCATGGGTATGCAATACACCGATAGGGCGCCATGAATTATTAGGGTATTGCTTACAGCCTGTTAAAGGTTCACTATCGGCTTTCGCTTTAGGGCACGCCTCTACTTTTACTGTAAAGTCATCTTTTATCTTGGGGGATGCGGGCGCTGCGGGCGAATCAAACTCAGGGAAAAAACTAAAGCTATCAAAGAGTGTACGCACTGCCGCTGACCCACTATTAACAGCAACACCATGGGATGAGCTACGCAGCTCGTCTCGGTATAAACATTGCGCTCGCTCGCCAGAAGCCCATAACGCATAATTGCCTCTTATGGCACGCATCAGCGGCGGGTTATCATTGCGATAGCTATAGCGCTTTTGATTCGATTTATTATGTAATGTGGTATTACAAAAGGTGATTCCAGCTCCGGTACCATTGGTAATGCTCGATAAAGGCACTAAGCGCTTTAAATCGCTCTGATTGTAATACTTGGCAAAGCTGTGAGCGTCATTCGGTAAATAACTACGCTCTAAAATAGTGCGGTCATAATCGGCTAGGGCGCGCTTACCGCCGTATAAAATTTTGCGCAATACGTCAATGCGTGTCATCGTCGCCCAGTTTAAAAAATTGCCACTCCATAGGGTTCCGGCAGTATCGGTATTACAATAAGAAGTGCCTACCTCAGCAAGTTTATCTACTTGAAAGTACGCATCTGCCGCGCCTTTTAAGCCGTTATAACTATAACAACGCGTATTATCAAAGTAGCCAATGTAACGTTTGGTCGCCTCAAAGCCCACTACGCTGTCGTAGTCGGTATACGCTTTAAAATACAACTGGTGATCGTTAGACATTGCCAACATCATCATCGGCTCTACCCCAGAGCTAACACTGCGCGGTAATACCGAGTATTGCCCCATCGTTTTATCGAGCGGGCCAGCAACGGCGGTATGCATACCGCAGGCTAATAATACCGCTAAACCGGTGGCACCTTTTTTGATTGCGGCATAAAACATGTCTTTCATATTAAAAGGCCTTTGGTAAATTGATTTTAACGATCGACTGCGCCATAACACGCGAGCGACCACCCAAGCCCTCGGCAAGCGCTGTAATGCGGTAGATAGGCTCATGAGTTTGCTCATTGGGACCATTGTTTTTATCATCGACAGTGACTGACAGATCTGCTCTTTTAAACGTAAAGCACATAAACTCAATGATGTAACTCACATCAATATCGGCTTCTCCGTTGTTTGTATCTACTTTAACCGTCTCAGTCAAAGAAGCGCTATTCCAAATCGCTTCATCTTCCCAAATAGGCTTAAGCTGGGGTTTAGCAGGGTCGTAGGTTTTACACTCATAAGGCGCACTGCTATCAAAGAGCCCACGAAAGCAAAAGCCCTTTTCGCCATCACTACAATTAACCGCAAACACCTTCGATACATCGGTCAAATCAGGTAAAGGGGTTGTCGCCCCAGTCGCCAAGTTTTGAAAATACTGCTCTACACCACGCAACGCCGACTCGGCCGCTTCAAAGGCTATTGCCCTATCACGCGCACTAGCAATCATTTTCATTTCTAAGTTAGTCCCGCGCATACCGGCAATGCCCACAATTGTGACAATGGCCAATAATACCAAAGCAATAATCAAGGTTGCGCCTTGCTGTTTTGCTGGGCTTTGCATCGCCATTGTAGTTAATCTAGTCATCGCCGGCTTCACTCCAATACATTTAAAGGGGTCAGTCAAAAGGTTCATTGGTTGCGTATCCGCACAGTTGCGCTCGCCACTTGACGCAAATAACGACTTGCAGGCAAGGTTGTGCCCAAAAAGTCGATAGGTTCAGGCTTATTGTGTACGGGCTTTAAAGACTGCATCAGTAAATTAATGCGCACAACGACTACATCGCTCCATTTAATGTTAGCGACCTGTGCGGGTGTTTCAGCATATTTAATACCGTTACTACCATCGAGCGTGCCATACACTAATTGCATATCAGCAATGCCTAGCGCTAGCTCTTCGGAGCGTGTTTTTAGTGTGCCGCCATCAACCCACAGCACTTTGCGCATTAATGCTGGCATATTATCCACAACATTAGATGTACCTATATAATAAGCATCACTCACCAACTCGGCCAAGGTCGAGCCCGCTTTAAAGTTACCTAAAAGGGCCTCAGATGCATCACCTGGCTTAGGTAAACCTGTGATGATTTTTTCAGTGCCAGCAGTAGTAGCATCTGTGGTGGCGCTAAACGCTAGGCCTCGTGTGCAATCCGGTGATATTAAAATTAAAGGTTGCCCGGCTTTTATATTGGCCACGGTATCGCTACCACCGGCAACCCTAACGGTATTAACACCTGAGTCAACGGCGCCTTTACCAAGAATACCCTCGCTTAAAGGGTTAGTGCGGCGCACAATAAGGGCATCAGTTTGCGCTACCCGATCGGTGTCATTAAAAACGCCTGGCGCTAGATCGCCTCCTTCATAGCCATTAATACCCAGTAAAGCTGGCCGAGTGCCTGCTATCGTTGGAATCAGCATAGGGCTGGCCTCTCGAATAGGCGCAATATTAAATATTCCTGCAGAGCCCGGCGCACAACCAAAATAGCCGGCCATTCTTAACTCACGGCTTAGCGTATCAATCGCAAAGCGTGCGTTTTCTTGAATTTGAGAGACTTCTTGGTTGTCTAAAAAACTGCGCTTACTATTAATAACCACCTGAATCACGCCATTTAAGATAATCAGGCCAATCAAAATAGAGATCATCAACTCAATTAACGAAAAACCACGCGCTTTTTTAACGGCTATAAAAGTCATACGCTAAAGCCTCACAGTTAAAATATAGTCAATAGGATCAATACCCGTACCCGCACTGGTATTATCAAAACCTTCATTTTTTAATTTTTGCTGGTTATAAGTTATTTTAATAGTAAAGAGATCATCGACTCCCGTAACGGGGGTAATCACACCCACACCACCGGGCAATCGCTCTGCGACCTGTGCGCTCCAAGCGGTAGCATCAGCCCCAGTATTCGGTGAAGGCGCACCCTTATTGGCTCGCATGCGCTCGGCCATGTCATTGGCTAAAAACAACGCCTGTGTCGAGCTATAAGACTGCTGGTTGAGTTTAAGTGACTCGGCCTGTAAAGCGATAACACCCAATAGCCCTACCGCCAGTACAAATAAAGCCACTAGCACCTCAAGGATAGAGGAGCCAGAGATACGTTTATTACACATTGTCTTTTTCACAGCATGCTTACCTTTTTTAGTATTGAGTGCAGTGGTGTTCCCTAAATTTAATGAGATTGTTCATCATTAACATCTGGGTTTTAATGCCAAGCTTGGGCTTGTGGCGCCAGCGCTTGGTGTATGAAACTTTTCACTATGAAGATTCGATTTATCCTGCGTAAATACCGTGCGCCCGCTCAGCTCTACCATAACGCCTTTTGCATAGGTTGGGTCAACAGGCTTGTCGCACACCACAAAAGTAAAGCGCTTGCGCTCTGCGTTATAGCCTTGCGAATTAAATGTGATTTCAGAGACTTTTGTGGTTGTGCCTGCCTCAAAAACACCTAAGGGGTAACCGGCTTTATTCTTAAACTCTGCAATCACATGCACTTTATCTTTCGAGTCAACATAAAAAGCCACCCAGCCTTCCGTTGCCCAATCTGCTTCTTTGCACTCCCCTGTTGCTGGCGCAGGGCTAGGGCATAACCGCACGTCTACCCCACGGCTTGCCGCTTCTGTTCTGGCGGTAATGACCGACAGCGCAAACTGGTCTTGTAAGGTTTCGATATTCGAGCGAATAATCAGCCCTTTAAATGACGGCGCTGCAACGGTTAATAAAATAGCCGCAATAGCAATAACAATCATTAGCTCGACAAGCGTCATACCTTTTGATGAATTAACCATACTGTTAGCACTTTATTATTAATAAATGACACAACTACGCATGCGTACGTGAAAACACTCTGCGCCTAAGTAAAGACATAAACAAATGCGCTTAGGCTTTTCAAGTGAATTGTAGCGTTAAAGCGGAGTAGACCACTTTTTTGACGCGAAAGATGCGATCGCGGCGGCAAAAAAAGAAAACAACGGCAATATGTCACAATACCGAGAATAATAGACTAATACAAAAGAATTAAATTTAATCAGAAAAAAATCATTCTTAAATTAATTTTTGTACTAAAAGATGACCACAGCTATAGCAAAGAGATCGCAAGCAACACACAAAGACCAATAATGAGTCAAAAAGACTATAAACTACACAGATCGCCGCAATAACAAAACACCAATCATAAAACTGACAATAATAGGCACCAATACAGCAATTAAAGGGGCAAAACCAAACAAGATACTACTGGGGCCTAATAAATCTTGCGCTGTTTGAAAAACAATACCCACAATAACACCCGCAAACACCCTAAACCCCATAGTCACTTGCCGAAGCGGGCCAAACACAAAAGAGATCGCAATCATCACTAGGCTCAAAGTCGCCAGCGGCTGAAAGCTTTTTTGCCAAAAGGCCAATCGATACTCTTTACCATTTTGACCTTGCTTTTCGAGGTATTCTGCATAAGGCAACAGCCTTTGCATGGGCAAGTCGCTAGGCTTTAGCGCAATCACAGAAAGCAACTTAGGCGATATTTCGGTTTGCCAACGACGGCTGTCAAACTTCTCGGTGTGTATGCCCTCTGCCGTTAATTGTGTTACTACGCCATCTTGCTCAAACCAATGATCACCCTGATAAATCGCCGACTCCACATAGGTCATCGTTAACAAACGCCCATGGTCATCAAATAGCATGCGCGTTAGCCCCAACAATTTGCCGTTGGGCAGTACGGCACTAAAGTGCATATACTCTTTACCTTCACGATTCCAAACGCCTCGCTGCCCGGTTAAGGCGGTAGCGTGCCCTAGCGCAATGGCGCGCCGACTCTCGGCATACTGGTTTAACGTAGGCGTCACAAACTCACCTAGCGCGACTGCAATCGCTACAAATAATAAAACAGGCCGCATAACCGCCCAAATAATACGCACCACCGAAACTCCAGCCGCGCGAATAACCGTTAGCTCGCTGGTATTGGCCAGCAAGCCCAGGCCAATCAAGCAACCCACTAGCGAGGCTAACGGTAAAAACTCATAAATACTAGAAGGCATAGACAGTAGGGTAAATATTACTGCCTCAGAAAACACATAATCGCCCTTGAGGTTATCGAGCTGGTCCACCAGCATAGCAATAACATCTAAAGCAACAATCACTAACAACACCACCAAAATAGAGCCAGCAACACTCACGCCAATGTAATGATTAATTCTGCGCATAAAAAACCTTAAGGATTAGAGCTATGTGGCTTGGCTACGGGGCGAAACCACCCGCTAACAGCATTAGTAAAAGAAGGCCAAATCAACAAAATTAGCGCTAAATTCAAAAAACTCGCATGCACAAACCACAGCAACCAAGGTGTTGGAGCCCGGCCTTCATCGAGCATGCCGCGAGCTGCGTTACACGCCACCAGGTAAATCACATACAATAATATTGCAGGAATCATTTTATTGTAGCGGCCGCTGCGTGGTTGAGTACGGCTTAGCGGTACAGCGAGCATCGCGACAATCATCACCAACAGTGGCATCGATAAGCGCCACTGCAATGCCGAGCTTGCTTGGGGTGTATTAGTCTCAATCAATTGCAATGTTGTCATGCCGTCAATAACATCGCGCTGCTTGGCTTCGTAATCGCTGTCGGGCAAATATTGCGCATACGAGCGAAAGCTCACCACTTCATAATTCGATTGGCCCGGCGTACCATGATATTGATAACCATCACTCAACACCAAATAACGCCTACCCGATATTTTATCGACCACGGTTTCACCGGTTTTGGCGGTCATTAGTGCTACGCGTCGCTCTTCATCGCCGGGGCTAGCTAAAAACACTCTTTGTAAGCGCTTTTTGTCTTCGCTGACTTGCTCAGCATAAGACACGCCACCCCCACTCAAACGATGAAACTGCGCAGGTTTGAGTGTTTCGAACTCGGTACGGCTACGCTGCTCGTCAATTAAAGCAGCCGATGCCCTGGCGCCCACCGGACCTAAATACAAACTAAATACACCCACAACAATCGCCACCAATAAAGAGGTGGCTAAAGTGTAACCTAATAGTGTTTTTTCACTCATGCCGCACGCTTTAAGAACAGACATTTCACTATCGACATACATGCGACCATGCGCCAACAAAATACCAATAAACAGCGCCAACGGAATAATAAGCTCTAAATAAGACGGTAAGCGAAAGCCGATTAGGGCAAACAACACAGACGCCTCTAATTTACCTGCAGCCGCTTCAGCCAGGTAGCGCACAAACCGTCCACTCAAGATAATCATTAATAATATGGCGCACACAGCCACCATACTCATCAATATTTCCTTGGCGATATACCGAAAAATAATCACAAAAAAAACCTTATAAGCGAAAGCCAATAAAGAGCAAAAGAATAGGACGCTTAAAATAGCGTGAAACGCCACATGACGCTTGACCAGACTTCCCTTAAACTATAAGCCAGACCTTAAATAATAAGTCTTAAAACAGTCTGGCGATTATGGGTGCAAGCGACGATCAAGTCTACGATAAATACCTCCTATGCATAACCTTTGGCCTGTGCCGAGTGTATATTGCTCAACCCTAACTTTGCATAACACCGCAAATTGCCGTAAAACGCTAACGCCAGACAACTTAATTTAGCCCTAAAAACGAGACCCACTATGGATTTTTTGTGCAAAACAGCCGAATTTAATCAATTTAAAACAGAATGCGCCGTTATTTTTACAGCGGCAACAAATGCGCTATCAGCCCTTGCACAAGAGGCCGACACCCTATGCGACGGCCAAATCAGCCGCCTCATTAAAAGTGGTGACTTTAAGAACCAAGCAGGCAACACCGCATGGTTTTACCCTGGTACAGGTAAAAGCACACGTATTTTAGTCGTTGCCAACGGCTTAACGCAGGCAAATGCATTGCTCGATAGCGAAACGTTTATCAGTATCGCTGAAGCCACAGCACAAGCGCTGTGTGCCAAAAACATCAAACAAGCGAGTATCCAGTTAAACGATATCGCCGTAGAAGACCAGACCGCTCAGTGGTTAAGCCAAACACTCAGCACACGCATGACCACAGCAGCTTACCGCTACACACAAACCAAAAAAGTTGATGAGTTGCCACAGCTTGCCAAAGTGACTCTATGCACCGATAAGACACAACTGACCAACGCCAAAAAAGGCGCCGCCTTAGGTGAAGCCTTGGGCCAAGGCATTAATACCGCACGTACACTCGGTGATTTACCCGGTAACATCTGTACACCCACCTACTTAGCCAGCGAAGCCAAGCTACTCGCCAAAAAAAGTACTAAGTTTACTACCAAAATCGTAGAAGCGGCCGAAATGAAAAAACTGGGCATGGGCTCTTTATTGAGCGTCTCTGCCGGTAGCGATCAACCGCCTAAATTAATTGTTATGGAATACAAAGGCAAAGCCAGCAAAGCGCCCAATGTGATCGTGGGTAAAGGCATTACCTTTGATACCGGTGGTATTAGCCTTAAAGCTGGCGCAGGTATGGATGAAATGAAATATGACATGTGTGGCGCCGCCAGCGTACTTGGCACAATGCATACACTGGTTGAGCTAGGCGCACCTGTCCATGTAGTCGCCGTTATTGCTGCCGCCGAAAACATGCCCAGCGGTTGTGCCACCAAACCTGGTGATGTGGTCACCTCGATGTCGGGTAAAACCATTGAAGTTCTCAATACCGATGCCGAAGGCCGCTTAGTATTGTGTGATGCATTGACCTACGTAGAGCGCTTTAAACCTAAAAGCGTTGTTGATATTGCCACATTAACAGGCGCCTGTGTGATTGCATTGGGCCATCACGCTACTGGGCTTTTTGCCAACGAGCAAGCACTCGCCGACAAACTCCTCGAAGCCGGCAAACAAACACACGACCGCGCATGGCAAATGCCGCTTTGGGATGATTATAAAAAATCACTCAAAAGCAACTTTGCCGACCTTGCCAACATTGGTGGGCGCGAAGCCGGTAGCGTAACTGCGGCTTGTTTTTTATCGTACTTTACCGAAAGCTATCCATGGGCTCACCTTGATGTTGCCGGTACCGCATGGAATAGTGGCGCCAATAAAGGTGCGACAGGACGACCCGTTTCTTTATTAGTCAACTACCTGCTCAACAACGCCTAATATGATACGCCTTATTTAAAACAAGGATGAATACTCTGCAAGGACGCATAAAAAGATTGCAAGTAACTATTCAGTCAAGTTAACAAATCCCTCTTGGAGGGTGCTGATGGGTTATTTTTTGGGCATTTAAGCGCCGGGCCTTGCAGGGAAAGCAAGGGTTAGACAGTGCAGGAGCACACTGTCGAGAGCGCTTATATAGCGACCAGCCCCAGCATGGATGGTGGGGGTAGACTTTGCAGGAGCACAAAGTCGCAGATGGCTTGAGTGGCCCAGAAAATGATTCATTAGTGCCCAATTACGGCCTCTCTGAATAGTTATAGTTACAATCGCAAAAGCCTAAAGCTTATCAATATTCACGACGCTTAACCTTTAAAGGCTGGCTTGAGATAACTTGAGCCAGGTATGCCATGGCTAGAATTGATTTTTATGTACTCCCGCAAAGCACACAAGAGGCACGCTTACACTTCGCTATTAAGTTGTGCCAAAAAGCACTAAACCATCATCTTAAAACCGTCATTTGGCTAGATGATCACGCCCAAAGCGCAGCGCTCGACACCTTATTATGGCAAACCCAACCCGAATCCTTTTTGCCTCATGCGCTACTCCCTGCTAGCGAACCATTACCCCCTTTGTTGTTATGCTCGAACCAAGATATTCCTACCGATAGGCAATATCTCATTAATCTCAGCAGCCAAGCGCCGCCCAATATTCAACTTTTTGAACGCACCGCCGAGATTGTTATTCAAGCGAGTCCTGTACTAGAAAATACGCGCGACCGCTACCGCCAATACAAACAAGCCAATCACGCATTGCATATGCACAACTTGTAGTTTTGACAATAAGGTCTATAACCATACAATGCAGTAAAGAGTATCCATGCGAAAGAATACATATATAGGTGCTGAAAATCGTCGGTTTGTGCCACTAAAATGACACGACGATCAAAAAACAGGCTATATTGGGCGCGCGTCAAACTTTAGGGCATCAACACAATGAGCAGCAATACAAAAACACATCTCCTTAGCGACCTAGAAGCTCTTAGGCAACAACTTGCTGAGTTAGAAGCTTATATTCCAGAAGATGGACCAGCAGACTCAACGCAAGAGACCGAAACAACGGCACAAAACGATAATATTCCGCTGTTGGGTGATGCCGTAATCTCCGAAAGAGAAGAAGCCATTATGGCTCGCCGTGAAGCCGTTGCCATACTCGATGCCGAACTTAAAGAGCTTGATGAGAATAACAACACCCCAAGCCCAGATACTTCAATCTACGCGGCTACTAGCACCCCTATAAAAGAGCGATTTTTAGAAGAGCAGCTTATAGAAAAGCAACCTACAGAAGAGCAACTTGCAGAAGAACAACTTGCAGAAGAACAGCCTTCATCATTCACGCCATTAGACGATGAGCTGATCAGCGATGACACCGAAACTTTAGAGTTTACTGCGGAAGAGCCCGAAGACCCTCGCAGCCCGCCGCCACATTTAAGCTCTAGCGCACAGCCAGAGTCATTAATTTTAGAGATTCCCAGAGCACCTATTGATCCGCCTGCGGTATCTATTGATCCACCTGTAGTATCTATTGATCCACCCAAAACACCTAATGAACCAGCAAAAGCGCCTGTGATAGTGCACTTGGAGCCCGCTCAACCCGAGCCGCTATTAGCTAAGCCCCCAACAACCGAACCCGAGTCATTTTTAGAGGTAGACCCTTCTATTTTAGAGGTAGACCCCACAACTTTAGAAACAGCTTCTACAACCTTAAAAACAGACCCTGCAACAATCAAAACCAGCCACAGCACACCAAACACCTCCAACCTCAGGCAAACCGCTAAAATAAGCTTTGAGGCAGAACTAAAAACAGAACTAAAAACAGAGCTAAAAACAGCTCAGAGCCGGCAACAAGAAGCAAGAGGCGCTGATACATCAATTAAAATCAGAGAATATGCATCGCACGCCAACCAAACTCAAGTAACCGGCGCGCATGAGCTACCCGCTTTTTTACAAGCTGAAAGCCTAATGATCAACACACCCAAAGCGCAAACGATGTTAGACCCTACAGCGCTGCAGGTGAGCCCTGAGGATAACCCGTTTTTACCACTGCACTTACGAGAAAGGCTTAGCAGAAGCAAAAACTCACTGCTAGAAGAAATTGCCAGATCCAGCGAATCGCTCGACGCATCAACAGCATTGCTGCGCAATTTTGTCGGTAAACCCCCAACACAAGAAAGCGTGCAATCACTTACCGCTAAAGTCGCAAGCGCAGAACACCAAGCATTGATTAATCGTTTGGTCGCCAAATACTTACCTATTATAGAGGCCGATTTACGCCAACGATTACATGCCTCACTCACCCCACAAGCCCATCACCGGTATTCCACTCCAGAAACCACAATGTAACCATTGAATAAGAGGAACTTTTTAACCATAACCCAACCTAAGCTGGCCTGATAATAGGATTTATACAGCGAAGAGTTATGCCTAAATTGACCTCGACACTCAAAAACAGCCGCCACACCTATAGGGCCTGGGTTACACAAGTGTGTAACCCAGGCCCACGTCGGGACTATAAGCGCTATCGCCAAAGTATAATGATGACTGTTAGCTTGGCCTTATTTTTAGTGAGCCTATCGATAACCAGCGTTGCCGAACCCGCGTTAAAAAAAGGGGATCAAACGCCTAACTGGATGCTGCAAGACACCTCAGGCGAATGGCTCTGGCTTTATAAAGTACTTCCTCAGCACGATGCAACTATTCTATTTTTTTGGGCCTCGTGGTGCGAACAATGTCGCGGCCTGCTGCCTAAATTGCAACAACTACAAAACGATAACCCCAACATCAAGGTATTAGCTTTAAATGTCTGGGAAACCCAAGACCCCACCGATTACCTTAGCAGCTTAGGCATTACTCTCACACTTTTGCCCAAAGCAGAATCGGTGGCACAGCGCTACCAAATGGCTGGCACACCCAGCATTGTGGTCATCAATAACCAGCGGCAAGTACTTTATGTTGAGCAAGGCGCCAATAAAGACTCCAAGCTCTTACAGTCACTGGCTCCTTTTTTACATCAAACCCCCAGCTCGTCGGCCAAAAGCTCACGCGCTAAGGGCTCACCAACGGAAGCCCCTCCAGTCACAATGTCGCCCCTTTAACCTTCGTCAAACTCCTCTAGTAAATCAAGCGGCTCCATTTCATCACCTTCCATATCAGCATTCCAATTCACTCCAACCAACAACACATCTTCATGCATCCCAGGCAGCCACTCATCGAGTAATTCGGCTAGCGAAACAGGTACGGGCCTGTAACTCTTCCACTCATCAACACAATGCGCTTGAGCGAATTCAGGCTGCGACCACAGAGGCATTACATCAACTGTCTCGCTAATGTTAGAAGGGCATAACGCAAAGCCCTCATCGCCCTCAAGCACCCATACACAGCCGGTATCTTCGGCCTCAACCATAAAGCGTTCAAAATTTTCATCCAAATTATCAGATAGTACTAAATCACTCATACCCATATCACCTTAATTAGCCAAAAGCGCTTTAGTTAGCACTACACATTATATTTGCTCGCCGACCCTGTTAACCAAAATTTTTATCGGCCACAAAAGGGTTGGTCTTGCGCTCTTGTCCGAATGTTGACATAGGACCGTGTCCCGGAATAAAACGCACATCATCACCTAAAGGCCAAAGCTGGGTGACAATAGAATTGACCAATTGCTCCTGATCCCCCCGCGGAAAGTCACTGCGCCCAACAGAGCCCTGAAACAAAACATCGCCTACCCAAGCCAACTTATCGGGCCGACTAAACAACACCACATGCCCTGGCGTGTGACCTGGGCAATGAAGTATTTCTAAAGTACTGTACCCCACAGTCACCACATCACCGCTCACTAACCAACGGCTGGGCGTAAATACCGGCTGCGGCTCAAACCCCATCATTCCCGCTTGCAGATCCAATATATCGATCCAAAAAGCATCTTCTTTATGCGGGCCCTCAATGGGTACTCCGGTGCGTTTTGCCAATTCAAATGTACCGCCCACATGGTCCATATGACCGTGCGTCAATATAATTTTTTCTAGCGTTAAACCCAAAGTCGTCAACTCAGCTAATAGCTTATCGACCTCACCACCAGGATCGACAACTGCGGCGCGCTGGGTTTTTTCGCACCAAATAATGCTGCAGTTTTGCTGGTAATGTGTCACAGGGACAATTTTAAATTTCATAATCCGCCATCAATTACTCTACGGTATAGCAAACCAGTCATAAACCACCACAAACCGTTGGTTAAAACGTTAATTAAATCGTTAGTTAAATCGTAACTATTCAGCCGAACCCAAAAAACCTCTTAACAGGGTGCTGATGAGTTATTTTCTGGGCATTTAAGCGCTGAGCCCTTACAGGGAAAGGCTATATGTAAGCAGCAACCCACATTTATTACAGACAAATCAGCAAAGATTAAAAAATAACCCAGCATTCTAACGTGAGCTGGCTAGAATAGATATTAATAGCAATCGTTTTGGGGTTAGCAGCGCATGAGCGCAATTCTTAACATGAGCGAAGATCAACGCGACGCCTTGCAAGAGGTAACCAATGTCGCAATGGGCCAGGCAGGCGATCGATTAGCGAGGCTACTCGATACCTTCGTGGTGCTCTCTATTCCTCATATCGATATTATGGAACCACAAGATATCGCCATGACTTTACAATCAATCGACACCACTGACTCCATTTCAGGGGTGTGCCAAGGGTTTATTGGTGGTGGCATTGCGGGCGAAGCCATCTTGCTTTACAACGATACCAGTTTTGTTGATCTAGCGCGGTTACTGCAATTTGAAGGCGACCTCGACGAGCAAGCTGAGCGCGAGCTGCTAATGGATACCACCAATGTGCTTTTTGGTGCCTGCATCAAAGGGCTTGCCGAGCAAATTGATATGGACTTTAGCTTTGGCCCGCCCATGGTGCTGGGTCAGCACCAAAAAATCAGTGAAATGTTCGACCCAAACACCAGCGTCTGGAAGCACGCACTCGTCACCGAAATCAACTATAAATTAGAAGGCTACAATGTCAATTGCGACCTCCTCATTTTAATGACTGACGAATCCATCATCCGCTTGATGCATAAAATTGACTACCTTCTCGAGTAAACTATGAGCGATAATGACTTATTGGAAAACATCCACTGGCTAATGGATGTTCTCCAAAATATTGATGTTGGCTTAGTGATGCTTGATCAAAATTATAACGTAGAGCTATGGAATAGCTTTATGCAAAACCACAGCGCCAAACTACCCACTGATGTTTTAGGCAGCAATATTTTTAGCACCTTTCCCGAGCTGCCAGAAAGCTGGTTTCGGCGCAAAGTTGAGTCGGTTAAGGTGCTGCGCAACTCCTCATTTACCACGTGGGAGCAGCGCCCCTATCTGTTTAAGTTTAGAAACTACCGTCCAGTCACTGGCATGACCGAGTTTATGTATCAAAACTGCACCATTATGCCCATCACCAATGCCCGCAGTGAAATCACTCAAATTTGCCTCATTATTTATGATGTCACAGAAGTGGCCGCCAACCGCTTGCAACTGCAACGCGCCAACTCCAAGCTCCACATCATTAGCAAAACCGACGGCCTCACAGGCCTGCTCAACCGCAAGCATTGGGAAGAAGGCCTAGAGCACGAATTTAAACGCCATCAGCGCTATCAGCACACCTGTAGCCTATTAATGTTTGATATAGACCACTTCAAACGCATTAACGATACCTACGGCCACCCCGCTGGCGACGAGGTCATTCGCCAAACGGCCGCCGTAGTAAAAAAATGCGTGCGCGATATCGACATTTGCGGACGTTACGGCGGAGAAGAGTTTACTGTCATTCTCGTCGATACCAACCAAGAAGGCGCAATGGTTGTTGCAGAGCGCCTTCGTAAAGCTATTGAAGCTAATACCATTTATTACGATGAGCATGTTATTAACTACACCATCAGCCTAGGCATCTCAGAAATAACCAGCGGAATATCCAACCATACCGAGTGGATAGACGCCTCTGATCGTGGGCTATATCGCGCCAAGCGCGCAGGCCGTAATCAAACGCAAATTTACAATCAGGATTGATTATTTCAACAAAAACCCCCCTCACAAGCACCAACTCTCTCGCAAAGGCTTTACAGCGCGCACTTTAAGCTTTACCGTGCCACCGTCTAACCGATTTGGCCCAAAAACCATGTACAATCTAGCCAACCAGCTCACCCTTTTTCGCATCATTCTACTCCCCTTACTCGCCATTATTTTTTACTTACCCTATGAGTGGCGATTCCCTGTCTGCGCTATTTTATTCACTATTGGCGGCATTACCGACTGGGCAGACGGCTACATTGCACGTAAATACAACCTCAGTACCCCTTTTGGCGCCTTCTTAGATCCCGTCGCCGACAAGCTCACCGTAGCCGTAGCCTTAGGCTTACTGATTGAGTTACACAGCTCTATTTGGTTTACGCTCCCGGCGATTGTGATTATTTGCCGCGAAATTGTGATTTCTGCCTTGCGCGAATGGATGGCCGAAATAGGCGCACGCGCCACTGTTGCGGTATCCATGATAGGCAAAGTCAAAACAACCTTACAAATCATCGCCATTGTCGTATTGCTCGCCTTTGATCCTCGTCAGTTCGAAATCATGAAACTGCTTGGGCTCGCTATTTTGTATGCCGCCGCCATACTGACACTATGGTCAATGATTATTTATTTGCGCGCCGCTTGGCCAACATTCAAACAAGGCGCCGAACAATCCAGCAAATAAACAACAAGAAGAGACTTTTTTAACAAAAAATGGTTTTTTGTTAAAAAAAGCTTTGGTTTAAAAAGTATTTTGTATACAATGCGCGTCCTCTTAAGCAGTAACTAAGAGGTTGAGCGAGAGCACGCTAAGAAATATTTATAAGTACTTGATTAATAAGAATTTATAGGTAGAATGCCAGCCCACAAGCTAGCAGCTTAGCAAGGTTTAACAACCTAAGCATCGCGCAAAAAAGTAGGCGCGATAGCAAAGCGGTTATGCACTGGATTGCAAATCCACGTAGGCCGGTTCGACTCCGGCTCGCGCCTCCAATTTTTAGCCAATGCATTATATGCAATCGCTAAAAAGTAGGGCTCCACACCTACTATAAAAACCCTGTATGCCCGGGTGGTGGAATTGGTAGACACAGGAGACTTAAAATCTCCCGACTTCACGGTCGTGCCGGTTCAAGTCCGGCCCCGGGCACCATCATTCTAAACCCCTGTATCATAAGGCTTTCAGCCAGATTGATACGGGGGTTTTTTATTGCCTGCGAATAATTGAAAAGGCAAAAACACAGAAAGCGCCCAACAATTGCCCATAGAGAATATTTAGGGCAATCCAATGTGCATACAAAAGCCACTCCTGCACCAACACACCAAACACACCCCCCCCCCCCCCACTTCAAAAACACTCAATCCCTTTCAAAACCTGAAGACCGCAACAGCCGCACAACCCAGCAAATCAGGGCGCCCCCGCTTAACTTTGATTTCACTTACACCGCACAACCCGCTTTTTGCGCAGGCGTGGGGAGAAGTGAAAATCAAGGCAAGGGATAACCTAGCAGGCATATATCCGCCATAACTGCTGAAGTAAAAGAGTAAAAGCATAAAAGGAGGAGTAAAAGCAGGTAAGGGAGAAAAGCAGGGACAGGCAGACCCCAAAAAACACTCTAATTTATAAAGAACCCAAAACCTAAAACAGACCGCTATTTGACTCACCAGCCAGCCTTATCTAACGTTAAACCATAAAGCACTGGATAAGCAGGCATGACACAACCGCGCAAGCAGCTAGTTTCGATAGACGATACCACCTTTTACAACATCACAACACGCTGCGTAAGGCGCAGTTTTTTGTGTGGGTATGATAAATTCAACGGCAAAAGCTACGAGCATCGACGCAGTTGCACTATTCGCTTGCTCCTGCGCTCCTAGCATTAGTACGTCCATGTACGTTGATCGAGCAACGCATACGGCTATTAAGCTCCATATTCGCTATCGAAATTTGCGCCTATGCGGTCATGAGTAACCACCTGCACCTCGTCATCAAACTCAACCCTAAAGAAGCGACTCAATGATTAGAACGTTTAAATATCGATATTGACGCTTGGCTATTACAAACACAGCATTTTGAGCGTGAGTATCAGGCCTTGTTTTTCAAGCGCAGAAAGACCCAAGCGCGCTGCCTAATACCCATCATAAACAAAATATTCCAGTACTACCCAACATCACTCCTGCCTAACTAAATAACCCCAAGTTATTAACTTGGGGTTATTTATGCTTTTTATTAAATTAATGCGCTAGTAGCGATTATTTTAACGTGACGCCATGATAGTCGATAAAACTAAGTGTCATTTTCTTTTTAGCATGCCTGTCTAAGTAGATTTCCACTCTATTTCATTTACACCATAGAAACCGCCAGCATCAAACCACAAGCCTACATTGTTACATACAGAGCATTCTGACGGCTCGTCTATTTTGAATGCGAAGTTCTCAGGTTCACGGAAATATTTGAATTTCATATTACTCATAACGTCAACATCAGCCGCGCGCTTTTCAGCGTCGGCTGCATGTTTTTGTTAAGCTATCTTTTTTAAATAATCCCCAAACCATTGAGGCTAACTAAGACAATCATTGATAAGCTAGACAGTATAAATACCCAGTAAAAAACCGCCGCTATAATACGGTCCACGAAAGTCGTATTCTGTCGCAGCAGATTGGAGTCAGCATACATTGCTGATAAAGGGCTGCTTTCTAATTTTTTAGTCAATCTTCTTGGCAAAGAAAGAGCCTGGGCTGCATTTATCACATCCCACCCGCTAGCAAACTCTAACCCTAGAGCTTTTTTGGTGGCAGGATTCTTTCTAAGCCGCCTTACAGTGACTTGGCCAAACACTACATACAACACAAGGCCTAAGAGAACGAAGATAGCATTAATGCCAAGGAGTTGTGAGAACAAACTCATTTATACTCCTAGAGCTTTCATAGTTGAGTCGTACCAAGCCCCAGCATTTTCTTTCACAGCACTATTCACTCCCATTGAGGCAGCAGCAGCTGTTCCAGCAATAGCTACACCTCCAACGATTAACCCAACCCATCCAATTGGCGTTGCCATTATGACCAGACCAAGGGCGGCTGTACCTACATTCACAGCAGCGATTCCGATCCCTGCACTCAATGCAAAACTACTCGATTCAATAAATAACTCCCGCTCCCATTCACCTCCGGCTTTATACTCGTTATGAATATTCCCAACACGACTTGTAAAATCAATAACCGCAAGCCCATTACCAAGAAGCTTGGCATGCTGTGTAAATTTGACGAGGTTGTGAGCCTGAGCTTGTGATGTAATATTGAGCCTTGCAGCATTTCGGCTACTTTGCGCAATATTGGTTGCACGTGTTGCACTGGATAGTGGCGTGCCACGCCTTGCTTTAATGCCAACATTAATAGCATTTAATTCATGCTTGAACCGAAACTGTAAGTTTTGAAAGACTTTAAATGCCTTTTGCTTGGCGATTGCTTTTGAAGCAGAATTTAACTTAATTGCGCCCCGATAGGCCATGAGAGAATCTTGGTACTCTTTTATAGCTCCCGCAAAACCGCCAAGCCTGTTTGCGTAAACGCTTGTAGATGCGCCCATAAGGCCAATATTATATTCTTGCAGTTTCTTGGTCATCTCGGCTAGAACAATAGCGTTATCTCCACCAAAAGATAATGAAAAATTTGTTAGGTTTTTAGCCACTTTTGGCGCTGAAAGAGTTGATATAACCTGCGCATCGAAAGCACTCAACTCTTTCCCGAGCACATAGGGTGTGAAGGCTGAGACAGTAGATGGTTTAGAGCAACCTCTACCGTGTACAAAATTGGGATCGATACCGCATGAATTACTTAGAAAATCAGCCTTCAATGGCTGGTTACATAATAAAATTTCACTCATTCCTGTCTCCTTTTAGAGCGATGTTAAATTTTTGTAGAGCTTAACGCCAAGCTCACCGGTACATATTGCGGAGAGCGTTTTTGTGTAAAAATGGAGCAACGCGACATACACAAAAACGTGCGTAGCAATATGTATCCGCGTGCAGCTTTTTGGTACGCCCAGCATGGGCGTGAACTTATGAGGTGAAAGTCCTCTGTAGGAAGATCACCGTTTAATGCTGTTTATTAAACGCTAACTACTAGCGAATGGCAACTGCAATCCCGTGAGGGCTTGTGGGGAGGAAGCCGCTAGCAAAGCTACGAGCTGACGGACAGAAACATCATATAAGGCTTAGCCTAGAGGCGAGGTGGCCAAGAGCACCGAAGCCAAGTGATCTAATGGGTAGAGTAAATGATGCAGTTGCGTAGTGAAAGTGCACATTCTTATCTGGGGAGATCTGTTTAACTGGCTGTTGTGAAAGCGTCAGTGTGGCCGCGGACTCACAAATAGGCCTAACCCACTAGCCACCATCGTGGGGATAAAAAAAATGGTGGAACACACAGCGCCTCGGTTAGCAATAGCCGCGGTGATTAAATAGAAGTCAGCAGACGGCATAGTAGCCAAAGGCCAAGGTTAATACCTTGGACACGGTGAAGGCCTGAACCCAAAATCCACGAGTTAAAAGACAGGGCTAGCCTACCGATATGTTGCCAGCCGGATATAAAATTGACGTAGCGTACTGCCATGACACTCAACTCAAATGAAAATCTACTCGACACGATCCTCAGCCCAGAAAATATCAATGCGGCATGGAAGCGTGTTCGATCCAACAAGGGTGCCGCTGGCATTGATGGTATTACCATTGATGATTTTACGTCGCACTTTAAGGCGGTGGGTGATGACATTATCGAAACTATTCGGCAAGGTCATTATCAACCGCTTCCCGTTAAGCGCGTCTACATCCGTAAATCCGATGGTGGTCAGCGCAGCCTTGGGATACCCACAATCTTTGATCGTGTTATCCAGCAGGCCATCGCGCTGGTCATCAACCCCATTTTCGATGAA
>CANLTI010000047.1 GCA_947494095.1 uncultured Pseudomonadales bacterium
TGTGTGAGAGCCTTATATTTCAACGTATTCGGTGAGTCTTAGCACCTCTTTTACCTCACTAAAGCGGAGAAGAGCCTGGGCCTTCCCAGACTTGAACTGGGAGCCTGCCGATTATGATTAGGTTGCGCTGGTATTATATTACCTTTTTCCATCTTATATGTACTGTTGTCTATGCCGATTACACCGACACAAGCCGACATTACATGGAAGTTATCAAACTCAATAGAAGTATGCGGGTGAGTGCTCGATCTTCGCCTATGCAAGGCTCGGGTTGTGCGGTCGCTGCGGGCTGCACGGGCAACGATCGGCGGTCAACGCTATACATGCTTAGATGAGCCATGTAAGTGTATGTAATCATTTATTTGTTGGTGGGGTAGATTTTGTGTTTACGCTCCCACCAGACAAAAAAGAAATGGGATTGAACAATATAGCCCCAAGCTCGCTTCGTTCCACCTAGCCTAAATCTAAAGGCCGTATCGAACTGCTCAAGTCCGAGCTTCTTCCATCGCCGCCTAGCCTCTTTAATAAGAGTTGAAATCTCTTGGTCGTGGTGCATCTTGTGACCGCTACCAGACGCTAGCTCGTCAATTTCAGCCCATGTTTTTTGGCTGAATTCTTCAAAGTGCGGGGATATATCTGTGTTCCATTCTTCATCTGTCCATTGGCGTGGACAGTGCCAACTCCACTTCCCCTCAATATCTTTGTTTTTCACACACCAAGTGACAATTTCACCAAATCTTCCGCCATCCTTGATGGCTTTAGGTGTGCTGATTACTACTTGATTTATCTGTGAGGCGACGTGAGGGGTTTTTGGGGTATCTGGATCAGAGATGTATTTAGGTTGGTGAGATTCGGATACTTTTTGGACAAAAGAGGCTTTCGCCTCTTCAAATCGTTCTTGTTTTTGCGCCTTCCGTTTAGCGCGCTCTTCGCTCTTCTTCCCCATTGCGCTGATGAGTTACGCTAAATCGAGGAATAGTATTCGTGAATCGCAGACTGCGGAATCGTTGCGTTTGAATATGCACCTACGGGCGACTCACCTCGGGCGTTAAGCCAAGGGTCTTCTTGATGAGTAAGGTTGCTCAACCACTGGGCTGTTTTCTCTCCATAGAATCCAAGCACTTTATCAATGTTTTCTTTTTGAGCGGTTGATAGGTTTGAACTGCTACCATCTCTAAACAGCGATTTTTCAACCTTAAACATTCCGCGATGACGATCATACAAAGCAGGCAATACGGGACCGTTTGCCCACGCTTCAAAATCATCAGAGAATAGTGGCTCTTCCTCCCAAACAAGATTCCATGCTTGAGAGTAAAACATTAGCTTTTGAAGTTTCATGGCAGACATTTCGCCGACTGATTCAGCGATGTATGCTGCAACGTCATAAATCGTGGCCATATTGTCCCCCTTTTGCTTACAAGTGCTCTTAATTAAGCTGTTTGCACAAGCAGTATAGCAGTGAATCCGCTAAAAAACTGTTAATAGTTATCGTTTGGAAAATACGATTAGCGGGTAAAAATGGTGGGCCTTCCCAGACTTGAACTGGGGACCTGCCGATTATGAGTCGGATGCTCTAACCAACTGAGCTAAAGGCCCTAAATGTGATGCTTTTGGCTTGTGCAGTGCTTTTATAATAACTGCGTGGCCTAAAGGAGGTAGGCATTATAAGGGCTTGTTTTGGGCTTGGCTACTGTTTTGTCGATCGTGTGCGGCATTCTTTAAGTTGTAGGCTCAAGCTCTGTTGCTGCTTATGGTTGCCGATGTGTTGTTGTGTCTTTGGTGGGCATAAAAAAGCCCCTATAGGTAGGGGCTTTTGAGTAAGGCTTTGTTTTATTGCTAGCTAGGCTAGCTGTGGCCTTGTGTTACTCATCTAAAAAGCTGCGCAAATGATCTGAGCGTGTTGGATGGCGTAGTTTACGTAAGGCTTTAGCTTCGATCTGACGAATACGCTCGCGCGTTACATCGAACTGCTTGCCCACTTCTTCTAGGGTGTGGTCGGTGTTCATATCGATGCCAAAGCGCATGCGCAGTACTTTGGCTTCGCGAGCTGTTAGGCCGGCGAGTACTTCACGCGTTGATTCCATTAAGCCTTGCGTAGTGGCAGACTCCACTGGCGAGGTAATGGTGCCATCTTCAATAAAGTCGCCAAGGTGCGAGTCTTCGTCATCGCCAATGGGGGTTTCCATTGAGATGGGCTCTTTGGCGATTTTGAGAACTTTGCGCACTTTGTCTTCGGGCATTTCCATGCGTTCGCCAAGCTCTTCGGGCGTGGGCTCGCGGCCCATTTCTTGAAGCATTTGACGGCTGATACGATTGAGTTTGTTGATGGTCTCAATCATGTGCACAGGAATACGAATGGTGCGGGCTTGGTCGGCAATGGAGCGGGTAATGGCCTGACGAATCCACCAAGTGGCGTAAGTCGAAAACTTGTAGCCGCGACGGTATTCAAACTTATCCACCGCCTTCATGAGGCCGATGTTGCCTTCTTGGATAAGATCCAAAAATTGTAAGCCACGGTTGGTGTATTTTTTGGCAATCGAAATAACGAGGCGCAAGTTGGCTTCGACCATTTCTTTTTTGGCGCGACGGGCACGGGCTTCGCCGAGTGACATGCGGCGGTTGATCTCTTTGATGGTGCTGAGCTCTAAGCCTGTGGCTTGCTCCATTTCCAATAAGATTTCTTGGCGCTTCAGGATGTTGTCCTGAACGTTGCGCATGTTATCGGAGTAGTCGCGCTTCTTCTTGACGATCGTCGGGATCCAATCAAGATCGGTCTCGTTACCGGGAAACTCTTTGATGAAGGTTTTGCGTGGCATTTTACCGTAGCGAATACACTGCATCATTAAGTCGCGCTCGGTGGTGCGTACTTTTTGGAGTATTTCGCGTGCACTGCCGTAGATCGGGTCGAACTGGCGAGGTGGCAGTTTAAAAAAGCGGAATACGCTGCCTAGCTCTTCTAGGGCAATGCCAGCTTCTTTGCTCATACGGCCTTTAGCGGCAATCACTTCTTCGGCGGCTAAGTAGGCTTCTTTGAGCTCGGTAAAGCGTTCGCGGGCATACTCGGGGTCGATGCCTGTGTTTTCTTCTTCGTCATCGTCTTCTTCGTCATCTTTTTTGTCGTCGGCAGTGGCGCCGACGGCTTTTTCTTGGAAGCCTTCTACTTTGGGGGCTTCTGGATCTTCGGCGGGGTCTAGCCATCCGCTGATAACATCGGTTAGGCGGCGCTCGCCTTGTTCGCAAAGCTCAAACTCGTCAAGTAATGCTTTGACCGAGCCAGGCCAAAAAGCCAGCGCGTGCATAAGCTCGCGCAGGCCTTCTTCGATGCGTTTAGCGATGGCAATTTCGCCTTCGCGTGTTAGTAGCTCTACCGTGCCCATTTCGCGCATATACATGCGTACGGGGTCGGTGGTGCGGCCAACTTCGGTTTCTACGGCGGCAAGTGCGGCGGCGGCTTCAGCGGCGGCAATCTCGTCAGGGTTTTCGCTGTCATTCATTAACAGCTCATCGGCATCGGGCGCTGTTTCAAACACGCGAATGCCCATGTCATTGATCATTTGAATGATATCTTCGACCTGATCTGGATCGGAAATATCTTCGGGTAGGTGATCATTAACTTCGTCGTAGGTCAGGTAGCCTTGCTCGCGACCACGATTGATTAAGTCTTTGATTCGCGACTGTTTGTTTTCGCTCATTCAAGCATCCGTTAAAGCAGGTTAGGTGTGACGGGATAGCCGGACATTATAGTCGAAATCTCTAAAATTTACCATTTAAGATATTGTTTTGTGTTCGTTTTTTCATCACTTAAGGCGACTTTTAGACTTTTAGCTACAATGTGATTTTATTTTGACGGCATTAATGGGTGTTTTTTAATTTATTCTGTTTTAGAGACGGTTTTGGGTTTGCCTGAGGCAAGCAGCTCGAGCAGTTGCTGTTTGTCTTCGGCCGATAAGGTGTTGAATGGTTTTGAGTGTAGTTGGCTAAGCGCTTGGCGTCGCTGGCGCTCATCAGCTTGTTGCTGCAATTTATTTAGGGCGTCTTGGAGTTCTTGAAAATCATCAAAGGCATGGCTTTTTTTGGCTTGCCCGAGTACCTCTGTGGCGATGGGGTCGAGGAGGTCGGCTTTAGAGTCGGGGCCAAAAATGCCGAGCCATGACCCAACTATGCTGCTGAATGTGGGGTTTTCGCGCAGTTTTAAAAAATGAAAAAGGCGCAGCAGGTGCGTAGACTCGGGGGACTCGGGCAGCTCGAGCGCTTTAACGCGGTGCGCAAGCGGTGGGTTTTCGAGCATTAAGCGAATGGCGAGCTTATGGGTTGGCAGCTTGATTTTGCTTTTAGGTGTTGTGGGCCGCTGGGCTTGCGCGCTCGCACTTGTGTCGTTAAGCGGCATTTGTTGCGCAAAGTACGACTCGTAAGGCGCGGGCTCACCTTCAAAGGCCGGAATAAAGTTGTCGTCTTCGGGTGGCGGCTGGTAGTGTTGCGCATTGGGCGCGTATTGTTCGGAGTCAGGGCTTTGTGGTTGGTTGGGCGCTGGCTCTTCGGGTGCAAGTTTGGGGGCGGGCTCGGCGATGAGCTCTTGTAGGATGTCTTGGCTAAGGCCTGTACGTTGCGCCAGTAGCTCGAACATAAGCTCGCGGTATACGCTTTTGGGGAGCTTGTGCAGTAGTGGCGCCGCCAGTTTGCTTAAGCGTGCGCGGCCACCCATTGTGGTGGTGTCTAGGTCTTCGCTGAGTACATCAAAAAAGAATTCTTCTAGCGGGCTGCCCTTGGCAATTAGCTCGGCAAAGCGCTCGGGGCCAATTTGGCGTACAAGGGAGTCGGGGTCTTGCCCTTCGGGGACAAACAAAAACTTTACTTGATAGCCGTCGTGCATCACTGGGATGGCGTTTTCGAGGGCGCGCTTGGCAGCGGTGCGGCCGGCTTTGTCGCCATCAAAGCAAAATACAATGGTGTTGGTGTACTTAAAGGCGAGCTTAAGATGTTCTTCGCCACAGGCGGTGCCAAGCGTGGCGACGGCATTGGTGATACCATATTGCGCAAGAGCAATCACATCCATGTAGCCCTCAACCACAAGTAAGTGCTTGAGTTCTCGGTTGGCTTGGCGCGCTTGGTATAGCCCGTAAAGCTCTTTGCCTTTTTGGAAGACGGGGGTTTCGGGTGAGTTAAGGTATTTGGGGCCGCTCCCTTTGACTTTTTTGCCGTCGGCACCTACGCGGTTTTCTTCGCCTAGTACGCGACCGCCAAAGCCAATAGTGCGCCCGCGTGTATCCAAAATGGGGAACATGATGCGATGGCGAAAGCGGTCGTAACGTTTGTTGTCTTCGGTATTTTCGATCACCATGCCGGTAGTGATCAGCGCTTTACAGTCGTCTTCGGTTAGGCCAAATTTGCTGAGTAGGTTATTCCACCCTTGTGGGGCGTAACCCATGCCGTAGGCTTTGGCGATTTGGCCCGTTAGACCACGCTCTTGCAGGTATTTAACGGCTTTTTCGCGATCGGGGTGTTCTTTGAGCTGCTCCTGGTAGAAGGTGCTGCTATCGGCTAATAGTTGGTAAAGGCTTTTGAAGTCTTGCTTGGGTTTGCTGTTTTTAAAGCGAGGCTCTTCTTTGGGGACCTGTAGGCCTGCGCTACTGGCAAGGGACTCTACAGCATCGACAAAGTCTACCTTGTCGAACTCCATAACAAAACCCAAGGCATTACCGCTGGCGCCACAACCAAAGCAGTAATAAAACTGTTTGTCTTGGCTTACGGTAAATGATGGTGATTTTTCGTTATGAAAAGGGCAGCAGGCAGAGTAGTTTTTGCCTGTTTTTTTGAGCTTTACACGCTTGTCGACAATTTCAACAATGTCGAGTCGGTTGAGTAAATCATCAATAAAGGGTTGCGGAATACGACTCATTGCACTGGCTCGCAGTCAGTACTATTGACTGATAAATCTGGCTTGTGCGGCGAATTAGCCTTGTAAGCTTGCTTTAATTTGCTTGCTTACAGCGCCCATATCGGCACGGCCTTGCACTTGAGGTTTGATAACACCCATAACCTTGCCCATATCACCCATGCTGCTTGCACCTGTGCTGGCAATGGCTTCACGAATAAGCGTTTGGATTTCTTCTTCCGTTAGGGCTTGAGGTAAAAAACCTTGAATAACATCAATTTCAAAAATTTCTATGTCGGCTAAATCTTGACGATTAGCGTCAGTAAATTGAGTAGCGGCATCGCGGCGCTGCTTGGTCATTTTATCGAGTACCGCGAGCACACGGGCGTCATCAAGCTCGATGCGTTCATCAACTTCTATGCGTTTAAATTCTGCTGTAACCATACGCAAAACGCCAAGGCGTTCTTTGGCTTTGGCTCGCATGGCATCTTTAACCGCGCTGGTGATTGCTTGCTTGATTTCGCTCATCAGGTAGTAGCCCTAAATTGTTTTGTTAAACAGTATTGTAAATGTCAAAGCTGTGAGTATCAAAGTTGTGAATATCAAAGCTGCGAGTGTCAAAATACGGCCTAACGGTGGAATAGAAGATTCTATTCCGTATCGGTTTTGATAGTGTGCACCAAAACGATAGTTTTTTGTACTTAGTTGCTGCGCTATCTTAACGATATATATGGCCTTAACGGTACATATGGCCTTAATGGTAAATATAATAGCCTTAACGCTAAATATAGCCGTTCGGCGAATACAGTTTTAACAGCCAGTGCAGCAGCAAATTGCGTTGCAATGTTTGCAGCGCAAGTGCGATTAGTACATGCGTTGAAACTTGCGGTTTTCGCGAGACATTTTTTTCGCGTGACGCTTAACAGCTGCAGCAGCTTTACGCTTGCGAACAGTTGTGGGTTTTTCGTAACATTCGCGACGACGAACTTCGGCTAGAACACCGGCTTTTTCGCAAGAGCGTTTAAAGCGACGAAGGGCTACATCAAATGGCTCGTTTTCTTTCAGTTTTACTGAAGGCATATGTCTACCTGTACAAATTAAAGTTGGCTAATAACTGCTTTAGGGGGCAGTCGTTTTAAGGGTGCGCAATTCTATACAGTTGATGCGCTGCCTGCAACGTTTAATTGTAGACAGGGGTCGTGTTTTACGCTATGAGGCGAAAATCGTAGAGAATTCGGGGGCTGCAAGGTAATATTACCCACACATTTTAATGCGCTTTTACGCGCCAGCAGTATTGTACATTGAGGCGGGCCTCAATGAGGGGCTGTTTGTGCTAAAAGTAATGATTTTATCTGTTATCAACGTGTGGTTATCAAATGTTAGTGTTGGGAATTGAAACCTCGTGCGATGAAACGGGGGTTGCGCTTTACCATAGCGAAAAGGGTTTGTTGGCGCACACTTTATTTAGTCAGGTGGCTTTGCATGCCGAATACGGCGGTGTAGTGCCAGAGCTTGCCTCGCGTGATCATATTCGCAAATTATTGCCGCTGATTGATGAGGTGTTGGGACAAGCCGAGTGTACTAAGCAAGATATTGAGGCAGTCGCTTACACGCAAGGGCCTGGCTTGATTGGAGCGTTGCTTGTCGGTGCTTGTACCGGACGCGCTTTAGCGATGGGGCTAGGGGTGCCGGCAATAGGTGTGCATCACATGGAGGGGCACTTGTTAGCGCCGCAGTTAGAGGCCAAGCCACCGCAGTATCCTTTTGTCGCTTTATTGGTGTCAGGTGGCCATACGCAGCTTATCGAGGTGAAGGCGCTGGGTGAATACACTTTGCTGGGTGAGTCATTAGATGATGCCGCCGGTGAGGCTTTTGATAAAGCCGCAAAAATGCTCGACCTTGATTACCCTGGCGGGCCTAGGTTGGCTGCTATGGCCGAGCAGGGCACTGCTGGGCGCTTTAAGTTTCCGCGGCCTATGTGCGACCGCCCGGGTCTTGATTTTAGCTTCAGTGGCTTAAAAACCTTTACGCTCAACACGGTGACTAAGCATGCGCTGCCCGATGGCTTACCCGATGAGCAAACTTGCGCTGACATTGCTTATGCTTTTCAAGAGGCTGTGGCTGATACATTAGTGATTAAGTGCCGTAGAGCTTTAGAGCAGTGCGGTATGAAGCGCTTAGTGATTGCCGGTGGCGTGTCTGCCAATGTGCATTTACGGCAAAAGCTTGAGGCGGCGCTAGGTAAAATGAAGGCGCAGGTATTTTATGCGCGCCATGAGTTTTGTACCGATAACGGCGCCATGATTGCCTATGCCGGTTGTCAGCGCCTGCAAGCGGGTCAACGCACCGATTTAGCGGTCAATGTTAAGCCCCGCTGGCCCATGACTGAGCTAGAAGGCCTTGCTGTGACGGGTGTTCAAGAATGAGTGGCGATACTGTATTTATTAAGGGCTTAAAAACCGAAGGCGTGATTGGTGTTTTTGAGTGGGAGCGCGAGATTCGCCAGCCGCTATATATTGATGTGACGATGGCAACGGATATTCGCTTGGCCGCTGCCAGCGATGATTTAACGCATACACTAGATTACAAGGCGATTACCGATCGCATTACGCAATTTGTGGCGGCGAGCGCCTTTAAGCTTATTGAAACGCTCGCCGAGCGTTTGGCTGAATTATTACAAAAAGAATTTGCCATTAAATGGCTGCAATTAGCCATTCACAAGCCAGGCGCTATTGCTGCTGCGAGTGATATCGGTATTCAAATAGAGCGAGGAGAAAAACCATAATGGCCGTTGTGTTGTTGGGCCTAGGCAGTAATCAAAATGCTGTGCACAGTATTCAAGCGGCGTTGGTGGCGCTTAAAAAAACGTTTGGTGATTTAACCTTATCCCCTGTTTATGAAAGCGAAGCTGTCGGCTTTGATGGCGATAATTTTTTGAATATGGTGGCAGAGGTTAATACCGCGTTGACCGTGGGCGAGCTTTGGCAGGTATTGCGCAATATAGAAGATGCTCATGGTCGCGACCGCACGCAGCCTAAATTTGCGGGCCGTACTTTGGATATTGATATTTTAACGTATGACCAAAAAGTGGGCACAATCGATAGTGTGGTGCTGCCGCGCGATGAAATTTTAAAAAATGCTTTTGTCCTTAAACCTTTAGCCGATACTTGGCCGCAATATATTCACCCCGAAGTAAATAAAACCTACCAAGCACTATGGGCCGCCTACGATCAAAGCTCGCAAAAACTTTGGCCGGTTGAATTGTAGTTTGTGGGCTGTAACTTGTGGGCTGTAGTTGTGTGGATTGGTAGTTGCATAAATTACAGCTATACGGTTTGAATGTTGCTTTGTGCGCCACTCGTAGCTTATTTATACTTTTGTTTTGTAGATACCAATACGTCGAGTAAACTGCTGGCTTTAATGTGCTTCTGGGCGCGCTGCTGGGTGATTTCTTGTGTTGTATCGTATTATTTGTGTATTATTGTGTGGCCTGCTGGGGGTTGCTATGAGCGCCCCTGTTACGGCCCAAGCGCAAGCTAAAAAAACGCTTAAGCAGCCTAAGTGGCAAGTGGGTTTAGGTGTTGGCGGGCAGGCATTACCCGACTACCGAGGGTCAGATCAGCATCACAATAAAATTATTCCCGTACCTTTGGTATTGTATCGTGGGCGGTATTTAAAAATTGATAAAGGTGGTGCCCGCAGCGAAATTTTTGAAAATTTGCGCGTGCAAATTAATTTATCGGCCGATGCGGCGCTTAGTGCCGATAGTGATGAAAATATCGCCCGCGCCGGTATGCCTAAATTAGATTCCGCTTTTGAGTTAGGCCCCTCTGTAAATGTTAAGCTCAGCGGGCCTAGTTTTGATCACGGGTGGGGCTTGCGCTTTCCTTTGCGTGCAGTGACTACCGTGGGTGGGGCGGGCGTGCGCTACCGAGGTTATGTGTTTAACCCCAGGTTAGTCTGGCGCAAGCCCGGCGTTTATAAAGGCTGGGGGCTAGGTGCTTCTGTGGGCGCCTTGTGGGGTAGTCAAAAATATCACGATTATTACTACACCGTTTTACCCGAGTACGCGACAACCACGCGGCCAGAGTACTCAGCCGAGGCAGGCTATTCGGGGAGCTATGCCAAGCTATCGCTTAAAAAGTTTACCGATGGCTGGTTGTTAGGTGCGTATATTCGTTACGATAATTTATCGAACGCCGCGTTTGAGTCTAGCCCCCTTGTTAAAACAAAAAATTATGCGGCAGTAGGTGTGGGTGTGGGTAAGGTATTTAAGCTGTTTTAAATCTAAATATAACAGCGTGCGTATGGAGTTACCCTTTATGGCAGCATGTGTTACGGCGTGTTGTTCGCGATTGGCTTTTAAATGACTGATTTTGGATGGAATCTACTATGAGTGTTGTTGAGTTTTTAAAAGAAAAAGAGCGTGTTTTGCGTGAGCAATTTAAAACGGTTGATATTAAAGGCCGCCTTGATCCCCAGTTGCGCAATTTATCGGAGCGCTTTAGTGAGACGCTAGGCAATACAATGAACAACCCGTGGGTGGGTAAAATCAATCCCTTCTTCGAGCGCGAACCCGAACTACCTCGTGTCATTAGCCCCGAGGCGCAGGCCTTTTATAATAAATGGTATCAGCGCTTAGATGAGGAAACCTATAGCGGTCAGTGGCACGCCATCGGGCAAGACTGTATTAATCAGTTTGCGGCTGTGACAGGCGATGAGCAGTGGATTCATACAGACCCTGAGCGCGCGCAAAAAGAATCGCCTTTTGGTTGTACTATTGCGCATGGCTTTTTAACTTTGGCGCTTATTCCTAAGCTCACCGACTCGGTTAATTTACAAAACAACCCCTACCCCGAAGCGCGAATGCTGGTTAACTACGGTTTAAATCGGGTACGCTTTCCCTCCCCAGTAAAAGCTAGCTCATCGGTGCGTGCTCGCACCAAGCTGATCGACCTAATCCCTGCCAAGCGCAGTGTGGATGTGGTGAGTGAAGTTAGCGTAGAAATCAACGGCAGCAACCGCCTGGCCTGTGTCGCCGAGACAGTACTTAGGGTGTATTTTTAAGGTGCTTTGCGGTTTTTAATTTTTAATCACTTAATACTCTGAAGTAATGCGTGGTGTGTTGGCATGTGCTGTACGGTTTGCTTAATAACTTCACTGGTGCCGTTGAGTAAGCCAAAGAGATCTTGCTCGGTAATATCGTTGACCATTGGGTGATGGTTTTCTGGTGTTATACCCTGCCCATACATTACGGCTAGCCAGCTTGTTTGTCTAAAAAATTCTTCTTGATCTTGAATGATGTTGCCTGTTTTTTGAAAGAGCTCTATTTTGAGTTTGAGTGTGTCATTAATGGGCATGGCCTTACAGGCACGCCAGAATTCACTGTCGTCTCTTTGTGTTAATTTATAGTGCAAAATAATAAAATCTTTAATCTCTTGATAGGTTTTATTCATGCCGTTGTTAAAGGCGGTTATTGCCGGTTGAGTGATCTGACCGTGTGGTATGAAATCGAGAATCCGAGTGATTGATAGTTGTGTTAAGTGCAAGCTGGTGGACTCTAAAGGCTCTAAAAAACCGCCTGATAAGCCAACGGCAATACAATTTTTGGCCCACTGCTCTTTGCGCTTACCTGTTGTAAAGCGAATGTAGTTGGGGTCTTTGAGTGGTTGGCCTTTTAAGTTTTTTCGTAATGTATGCTCAGCCTCATCATCAGAGATATGCTGGCTGGAATATACAATACCGTTACCGGTTCTATGCTGGAGTGGAATTCGCCATTGCCAACCAAAGGGGTGTGCGATAGCTTGAGTGTAAGGGTGAGGGTGCTGCTCATCGGTGGGTATTGCTATGGCCCTATTGCAAAATAGCTCATCACTCCAATCCTCGTAACCCACATGCAATGTCTTCTCTATGAGTAAGGCTGCAAACCCCGTGCAATCAATAAATAAGTCACCCTGCACTTCAGTTTTGTCATCAAATATAAGCTTATCAATAAAACCATTGTTATCTTTGAGTGTAATACTTCGCACTGTTTTTTGAATATGATTTACACCTTGCTTAAGCGCCTTTTTTTTAAGTAGCCGTGCATACATGGCGGCATCAAAATGATACGCGTAGCCAAAGTTTTCGAGGGGAGAGTTTGCTTGCCTTGAGGGGTGTTGAAAGCGACTATTGTAAGCGGCAGCAGTTTCTATAGAGTATTGAGCAAGGTTGGTATTGTTGTGATTAATGAGGCTGCGTATCCAATAATGGTGAAAAGGAACTTTACCTGTAGCGCGCCCTAGCGTACCAAATGGGTGAAAATATTGACTGTCACTATGTGACCAGTGCGTGAATTCGATACCCAATTTTATTGTTGCATTTGTTTCTTTCAAAAAAGTAGCTTCATCAATACCTAGGGCAGCGTTAAATGAATGTATAGGCGGGATAGTCGCTTCCCCTACACCAATAGTTTCAATTTTTGTTGATTCTATCAATGAAATAGAAAAGTGTTCTTTAGATAAAAAACGTGATAGATAGGCTGCAGTCATCCATCCTGCACTGCCTCCGCCAACAATGGTAATGTTTTTTATTGGATTGCTCATAAGCCACCTATTAAGCGATGTTTGAAGTTTTTGTAGTTGGTGCATTGTGCCGTTGTTTGGCTAAATATATGTTTGATGCGCTCTATATACTGAATGGGTACGCTAATAGGGTGTGAAGCAGTGGGGAGATTTTTTGACTTTTGCTCAGCGACTAAAATACAAAAGTATGGCCAATAAGGTTTAATTTTTTGGGGTATTATATGGGAGGTTTGCGCACAGCTTTCAAAAAGTTCTAATGCATGCTCAATTGCAGATGTGAGTTCTTGCTGCGCTGTAGCCGTTTTGTTATTGAATAAATAGGCAATAGCGCCAAGCATAAAAGCATCTGCTTTTTGTATTTTTAGAAGCTCATGCTCAATGTATGCTATCGGTATATCTATAGTGTTATTGATAATAATATTGTCTGCGATCAGTGTGCTGATGTTGATGTGTGTACTGATAAACCCTTCCTTGGTGCATAATCCTAGGTGACTATTTTTAAGGTGTAATACTTTTGCAGCACAGCTGGGTGAAGGTGCATAAGTTAGGGTGTTTTGTTGTGATGTATTGATGGTTTGAATGTGCTGAGTAGAGCCTGTAACTACAGCGTAAGCTATATGTGACCCAGTATGTTGCAGTGATATGTGGTCTTTAAAGTTATTTAATTTATTATTTTTTTGCGTAACTACGATATTTTCTAAGCCCTCTATCAATATTTTTAAGTCGATATTGTGATTAAATGTTTCAGCGTTGGTATTTATTTTAATTGATTGAGCGTAGGCTATAAGCGCCGGTGTTATCGCATCATGTTTGAGTGTGTAGCAATATTCAAGTTCAGATAGTGGTGATGCTTGATCAGAAGAGAACCCCATGCTATTGGCGTGTGCGAGCTGGTAGGCAAGAGAGTAATTATTGATTGAGTTGGAGCCATCTAAATTTTTGATGTGCTCTAGGTACGACAGGTAAAATGGTTTTTTATTGATTGTTGCGCCGTAGCGACCAAAGGGTAAAAAGACATTTTTTGTAGAGTTTACGTGCTGATGGTTTACCCCTAAGGCAAACTCTGCTGCACCGCTTTTTAATAGTTGGCCAAGATTAACTCCCATTTTTTGAAGTTGAGAGGCAGTGTGTGCATCACAATGCGAAGCCTGAATAGAGGGGGCGTGGCGTGATTGCTTTAATTTGAGGCATACATTGACTGCGTTACCAAGCTGTACTTTGAGTACGATTGCTGTAAGACAGGCTTCAAGTGGGCTGCCGCTAACAATGATGTTTTGGGGGTTGATGGGCATGGCTGTCACTTTATTTTAAGTTATTTTAAGTTATTTTGGGTTTGTAATAGCGTTACTGAGTAGTCAGGAGTTTGTTGGGCATCGGTTTGAATAGACTGATGTAGTTGCCTCATTGCGTCAGCCACTTTTTCTTGAGGCAAGGCTTTTATTCTTATGTTGGTACCTGTGCTTTCTACGTTTTGCCCATTGAAAACGGCCAGCCAGCTGGGCTGTAGAAAAATTTCATCAATATTTTCTAATATTGTGCCAGAGTTCTTATAGAGAGTTATTTTTTTGGCTAGAGTTGCTGGAATGTCCATATTTTTGCAATAATCCCAAAAAGGGCTGCCTGATAAGTTTGCGCATTTATAGTGTAAAATCAAAAAATCACGGACGGTTTCCCATTCGCGGTTCATTCTTAGATTGAACTCAACTTGCTGCCTCAAAGGCTTAGATTGCGTAGTACTTATTGTCTCTGGCAGTAGCTCTACAAGGTTCATAATGGCGGCTTGTATTAAATAAATGCTGGTAGATTCAAGAGGCTCTAAAAAACCTGCCGATAGACCGATTGCCACCACATTGTTTTTCCAGTTATGAGAGTACTTACCGGTTTTAAATGTAATGCTGGAACGTAAATCCTCGGGTTTGAGCTCGGGGAACTCGTGCAAAATGTTTTTTCTTGCCTGTTCTTCATCGAGATATTGACTAGAAAATATATATCCATTGCCGGTGCGTGAGGTGAGGGGGATCTCCCATCGCCAGCCGTAATCATGTGCAATCGCACGGGTGTAAGGGCGTATGTCTGCAGTGTTTTTTGTTGGGGTAGCAAAGGGGATCGCGGTATCGTTTGGCAGCCAGTGTTGCCAGTTTTCAAAAATCACATCTTTTTGATGGCTGAGTAGTAAGCTCTTAAAGCCGGTGCAGTCAATAAATAAATCACCGGTAATGGTCGCCCCGTTACTGAGCGTGAGTGATTGTATATGGCCATTTGCATGATGGTTTACATCGCTGACGGTTTCGTTAATGTGAGTGGCGCCTAATGCTTGGCATTGTTGCTGTAGAAATGCTGCATATTTTTTGGCATCAAGGTGGTAAGCGTAAGCAAAACCATGCTCTTTATAAGTTTTTTTTGGTGAAAACTTATTGAGTTTACACAGTGCAATGGGCAAGCTGTAGTCGTCAATATTATGTGACAGGCTATCGTTTGCGTGATGTTTTAGCACTTGATGAAAGGCGACGCCAGCAATGCTTTTTCCATATTCACCAAAGGGGTGAATATAGGGGGACGGGCCCCAATTTTCAAATTGTATACCGAGCTTGTAGGTGGCATTAGTTGCGAGAATGAACTCTTGCTCATCGATGCCTAGCGCCTGATGGAAGGCTTTAATGGTTGGTATTGTGGCCTCGCCAACACCAACGGTCCCAATGCGCTTAGATTCAATGACAGTGAGCGTGGCGAGTGTGTTTTTTTTAAGTTTTAGCAGTGCTAGAGCACTCATCCAGCCGGCAGTACCACCTCCTACCACAACAATATTGAGTTTATTCATAGTTGATATGTTGAATTCCGGTTAAAAAAAAAGCGCACCTTTCGGCGCGCTTTTATTATTTTGAGCTATTGCGCGCTAGAACGAACCACGAACAACAAAAGAGAAGCGACGATCGTTAACAAACCACGAACGACCAACTTTAGTACCATCATTATCAACTTGCATTAATGTTTTGGTTTCTTCGTTAGTTAAGTTAGTCGCTTGTAACCCAATTTTAAAGTACTCGCCCACATCAAAGAAGATAGAGCCATCAAGTTGGCCGGTAGAGGCCGAGTAGATGGGGAGCTTGGTGATAACATCACGAGTGGTTAGTAAGTACTCTGAACGCCAGTTGTAGGCTAAACGCATTTCAACAGGAGCAAATTGGTACATAACAGCAATGTTAGCAGTATCTTTGGATAAACCTTGTAGCGGTAGGTTGCCAAATGCAAACTCGCTATGATCTTCGCCATCAGGATTGTTACCAAGCCCAGAGTTTGGTGTGCCGCTGTTACCTACGTAGGTGTAGTTAAACTGCATGCCAAGGCCAGACCACGCACCGGGTAAAAAGTCGTAAAACTGCTGGTAGGCAATTTCGTAACCGTTAATATCACCTTTGGCACCATTAATAGCACCGGTAACTTCTACGGTTCTAGTTGTGCCGTTATTGGTAAATTGGCGTGGGAAAGCGCCGTCAATGAAGTAATTTTTAAGCTTTTTACCAAACATAGTAGCGCTTAAAGAGCCTACATCAGAGAAGTACCACTCAAAAGACATGTCGTACTGTACAGCTTCCATTGGTTTTAAAAATGGATTGCCAGCTTCGGCTTTATAAAAGTTAACCACCGAGTTGTCATCATCGATTTCTACAACATTATCTTCATCAATAACGGTGTAGTTACGTTTTTTACCTAAATCAGGTAATGCGATGGCTTTCGATAGAGCAAAGCGCATGATCACATCATCAGTAATACCTAACTTAATGTTGAAGCTCGGCAATACGGCGGAGTAGCTAGCGTCTGCGGTTTCAGCAATAACAGCTTTGTTGCCAAAGTTTTTGTCTGCAACCGGTAGATCGCTTTTAGGATCGCCTGGATTGCCTGGGGTTAAGTCAGGAAATACAGTAAAGCCAGTAGTTGAACTATCAATATTGACATAGCGTAAACCAAAGTTACCCGAGTAGCGGATTTCGGTGTCTTCACTACCAAAGTTCATTTTGATGTAAGCCGCTTGGGTATCTTCTGTGAGCGTATTGATCTCTGAATTGGTGTACCCATTGTTAGTGGCTACAGGTATATAGCAATCGGTGCTCCAGCAGTTGGTACCATCGGCATTAATGGGGTCGCCATTTTCGTTCTCTAAGATGCGGTCAGGCAGCGGTCGCCATTGGCTACCGCTACCCTCAAATGCACCCTCAGAGAGCTGCTGGCGGGCACGATCATAATCTTGCACTAAAGCAACACTTGGGAAAACAAAGTTTTGACCTTCATTGCCAAGTACGCCACCGCGGTGGAAGTTGTCAAAGCTGTATTGCTCGTGCTCGGCTCTATCACCAAAGCTTGAGTCTAACCATTTGGGCCCGGCATTCCCCTGATCTGTTTGGCCTGTAGTACCGTACTCGCCAAAATTGGTCCAAGCTTCAGAGAGTGCTTTCCAGTTATAGCGTGCCCATCTGTTTTCTTGTTCGCGCGCAGAAAAGCGAACACCGCCTTCAACTGAGGTAAAGAATTTTGACTCTAGCTCGTAATCGGCATCAATCGCAAATGCGCTAGAGTTACCGCTGCTCTCTTCTGTGTGGTCCATGGCTGAACGAGCAAAATAAGAGCTGTCTGAAGCAAAGTGGTCGTCACCTGCTGGTGAACTTGCGGCATTCGTAATGAATGGGTTAATGAATGTGGCATTGGGGGTATCGCCGCGCGTGTCAAGCTGAAGTGCAGCAAAGGTACCATTCATAAGACTGAAATCGAGGTTTTCGACTTCAGCATCCACGTACTGGCCATCAACCGAAATGCTTAAACGATCATTAGGATTAAAGGTAACATTTAAGCCAAAGTCATTTACGGTGTTGGTATTTTCGTTTGAGCGCGTTATGGCTGCATATTTCGCCCCAAATTGACCTGCTGGGCCACGAGTCGTTGTGAGGCCAACGAGATTATCGTCTTGCTGAAAGCGATACTTATCAGGGCCGTAGTCAGCGACTAGTAAGCCATTGCTAAAGTAATTGTCATCATTAAAGGTAAGATTGCTACCGTTTGCGGCGTAAATGCTGCCTTCATAATCTTGATCTTGGAACTCTAAGGCATGCTCTACCCATGCGGCGGTAGATTCTGAGCGAATGGCTTGAGCGGTAACAACAACTGTTTCGTTGGGGTTTTCCCATTGTAGTGCTGCAGCTAGGCCTTCGCGGTCACGATCGTGCTCTTGCGTACGAATATTTGCCCCACGAGGTACATACAAGGCGCTTTCGCTTGTGCCAGCTTGGCCGCTGCTATTGATATTGGTACGTTCAACGTAATTATCGACCTGTATGCCATCAGTACGAGACTTAAGGTTTGATGCTGCAACGTTCAGCATAAAGCCGAATTTACCGGCGTCCGTGTCCCATACGTCGCTATAAATCAACGAGCCTGTAGGGGTTGTTTCTTCAGAAAGGTCTGAGTAGGTGGCTTCTGCTGAGAAACCAATTACTCGTTCGTCAGAGTCGAACGGTAAGCGTGTTTTAAGGTTTACAGTACCCGAAATACCGCCTTCGATCATATCGGCAGTTTGGTTTTTAGATATTTCCACGGCGCCCATGAGCTCAGGCGGAACATCTTGGAAGCTTAAGCCGCGACCATTGTTGGCTGTGAAGGTATCACGGCCATTAAACTCACTACGGGTTTGCGTTAGGCCGCGAATAACAACACCGCTACCTTCAACAGAGAAGTGATCGGGATCTTCTGCTGAGGCAAAGCGCTCAATAGAAACACCGGGTATGCGCTGTAGAGCTTCTAAAACGCTTCGATCTGGAAGAGCACCTATATCTGATGCCGAAATGGCATCAACAAATGTATCTGCGTCACGCTTTATATCTTGAGCATTTTGTAGGCTTTGTTTAACGCCGTAAACAACCACTTCTTCTAATATGGCTGGATCTTCGTTGTCTTGTGCTTGTGCTTGTACGGCGAAAGCCGTCATTACACAGGCGGCGATTGCAGAGCGTTGAAACAACTTACGCTCCATTTGAGTTTTGATGGTCTTAGGCATAGCTCCCCCTGAAGTATTTATGCTTAACCTTTAATAGAATAAGTCCAGTAAACTAAATACATGCCCCAATACAGGGTGTATGTATTTGTCTATATTTATTATAAGTTATGAGCTAGCACATGCATCACTGCTCGCGCGTCACTTCTTAATTTGGACCTCGTTAGAATACGGTAAATAAAATTAATTAAAAACCCCTTTCATCGCTTACGGTCACTCCAAAAGAGTGTTTATTTCGCTTTCTTGATAGTTTTTAGGACTATTTGATCTGTGAAAAGCTTTTAGGTTGTTTAAATAAGCGGAAAGGTTTATAAATATAGGCTATTTTTAAGTAAAAAATGGGACAAAAGTATGGCTTTTGACAGCGGTGCGGTGGCGGTATCGAGGCCGAAAAGTTTTACCATTAAAGGTGCTTTGCTCCCGATGACTCTTTTAGAGCTGCGTACTAATGATGCGAATAAAATTGCGAGTGAGTTGGCGCAAAAAGTTGCTGCGGCACCGGATTTTTTTGAAGGTAGCCCGGTGGTTGTCAGTGTGGAGTTTGTGGTTGCTGATACGCAGTTTTTGACGGATGTTATTGATATTTGTTCGCGATTGGGGTTTCGTCTGGCGGGTATTAAGGGCGATGGTAATAACATTGCCGAATTAACAAAGGCATTGCAGTTAGGGCACTTTCCTGGAGGCAAGATAAAAAGTGTGAGTAAACGGTCGTTGACCGGCAAGCGTTTAGAGTCTCATGTAAAAAGTATTACTGATACTTATATTCCCACCAAAACTATCGTGACGCCGGTACGGTCTGGCCAGCAAATTTATTCTGATGGCGACTTAATCGTGTTGGCGCAGGTGTCGGCAGGCGCAGAATTATTGGCTGCGGGCTGCATTCATGTCTATGCTCCGATGCGGGGGCGTGCATTAGCTGGCGTAAAAGGTGATGAATCGGCGCGTATCTTTTGTATGAGTCAGCAAGCTGAGTTGGTTTCTATTGCTGGGCACTTTATGATTGATGAAAATCTTCGTGGTGCGTACTGGCAGCGCGCCACTCAAATATTTTTTGATGGTAATGAGCTTCAAGTAGAGCCTATAGCGGGTTTTTCAGCTTAATGGTATATACGCTTAATTCAAGCATAAAAAATTAAACATAATAAAGGGTATCTGTTGTGGCCAAAGTAATTGTAATGACTTCCGGCAAGGGTGGGGTAGGTAAAACAACCTCTAGCGCAGCAATTAGTAGCGGGTTGGCACTGGGTGGCCATAAAACGGCTGTCATTGATTTTGATATTGGCTTACGCAATTTAGATCTAGTGATGAATTGTGAGCGTCGAGTGGTGTATGACTTTGTTAATGTGATTAACGGTGAGGCAACATTAAGGCAGGCGCTGATCAAGGATAAGCGCTGTGAAAATTTGTATATCTTACCTGCCTCGCAAACGCGCGATAAAGATGCGTTGACAAAAGACGGTGTGGAGCGAGTGCTCAAAGAGCTGGCGGCGGATGGCTTTGAGTATATTATTTGTGATTCGCCTGCGGGTATTGAGCACGGCGCTTTTATGGCTTTGTACTTTGCCGATGAAGCGATTGTGGTGGCTAACCCCGAGGTGTCTTCGGTGCGCGACTCCGACCGCATTTTGGGGATACTGCAAAGTAAATCGAGGAAGGCCGAGCAAGGCGAGCGCGTTAAAGAGCATTTGCTATTAACGCGCTATAACCCTGAGCGAGTGGAAAAGGGTGAAATGCTTGCGGTCGGTGATGTCGAAGAGATTTTGGCGACTAAGCTGTTGGGTGTGATTCCAGAGTGCGCCTCTGTGCTTAAGGCGTCTAATCAAGGTGTGCCTGTGATTCATGATGAGGAAAGCCGTGCGGGTCAAGCGTACAGCGATGCCGTTAAGCGCATGCTCGGTGAAGAGGTCGACCATCGCTTTTTAACGCCAGACCATAAGGGGTTGTTTCAGCGCTTATTTAGGAGGAGTGCATGAGTTTCTTAGATTATTTCTCACATAATAAAAGTCAGGCCGCATCAATTGCCAAAGAGCGATTGCAAATTATTGTTGCCCATGAGCGCTCAAAACGTGACCAGCCCGAGTACTTAGAGGCGCTGCAAAAAGATATTATGGCGGTGGTGCGTAAATATGTCGACATTGATACCGATAGTATTGAGGTGCAGCTAGAGCGAAATGGCGACTATGCCGTGCTAGAGCTTAACGTCATGCTACCTGATTAAAGGCAGGTATTCGTTTGGTGTACTGAAAGTAAGTCTCAACTTTACATTTTGGTACATGTTTCCTATTGAGCGCACCATCTTGCATTGCTAAGGTGGTGCCTTCTTTTATTTGATGCGTTAGATGACACAATGACTGACCAAAAACCCTTCGTTACTTTACTTTTGCGGCATAAAGCATGGCTAGCTCCCGGTGTTTTACTGGTGGCTTCGCTAGTGATGTTTTTAGCCGGCCTACAATACCCTAAATCTATGTTTTGGGATGAAAACTACCATGTGGTATCAGCGCAAAAGCACGTTGATGGCATGATGTATATGGAGCCTCACCCCCCATTAGGCAAGATGATTATGGGGTTGAGTGAAGCCCTATTTCAGCCCAATGCTGACCGTGATATGTCGGCTTTACTCAAAACGGATTACCTTAAGGGCGATGAGATGCCTAAGGGGATGGAGTTTTGGGCCTTTAGATTACCCTCGGCGCTCATGATGGCGCTATCGGTGTGGTTTTTGTATCAAATTCTTTTTAGTATTACCAAGTATCGCCCGGTAGCTTTTGTATTTTCATTATTTATTATTTTTGATAATGCAATGGTTTTACATTCGCGCTCGGCCATGCTTGAAGGCATTCAGTTTTTCTTTATTTTGCTGTCCCTTTGGTACTTTGTGCGGACCGTGACGCAAAATATTCCTATTACTTTAAAGCACTACCTTGTTCTAGGTGTCACTGTAGGGCTTGTTACCGCAGTTAAGGTGAATGGCTTGGTACTGAGCTTGGTTTACGGCATGTTGCTCTTAGAGGATAAGGGCAAGGCGTTACTTAATAAAGAATTTGCGGCCTGTATTGAGCGAACGGTATTATCGGTTGTGACATTTTTTGGTGCGTTAGCGTTTGTATTTTGTTTTGTTTTTTATGTGCATATAGGGTTGGGTGATAAGGTTGAGCCTACCAAAAAATATAAAGCATCGCCGGAGTACTTGCAGTCGGTAGAGCAAAATGGAGGTTTTAGCTTCACAACCTTTCGTTTAGGCTTTAAAGATAATATGCGTTACAGCACGGAGTATGCTTCTGGCGTGCCGCGCTTAGATATATGCAAGGATACGGAAAACGGCAGTTATTACGCTAAGTGGCCGTTTGGCGGCAAAGGCATTAACTACCGCTGGAGTAAAAATGTCGTCGATGGTGTAACTAAGGTCAGTTATTCTTATTTGGTGGGTAATCCGCTGATTTGGTTGACGGTGATTGCCGGTATTTTGTTGTCTATATCGCTGATTATTGGGCGTTTTGTGTTTGATCTTCCTTCTAAGGATGATCGCTTGTTTATGTATATTTTGTATTTTTGCGGGATGTATGTGAGCTATATGGTAGCGATAGCCCAAATTGACCGAGTGATGTATTTGTACCACTATTTTATGCCGTTGTTATTTGGCATTATTAATGCGGCTTTAGTCTTTACGTATGTATTTAAGGAGGCGCTGGCGAGTGGGTCGCGCTTAACATGGGTAAATTTAGGTGTGTTTGGCGTCCTAGTGGTTGGAGTGTTTGCATACTTTTCGCCCTTCACGTTCGGTATTCCAATTACAGAGGCTCAGTTTGAATTGCGCAATTGGTTTTCTCTGTGGGATATAGAGGTGGTGAGATAAGACAATGAAAAATTTAATACGGTATGGTTATTGTGCTTGGGCGCTAACGTTAGAAAAGCCAAAAGAAGTCGGTTTTTTGGCTCTGATGATAATATTTATTGTTATGGCGGTTTATAAGTCTACGCCCGCCATGGTTGATAAGGTTTTTGAGCTTAAAATTTATAAAAATAAAACATCGATCAGTAATGTCCTTCAGAAGCGCGATATTGCGCAAAGCAAGGTGGTTTGGGTTGATATGTTAATGCTTAAAAGTGGTTCTCAGCTTAAGCATCCCAAGTTGGGAGCCATTGGCTTTAGCGATTCTTATTTTATTGATGTGGAATCAGACTTTAAAGTGAAAGAAGGCGGTACCTATTACTTTATTCCCGGTAGTGATGATGGTTTTGCGCTTGAAGTTGATGGTAAGAGGCTGTGCGCGCACGAGGGGGATCGCCCGTATTCAACGCAGCGTTGCCGTATAGAGCTGAGCGAGGGCATTCACCGCTTTAAAATGATGTACTTCCAGGGTGGTGGGCATGCAGGCATGACGTTAGCGTATCAGTTTAAGGGTGACCGCAAAAAGCGCTGGGTTGGCGAAAATAGCCGCTACTTAAAGTTCTAGTGAGTGTTTGATGCTAGCGTCATCTGTTGAAAAGCCCGGCTCACTGAGCCGGGCTTTTTTTGTGTGATGACTCGGTCATTATCAATTGGCTATTGATTAAAGAGTGAGCGTTAAATTTTAAGCAATAAAAAAGCCGATACCCTAAGGCATCGGCTTTTTTATTTAATAATGGCGCGCTCGGGAGGATTCGAACCTCCGACCGCCTGGTTCGTAGCCAGGTACTCTATCCAGCTGAGCTACGAGCGCGTCTTACTCTTCAGGTTGACACTGCGTTAAAACTGCTGTGTCTGCTTCGGCGTTTGCCCTGTCGATGGCGCGCATATTACGGATAACTCCCTGATGCGTCAAGCTTTTATTTTAAAAAGTTTTAAAATAATGTGAATGACGGTATCGCAAGCTTGGCGCCTAAAGCAACTAAGGGACGAGGAAAAAATACATCATCCAATAATACTTGTTTTCTGCTTCCTCTCCTCGACATTATGCTCCTGCAATGTCTAATAAGGGGCTCCTGCCCCGATGCGTTGCTCAAAGCGTTACATGCCCCGGCATGCGCCCCTTCGAGCGCCTTGCCGAGAAAACAGAACTCTACGTCTAATTGGACAAACTATTATTGCCTCGCCCCTTAGCTTGATTAGCGAGTTGGCTGAGGGGTTAAAAAAGCCTCGAGTGCTACGCCGCGGCTATAGTCGGTCAGTAGTACCTGGTAGGTGTCGCCATCTTCTTCGGTGTGTTGAATTTTAGCGAGAGTGTACTCGAGCTCGGGTATTAGCCACAAACGCGTGGCTTTAAGGCTATCGTCTTGCGTGCGAGCAAGCACCAGTGCCGAATACTGCTTGCCCTTAAAAGAGATTGTTTCTTTGGCTTGGCGCTCAAAATGATAAGTTTTGATTTGGTTGCGTCGCGCAAAGGTGTAGCTAAAGCTTTTTTGTTGGGGGTTGAGTGTTAAGTCTTGCTGCAGCTGAAGCTGGTAAAGTGTAGGGTCTAGCGTGTGTAGGGTAAGCTCTTGGGTGCTGATGCTTTTTTTGCCTTTGGTGTAGAGCACTTGTTTTTTGGCCCAATCGAAGGCGAGAAATTCATTTTTTTTAACACCAAAAATTTTACGCTCGTAATGGTAGTGCTCAGCGATGAAGTCTGTGTTTTGGCGGCTGAATCGGCTGACTTCGTTAATTTTTGCCATAAAGCTGGTTGCGGTAGATTGCAAGGTGTAAGTATCACCGCTTTGCTCTAGTGTGCGCACCATTTTAATATTCATACTGCCGTAGGTTCCTTGATACTCGGCTGTAAACAGTGGCTGTGCATAGCTGGTACTTGATAATACCAAGGTTAATAGGCCAAGCGTAACTAGGCGTAGCGGCTGCAAGCGTTTTTTGAATAAGGCTGCTTTGTCGTGTAAAGGCATAAGTATCCTGCATCATTAGGTTAGCATTAGGCGAATATGAGGTGAACAGTGCTGAATCATTTTGAGCTTAAGCGTTATGAGCTGAACCTTCACTGAAAGCCCTTTTGGAGCGTTATTACTCATACCGCGCTTGTGGCTCGAGCCACAGTAACATTCGTTGAACACCAATGAATAGTGCCGATAGAGTATTGCTGGGGTTTAGGGGGGATACAGCGCGTGCTGGCAAGCGCGAGGAATAATTGTTGTTTAAAATATAGACAATTCAGGTTTGTACTCCTACTGTTAAAGTGATAATGGTAAAACTCAGTGACCGCTGAGGGTTACCGCATTGCTCTTTAGCAGCTTACTTGGAGTAGACTCATTATGCGTTTTTCGTTAGCGGCAACACCTTCTTCTAAACCGATCTCTGTGGTTGGTCAGTTTTCACATTTGGCTGTACAAATAGGGCAAAGTGAAAACTTTGAACACTTGGCAAATCAATTAAAAGCTGGCTTAGAGAAAATGCACCTAGAAGGTTGCTTTCTTGTGAGCTGCTTTGGGTTTAATCGCGAAACACGGTTTGGTCATTGGACTAGCCGCTATGTCTTTCCGCTGCGTTCGGATTTAACTGAAATTAAGCCCACACTCACGTTTCGTGATGATTTGATGATTATTAGTAGCGGCTTTTTTACATTGGTCGTGGGTAGTGCTGCAGAGCTGACTGACAAAGATGACTCTATAGCTGACCTATTGTTAATGCTAGGCGAAAGTGCACGGCTTTGGGTGAAGGGGTATACCAATCAGGTTGATCAAGAGTTCGACTCACTCAATCACCGTAAAGCAAGCTGTAAGCAACTGCTCGAGGTGGTTCATCAGCTCGATGAGTCGGGGCGCGATATTACTAGTACACACAAACGTGTGGTGTCGGCTATTAACTCTGGTGTGCCCGAGGGCATAGCGTTGCTACACCTAACGGATACCCAGCAATCAATTGTGCTTGATGAGTTTGATGAAATTGGGCGTGCGTACTCTATTTTTACTAAGCAGCAAATGGAGCTTCATCGTCAATTGAAAGAGCAGGTGCGCTCGGTAGCCGAGTTCTTGTTGGCGCGTGAAAATAATGTGTAAATATTGATAAAAGGCAAAAATTAGAGGCAAAAAAACCGCTAGCTAACACTAGCGGTTTTTTTGTGCTTGCAGGTAAGGTATTGATCATTGGTATGTAGGTAGAGGTTGAGCATAAATATAGGGTTATAGATCAATACGCGCCTTTAAATAGTGACACGCTTATTGTGGGCAGTTATCGAGAGTATTTTAGCTTATGCCCTATTGCGTAAAAATTTAGACGGCCTTATTTTTTTGTGATGAATAGCGGGTGCTTTATTAACCGGTTAATTGGGTGTTGAGTGGATTAATGCTCCCGCTATTCATAATCGCCATTAGAGTATGACTTGGTATATTACCAGCGCTTTTTTAAGCGCCACCGGCCATTAATACTGCCACCAAAGGCATTAATATTAATAAAGTGAGTTCCGCGCGAATCACGCCAATAATATGCTTGGGCGGCGTTACTGTGCTGGTATCATCATTTAATGTTTTTGCGCTGCGTACAAAAAATAGTGTCGGCACAATAGATAAACCAGCAAGCACTACAAATAACGTCAGCTTAATGTGTATTAAGCCGCCTGCGCTGTAAAACTCTTTAGGTTTGCCGACCGCCAGCCACAACAGCATGCCTGTAATAAACGCAATGCCTAAGCCCGCGCCATAGACCTTATTGAGTATGCGCAAGCGAGCCAGTTGCGCGCGGTTGATGTTAGCACTGTAAAGCAGGTGCTGAGCTACCAGCATAGAAGCTAAAATAATAATGCCTAAAAAGTGTAAATAACGCACCAGTAAATCAATCATAAGTATCTCGTTGGTTGAGTAAACGGCGATGGTATTCGTTTTTAAGGGTATGAGCTATGGTTATTTAATAGTAACTATTCAGTCAAGTTAACAAATCCCTCTTGGCAGGGTGCTGATGGGTTATTTTTTGGGCATTTAAGCGCCGGGAGCGCTTATATAGCGACCAGCCCCAGCATGGATGCGTGGGGGTAGACTTTGCAGGAGCACAAAGTCGCAGATGGCTTGAGCGGCCCAGAAAATGATTCATTAGCGCCCAATTACGACCCCTCTGAATGGTTACATTTAATATTTGGCTGGTTATTGAGTTATGCAAAGTGGTTATAAACGTGTCATACGTTGCAATTTATTAAAGCGCTCATACTGAGTATCCTGTGGCTTTATTTGTGCGCGAATACTACTCAGTTGCTCATCAATGGTTTGCGCTAAGTCGCCTGCATCACCCCGATTATGCTTGCTGATATAAGCCTGGCAAATATTCATTTGTAAGCCTAAGTGCCGAGGAAATAATACCTGAGCGCGCTGAAAGCATAATATGGCCTCGTCGAACTCCTGCTTGCCATAAAGCGCGATACCCTCTTTGTTGGCTTCGGCTAAGAGGCGTTTGTTGGCTTTGCTTTGAGGCTCGTCCATCACCTTGTCGAGCTGCGCGAGTGCGACCTCGTCGCTGGCATATTGCTCGGCAAGCTCTTGTGTGAGCGCTTTGGCTTGAGCGTCTTTTTTGAGTGTGCGCATAGCCTTGATGTGATCGACATCTATTTTTACATCGCTTTTTTCGCGACCTTGATAACGGGACTCGGCTTTATTGATTGTTTTTTCGCCATCGAGGTGTTGGAGGCTTAAATGTTGTAGGCGCCCTTGTACAAACTGCATACGTAGCAGGTCGTCGGCGCTCACATGAAAAAAATCAGTGGCAGCCTTAAGGGCTTTGAGTGCCTCTTGGGGGAGTAAATCTTTTTTGGCGAGTAGTGCTTTTGGGGCATCGGCAGTATTAATGCCTAATCGATAGGCATCTTGCCACTCGCCGTGGCAGCTGTGCATGCCTAAGCGAACGCATTCGCGTAGGGCCTCAATGGCTGTGCCAATATCGCCGTTTTCTTCGGCGATATTAGCGAGGTTCTTTTGCCTAAGAATAGACAGCGGTGAGGCTTTTACCGCAGAGGCAATGGCCTTTTGTAAATTGGCGTAATCTTTTTGTTGGTGGTAAATACTCGCCAGCCCATCATAGGCGGCCAAGCACAGAGGGTTATCTTGTAATATGCCATGAAAAGCTTCGCACGCTTGGGCCAAAAATGCCTTGCTCATAAAAGTCTGAGCTTGGCCTAGGCGTGCCCACTCCACCGGTTTTTCTTCGAGAATACATTGAAAGTAGGTGTCGGCTTCATCGAGCCTATCGGCTTGCAGCAATACATCGCCGAGTAGTTTTTTGGCTTGGTTGGCCAGGCGTTGTTCGGGGCGGCACAGACGCTCGAGTAAGGCGATCGCAAGTTCGGTGTTGTTTTGTTCGAGGGCAGCGGTGACCGGTTTGAATGTGTGTTGTGATTTGATTGCGCGTATTAGTCTACGCTCTAAAACAACAGCATTAATGGGTTTGGTAAGGTAGTCATCAGCGGCATATTCGCTGCTGGCCAGTACCGCCTGACGCGAGGTATCGGCAGTGAGCATCATAAATAATGTATCTTTTGTAATGAGCTTAAAATGCCTAAGTGCCTCTAAAAGCTGCTGCCCATTTTTGCCTTTGCCTAAATTAAAATCGCATAAAATTACATCGTAATGATGGCTTCTGCAGCTATCGAGCGCTTGATTGCCGTTTTGAGCGACATCGATATCGTTAACACCAAAAGAGTTCAGCATGCTACCAACAGCCGAGCGGAAGAAACTTGAGTCTTCAACAACCAAAAAGCGAAGTTTTTGTTCTGCTAGTGGTAGCACTCGCGCTCCTCAAATAGTGCAATATCCCGAAGGGTGAAGGGTGAAGGGCTTAGGTATTGGGGCACTGCGCCAAAAGTGTGGTTGTATACTGGTTTTACATGACTGGGCCTTGCCAAGGGCATAAGCTCCACGCGCGCTGGCCTTTGCGGACTATGCTTTAAATATGCCTTAAATACGCCTTAAATACGCCTTAAATAAGTGTGGTTGAAATTAGAGCAAAGAGCCGGGCGGAGGCGATTGCTGGTTATTTTGTTGGGTTGAGGGGCAGGGCTAGGGCTAGGGCTAGGGAGCTACGCATGAGCTTTTTAGTGGCGTTACCTTTGAATCGTAATGTTTTTTGATGAGCGATACAGTTTTGCATGAGGTATTGGGTATAATACTCTTGTATTTTGTGCGGGTATTGTGTTGTTTTTAAACGCTATTGCTCAATGCCAGCGAGCTATTGGTTCTGTATGGTGCTCGGTCCCGTTATGATACGCAGTATAAAAGCGTTTTTAAGTGTGTTGTAAACACCGTCAAGTTGTAAAACAAGAGGTTTTAAATGAGTGCTACTGAGCGTGATAGCCAAGCAGGTAATAAAATTGTCGTGGCCGCCATGTATAAATTTGTGAGTCTGCCAGAGTTTGAGCAGTTGCGTGAACCCATCTTAGACTTTTGCCTAGCGCAAGAGATTAAAGGTACGCTGCTACTAGCGCATGAAGGTATCAACGGCACGGTATCGGGTAGCCGTGAGGCTATTGACGGGCTTTTGGCGTTTTTACGAGATAAGCCGTGTTTTGCTGGTATTGAGCATAAAGAGTCATACGAGCAAGAGCAGCCGTTTTACCGCATGAAGGTAAAGCTCAAAAAAGAAATAGTCACGATGGGGGTGGAAGATATTGACCCCAATCAGACTGTAGGGACCTACCTTGACCCTGTACAGTGGAACAAGATGATTAGCGACCCAGAGGTGGTGGTCGTTGATACGCGTAACTACTACGAGTACAACATTGGCACTTTTAAAGGTGCGGTTAACCCCGAAACCACCACTTTTAGGCAGTTTCCCGATTATGTTGAGCAAAACCTCGACCCGCAAAAGCATAAAAAAGTGGCCATGTTTTGCACCGGCGGCATTCGCTGTGAAAAGTCTACGGCGTATATGAAGCAACAAGGCTTTGACGAGGTGTATCACCTTAAGGGCGGTATTTTGAAGTACCTCGAAACCATGCCCAAAGAAGACACCCTATGGGAAGGTGAATGTTTTGTTTTTGATAATCGCGTTGCTGTTGACCATGATTTAAACAAAGGCACCTATGACCAGTGCCACGGTTGCCGCCACCCCATTACAGAAGAAGACAAGCTATCGCCCAAGTACCTTAAAGGCGTGACGTGCCCTTTGTGCTTTGATGATCAAACCGACGAGCAGCGCGCGCGCTTTGCTGAGCGCCAAAAGCAAATTGATCTGGCTAAGTTGCGCAATCAAGCTCATATTGGCGCTCACCCTCCTGAGCGCCAAAAAAGCAGCATCAAAAGCGAACTCGGCCAAGACCCTGATGCGTAGTGCTAATCCCGGCGCTTAAATGCCCAGAAAATAATCCATCAGTACCCTGTTAAGAAGTTTTTTGGGTTCGGCTAACTTGGGTTCGGCTAATATGGTTACAGTGTAAATAGCCTAGGTGAAATCAGCTTTATACCGGGTCCAGAGGCGCACTCTGTTGTTGCACTTTTGTTATTACACTTTTGTTATTACACTTTTGTTGATACGCCTATTAATGCATTCGTCTATTAGTACTATTGGCACGCTAAGGCTTGGCATTAATGTACCACGCCACACATAAAAAACTTAACGTGACGCCCCAAAACACTCTATAAGATAAAACCCTTTGCTATACTTGGCCGCTTGGAAAGGAGGGGCAGGGGTTTAACGCGTTTTTGTACGTTGTGGGTCTTTATAAGGGGTTTTACGCCTTTAGTTTTATTGTTTTCTCCAGCAATTATTTATACTTTTGATGGAGAAAGCAGCCGTATGGCTTTTCGTGTAGATCAACAAAATGTGTTGTTAAAGCAAGGCTTATTGGCCTTTAAAGCGCCGGCGGCTTTGGCGTCGATGGTTATTTTGGCGGCAAGTTTAAGTGCCTGCGGCAGTGGCGGCGGTAAAGGCGGCGCAGATGTGCAGCCTAGTAGCTCATCGGCGACGGTTGCTTCTAGTCCTGCTTCACAAGCGGCTTCTAGTGTTTCTTCACAAACGGTTTCGAGCGTTTCTTCACAAACGACTTCTAGTGCATCGTTAACGTCTAGTGCTTTAAGTAGCTCGTCCAATTCTTCTGCGAGTGATACCGCTAGCTCTGTGGTTAGTAGCTCGTCGGTTGCGCCTGTTCCAACCCCCGATATTACCCCCGAAGCCTTTAGCTTTACCGCCCAAACCGGCGTCGCCAAAAACGCGATGATTACCTCGAATACCGTGACTATTACCGGTATTAACGATGCTGCGCCTGTCTCGGTTGAAAACGGCTTGTTTAGTATTGATGGCGGCGCGTTTCAACGTGCGGCGGGCACTATTAATAACGGCCAAACTTTAACCGTGCAACTCACCGCGGGTGATTTTGAGCAACAAGCGGTGGCCAATATTACGGTGGGCGATACCACCGAAACCTTTAGCGCCACCACCGAAGCGCAAGATATTACGCCTGACGCCTTTAGTTTTACTCCGCTGGTTGATGTCACACCCAATACACAGGTTATATCTGAGTTAGTGATTATTGAAGGCATTAATGATTTTGCGCCTATTAGTATTGATGAGGGTGAGTACCGAATTAATGGCGGTGAGTTTACGCAAGCGCAGGGGGTTATAGCCGCAGGGCAAACACTTGAGGTGCGCCATATGACGGCGATTGAGGTAAGCAGCCAAAAGCACTCGTCTTTAACTGTGGGTACAGAGGTTGTTGTTTTTACCAGTACCACATCGGCTAATTTTGTCAATAAGCCCCCACAATGGCTAACCGCCGCCTTAACCGCAAAGCAGGCCATTAGCACCACGGCCTATGACGCTCGTTCTGTGACCACGGCCGATGTGGATGGTGATGGCGACTTAGATGTACTCTCGGCCTCAGTTAATGATGACAAAATTGCCTGGTACCAAAACGATGGCCACCAAGGCTTTACCGAGCAGGTGATTAGCATCGTGGCCAGAGGGGCTTATTCAGTCACCACAGCCGATGTGGATGGCGATGGCGATATGGATGTGCTCTCGGCCTCACAATTTGATAACAAAATTGCGTGGTACCAAAATGATGGCAGCCAAGGCTTTACCGAGCAGGTGATTAGCGCCACGGCCAATTGGGCTCAGTCTGTAACCACAGCCGATGTGGATGGCGATGGCGATTTAGATGTGCTCTCGGCCTCAGCTGATGATAACAAAATTGCGTGGTACCAAAACGATGGCAGCCAGGGCTTTACCGAGCAGGTGATTAGCACCACGGCCGACTGGGCTACTTCTGTGACCACAGCCGATGTGGATGGCGATGGCGATTTGGATGTGCTCTCGGCTTCACGCGATGATCACAAAATTGCCTGGTACCAAAACGATGGCAATCAAGGCTTTACCGAGCAGGTGATTAGCACCAGGGCCAATGGGGCTCAGTTTGTGACCACAGCTGATGTGGATGGCGATGGCGACTTAGATGTGCTCTCGGCCTCACAAAGTGATAACAAAATTGCGTGGTACCAAAACGATGGCAACCAAGGCTTTAGCGAGCAGGTGATTAGCACCACGGCCAATGAGGCTCAGTCTGTGACCACAGCCGATGTGGATGGTGATGGTGATGTAGATGTGCTCTCGGCCTCATACGATGGTAACAAAATTGCCTGGTACCAAAACGATGGCCACCAAGGCTTTAGCGAGCAGGTGATTAGCACCGCGGCCGATGGGGCTCGTTCTGTGGCGGTGGGGGATGTGGATGGCGATGGTATTTTAGAGGTGTTCTCGGCCTCTTATAATGATGACACGATTGCCTGGTACCGCTTACCCCGTACGGGGTTTAACGTGGCCTCTGGGGTGTTAAGTGTGGGTACTGTTGCGGCGACAGATGCCGACAATAACCCGCTGGCGTACAGTATTGACTCTGGCCCCGATGCCGCGCTGTTTAGCGTGAATAGCTTGGGTGAAATCAGCTTTATCCTGCCCCCCGATGTAGCTAACCCCGCCGATAGCAATAGCGATAATGTGTATCTATTTAACGTGTTGGTGAACGATGGTTACAGCACCACTAGCCGTTTGGTTGAGGTGCGGGTGTACCGCGATGACGATGACGACGACGACGATGGCGTAGCCGATGATGACGATGCCTTTCCGCTGGACCCGAGCGAATCAATCGATACCGATGGTGATGGCATTGGCAATAATGCCGATACCGATGATGATGGCGATGGCACAAGCGATACCAAAGATAATTCCCCGCTTGATGCTAATAATACCGCTAGCCCACAATGGCTAACCGCCGCCTTAACCGCAAAGCAGGCCATTAGCACCACGGCCGACTGGGCTACTTCTGTGACCACAGCCGATGTGGATGGTGACGGCGATTTGGATGTGCTCTCGGCCTCACGCGATGATAACAAAATTGCCTGGTACCAAAACGATGGCCACCAAGGCTTTAGCGAGCAGGTGATTAGCACCACGGCCGATGGCGCTCAGTCTGTGACCACAGCCGATGTGGATGGTGATGGCGATATGGATGTGCTCTCGGCCTCACTCCGTGATAACAAAATTGCCTGGTACCAAAACGATGGCCACCAAGGCTTTACCGAACAGGTGATTAGCACCGCGGCCAGAAGGGCTCAGTTTGTGACCACAGCCGATGTGGATGGTGATGGCGATTTAGATGTGCTCTCGGCCTCACTGTTTGATGGCAAAATTGCCTGGTACCAAAACGATGGCAGCCAAGGCTTTACCGAACAGGTGATTAGCACCACGGCCAATGGGGCTTATTCTGTGACTACAGCCGATGTGGATGGCGATGGCGACTTGGATGTGCTCTCAGCCTCACGCGATGATCACAAAATTGCGTGGTACCAAAACGATGGCAACCAAGGCTTTACCGAGCAGGTGATTAGCACCGCGGCCAATTGGGCTCAGTCTGTAACCACAGCCGATGTGGATGGTGATGGCGATTTAGATGTGCTCTCGGCCTCATTCCGTGATGGCAAAATTGCGTGGTACCTTAATGATGGCAACCAAGGCTTTAGCGAGCAGGTGATTAGCACCACGGCCGATGGGGCTCAGTCTGTGACCGCGGCCGATGTCGATGGCGATGGTGATTTAGATGTGCTCTCGGCCTCATTTAATGATGACAAAATTGCGTGGTACCTTAATGATGGCCACCAAGGCTTTAGCGAGCAGGTGATTAGCACGACGGCCGATGGGGCTCGCTCTGTGGCGGTGGGGGATGTGGATGGCGATGATATTTTAGAGGTGTTCTCGGCCTCCGCTAATGATGACACGATTGCCTGGTACCGCTTACCCCGTACGGGGTTTAACGTGGTCTCTGGGGTGTTAAGTGTGGGTACTGTGGCGGCGACAGATGCCGACAATAACCCGCTGGCGTACAGTATTGGCTCTGGCCCCGATGCCGCGCTGTTTAGCGTGAATAGCTTGGGCGAAATCAGCTTTATCCTGCCCCCCGATGTAGCTAACCCCGCCGATAGAAATGGCGATAATGTGTATGTATTTAACGTATTGGTGAACGATGGTTACAGCACGACTAGTCGTTTGGTTGAGGTGCAGGTGTACCGCGATGACGACGATGACGACGACGATGGCGTAGCCGATGATGACGATGCCTTTCCGCTGGACCCCAGCGAATCAATCGATACCGATGGTGATGGCATTGGCAATAATGCCGATACCGGTGATGATGGCGATGGCACAAACGATACCACTGATAATGCCCCGCTCGATGCAAACAGTGCCGCTAGCCCACAATGGCTAACCGCTGCCTTAACCGCAAAGCAGGCGATTAGCACCACGGCCGATGGGGCTCGTTCTGTGACCACGGCCGATGTGGATGGTGATGGCGATTTAGATGTGCTCTCGGCCTCACTTAATGATTACAAAATTGCGTGGTACCAAAACGATGGCAACCAAGGCTTTACCGAACAGGTGATTAGCACCACGGCCTATGGGGCTTATTCTGTGACCACAGCCGATGTGGATGGTGATGGCGATTTAGATGTACTCTCGGCCTCACTCCGTGATGACAAAATTGCGTGGTACCAAAACGATGGCCACCAAGGCTTTACTGAGCAGGTGATTAGCACTGCGGCCAATGGGGCTACTTCTGTGACTACAGCCGATGTGGATGGCGATGGCGATGTAGATGTGCTCTCGGCCTCAAGCAATGATAACAAAATTGTGTGGTACCAAAACGATGGCAGCCAAGGCTTTACCGAGCAGGTGATTAGCACCACGGCCGATGGGGCTACTTCTGTGACCACAGCCGATGTGGATGGTGATGGCGACTTAGATGTGCTCTCGGCCTCACGCGATGATAACAAAATTGCGTGGTACCAAAACGATGGCAACCAAGGCTTTACCGAGCAGGTGATTAGCACTGCGGCCAATGGGGCTTATTCAGTGACCACGGCCGATGTGGATGGCGATGGCGATTTGGATGTGCTCTCGGCTTCAAGCGATGATGACAAAATTGCCTGGTACCAAAACGATGGCAACCAAGGCTTTAGCGAGCAGGTGATTAGCACCACGGCCAATGGGGCTCAGTCTGTGACCACAGCCGATGTGGATGGCGATGGCGATATAGATGTACTCTCGGCCTCAGAATTTGATGACAAAATTGCGTGGTACCTTAATGATGGCCACCAAGGCTTTAGCGAGCAGGTGATTAGCACCACAGCCGATGGGGCTTACTCTGTGGCGGTGGGGGATGTGGATGGTGATGGTATTTTAGAGGTGTTCTCGGCCTCTTATCATGACGACACGATTGCCTGGTACCGCCTACCCCGTACGGGGTTTAGCGTGGTCTCTGGGGTGTTAAGTGTGGGTACTGTCGCGGCGATAGATGCCGACAATAACCCGCTGGCGTACAGCATTGACTCTGGCCCCGATGCCGCGCTGTTTAGCGTGAATAGCTTGGGCGAAATCAGCTTTATACTACCCCCCGATGTAGCTAACCCTGCCGATAGCAATGGCAATAATGTGTATGTATTTAACGTATTGGTGAACGATGGTTACAGCGCCACTAGCCGCTTGATTGAGGTGACTGTTACGCCTTAATACCGTTACGCCTGATCGCAATGGCGTACAGTGCATGCACATATTTATTTGTGTGTCGCTAGAGTCGGTAATACCGTATTGGCATGGCTTATACGGTATTACCTAAAGTGGTGAGCGAGTGTAGTGGCAAACTACTGGCTGCTTTTGCGTCACGACTGCCTCAGTCGGCTTGAGGCAGTCGTGACTTTGAGCGGATTTTAAAAAACGGCTATGTATAAATAGGTGCTCATGGGTCAGTATGTTTACTCTAATAGCTCAGGCACTGCGTGGCAAAACCTTGCGTCTAATGCACAGACGGGTAACTGATTATAGCGCTGTGGTGCGCGGACAGGGTGCTTTTGAAAGTCGTCCATAATTTGCTCAAAGCTCCAGCCTTTGCCCTTCAAGTAAATAATGTTAGCAATAGCAACCGGCGGAATAAATGAGCTGCTCACTGGGAACCCTCCTGGGCCTACAATAATTCCGCGGCCAAAACCCAAAAAGTCATAAGCAACGCTACTTTGCGCAGGAATAAACACTGTTCCAAAGTTGGGTATTTGTAGGGGCTTGGCTGTATTATCCAGCGAAAAAAACACACTATTACATTCGGTTAGCGGAAGGTTTTGAGCCAGTAACTCGGCACTGGCTTTTTCGCCCTCTTGTGCAATATTAAAGAGTGTCTTATTAATGGGCGAGCGAACATAAGACACTAGCAAGTGATTGTCTGCGCGCCCCAAGCATGTGGATAACTGCTCGTTAAGGTCGTTGCCGTTAATGGGGTTGGCGGCAGATTGAACCAATAAAACGTCTGTTTTTAACGCTATATTTTTAAACATATTTTCACGTGCGGCGGCCATATACTTGGCTGTAGAAATAGTCGCCTGAGCGGTATTTTTACACATAACAGACCAACTGTTGTGATAGCGAGCATAGCTTGCATAGCTAGATAGGCTAATGTAATTGATGTCTTGTGTTTTAATCATGCTCACTAAATTATCTTCGAGCGTTTGATAGTAATGATCAATATTATTTAAATGCTCAGGGTTGTCTATTTGGCAGAAGACTTCCTCTGTTAAGCTAAGCTCAAGCCCATTAGCGCTAGCAACAACTAACTGAACATCGGGTATTAAATCACGCAATTTAACCAGTAAGCCAATGCCGTGGTTTACATGAAAATCTGTAAGGTTGTGGTCGGTATTAGTTTTAGTGAGTGCCGGTGCATATACGCTGGGGTTGGTTTTGGCAAAGCTTTTAGATGCATAGTCATAGGCTGAGGGTGGTATAGGGCTTTTTTGAAATAAGGGCAGTGTTAAAAATTCGAGCAGTGGGGTGGGCATGTGTAGTGGGGTATTTTGTTGTGGCGTATAAGGTTGATTGAGGTCCCCGTTATTATCTATTTCGTAATAGCCCACTAAGTGTGATGACAAGCTGGTGAGCGCAGGAATAGTCATGCCTTTATCAATAATCAGCACGCGCTTACCGTTAGATTCTGCAGCGCTTAGCTGAGGATTATAAATAATAGGCTCAAAGCACTGTGGCTTATCGCTATAGGTGTTACCTTTAAAACAGCCTTGATGCTGTGTGAAAATTTGCTTATGACGAGAGGTGATATCGATAAACTCTTGAGCATACTGATTACTGCTATTACTGCTATTACTGCTATTACTGCTATTACTGCTATTACTGCTATTACTGCTATTACTGCTATTACTGCTATTAC
>CANLTI010000048.1 GCA_947494095.1 uncultured Pseudomonadales bacterium
TTGCAGGAGCATAATGTCGAGGAGAGGAAGCAGAAAACAAGTATTATTGGATAATGTATTTTTTCCTCGTCCCTTAAATGAGCGGCTTTTAAGTTAAAGGCTTAAATTAAAGGTTTAAACCCTAAAAAGCCACCTATTAGGTGGCTTTTTAGAGCTGCTCGTGACTACAGGCTTAAAAGGCAATCTCTGTATGCGGCCCTCCATCGCCGAGTATAAAAGCCTTATCAATACGCTGCCCCTGAAAGTACTCTTTAATGTGCTCAATATTCAAGAACTTTAGCGGTTTGCCGTGCGCACTGGTCACATAGCGTGACTGGTTCGCGGCATGCGAGTAGTCGGTGCTGGTATCGGTGGTTGCGAGGCTTGCAAGCCAATAGCGGTTGGGTAATTTCTCGATAAATAAGTATGCTTTCATGGGCTCCTGTCCTAGTGTTTATGAGGTTTAAGGCTCAAGTAATGTTGTGGCTATTTAATAGCCTAGCTCAGTGTTTTGGCTTTTACGGGCGGTTTTGAAAAGTTGGCGCCTCATTGGCGTATAATGCCGCCTTTTTGCTTAATTGACTCAGCGGCCTTTTATGACCACGCAAACCCATACGCCTAAATCGTCTCTTACCGAGACCCCCTCTGCGGCACCTGTGCCAGCCTCTCCAGAGCAAGAGCCAGCCTCGCTCCCGGCACTACCCGATGCCCCTTCTTTTTATCAGCATTTAGATCTGTGCGTGATGGCCGATAAGCGCAAGTTGCGCAGCGCCTGGTTTAGGCTGCAAAAAGCCAAAAAACAAAACAAGCCTATCGATAAGGCTTTAGCCACGTTGCAACAAAGCTTACTGGCCTCGCAACAGCGCGTACTTGAGCGCAAGCGCTTGGTCCCTAAAGTCACCTTTGATGACAATTTGCCGGTTTCGCAAAGGCGAGATGAGATCGCCAAAGCCATTAGCCGCCATCAAGTTGTAGTGATTGCCGGCGAGACAGGCTCGGGTAAAACCACGCAAATTCCCAAAATCTGCCTGACGTTAGGGCGTGGTGTGAATGGTTTAATTGGGCATACTCAGCCACGGCGTATTGCCGCGCGCACAGTCGCTAGCCGTATTGCACAAGAGTTACAAACCGAGCTTGGCAGTTCGGTGGGTTATCAAGTGCGCTTTAACGATGCCAGCTCGCCGCTGAGCCATATCAAGTTAATGACCGATGGTATTTTGCTGGCCGAAATACAAAACGACCCACTACTCGAAAAATACGACACACTCATTATTGATGAGGCGCATGAGCGCAGCTTAAATATTGATTTTTTATTGGGCTATATTCGTCAGATTTTACCCAAGCGCAAAGATTTAAAAGTCATTATTACCTCGGCAACGATTGATGTTGAGCGCTTTTCTAAGCATTTTTTAAACGCCCCTATTATTAGCGTTTCAGGCCGTACTTTTCCTGTTGAGGTATTGTATCGGCCGTGGCAAGGCGAGCAAGAAGACGAAGCGCGCGGTATCATCAATGCGCTAGAAGAAATTCTCACGTTACCGCAAGGCCCAGCCGGCGACATACTCGTCTTTTTGCCCGGTGAGCGAGAAATCCGCGAAACCGCACTGGCTATTCGGCGCGCTAATTTTCAAATGTTAGAAGTGCTCCCTTTTTATGCCCGTCTTAGTTTGGCCGATCAAAACCGTGCCTTTCAGCCCCATAAAGGGCGCAGGGTGGTATTGGCCACCAACGTTGCCGAGACCTCAATTACGGTGCCGGGTATTGGCTACGTGATAGACCCAGGCACGGCACGTATTAGCCGGTATAGCAGTAAAAGCCGTATTCAGCGCTTACCGGTCGAGCCGGTCTCGCAAGCGTCGGCCAACCAGCGTGCTGGCCGCTGTGGGCGTATTAGCCGTGGTGTGTGCGTGCGTTTATACAGCGAAGAAGATTTTACCAGTCGTACCGAATTTACCGACCCCGAAATACTGCGTACCAGCTTAGCGGCTGTTGTCTTGCAAATGCAGCAACTCAATGTCGGTGATATTCGAGACTTTCCTTTTCTTGAGCCCCCAGAAGGCCGTGCCATTAATGATGCATTTAAAGAGCTCGAGCAATTACAAGCCTTAGATGGGCATAAAAAGCTCACTCAAGCAGGCCGTAAAATGCTGGCCCTGCCCCTAGAGCCACGTTTTTCACGTATTTTAATTTCCGCGCATCAACTCAATTGTTTACACGAAGTACTCATTATTATTGCGGGGTTAACCATTCAAGACCCGCGTGAACGCCCACACGATAAACAGCAAGCCGCCGATGAAAAACATCGTCGCTTCAAAGATGATGACTCCGACTTTATTGCGTATTTTAATTTATGGCAATACGCCGAAGAGCAGCGCCAAGACTTGTCACAAAATGCGTGGCGCAACCTATGCAGCAAAGAGTTTTTATCTTTTTTACGTTTACGTGAGTGGCGCGAGCTGCATCATCAGTTATTAACGGCATGTAAGCAGGTGGGTTTAACGTGCAACAAAGAGCCGGCCAGTTATGATGTTATTCACCAGTCGTTATTGGTGGGGTTGTTTGATAACGTGGCCATTAAAAATGAAGAAAGCCGCGACCGTGAGTACTTGGTGGCACGTAACCGTAAGGCTGTTATCTTTCCTGGCTCCAGCCAGTTCAAAAAAACACCTCGCTGGCTGGTCAGCGCCAACTATTTAGAAACCTCAAAAGTCTACGCCCATACCAATGCCAAAATAGACCCGCTATGGCTGCGTAACAACCTTGAGCACCTGTTAAAGCACCATTATTACCAGCCACATTATTCTACCAAAAACGGCCAAGTGATGGCCTTTGATAAAGTGACATTATTTGGCTTGATCGTCGCCGATAAAATACGTATCGATTACACGCATATCGACGCCGTAGAGTCGCGCAAAATATTTATTCGTGAGTCATTAGTCGAGGGTAAATACGGCCAGCATAAGCGGCGTGATCTGGGTGGGTTTTTTAACGTTAACCAGCAAACAATTAAAAGTATTGGTGAATTAGAAGACAAGTCACGTCGGCGCGATATTCTTGTCGACGATGAAATTATTTTTGATTTTTATGACGGGCGTATTCCTAGTGATGTGTGTGGGTTAATTAGCTTTGAAGCATGGCGCAAAAAGGCCGAGCGTGAAAGCGGCACGTTATTGCATATCCCTAAAAGCCTCTTGATGCAGCATAGTGCTGAGCATGTCTCTGAAAATGCCTTTCCTAATGAAATGACGGTTAACGGTGTGCAATACCCTTTGTTTTACCACTTTGACCCAGGCCATAACGATGATGGTGTAAGTATTGGCGTGCCTGCCAGTGTCTTACATAGCTTTTCTGAGGGGCCAATAGAATGGTTGGTACCAGGATTGATTCGCGAGAAGTGCATCGCTTTAGTCAAAGGGTTGCCCAAGCAATGGCGCAAGCAGTTTGTGCCTGTGCCCGATTATGTCGATAAAGCCTTAGCGCGGATTAAGATGGGTCAAGGTGACTTACTTGAGGTGCTGGCCAGAGAGTTGAGGATAGCCAGCAACGTTGATGTGCCTAAAGAAGTTTGGGCCGAGGTTAGCATTGATGACTATTACAAAATGAATATTCGTGTGCTCGATGATCGAGGCCAAATTATTGATCGCCATCGTCATTTGAGTGTCTTGCGTGAGCGTTATCGTGGTCACGTGCAGCAAAGCCTGCAGCAAGCTGGCAGCAGCTTTGAAAAAAGTGACATCACACAGTGGAACTTTGGCGAGCTACCAAAAGAGTGCTCCTTAAAAAAGGGGCCTTTAAAAGTACAGGCCTTCCCGGCATTGTGTGATACCGGCGATGCGGTTGACCTTAAAGTATTAGATAACCCCGCCGATGCCTACGCACAAAGCCGATACGGTGTAGCGCGGTTATTGCTGTTAGGCATGCCAAAAACGGTTAAATACTTAAAAAAAGAGCTACTCAAAAACAAAGATATCGGGCTTTCGGTGTTAAACCTTGGTAACCGTGCACAGGTTGTTGATGATTTATTAATGGCTGTGGCACTGGATGTATGCTGCAGTAAAGGTGAGTTACCCCGTACTCAAGCCGACTTTGATCGCGCTATTGATCTGGGTGAAAACGCCTTAACCGGTAAGGCGCAAGCACTAGAAAAGCAATTGCTTGGCTGGTTAAAGCAATTGGTGGGTATCAATAAAGCGATGAAGGCGAATAAAAATGCGCTGGTATTGGCTTTTACATTCTCAGATATTAAGCAGCAATTACAGCGTTTGTTTTATCAAGGCTTTTTTATGCTCACCCCGTTAGATTGGCTAGAGCATTACACACGTTATCTTAATGCGATTGAAGTGAGGCTCGAAAAAGCGCCACAAAACCCGCAAAAAGATAAGCTGGCCATGCAAGAGGTGACGCAAGCGTGGCACAAACATCAAGATTTGCTTGAAAAGCAAGGGGTTAACGACTACGCGCGCAGTCAGCTATGGCAGTCGTATCGTTATATGACCGAAGAGCTGAGAGTCTCTTTATTTGCGCAAACGCTCAAAACGGCGATGCCGGTATCGGCTAAACGCTTAAAAGTGCTTTGGCAAGAGGTACTGGCCGAATTTAATTAGCGGGAGCTACGGTGATTGTAATACGCGAGGTTAAAAATGAGCGTTTGTAGGCATTGTTCCTCATTGCTATGTTATCTGTAATTAAACTGTCATAAACGGGTAATATAGTTGCCACAAATTTGAAGTATAACTGTCATTTAAATTGCATATAACAATCACAATACGGTCATTATTAGGAGCCCCTGTGAATAAATTACTTTCCTCTGCTATTGCGCTTTCTCTGTGTACACCTGTTGCCGCCATGGCTGCACCCACCTTATACGGTAAGGTTAATGTATCTTATGCCAGCGCCAATACCGAGACTGATGACGTAGAAGAGTCGCTCATTAAATTAGATAGCAATGCTTCACGCATTGGTGTTAAAGGTTCTGAGAAAATTAACGACAACATTGAAGCTATTTATAAGGCCGAATTTGAAGTGGCCGCTGATGATGGCGATGCTGGCGGCAGCCCTTTTAAGCAGCGTAATATTTATGTAGGTATTAAAGGTGACTTTGGTTCGGTTATTGCGGGTAACTTTGATACCCCACTTAAGCAAATCCAAAATAAAGTTGACTTGTTTGGCGACCTTTACGGCGATATTAAAAACAACTTCACCACCAATGAAAACCGTGCCAAAAACAGCTTGATGTACTCAACACCTAATGTTTCAGGTTTTACTTTGTATGCCGATTTGATTGCGAGTGAGCAAGACAATGAAGGGCTAGACGAAGCTGATCAACGCTCTAACGCTACCTCTATTGCAGCCACTTACGAGTACAAAGGCTTTTACGGTGCTGTTGCTTATGATTTAGATGTAGAGGCTGAAGGCACCAGCACAGTACGCGGTGTATTACAGTACAACTTAAAAACATTTCAAATCGGCTTTTTAGCCGAAGGTTTTGAGCAAGACGACCAAGAACGTGTTAACGGTGCGTTTGGTTCTATCAAATACGGCATCAACAACTGGGTATTAAAAGGCCAGTTTGGCTTTTCAGATATCAAAAATGAAGAAGCCACCACGCTTAGCTTGGGTGTTGATTACAAATTGAGCAAAAAAGCCAAGATCTTCGGTTTTTATACCAACGATACCTACACGATCGACGAAGCGCTTGATACTGAATACACCGCTAACTACTTAGGTTTGGGTGTTGAAGTGAAGTTCTAGTAAGCGGCTAGAGAATAATAGACAAGACAATGTTTGGTTGAGCATTGTCTTGTTCCCCCTTATTTTTTGCCCCAGCTCGCTGGGGCTTTTTTTGCCTTAAAAGCGCGTATTAAACATTAGTGGTAACTATTCAGAGGGGCCGTAATTGGGCGCTAATGCGTCATTGACTGGGCCGCTCAAGCCATCTACGACTTTGTACACCTCGACTTTGTGCTCCTCGACTTTGTGCTCCTGCAAAGTCTAATCTCGCATATCCCTATGCAGGTGCAAAGTCTAATCTCGCATATCCTTATGCAGGTGCAAAGTCTAATCTTGCATATCCTTATGCAGGTGCACTGTCTAACCCTCGCTTTCCCTGCAAGGCCCAGCGCTTAAATGCCCAGCAAATAATCCATCAGCACCCGATCCGATGAGGTTTATCAGCTGGGCTGAATAGTTACACATTAGTGAAGCTCAGCTAACACATAGACTAAAGCGGCATTCCAGTTAATAGCCACTTCGTTGGTGGCGTAGCTACACCAGTGATCAAAATAGGCTTTTGCTGGAATACTCGGGTCGTAATCGACACTGTACTTCACATTGCACTCTTTTTTATCTTGGTAGCCTCTATGCGGGCCGCCGGCCAACATACCCGGTATAGGGGCTTGAATACTATCGACCTCTGATACGCGATGATGGGGGTGCATGGGAGTGTTTTCGCCAAAGCCTGTCAAATAAGAGAGGCCATTTGGGTTGCGCCCTAAAATATAATCAACCAAGGCATGAGCGGTTGTGAGGTATTGTGGGTTGGGTATGAGTTTATTAATATCCATTAAGGCAAGCGCTTTGTTGGCGGCTACCCCATTGCTGCCCCAGCGAAAGTCGCGGTTAAACATGGCCACGCCGTAGCCTGAGGTGTGTGCTTGTTTAACCCAGGTATCGGCACTTTTTTTAAGGGTGTCGAGTATTTGTTGTTTAAGCGATGACGGTGTTTTTGCGTGATTGGCCAACGCTAGCATACCGAGGGTTTCTACATCACTCCACTCGGGTACACGTGCGCTTTTGGCCACTTCGTAACCTTTTAAAAACTTTCTTTTACCGGTTAACACAAAAAGCTCGGCGCGCGCCCAAGCCCATTCATCCTTGTAGTCATCGCCATCTAAGCGATACATGCCGGTGCGAAACCCTTCGGGCTGCTCAAAAAGCACATTGGGGTTTTCTTCTGCCCAATCCCAGGCTTTAAGGGCGGCTGCGCGATATTGCTCGGCGCGACCGGGTAACTGCGTTTTGTATTGTGCAATAACACGGCTAGCCAGCGCTAAAGTAGCGGCGTAATCGAGGGTGGCTGCGGTTGTTTTTTGCACCACAAAGCGCGGCTTATATTGCGTGTGGGGCATGGCGACCGGCTCAAAGCGCTTGGCTGTGAGCTTATGATATAGCCCGCCGTCGGTATCTTGCATTGATACCATCCAATCTAAATTCCATAAAATTTCGTCGAGTAGGTCGGGAGTGTTATTGCCAGACTCTGGAATATTGAGATTGAGTTTTGCAAAGAGCGTGGGGTTATTATCGAGTGCGCGCAGTAGCGTGTGTACAGTAATGGATGAATTCACAATGTATTTGCTAAAGTCGCCAGCATCAAACCAGCCTTTAGGCAGCGACAGTACCGTGCCTACCGGCCGCTCAGGTGTTGCCGCAGAGGCATCAACATACACCGTGGTGTCGGGGTGCGAGGCTGGGCGGTGGTAAATACCGGCGTGCTCTTTTTGGAGCGCTGCGCTATTGCGGTTAAAGTAATAGTACTTAATGGCGCCACTGAGGGCTTCTTGATAGACGTTATCGTCAATAGTGACAGCAAAGGGCTGCACAATACCATCGACACTTAACGTGTATTCACCCGGGTACTGAATACTAGAAAAGTCAGCGAGCCGAACGGTCTCTTTGGCTTCGCTCCAGCTTTTAGGGGTTGATAACTTGCCGTTATACACAACGCGGCCGGTGGCTTTGTCGGTGAGTGTAAAGTCGTTGCTGGCCACATTGGGTACAACAGCCACTTTGGGGCTTTGGCTATTAAAGCCGACCTGGTTGGCGACAATGCCGGCCGTTGTGTTGTTGGCGATGGCGCCAAGGCTAGCGGCCGATAACGTAGCGGCAGCTATCAGTGCGACTAATGATGGTGTGCGCATAGTAAACCCTCAAAAATACAGTTTTTTAGTGTTATTGATGTATTGAGCTTGCGATATTAGCCCTGAACGTGGCTATATAGGTCGAATAAAACGAGCTCAAGACTAGCAAAGCTAGCCTTGAGTGTATAGCGCTATTGGTTGAGTGTTTAGGGACGAGGAAAAAATACATTATCCAATAATACTTGTTTTCTGCTTCCTCTCCTCGACATTATGCTCCTGCAATGTCTAATAAGGGGCTCCTGCCCCGATGCGTTGCTCAAAGCGTTACATGCCCCGGCATGCGCCCCTTCGAGCGCCTTGCCGAGAAAACAGAACTCTACGTCTAATTGGACAAACTATTATTACCTCGCCCCTTAGCCGTTTGAAGCCGGCACGAACAAGGTAGGCTCACAGATTAGGCTCACATATTAAGTGCATAAGTTAATAATCGTGTGAGCTGAGGCGGGTTTGTGTGGCTGTGTCAGGAGGGGCGTCAGCAGCGCAGTGCGTTCGCTAAAGCGTAATTTGGCCTGTCAGCAACAAATACAGGCGGTATATTTCGTCTAGCCAAAGTACCACACCAAAGACAATCCAAATATGGTTGTGAATATTAAAGTGGCTGTTAGATTTGCCAAAAGGATCATCGCACACGCGATTAGCGACTAACTGAAACTTATATAAATACAGGTAGTGACCAAACAGTAGTGGGATTTGAATCAATGCCCAATAAATACTGATATGGCCTTTGGAAACGGCAAAACCGGCGGCGACCGAAATGACTTGTAGCGTGATATACCCTAAGGCCAGTGCGCGAGGGTTCCAGGCGTAGCTTTGTGCTTTGGCTTTTTCGGCGTTGGCCAGCTCGGTGCACAAGGCGGGTATAAAAACCACATTCAGTAATGTGCGTAAAAACGGTTGCGTATTTTTGTGTTGCGCCTCGCCAATTAAGCGCCAATGCCGATAAAACCAATACAGGCTGTACAGCCCCATCGTAGCAATAAACAAGGCAGAAAACTTACCCATAGAAACAACATAAAAAGGCTTTTGTGGTACGGAGCTTTGCATAATTAAGGCCGAATATTCACGCGTAAACAGATGACTAGATCACAAAAAAAGCGCAGTGTTGGCTGCGCTTTATTCGAAGGGTAGCTGATTGATGCGAGCGGTATTGTAGGCCGCTCACATCATGCATTACAGGTGCTGAACCCCTTCAATTTCGTACTCTATATCACCGCCAGGGGCTTTGACCAGCGCCACATCGCCAATTTCTTTGCCGATTAAAGCGCGGGCAATGGGTGAGCCGATAGAGATTTTGTTCTTTTTGATATCGGCTTCGTCTTCGCCCACAATTTGGTAGGTGACTTCTTTGTCAGTTTCTACATTAATAATAGAGACTGTGGTGCCAAAAATAACCTTGCCTGCAGGGGGTATGGCTGTAACATCGATAATTTGCGCGTGTGAAAGCTTGCCTTCAATATCTTGAATACGACCCTCACAAAAGCCTTGCTGCTCGCGGGCGGCATGGTATTCGGCGTTTTCTTTGAGATCGCCGTGCTCACGCGCCTCTGCAATAGCAGAAACAATACGTGGGCGAACCACCTTTTTAAGGTTGTCGAGTTCGTCTTGCAGGGCTTTGGCGCCCTGCACAGTCATGGGGACTTTATTAAATGACATTAAAGCAGTTCCTTATGTAAGTCTTGTAAGCGGCGCACGGTGCGCTCTTCGCCAAAGCGTAAGGCCATACACACAGCATTAGCCGCGGCTAATGTTGTGGTGTAGTAAACGCGGTGGGTTTCGGCACTGCGACGAATAGCCGCCGAGTCTTTGATTGCGCGTTCGCCTTCGGTGGTATTAATCACTAAAGCCACTTCGCGATTTTTAATCATATCAACCACGTGCGGGCGACCTTCGGTAACCTTGTTAACGATGCTTACCGCAATGCCCGCTTGCTCTAGGGTTTTGGCGGTGCCGCGAGTAGCGACTAGCTCAAAGCCTAAGTCTACAAGCTCTTTGCCTAAAACCACAACATCGGCTTTATCAAAATCACGCACACTCACAAACGCTTTGCCTGAGGTGGGCAGTATAGAGCCTTCACCGGCTTGCGCTTTGGCAAAAGCTTCGGCAAAGGTATCGCCAATGCCCATCACTTCGCCCGTTGATTTCATTTCTGGGCCAAGAATGGGGTCAACCGCAGGGAATTTATCAAACGGGAAGACCGCTTCTTTGACACTGTAATATTTAGGGATGATTTCTTTGGTGAAGCCTTGCTCTTTGAGTGAAATACCACACTGTACGCGCGCGGCAATTTTGGCTAAAGAGACGCCAATACACTTAGAGACAAATGGTACTGTGCGCGAACCACGTGGGTTAACCTCGATAATAAAAATTTCACCGTCTTGATAAGCCAGCTGCGCGTTCATCAAGCCCACCACACCGAGCTCTAAGGCCATTTTGCGCACTTGATCGCGCATAGCGTCTTGTACGTCTTCGGCTAGCGAGTAAGGCGGTAATGAGCACGCTGAGTCACCCGAGTGAACGCCACATTGCTCAATGTGCTGCATAATGCCGCCAATCACAACGTCGGTACCATCAGATACCGCATCGATATCGACTTCAATGGCCGCATTCAAAAAGTGGTCAAGTAATACTGGGGCGTCGTCACTCGCTTGCACGGCTTCGCGCATATAGCGCTTAAGCTCTTGCTCGTTGTGCACGATCTCCATGGCGCGGCCACCCAACACATAAGAGGGGCGCACCACTAAGGGATAACCTACACCGGCCGCGTTGCGGATGGCCTCTTCGGTTGAGCGAACAATGGCGTTAGATGGCTGCTTAAGGCCTAAGCGCTCAATCATTTGCTGAAAGCGCTCACGGTCTTCGGCGCGGTCAATGGCTTCGGGGCTGGTACCAATAATTGGTACGCCTTCGGCTTCAAGGGCGCGGGCAATTTTAAGTGGTGTTTGGCCACCAAACTGTACAATCACGCCTTTGGGTTTTTCTTTGTGAACAATTTCTAGCACATCTTCTAAGGTGACCGGCTCAAAGTACAAGCGGTCAGAGGTGTCGTAATCGGTCGATACGGTTTCGGGGTTGCAGTTAACCATGATGGTTTCAAAACCGTCATCGCGCGCGGCAAGCGCGGCGTGTACACAGCAGTAGTCAAACTCAATACCCTGGCCAATGCGGTTGGGGCCGCCACCTAAAACCATGATTTTATCGCGGTTAGACGGTAATGACTCACACTCTTCGTCGTAGGTAGAGTACATGTACGCCGTCGAGGTAGAAAACTCGGCCGCACACGTATCAACGCGTTTATAAACAGGGTGAATATTAAGCTTGTGGCGATGATCGCGGACCATTTTTTCGCTCACAGCCAATAGCTGACCCAAGCGCTTATCCGAAAACCCTTTGCGCTTTAACTGGAACATGCTCGTTGCAGTAATTTCGCTTAAGGGCTTAGAGCGCAAGCTTTGCTCAAGTTGTATGAGCTCTTCTATTTGCACCAAAAACCAAGGGTCGATTTTAGAGGTTTCAAAAACGTCCTCAAGGCTCATGCCAGCGCGGAAGGCATCACCCACATACCAAATGCGGTGAGCACCCGGTGTGGCTAAGTCTTGACGGATCTCTTGCATGGCGCTGGCGTCTTTGAGGTCTACGCGTGGCTCTAAGCCGCAAACGCCAACTTCTAAGCCGCGCAGCGCCTTTTGTAAAGACTCTTGGAAGTTGCGGCCAATGGCCATCACTTCGCCCACCGACTTCATTTGTGTGGTTAAGCGCGCATCGGCATCGCCAAACTTTTCAAAGGTAAAGCGTGGAATCTTAGTAACAACATAATCAATAGTTGGCTCAAACGATGCCGGTGTGCCGCCGCCAGTAATATCGTTTTGCAGCTCATCCAAGGTAAAACCAACAGCCAATTTGGCAGCAATTTTAGCAATCGGGAAGCCCGTCGCTTTAGAGGCCAAGGCCGATGAGCGCGATACACGCGGGTTCATCTCGATAACCACCATGCGGCCATCAACAGGGTTAACCGAAAACTGTACGTTAGAACCGCCGGTTTCTACGCCAATCTCACGCAATACCGCCAGCGAGGCGTTACGCATAATTTGGTATTCTTTGTCGGTAAGGGTTTGTGCTGGCGCGACAGTAATTGAGTCGCCGGTGTGCACGCCCATAGGGTCGAAGTTTTCGATTGAGCACACAATAATGCAGTTGTCGTTTTTATCACGCACAACTTCCATTTCGTATTCTTTCCAGCCTAACAAGCTCTCATCAATCAAGAGCTCGTTAGTCGGCGATAAGTCTAGGCCACGGGTACAAATTTCTTCGAACTCTTCCCAGTTGTAAGCAATGCCGCCACCCGAACCGCCCATAGTAAATGAGGGGCGAATAATCACAGGAAAGCCAAACTCTTTAGGGACTTCTAGGGCTTCTTCCATCGTGTGCACAATATAGGCACGGGCAGTATCAAGGCCGATCTTCTTCATAGCCTTATCAAAAAGCTGGCGATCTTCGGCTTTATGAATGGCTTCTTGTTTTGCGCCAATCAATTCAACATTGTACTTTTCGAGTACGCCGTTATCGTGCAATGCCAAAGCGCAGTTGAGTGCTGTTTGGCCGCCCATCGTCGGGAGGATCGCATCGGGGCGTTCTTTTTCGATAATTTTTTCGACGGTTTGCCACACAATGGGTTCGATGTAGGTCGCATCGGCCATTGCGGGATCGGTCATGATGGTCGCTGGGTTAGAGTTGACCAGAATAACGCGGTAGCCTTCTTCGCGGAGGGCTTTACAGGCTTGTGCGCCTGAATAGTCGAATTCACAGGCTTGGCCAATAACAATGGGGCCTGCGCCAATAATTAGTATGCTTTTAAGGTCGGTACGTTTTGGCATAGTGGTATCTTCGTTCCGGCGGTAATTGTTGAGGCTGGCGCCTGCGGTTTTTAATGGGTTCAGCCGCACTGGCTGGAATCTTTATATGGTGGATTAAATCTCAAACAAGACCGCAAATGCGGTTGTTTAGGCGCCTCACCGGCGCCGTGCCGGTGAGGCTTAATTTAAATGGCCACCATCGCGTTAGCGTCGCTTGGAGGCTAACGCTTTTTAGCCGCTTGCATCAATGTTATAAAATGGTCAAACAACGGAGCTGCATCATGTGGGCCTGGGCTTGCTTCAGGGTGACCCTGGAAGCTAAACGCGGGTTTATCGGTGCGCTCAATACCTTGTAATGACCCATCAAATAATGACTTATGCGTGGCTTTTACGGTCGCCGGTAAGCTGGACTCATCGGCAGCAAAACCGTGGTTTTGGCTGGTAATCATCACTTGGCCGGTCGCCATCACTTGCACAGGGTGGTTGGCACCGTGATGGCCAAATTTCATTTTTTGAGTTTTTGCGCCGCTGGCTAAAGCTAATAGCTGGTGGCCCAAGCAAATACCAAAAATAGGTAAGTCAGCATCAAGTAATGTTTTGATCGCTTCAATGGCGTAGGTGCAAGGCTCCGGGTCACCCGGGCCGTTTGATAAAAACACGCCGTCAGGGTTCATCGCGAGTACTTCACTGGCAGGTGTTTGTGCCGGCACCACTGTCAGTTCGCAACCACGGTCAACGAGCATGCGCAAAATATTGGCTTTAGCACCAAAATCATAAGCCACGACTTTAAAGCGTTCGCCTGTGGGCAAGCCGCCAAAACCTTTGCCGAGTTGCCAGCTGCCAGAGTCCCAGGTGTGGGCTTCTTTGCAGGTGACCTCTTTGGCTAGGTCCATACCTTTAAGGCCGGCAAACTCTTGCGCGGCTTTTAAGGCGGTAGCTTCATCAACGGTACCGGTCATAATACAACCGTTTTGCGCACCTTTGTCACGTAAAATACGGGTGAGGCGGCGAGTGTCGATATCGGCAATGCCGAGGATATTGTGCTTTTTAAGGTAGCTATCAAGGTCACCTTGGCTGCGGAAGTTACTCGCTACCAAAGGAAGGTCGCGGATGACTAAACCTTTTGCCCAAATATTGGGGCACTCCTCATCTTCATCGTTGGTGCCTACATTACCAATGTGCGGGTAAGTAAGAGTCACGATTTGCTCAGCATAGGAAGGGTCGGTTAAGATTTCTTGGTAGCCGGTGATTGCAGTATTAAATACTACTTCACCAACGGAAATGCCTTCGGCACCAAAAGCGGTACCACGGAATACACTGCCGTCTTCTAAGACGAGTATGGCAGGGGTTAAGGCCCGGGTTGTCAACGTGAGATCCTCCAGGTAAGGCTATTGCTAGCACTACATATTTAAACGAAACTTAAGCGTTAAGGTATTTAAAACCGATATTGTTTAAAAACATCGACCTTTAAAGCTTTAACAAAATAATATGGCAGCCTTATTCTTCTACTGGCATCGGCAGCGGTTTGGGCGCGCATAGCTCAGGAAATTTAGGCTGCAAAAAAGCGAGGTGCAACTTGCGCTCCACCTCGCTTTTATAGAGTTTGGTTATTAGTGTTTGGCTCGACTACTATATTTGTATATAAAAAGGCACAAAAAATACCTTAGTGAATACGGCGTCATGGCTGGTAAACACGCGGCGTTTATTCGCCTCAGTCGGCGCGGGATTTTACGTGACAAGGGCTGCTTTGTCTATGTAAACATACCGCTAAACCCAACGGCTTTACCGTGAATGACACTAAAGCGGGCCGTAGCCACTGTAAAATAGGTGTCTTCATCAATAGCTTTTTGCGGTGTCTATTGGTCACGCGCGGCTAGCTGCGACCTCTATCAATATGCACGACCAGTTTGGCGCCTAATTTTAAAATATCTTTTCGGTTAATGGCATTCCAGCGCTCAAGCTCGCTAATGCTCACATTGTGTTTGTTGGCAATACGCGCGAGTGAGTCGCCATTGCGTACAGTGTAATTGATTTTATGGGTTGTTCGGGCATTGGTGGCGCGATCTAAAATAGTCAGTTTTTGGCCAATGCGCAGGGTATCGCGCGAGGTAATGTTGTTCCAGCGGGTGAGGTTGCGGGTGGTGGTATTGTACTTGCGGGCAATGGTCCATAGTGAGTCACCACTTTTGACGGTGTACTTTAAGCGAATGTTTTTGCGCGTGCCTTGCTGAGCCCTAGAGCGCTGCGCGCTGCTGAGTACATAAAAATGATTGGCCTGATGAGCGCGCGGAATCAACAGTGTTTTACCTGCGCGAATGTTGTTGTTTTTAAGGTGGTTAATTTCTTTAAGCAGTGCCGTATTGGTGTGGTGTTTTTGCGCAATGCTGGCTAGAGCGTCGCCGGGTTTAATGGTGTAGCGCTCCCAGGTTACACGCTTATTATTCGGTAGCTCTTGCAGTGCTTGCGTAAAGTTATCGTACTTTGCCGCAGGCACCACCAATAAATGCGGGCCATCGGGCGATGTGGCCCATTGATTAAAACCTGGGTTCAGCTGGTAAATTTCTTCAATATCCACACCGGCCAATTTAGCCGCTTGGGCTAAATCCAGTTGGCTATCTATTTGGGCGAGGGCAAAGTAGGGGGTATTAGCCACCGGTGGTAGCGTAACGCTGTGTATATCGGGGCGTAAAATAATTTCTTTTAGGGCGAGTATTTTGGGAATGTATTGCTCGGTCTCTTTGGGTAATTTTAATGACCAATAATCGGTAGGCTTGCCTTTTTTGCGGTTTCTTTTTATCGACCGGCGCACAGTGCCTTGCCCGCCGTTATAGGCCGCCAAGGTGAGCAGCCAATCGCCTTTAAATTGTTTATTTAAACGCGACAAATAATTTAAGGCCGCCTCGGTACTGGCGGTTACATCGCGGCGCCCGTCGTACCACCAGTTTTGCTCTAAGCCTAAATGTTTGCCTGTGCGAGGCATAAACTGCCACAGGCCACTGGCGGTTGCATGCGAGTAGGCAAAAGGGTCAAAGCCGCTTTCGGCCATGGGGATCAAGGCCAGTTCGTGGGGGAGGTTTCTTTCGTCGAGCTTTTCTAAAATAAAATGTAAATATAAAGCGCCGCGCTGGGTAACTTCACCAATATGGTTGGGATGCTTTTCATACCAGGTTAAGCGTTTGGCAATGCGTTGGGCACCCTTATTGGCGGCGCTATCAGGAATATTAAAACCAGCACGCATGCGCGGCCAAATTTCGACTGGTGCAGGTAATGTGAACGCGTGCAGCTCGTCATCGTAAATAAGACAAGGGTCTTTTAAGCCTTGTGGTGATGCCGTTATAGGCTGAGCACCTGCTTGTTCTTTGGTTGGAGTAGAGCTGCAGCTACTGATCAATAAGCCCAGAGTGCAGCTGGAAAGTAGCGTTGTGGCGCCAGCTAAAAAACGAGAGGTGAAAAGCATGGGTAAATCGCAATAAGGCTAAAAGGTTGGCTATTCTAGCCTAAAGCTCAAAATTGTGCTTTTAAATGTCATACTTTTTACTTAACCGACAAACGTGTGCTTATATTACCCAGCCAAAATAGCGTGTTAGGGGGAGGGCTTATGCGTTAGCGGTCGTATTTACAGATGAGTGACACGCGCGTATTGTTTGCGATACCAGTACCACGTGGCAACGCTGCCGCGAAAACATTCATCAACCCCCATTGCGAGCCAAATACCCAGTAAACCATAACCCCAATGCACGCCTAATAACCAAGTTAAAGGCAGTGCGATAAACCACATTGCAGTGATACCAAAAGTAGCAATAAATTTAGCGTTACCGGTAACCTTTACCGCAAACCCCACCACCATATTTAATAAGCGTCCCACTTCGGTAAATACTGCCACCGCTAAAATACTGCTGCCTAGCGCAATAACAGCGGCGTTTTGGCTAAACAGCCCCAGCAATTGCGCAGCAAAAAGATAGACACTACCGGTCATAACGAGCACCACCAGTAAGCCTTGCCATACGCCTTTTTTGAGTGTGTTGTGCATGCTGGTAAACTGCTGCGCGCCAAATAAATACGCCACTTTAAGTTGTATGCCAGCGCTTAGCGCCGAGGTAAAAATAATCACAATAAAAATAATATTAAAGGCATACACTCGCGTCGCCAGCGCAACATGGCCCATGCCTACAATCATGCTCATAATAATAAGCTGGCTAATATGCCAAGCTAGTGGCTCCAGCGCCGAGGGAACAGCAATGGTTAATATAGGCCGCATATCTACCTTAAGTGTGCGCCAGCTTTTGGGTAAGGTAAATTGAATGCGTAAAAAATAAAGGGTCGCAAAGGTGGCGATTAAATTAATGCTCCAGGCAATACAGGTCGCCAAGGCAATACCAAAAACCCCCAGTACGGGTAAACCAAAGGCGCCATAAATAAAGGCATAATTAAAAAAGATATTCACCACGGTCATTAAGCCTGTGCAGGCCATATTCCATTGCGTTTTGCCATAGGCTTGCAGCATAGCGCTGCCGCCAAAACGCAAAGCTAATATGAGTGTGCCAAAACCTAGTGTGTGCAAATAGGTGCTAGCTGTAGTTGCTGCCGAGCCAGTTAGCCCCATTAAAGCGGTAAATTGCGCACTAAAAAACAATAATAAAGCGCTAATGCATATGCCGGCAAAAGCGCACAGTATCAGCAGTGCACCAAAGGTGTGCACCACACCACCCGAGCGGGTATGCCCTGCGCTATGTGGCTTGCCTGAATGTTGTTTATCTGAGTGTTGCTTGCCAAGGTGCTGCGCAGCCACGGCGGTGCCAGCGGCATTTAACGCTATAAAAAAACTAAAACACATTCCAGCAATGGGCAATACGGCCCCCACGGCGGCGGCTGCCTCGTCCGACTCTTGGCTCAAAAACCAAGCATCAGCGGCATTAATCAAAAATACCATCAGTGTGTCAATAAAAATAGGCCAGGTTAAGCTGAATAAGCTTTTTTGCATGAGGCTAGGCGGGCTGGTTGTGGTTGTCATACGGGTACGTGCGCAGTAAAAATAAGGCTGGCATTGTAAGGTTTTGGCGGGGGGTAGGCTATGGGTGTTTTTGGTTGGTTTGTTGGTTTGTTGGTTTGGTTTGGTTTGGTTTGGTTTGGTTTGGGGCGGGGCGGGGCGGGGCGCCACCCGCGTTATCCATTCAAGGCACGCGCAAGTACTTCCCTGTAGCTCTAGTCGGCATCCTGCCTTCTAAGGCCCTGAATGGATAACGCGGGCGGCTTTTGGGTGGTGGTTTGGGTTTTTTGATGGTTATTTAGGGTGAGTGTATGTTTATGGGGGGAGATGAGGTAGTATCGCCGTAAGCTACGAGTGGTGGGATTTTGGCCTAATTTCTCGTGAAAATTCCGACTGGGAAAAGCATCTTACGGATATATAAATGTTATACGAAATTAAATTATGAACCTAGATGAACTTGCAGCGCAATATGACGAAGCTATTAATACTGAAGATAAAAATTCGGCTCATCATAGAATTAATCAAATCACTATATTCGTTGCAAGCAATTTTCCTCGTGATAACCCTGAGAAGCTTGCGTGGTTTACCGCTGCACTACAAGATAAGCGTAAAAAGTGGTTTGTTGCAAAAGTTATGAGCAAGGTAAGCCCATTACCAAAATCACTATTACACGATCTGATTTTAGCCTCCATGTTGGAGCCAAACCCCAGCTCCAACAAGTTTTTCGTTCTTCCTTGCGTAAAAACCTTTGGGAAAGAAATGGTTAAAGAAGAAATGCTTAAATATTCCACACATCCTCAAGTAATTGAAAATGACGGGTTCAATAAAGTAGCTTACTGGGTGGGTCTTCGCAATGCATAACAAAAGTAGGCAAGCGGCAAATATTGCTCCGCTCCGTCTGTGTAAGGACTTCGTCCATTTTGCACAAAATCCAAAATATAATATTTGTGCCTGCTACATGCGTTAAGTGCTATGAATGACGGAAAGAGATCATACTAGACAGGCATTGAAAAAATAGAATGACACTAAAAAATCGACTATCGTGTCTTCACGCCAAAGTAACTGCTAATAGCGTATTAATTTAATAAAGCATAAGTGACTGCATATTCAGTGCTTTATAGTTTAACGTTAGATGAGGCTGCCACATGAGTCAAATAGCTGTTTTTTTTGGTGTGCTTGCTATTACGTTGTATCGTTTTTAGTTATAAGCGAGGCTGCTGTATTGTATTACAGTGCCTTAAAAAGTGAGCAGTAGCACAAAGCTCGATTTTGAATCGTTTTTGACACTAGAAAAAATGTTCTGTTGTTATTACAATTTCGTCATTAATTTTCAGGCTGAGACAAATAATGAGTGATTCTATAGTTTACCCAGTTGTGGATGAAAAAAAGTGGGCTGATAGATATTCCCTACCTATTAAATCTAATCCATGTGAGAAGTGCGGAAAGTCGTTAACAGCAAATATTCCTTTCGCTACTGGTAGTTGGCGCGGCCTTACCTCTGCGCTGCATGGGTGTGGTGAGGAGTATGACCTTTTCGTCGCGACGAAATCAGATAAAAATGAGCGAAGAGGGTTAATTGCGACTTTTTACAGTCTAAGTACGCAGCTTAATTATTCCCCTCAATAATACAGAGGTTCCAGCTAGCCATTGTCTTTACAAAATTTGATGTTAGATGTTGGAGTCTAATTGCCTTTTCCCCAGATGTTGTGATTTTTTGGCTGCTTGATCTCCGTAAATAAAAACTACCTTTTGAGTACTTAGGGTAGAAACCACCTTGCTTTTCGATAGTACGATTTTTTATTCTAGGGAATTCTTTATTAATGTAATCTAGTGCTTTTTTCTTATCAATGCCTTGGCTAATGGTAACTGTAATAACACCTGCACTATCTAAGCCATATTGTATTTCTGAAATAATACTACCTTCTATTGGTCCGCAGAAATAGCCTAAGATCAAATCTTTGTTTTCCCATTTCATTCCGTGCAAATGCTTAAGTACTCTTTTTTTATTAACCTGCTTAGTTTGACGTGTGTGTAAGTTTTGGTATTTGTGGTTAGATAGAAAATTAAAAATAGTAGCTGTATATAGACTGTGCATATTAATTACCCTAGTGCTATGGCAATATAGCGGTAGCGTTATCGAAACTTAATAACATTATTTTTAGGCTAGTTTAATTACCTCTAAATACAAGTTAATCTTGGTTCGGCCGATTAATACCGGAAAAAGTACCGACAAGAGCATGCACTCGTTTTAATTACCTAAAAGTATAAATAACTCGATTTAATTATTTTTAGTGATAAACAGCTTTTTCAGAGCGCCTGTCCTTGTGTTCATTTTAAACTTAACGGTCTTACTTACCGACTTGGCGGCACTAATGAAGCCGTGCGATGTAAAAATTGGCCCTAAGGTAAAATTATTGAAAAACTCCCAGGTTCACTCTCAAAGGTAGCTAACCAGTGATTAAACGTAATGTTGTAATGCCTATAGAGTTAATCAAAGAGATAGCTTTAATTGTACAAAATGAAAATTATGTAATTTTGAAAAAAGCTTTTCCAAGTATCGATGCGGAAGAGCCTGTTTTTCTTAGTCTGGAAGAAGCAGAAGGACCATCTGCTAGGACAGGCGTGACGAAAAGAAAGCGACACTAAGTTTTATCGACTATCAATGGCGTCACGCTAAAATAATCGCCACTAGCACATTAATTTAATAAAAAGCATAAATAACCCCAAGTTAATAACTTGGGGTTATTTAGTTAGGCATGAGTGATGTTGGGTAATGCTGGAAGGTTTTCTTTAGGGTGGGTATTAGGCAGCGCGCTTGGGTCTTTGCCTGCGCTTGGCATCTGCTAGGACATGGCATCTGCTAGGACAGGCGTGACGAAAAGAAAGCGACACTAAGTTTTATCGACTATCAATGGCGTCACGCTAAAATAATCGCCACTAGCACATTAATTTAATAAAAAGCATCAATAACCCCAAGTTAATAACTTGGAGTTATTTAGTTAGGCAGGAGTGATTTTGGGTAATGCTGGAAGGTTTTCTTTAGGGTGGGTATTAGGCAGCGCGCTTGGGTCTTTGCCTGCGCTTGGAAAACAAGGCCTGATACTCACGCTCAAAATGCTGCGTTTGTAAGAGCCAAGCGTTAATATCGATATTTAAGCGTTCTAATATAGGTGGTAAGTGCTCGCAGATTGCGCCTCGCTTGTCATCACGAATAGCACGACCCGCCCAATCGACTAAATCAATATAATCGGCGAGGTCAAAAATAATCCCTGATTGCTCAGTATTTTTAAGGCTGCCCTCGAAGTTAAGTAATGGCTTAAGCGGGAGGTCAAATTGGCGAATAGATTGCAGTGCGGTTTGTTGTTTGACGGCTTTGGCTAAATCAAAGGTCGGGGTAATGCGCTCTTTGATGCTGGTATATTCTGAGGTTTCGGGTGTGTCAGCGATGCAGGCGCGTACAGGGTTGAGATCGACATACGCCATCGCGCTTAACAGTGCTTGTTCGGTCAGTAGAGCTTGCGATTTGAATCGGCTCTCCCAGAAGTGACCTGTGCAGTTATCCTCTTTATTGGCTTGTTTAGCAATCGGCTCGTTAAGGCATTTCATAAACCAGCTTAAACTTTGCAGTCTTTGCCTGTAGCTTTCCATACAAATATCAACCGCTTCGTATTCGACGGGCGTGAGTGATTCGCCTCCGGCGTAGCGCTGCACAATCGGTGCGCCTTTAAATAAGCAGCGCCAGCGCTCTAAAACTTCTTTGGCAGACCATTGGGTCGCTTCTTTGGGGTTGAGTTTGATGACAAGGTGCAGGTGGTTACTCATGACCGCGTAGGCGCAGATTTCGATGGCAAATATGGAGCTTAATAGCCGTATACGTTGCTCTATCCAATTGCGTCGATGTTCGTAGCTTTTGCCGTTGAATTTATCATACCCACACAAAAAGCTGCGCCTTACGCAGCGCGTTGTGATGTTGTAAAAAGCGGTATCGTCTATCGAAACCAGCTGCTTGCGCGGTTGCGTCATGTCTGCTTATCCAGTGTTTTATGATTTAACGTTAGATAAGGCTGGCTGATGAGTCAAATAGCTGTTTGTTTTAGGTTTTGGGTTCTTTATAATCAGGTGATTTTTTTGGTGTGCCTGTCCCTGCGTATAATTACGTGTAAAAAACAAAACGTCACCGCTACCTACGCATTAGCGACGCTGTTCTCTGGGCAGCGACCCAGTATTTTTGAGAATACTACTGAATAGTTACCATTTTATTTAGCTAAAATTACTACATTGGGGGTAACTTCAGACTCTTCGACATATCCAATAATCCCAGGATTACTTGCAATCATGCTAATTAGCTCCTTACTACTAGAAACTTCTTTTGGCAGTTTTCCGTTCCCTGTAAAAACTAAACGTGCCCAATATGCGTTTAATTGGGCTTGTGTTTTTTTAGAGTATTTATCATGAAATTCTTCACGGGCGGCATTCCCAGATGTTAATTCTATGGTTTCAATATCGGTGCCATTAGGTAAAGTTTTGCGCTTTCCTAAAAATAAATTTTTAACTTCAGAAGCACTTAACGTAGTTGCAATACTAGGGTGACCTATTACAACAACTTCTGCTTGTGCTAAAGAGCTTTGAAAACAAATAATACTGGCTAAGAGTAATAGTTTTTTCATGCGTACCTATCCTTAAAAAGCAGCTTGTAAGCTTATGCTATATAATGTGTTGTCAGCTTCAGGTTCATTACCATTAACTAGTACAAATTTATGATCATACTGATCAATTTGAGCCTTCAAGGCTAAATTGCTTGAAACATCATAACGAGCACCAATAGAGACTAAACTTTGCTCTATTGATTTTTGAATATTAAAGTAACTTGGCGTTCCATCGGCAGCAATGTAAACGTCTTTACCTGGTCCTCGCTTATCGTCGTCCAGAGTCTCTCTGTATTGATACATGAAGTAAGGTGTGATTGCCCCAAAGCGATAGCCTACAGAACCGTAGTACTTACCATTGTCAGTTCTTCCTCCATCAGTGGTTTCAAAAATTGTTTCTGCGTCAATTCTCCACTCACCGTCATCATAGCCATAGCCTAGGGAGTAAAAAGTTTGGCGGTCACCAGCGTAATAACCATAAGGATGCAATTTTGTTTTCCCTGCTGCATTAGCTGCAAGGAAGTCTTCTAATTCTCCGGGCTCTGTACGTGTTGTAACACCTACTTTAAAAAGTTGTTCATCAATCGTATAAGTAAGGTGTAGACCCATTAAGTCATCAATAACAAATGAGTTATCGTTATTAGATTGAGCTTTGGCACGTAAGTCTTCATTTTGACCATAAAATGCTTGTACTTGAATGGTACCGTCGCCAACGTAAAAGTCGTGAAAAGCTTCAATACCAGTATGACGTTGTACCTTGTTATTAGCGTAGACTAGTTCTGGAGTACGTAACCATAATTGAGCAAAGCCTGTATCTTTGTAATCGCTATCTTTATAAAGAGGCACGCGGAGTATACCGGCACGGATCTTTGTTTGATTTGATATTTTATAAGTTAGGTAACCCAAATCAACGCCGAAACTTTCGTCAAAAGTTCTACTTTCAGCATAAAATTTAGTCAATAAAGTGAAATATAAATTTTCAGAAGCGCTAAAATCAATTTGAACTCCTCCCCAAGTTTCACTAGTAGTACTTAAGTTATTGTTATAACTAAAAAATGGTCTATCGTTTTTAGCTACGCCAGCAGTTAAATTCAAATAGCCAGAAATTTTAACTTTGTTTAACGACTTAATTACATCGTCAATTCGGTTATCTGCAGACACAGAAAATATAGGCTGTACCAATAAGCATGCCATAATGAATGAGTATTTAAAAATTTTATTCATCAATTAACTCCTTGGATTCATTAATAAATCAATTATTGATCTTTTTTGTTAATAACAATACTAGCATATGCATATGATGTATCAATTTTTGTTTTCTTAATGAATAAATTGGTGGGAATTAACACGGTAATATGCGAACCATTGAACTCCGTTTTATTTTTAGTTTATCGTTCTGAAATATATTAACAATTATTAAAATAACGTAACTATTCAGTAGTATTCTCAAAAATACTGGGTCGCTGCCCAGAGAACAGCGTCGCTAATGCGTAGGTAGCGGTGACGTTTTGTTTTTTACACGTTGATAAATAGCTGCGGATTCGGCAGAAATTGATCGCGCCTTCCATTGATCGGAAGCACCCTGATATTTTTTGTTGCACCTTGGTCATGCGAATATCTCGCTCACCCTGATTATTGGTGAATGGAATATCACTGGATGTCATAAAGCGAAGCACGTCGTTTTCAAACTCCCGAAGGCGTTCAAGTCAGGGGGCTAGCGGGGGCTAGGACAGGCGTGACGAAAAGAAAGCGACACTAAGTTTTATCGACTATCAATGGCGTCACGCTAAAATAATCGCCACTAGCACATTAATTTAATAAAAAGCATAAATAACCCCAAGTTAATAACTTGGGGTTATTTAGTTAGGCAGGAGTGATTTTGGGTAATGCTGGAAGGTTTTGTTTAGGGTGAGTATTAGGCGGCGCGCCTGGGTTTTTGCCGATGTTTGGCAAACAAAGTTTGATACTCACGCTCAAAATGCTGTGTTTGTAAGAGCCAAGCGTTAATATCGATATTTAAGCGTTCTAATATGGGTGGTAAGTGCGTGGCTATAGCGCCTCGCTGAATTACAGGATGTACTAATCCAGCGATTGCATGGATGCAAGAGAGCTGGGTGTCATCACGAGTGGCGCGGCGACGTGAAGGGTTCACTAATGCAGCTGCGCCGATACTCGTAGCTTTTACCATTAAATTTTTCGTAGCCACACAAAAAACTGCGCCTCGCACAACGTGTAGTGATATTGTAAAAAGCGGTATCGTCTATCGAAACCAATTCCTTGCGTTTCTGCTTGAACTCCGTAAACTATTTTCTTTTTTGCAAAAAAATGCAAAAAATCAGCCAATTCACCCCGGCAGCTGCTGGCAGTGTTAAATAGTTTATATTGTTTAAGAGGTTTATTAATGCGACATATCCTTAGTGTATTTTTATTTAGTGGTTTTAGTTTGCTTGTGGCGTGCTCACAAGATAATCCCGATCAAGTTGAGTCACAGGTAGCGGTTCATGCTCAAGATAAACAAACTACTAAACCCAGCCCTACTCAAGCCGTAGATACTACTAGCAGGGTTCAAAAGGCAGAAGAAAAGGTAGCAGAGCCGCAATCGAGCTTACCACCTTCTCACTGCAAACCTTCTGAAGTCGCCTACTTAAACTCCAGAGTTAAAAAAATTCAGCGCAGTGAAAAAGGGACGACTACCACGCCCACGCAAAATATTTTATCGCTGTGTATTAATGGCGATAATATTATTTACCGTTACGGAAAAATTGGCGCAGTTGATCTCGAAAAGACGGCTACTCCAGAGGCACCTTTTTACCAGCATTTTGCTCGTTTAGGCCGAATCGGCATGCAGCGAACCTTTTTTAATAATGGTAGCTATTCTTACTATGTAACACAATCTCTCGGTATGGGTAGCGGTATCTCTATTGATGTTTTTGATTCGTCAGGCCAAATTGCGGACCTCTTTTCAGGTCTTGACCGTGAAGTTGATTTTTGGATATCTAAAGACGCACAGTTGCCAGCGGCTAGCTTGCTAGAGAAGATGCCGGCCCATAAAGATATGCAGTAATGGTAAAAGCTAGTATAGGCTTGGTTAAAAGAAAGAGACACTAAGATTTATCGACTATCGCGTCACCACGCCAAAATAATCGCCAATAGAGCATTAATTTAATAAAAAGCATAAATAACCCCAAGTTAATAACTTGGGGTTATTTAGTTAGGCAGGAGCCATAGAGCGGCCCTTGATGCTGGTATATTCTGAGGTTTCGGGTGTGTCAGCGATGCAGGCGCGTACAGGGTTGAGGTCAACTACGCCATCGCGCTTAACAAGGCTTGTTCGGTCAGCAGAGCTTGCGATTTAAATCGACTTTCCCACAAAAATATCGGGAATATTTTTGGACAGCTTTAGCTGGCCCGAAGGGCAAAAGGCAGGAGCCTTTTGTACAAATGGGCTGTGCAGCCATCTTCCTTGCACTGATATTTGCTCCTGCAGTATAAGTATGACCTCCATCCATGGATGCACTAATACTGAAATATCAGGAGAACTATTCCAGTGCAGCTTAAGCTTTGCAGCCGTTTTTGATAGCACTCAATGCAATCACTCACGGCTTCTCGCTCAGCCCTAGAGAGCTCCTCACCAGCCATATCCGCTGCACAATCGGCGCACCTTTAAACAAGCAGCGCCAGCGCTCTAAAACTTCTTTGGCAGACCATTTGGCCGCTTTTTCGGGGTTAAGTTTGATGACAAGGTGCAGGTGGTTACTCATGACGGCATAAGCGCAGATTTCGATAGCGAATATGGAGCTTAATAGCCGAATGCGTTACTCGATCATGGATGTACTAATGCTAGCAGCGCAGGAGCAAGCGAATAGTACAGCTGCGCCGATGCTCATAGCTTTTGCCGTTGAATTTATCATACCCACACAAAAAACTACGCCTTACGCAGCGTGTTGTGATGTTGTAAAAGGCGGTATCGTCTATCGAAACTAGCTGCTTGCGAGGTTGTGTCATGTCTGCTTCCCAGTGTTGTATGATTTAACGGTAGATAAGGCTGGCTGATGAGTTAAATAGCGGTTTGTTTTAGGTTTTGGGTTCTTTATACTCGAAAGGTGTTTTTGGGTGTGCCTGTCCTTGATTTTGCTTGATTTTTCAGAGTGCCTGTCCTTGTGTTGCGTGCTTGTGTTGCGTTTTATAGGGCTAGCGGTCGAATATTTAAAACTTTCACGCGTTGGAGCTTCCTCAAAATTGACAGCATTATGCAGCCTAAAAATGGGCAATTATAAGCCATAATGAGCTCAGCGGGTATTCTATTTGTGGTCACTTTATTCGGCATGATTTATCGGTATCAGTATCTGTCTTTTGCTAAGAATGAGGCGTATCGAGTGGTCTTAGATAGTAAGTTTGGGTGTGTCGATGACACCCATAATAATTCAACCACCTGCAGGTAGATCATCATGTTTGTTTTTAATCCCTATGCTAGGCAAGTGCTTAGCGGTAAGGCGTTAGTGTTTTTGCTGTTTTGGCTAGGCTGTTTGGCCTTGTCAGGGCATTCGTGGGCAACAGCAAAAGATTCCTTTTTAAACCCTATTTTATCGGGGTTTTATCCAGATCCTTCTATTGTACGTGTTGATGATACCTATTATATGGTGAACTCCACCTTTGAATGGTTTCCCGGTATGCCTATTCATAGGAGTAAAGATTTGGTTAATTGGGAGCTGATTGGCCACGGGCTTCATCGGCAGGACCAGCTCACATTACAAGAAGGCTTGGGCGATTATAAGGGTATATTTGCCGTCACTATTCGCCATCATAAAGGCTTGTTTTATTTAATTACAACCTGCGTCGAGTGTACTAAAGGCGGTAATTTTTACGTGACCGCTAAAAACCCCGAAGGGCCTTGGTCTAAACCTGTGTGGCTAGATTCACCAGGCATCGATCCTTCTATTATGTGGGATGATGACGGTAAGGCCTACTATGTTGGTCACGGTAATTTGGCTGCTAAAGAAGCCTGGCCGGAGCAACAAGGCGTATGGTTGCAAGAGCTAGATACCGGGTTGGGCAAGTTAGTGGGCCCTCGCAAGCAGCTTACGTATGGTCATGCCAATAACGCCAGTTGGACCGAAGGCCCTCATTTATACAAAATTAATGGCCAGTACTTACTATTGGTGGCTGAAGGGGGCACGGGATACTTCCATGGTGTAACCGCGCATCATAGTAAAAGTGTTTGGGGGCCTTATGTGGCCGATTACGTGAACCCGGTATTAACCCACCGCCATTTAGGGCGCGATTATCCTATTCACTCAATAGGTCATGCCGACTTAGTACAAACACAAAAAGGTGATTGGTGGTCGGTGATACTGGGCAAGCGCTACGTGGATGGCGCCACTTTGCTTGCGCGTGAAACCTTTTTAACCCCTGTGGCGTTTGAAGGTGAAACGCCCATCTTCAACCCAGGTGTTGGCAAAGTGACGCTGGAGCAAAAGCGACCTAATTTACCTTGGTCTCCGGTAAAAAAAGCCCCTATCAGAGATGATTTTAATAGCCCAACATTAGCGCTTCAATGGAATATGCTGCGCACACCACAAAGCCAGTGGTATACCTTGGCAAATGGCAACTTAGTTTTACAGCCGCGCTCACAAAAACTACAAGCGCTGACTAACCCCTCGTTTATGGCTCGCCGCATAGAAGATCATGACTTTACGGCCACTACGGCGTTAAGTTTTAGCGCGCAAAAACCTGGTCAGCAAGCAGGTTTGGCTATTTATCGTAATAGCCAAAGCCACTTTACCCTTATGAAAGAGGGCAGTGCCTTGGTAATTACACAGGTGCGCAAAGGTGTTGCAACCGAAATTGCGCGCACAGTTTATACCGATGAGACCGTGGTGCTCAGGGCGCAAGCCCACGGGCGCAAATTGCAGTTTTTGTTTGGCTCAAGTGAAGCCAATATGAAACCTATCGGGAAGGTATTAGATATGGCTGTTATTTCTTTTGAAGAGGCGTTTGGCTTTAACGGGCCGTATGTGGGGCTTTATGCCACAAGTGACCACAAAAAAGCGCCTACAGCACGTTTTGCTTGGTTTGATTATAAGGCTTTATAACAGGTCACTGTTCAGCCAATGATCTATTGGCGGCTAATTTCGTTACCTCTAAATAGTGACTGCAAAAGGTTTATGCGTTTCAGTTATTTATAAAACACGGTGTAGTAACGCGCCAGTATCAGCCGCAACCTTGGTGTATACGCCTACCGTTTAAGGCCGTTGTCGTCTCAGATGTACGTATCTGGGCGTACCTATACGCTCTTTGGCTGTCCCAAGTTTTGTCTCAAACCTCCAAAGACCTACATAGGTGTGCCTATGTAGGTTCCATTTTTCCTAATTGTGATGCGTATATTATCTGTGGTCACTTCTACGGTGCATGCTTATATAGACAACAGATGCACCCAAATGGCTTCTACTATGTTTTAGCCTTGTTTGGGTGTGATTTATATTGCGGCGATCATTAGGTTGAATAAAAATGACTCTAAAACATATCCCTCACTTGTGTCAGCTTGCCTTGATGCTAGTGGGTTTAAGCGCATGCACGGGTACACCTACCGGCTCTTCCTCTAGCATAGGTAGCGCAAGTAGCATAGGCAGTACAAGTAGCATGGCCAGCGCCAGCGCCAGCTCGCAGCCAGTGGCTATGTCTTCGGTAGTTGCCAGCTCATCATCGGCAGGCCCGTTACCGGTGGCAATTGTGAATATTGCCGGTGTGAGTGAAGGAGCGGTTTTAGCCTCAGGCGCCTCACTGACTATTGCGGTGGCGACAACCAACAATGCCAATGTGCGTAGTATTGAGCTTTTTTTAAACAATACTCTAGTGCGTAAAGAGGGTGTAGCGCCTTACGATTGGAACAACCAATCGCTTGGCCAAAACGATGCTGCATTGCAGTCATTAGACGCCGGCGATTACACGCTACGCATTGTATTAACGCCAAAAAGTGGCGCTAATACCACTCGGCAAATTCGTTTCCGTGTTGCCCAGAGCAGTGTAGAACCCAAACCCGATTTAGCCGCCCGCGCCCAGGCTATTTTTGATGCCGGTTGTGCTAACTCGAGCTGCCACGATGCCACCCCAGGTGGTGCGCGAGTAGATCTAGTAACCGGCACCCTAGATGACTTTGCCAAACGCTTAGTCGGTAAACCTTCTGGTGGCAGCAAGTGTGGTGACGAGTTAATTATTGACCCTATGAACCCTGCCAACTCGCTCTTTTTAAAAATTACCGACTCTAGTGCCGGCGATCAATGTATGGCCAAAATGCCCTTTGGCAAAGCGGGTGTAACGCCGCAGGAGCACGCAGTACTCACCGAGTGGGTTACTGAGCTAGTTAAAATAGCGCCTCCGGTTATTAATCAGCCCAACAAGGTGACTCGTATTGAGCCTGTTGCACTGAATAAAACACAAGGTTACTCGGTAGCGCACTATGCTAAAAAAATCCTGACCGGTAGCCCTTTAACGAATGGTGAATACCAACGTATTACCGGCAATAATGATTTTAATGAAGCTGAGTATGAGGCTTTATTAAAGCAGTGGATAAAAACCGACAAATTTGACTACAAAATTCGACAGTTTTTACGCCTCGCACTACAACAAAATGCATCCCCTTTAACCAATACCGACTACTGGGAGCAGCTCGGCGGCTTAGGCTATGCGCCAGATGCACCCGTCGACACATCGCGCACCCAAAAGGCACTGCATGAAATGATGGTGCAAACGGCGTTACGTATTATTAATACCAATCAAGACTTCCGCACCATAGTAACAACGCGCGATTGGGAGGTTAGCACCATTGTGCTGGCCGCGCTGGGGCGTGCAGATCAGCAGCAGTTGAGTGAAAACAGTAATGAGCACCGCCTGCGAGATATGCCAGGGGTGATTGATAGCGACTATGAAGATTGGCGCACCATTACGTTAAAGCAAGGTACAGCGCCTGGCCAATACGACAAAACCCAAGGCTACATACAGTCTATGCGCGCACTTAAAGATGGCGATAGTTACGAGTTATTAGCCCCTAGAATTGGCTTTTTTACCACGCCTGCTTTTATGTTTAATTGGGAAACAAACCCCTCTAACGAGTTCCGCATGACGCTTAACCAAACGCTAATTAGTGCGCTAGGGCTTAGCTTTGAAGCGGGTGACACCACTAAGCGCAACCACAGTGAAGGTATTATTGCCGACCATGCCGTGCCCGGTACCGATTGCCATGCCTGTCACACCCAAATGGACCCTATGCGCAATGTGTTTTTGAAGTATTACCACTCCGAAAACACTCGTGCACTTAAGCGTATAGGCTCACAGCGACCAGACTTTTCACTCCACGGCTTAACGCGTGAGGTTAAAAACATGGACGAGTTTGCGCAAGCCTTGGCTGATCACCCTCACTTTGCTTTTGCGTGGGCTAGTAAAATGTGCCAGTGGGTCACCTCGGTCGATTGCGATAAAAAATACCCCGATGATGTGAAAGATATCGCCGAAAAATTCAAAGCCTCGGGCTTTAAGTTTAAAACCCTTTTGCTCGAAACCTTTAAATCACCGCTGGTTACCAACGGTATTACCGATAATACCGAGATGCTAGTGAGTATTGCGCGTCAAGACCATTTTTGTACACATATTGATGGCGGCTTGAATGATATTGCTAAAAAGCGCGGCCGCACTAATGGCAAAGTTTTTTGTGGCAAGAGCATTCATTACCGCACCGCGCAAACCGACCTTGTGCCTAATGATGAATATACACGCGGCAAAATTTCGTTGTTGCAGCCCTCGCAAATTGACCCGTTTTACGTGAAGTCGGTCGAGTACTTATGCTCAGATCGTGATTATTGGTTTATTGGTAATAAAAATAATGTGCCTTTTCATCGAGACAAAACCAATGAAATGCTCGACGATATCACGCAAGTCATTTTAGGTATACCCAGCGAGCATGAGCACTACAGTGTGGCGCGCCAATCGGTGGCTCGCACTTACGCTGTGTTGCGCAAGTCACCTAAGTGCGCCAACCCCAATAAAGTGAATATTAAAAACAACGCAACGCCTAGTTGCGGCTATGCATTAGATGCACAAAAAGCCATAGAAACGCTCTGGAAGATGACCTGTAGCGCCCCATCCACGATCAGCGTTGGCCTAGGCTTTTAGGCGGAGAATTAACCATGAAAAAACCACAAAACAAGCCACTTTTTAGCGCCCGCCGCAACTTCCTTAAACAAAGTAGTTTAGGGGCTTTAAGCTTGTCTACCTGTGCCAGCGTAATTGGCGTACCGGCGAGTTTTTTGGCCGCTGGCACGGTAAGTGCTGCGAGCAATGCCAAATTCACAATATTGTCGCAATCATTGCAGGGCGAGCCTATTAACTGCAGTGGCCCCATGACGTTTGCCAGTGCAGGCAACCAAGCGGCAGGCCTTATTGAGCACCCTAAGGCATCAGAGCTAGGCACCGCATCACGCGGTAAAGTCAACGGTACTAGCTACTCAGGCAAAGACTTAGAAGAGTCGGTTGAGTTAACCATTGGCGGTCAAAAAGTATTAGCCGCTCGCCCTTGGCAAGAGTTGCCGCAGGCCTTTTTAAATAACCTATGCGGCGTGTGGTATCGCTCGGGGGCTAATGCTCACCCCGAAATGCCATCGGTAAAGGGGTTAAAGGGCGCGCTACGCGATGACTTAAACCCCAACCGTGGTGAAGAGTTAGGCTCGGCCATTGCGTGGGATACCGCCGAGGCGTTGGGTACTTCGTTAAAAACCCCTTTAGTTTTATCTAAAAATGGTATGGCGGGGTTTTCTAAGGGTAACCCTTTAACCATCTATAAGCCTTCGCAGGTAAAAAGTTTATTTGCCGCTACTGCCGGTAGCCACTTAGACCCAGCCGATTACGATAATTTATACAGTCAAATGATCGATGAAGTGTATGCTAATTTAAAACAAAACGGCACTCAAAAACAGCGTGCCTTTTTAGATAATCACGCACTCACTCGTGCGCAGGCGCAAGCCATTGGCGATAATCTAGGCACTGCATTAGATGCGATTGATGGCGATGATACGATCAACCAATTACGCACAGCTATTGCTTTTATTAAGCTGCGTTTAACGCCTGTGGTGTGTGTATCGCACGACTTTGCCGGCGATAATCACAGTGACAAAACATTGGTCGATGAAGCCAGCCGAACATTAAAAGGTATCGATAGCATGGTGCAATATTGGAAAATGGTTAGCGCGGCGGGTTTAGCCGATCAAACCAACTGGGTGACGCTAGATTGCTTTGGCCGCACACCGTTGCGCAATAAAGAAGGCGGTCGCGACCATTTTAGTAATTTAACGTTGAGCTTTATGCACGGTAGCGGTATTAAAAGCGGCATGATGGGTGGCTTAGAGGCAAACAGTAAAAACCAGCCCGAAGCTACTGGCATTAACTCTAAAAACGGCTCTAAAAACAACCCCGATATTGATGCCGAAAGCACTTTAGCGGCCTACGGTAAAACTGTGATTGCCGCGGCGGGTGTTGATGAAGAAAAAACCAATATTCGAGTACCCTCGGGCAAGGTCATATCGGCTGCGCTCGTTTAGCGTTATTTTACTTTTATGGTCGCCGTGATTAAGACGGCCTAGTTAGCCTTTATTAGCCTTGCTAATAAAGGCTTTTTTATGTTGGGGATAAAGAGGCTATGCCCGCGAGGGGGTGTGGTACGTTATGTTGTGCTTGTTTGGTTTGTATCAGTGTTAATTATTTTTATTTTTGGATTTAGCTCATAATTATTTGGGTTGATCTGGGTTGGGTCGTGTCGGGGCGCCACCCTCGCCATCCATTCAAGGCACGCGGCAAGTACTTCCCTGTAGGCTCTAGTCGGCTCCTGCCTCCAAAGGCCTTGAATCGATAACGCGGGTGGCTTTTAGTTAACGGTTTGGCTTTTTTAATGGTTATTTAGAGTGAGTGTGTGTTTTCGTGGTTGTGATTTTGTGGTTTTGTGATTTTGTGATTTTGTGATTTTGATAGGAGGATCGGGGCGCCACCCTCGCCATCCATTCAAGGCACGCGGCAAGTACTTCCCTGTCGGCTCTAGTCGGCTCCTGCCTCCAAAGGCCTTGAATCGATAACGCGGGTGGCTTTTAGTTGACGGTTTGGCTTTTTTAATGGTTATTTAGATTTGGGGTGTGCCTGTCCTCGTATTTCTTGGTACTATTTAACATTAAAGGATAACTCAATGGAAAATTATAATGAAGCTAGATGGTCATGCTAAGTTAACAAATAATGCGATAAAAGGTTTTAAGAATCGGTGTGATAAAGCTACAGGTATGCTCTTTAGGGAGAAACTCTGTAAAAGCCCTCAGTTTAGTATTCTCAGAAGAGAATGGAAGAATAAGGAGGCATCAAATAAGTATGATAATGATAAGTTAAGTAAATATATAGTTCTTCAGGAGCTATCACTGTTTGGTGAGACCTTTCATAGCTTAAACAGTGGATACTTAGTTCGAGAGGTTGTTGCAGTAGATCTGGAACCGATGAAAATCCGACATCATTTTTTTGATGCTGGACAGAAATATCATTTTATGAGGCGCTCATCGAATGCTACTGTCAGACAGGCACGTATTGAGTGTGTAGAATTTATTAAAGTTAATGTGGTCAATTGGATCGGTAAGATGAATAGGCTGCTAACACATTAAATTCATGGCCGTTCTGCCGCCGGTACAAAGGTTATGCTGAATAGAGGTGCTGCATCTTATATGGCTGTGGCCTTACACTCCTTGCAAGATTCTTTTTCGCCCGGCCATACTCAGCGAGATAAATTTACAGACCCTAATGCACCTGGGGGAATTCTTGAGATACATATCTACTCTAAACAAGATCACAGCAAACACAGTAGTGATGACTTTGAATCGGGATCAATAGATTCCGTGCACGCTAAAGCAGCGATAAATGCTTCATCTGAATTGATGTATATAGCCGCTCATGCGGTGGGTAATAAAGCTAATTTTTTAAATGATTGGAAGTTGTTTTAGGCAAGGTGGCTTAGAATATCAAGTAAGGTTAAATAGTGAAAAATAAACTTTTATTATTGCTATTATGGACAGTTGTTTGGACTGTTATTTTCATTCTATTTCCTGATCTTTTTCCAGTGCATACTCATTTAAAATATTCCTCATTATTGTCACCGTTTATATTGGTTACCGTATTGTTTAGCGACCCTGCAGATCTTTTGGTAGGCGAATTCCCTGAGGCTCTTTATCCTGGTGTGGTGTACTGGATTGTGGCGCTAATACTGTTGCTGGCACCTTTTGGTGAGCTAAAAAAATACTGTTTAGAGGGCGGTAAATTTTAAGCTGTTGAATGAAACACGCATTATCTAATATGATATGCAAGCGCCTGGATAACGGATATTGTTGATTCAGTGTTTCCAATAGCTCTATCGTAGAGTCAGCATTGACCGTCTCAGATTCAATCAAAGTGACATCCATAGTTTCTATATTGATCGCGCCATGTAAATTAAGGCGTTGACGCCCAGAGTTTGTGTGCAAACATTTTTTTTGACCGCGCTTAATCCATCCGTAAGCGGCCATTGTATTATGCTCTGGGTGAACGGCATCAAGGAATAAAACCTCTTCATCATCAGCCTTTCATCCATAAAACGCTCATAATATTCAACAAACTCTTCTTGTGCTTATCGGTCAGGGTTGCCATGAATCAATGTGGGTTTCTTGTAAACATAATTCAAGCGATGCAGTAAATCCCGCATACCACTCACACTATAATCGATCGAGAATACTCGGCTCACATAATCAACAATTTCTTGTACTGTGAGATATACTCGATTTTCAAGCTCTTGACACAACATGTTTTTCTGCTCTTCGTTGAGCAAACTGACACGCCCTTGATAGCGCGTTGCTATCAAGCCTTTAATACCTGATTCCTTATATTTATGAATGTAAGTACGTAAAGTTTCATCATCGATGAGCAAGGCCTCTTTAACTCCTTTTAGTGTCCAGCCGGTGCCCAATAATATTACTGCATTAATTTTATAAGCTGCACGCCGATTCGACTCGGCCTTATGGGCTGAGCGCAGGGTCATAATCTCTTCATCGGTAAGCCAAAAGTCTTTCATATGATGATTTTATCAAGAGATAAGAGTATTTCAATAGGCAGTGACTATTAAAACCTAAATTTCAAACGCCATGGGTATATGTATACAATGAATTGATTTAGCTGGGTGCTTCTTAATAGTGACTAAAAATGTAATATAGCTTTAGTATTCTATAAATAGCTGTGTCGTTGGTGCGCAGCTTTATCGCTTAGCTCAGCGCAAGGCCGGCTTACGTTAAGTAACGTATTGTTTTATGTGTTAGATTATTAAAGCTCGATATGTTTTAAGTATAGCTGTCCTTAGGGGCGATGAAGAAATACATTACCCAATAATACTGTTTTGTGCTTTCTCTGCTCGAGATTATGCTTCTGTAATGTCTAATAAGGGGCTCTTCCGATGCGCTGCTCAAGGTGTTATATGCCCAAGCTACGCCCCTTTGAACGCCTTGCCGAGCAAACATAACGCTACATCTAATTGGGAAAACTATTACTGCCTCGCCCCTTATCTTTTGAGTAACTACTCAGCCATGAACTGTCCAAATAACAACCAGAATATGGGTCTCGTAAATTTATCCAGTTAAAAGGGTATGCATTATCGATAAGTCAT